>DATKVJ010000146.1:0-6597 GCA_035530135.1 Rhodocyclaceae bacterium | reverse complement strand
GCAGCGAACTGCTTTCGTCGATCGCGACGCGGGCCGAGAGCTCGCCCCGGCCGATGCGCTCGACCACCTTGCCGACCTCGACGATCGGCTCGATCACGCCGCGGGAAAGCCGCACCGCCAAGAAGCTGCCGAAGAGCAGGCCACCTATCGTCGTCAGCAGTCCCGCCAGCATCAGTTCGCGCCTGCGCTGCTGCACGCTGGCGGTGGACAGCTCCAGCACCGCCTCGCCCAGCCTGAGCGGGCGGGGCGCGGCGGTGCCGCTGTAGAGATCGTCGAGCGCCAGTTGCGGGCCGACGATCGCTTGCGTCAGCAGCAGGACGTGGGCCGCCGGTTCGGCGCTCTCGCTGCGCTCGTCGCCGAACCGTGCCAGCTTGCCGTAGCCGGCGGTGCCGGCGCGGACCAGGACCCGGCCCTCGGCATCGAAGATCGTGGCCGAGCGGACGTCGCTCTCTTGCTGTACTCGATTGACCAGGGCCTGGAGCGCCGCCCGGTTGCCGGAGAACAGGCCGTACTCGCTGCCTGAGACGACTTGCCGCATCAGCGCCTCGGCCCGCTGGCGCTGGGTGGCGTCGAGGTCGCTGACGCGGTCTTCGATGAATATCCCGGACAACAACGCCGCCAGCAGGGCCACGGGCAAAAGTGCGGCGAGCAGGATGCGGGAACGGATGCCGAGCGGTTTCATGGCGCGCGTTCCATCTGCTGCAGGCGCGCCGCCAAGGCGGCTGCGTTCAGGTCGAGGCCGCGGGCGCGGGCGACGTGGCGCTGGGCGGTGATTTGCTCGAAGCGTTCGCGCGGCAACGGGGCGAGCGCCGCGGCGCCGGCGCTGAACAGGGCGCAGGCCGGCAGCAGGAGTCGCCCGCGACGCAGTGTCATCGGATCAGAGCTGGAGGCTGAGCGTGGTGAACAGACAGCGGGTGAAGAAGAAATGGTTGTTGAAGTCGTTATAGGGCGGGCCCAGATTCTGCACCACGGCGGCGAGCTCGCCGCGCGTGGCGCCGAGCCGGAAGCGCTTGGCCAGGCGCAGGTCGGTACGCGCGGTGGGCTGCAGGATATTGCCCCCACGCTCCCAGGTCATCGCCGCCGAGGCCGAGTGGATCAGGCTGAAATCGAAGCCGTCGGGCAGCCGCTGAAACAGGGCCAGGGAAACGGCGTGGGTCGGTGCCGACATTGCCGTGGCCGGATCGCTCGAATCGATGCGCATCAAGGTCTGGCCGAACAGCAGCTGGGTGCCCGTCCGGGGCTTGAACTTCAGCTGGTACTCGATGCCGCGGTCGGAAAAATCCTGGGCGTTGACGAAGCCGATTGCGCTCGTCTGGGGAATCAGGGTGAGGCCCGGCGGCAGCGCGTAGTTCTGGGGCAGGATCAGCCCGGCTATGCCTTCGTGGAAGATGCGGACGTCGGCGGTCAGATGCAGTGCCGGCATTTCCCCGAGATAGCCGATCTCGCGCGCCAGCAGGGTCTCGGGCCGGACGTTGCCGCGCGCGACATAGGTCTCCTTGATCAGCGTGTTCAGAACGACGTAGCGGATGTTGGCCTCCTGCTCGAACATCGAGGGCGGGCGCTGCGCCTTGGAGACGCCGAGGCGCAGCGTCTGTCCGGGCACGACGTGCCAGTTCAGCATCAGGCGCGGCGCCAGGTCGGACCCGGAGAGGCTGCTTCTCTCCTCCGAGGCGCCGGCATTGAGCACCAGCTGGGGCCTGATGCGCCATTCGAGATTGCCGAACAGTCGCGCGAAATTGGTCGCGAGCAGCGGCTGGGCGTAGAGCGCCAGCGAGCGCACTTCCTCGCGGCGCAGCTCGCCGCCCCAGACGATGCGCACCTTTGCGCCGGAGCGGGAGCTGTGCTGGACCATCAGGGCGTCGTTGCTGGCATTGCCGCCGAAATCCACCACCGTGCCGTAGAAGGGCGGCGGCAAGGCGTAGGGAAAATGGTCGGTGTAGCGCTCGTCGGTGTGCGAGTAGGAAGCCGAGATGTCCGCATCCTGGCCGAGGATGCGTTTCCAGTCGGCCTGCAGGTAAGCCGAGCCGTAGCGCACCTCGCGCATCGGGTTGCCCGCCGAGAACGGGTTGCCGGTGCCCGAATACTGTTGCGAGGCGCCGGTGCGCAGATCGACTTCGTCCCTGGCGCTCGGGGCGAGGTCGGCTCGGAAATTGACCAGGTTCACGTGGTTTACCCCGTATGGCCCCTCCAGCCCGGTGTTGAAGGTTTCCGTGTGCTGGTGGCCGTTCACGCCGGAGAGCCCGTCGTCGCCGCGCCGGCTGGCGCTCAAGCGGAAGTTGGCCGTGTCGGTGCCCCAGCCGAGGCGCAGCACGGCGTCATCGACGCCGTTTTCGCCGCCGGTCTTGCTGACGTAGACGCCGCGGGTCTCGATCGGCGCGCGGGTGACGATATTGATCACGCCCAGGAAGGCTCGGGCGCCGAAGGCCGCGGAATTGGAGCCGCGCAGCACCTCGATGTGGTCGATGTCCTCCAGGGCGATGGTCTGCAGGCCGTTGGCCGCGGTGCCGAGAAAATAGGGCGAATAGACCGAGCGGCCGTCGATCAATACCTGGATGCGGCTCGAGAAACTGCCGAAACCGCCGTGATAGACGGCCAGCGGTGCGCCATCTTCCCAGGAATCGCTGACCTCGAAGCCCGGCACCAGACGCATCAGGTCGGTGACGTCGCGGGCGCCGCTTCTCCGGATCGTGTCGCGGTCGAGCACGGTCACCGCCCCCGGCGTTTCATCCAGAGGCTGGGGCAGGCGGGACACCGACAGGACGATCGGCATCTCGGCCAGGTAATCCTTCTCCGAGGGCAGCGCTCCCTCCTCGGCCGCGATCACGCCCAGCGGCAGGAGCAGCAGCAGGGCGGCCAACCGTCTGATGATTTTCCCCTTTGTGAGCGACCGTCGGCATCCCCCGGCGCCGGCATTGAAACGGCCCGCATCCGGGCCGCCGCAACGAATTCATTGTGGCACGGATGGCGGCCGGGCAACAATAGTCCGGCCATGGGCGGGGCTAATCGGAACTATCGGGTCGGCTCCTCGCCCGTTCCAGCGCGCGACGCAGCCGCAGCAGCGTCGCCTGGGCCTGCCGCAGTTCGGCATCGCGAAATTCGGCGCTGGCCGGCCGAAGATGGGCGAGGTGGGCGGGGAAGATGCGGGCGAACAGCGCAGAACCCTGCTCGGTCAGTTGCACGGTCTGGCTGCGGCCGTCGGTCGGTGAGGCGACGCGGCGCGCCAGCCCTTTTGCCACCAGACGGTCCACCACGCCGGTCAGCGTGCCCTTGGTGATCAACGTCTTTTTCCCCAGTTCCTTGAAGTTCATCCCAGCGGTGCTGCCCAGGGTGACGACCAGATCGAATTGCGCCGGGGTCAGACCGAGGCTGCGGATATGGGCTGCCGAATGACTCTCGAAGCTCCGGTAGCAGTGCGCCAGTTCGCGCAACAGGGTTAGGAAGGAGTCTTTCTTCATGGGCCGGCCCGTGCGTCAGGCCGGTATTCAGCTGTCGCGCCGCTCTGCCGCCTCGGCTTCGAGCGCCGCCACCCGGTTTTCGAGCGCGGCCAGCCTCTCCCTGGCGCGGGCGAGCAGCGTTGCCTGGACCTCGAATTCCTCGCGCGTGACCAGGTCCAGCCGGGCGAAGCCGCTGGAGAGCAGGGCGCGGACGTTTTTCTCGATGTCCCTGGCCGGGCTGGCGGCGACCAGCTCGGAGAGGCGGGTGGAGATTTCCCCGACGATTTTGTTCATGACGTGGTCCAATATCTATTTGACATATCATTACGACTGTCCAAGCGGAGTCTAGCATAGCCCGGATCGAACGCCGGAGGATGGCGCACCGCAATGGTGCGGCTGCCGTCGGGCCGGCGACATATCGGTGCAAAGTTCCCGAACAAAACCCGAAGTGACGCTACAGCGCATTGATTAAATAGGTCAATTTAGATTGGCATGCATCGTGCTCAAGAGATCGTGCAGGAACCATTTTCTAACAGGAGATTTGCCATGCATAAAACCTTGATCGCTTCCCTCATCGCGGGTGCCTTCCTCGTTCCCGCTGTCGCTTCCGCCCAGACCGCCCCCGCGCCGAGCCCGTTCACCGGCAACGTCATGCTGACCTCCGAGTATCTGTACCGCGGCATTGCCCAGAGCAACGGCAAGCCGGCGATCCAGGGCGGATTCGATTACGTCAATCCCAACGGCCTCTATGTGGGCACCTGGGGTTCGAGCATTTCCTGGCTCGGCGATATGAGTACCACACTTGCGCCGGTCAACGCCCCGATCGAGATCGACGTCTATGGCGGCTACAGGAATTCCTTCGCCGGCGGCGACTGGAATTACGACGTTGGCGTGCTGACCTACAACTATCCGGGCTCTTATCCGGTCGGTTTCGTCAAGCCCGACACCACCGAGATCTACGGCTTGCTGGGCTGGAAGTGGGTGAGCCTCAAGTATTCCTCGGTGGTCTCCAGCAACCTCTTCGGCGCCGTCACACCCACCGGCGGCGACACGCGTGGCAGCGGCTATCTGGATCTGACCGGCAACTATGACTTGGGCAATGGCCTGGGCCTCTCCGCCCACGTCGGCCACCAGACGGTCAAGGGTTTCAGCGCGGCCTCCTACAACGACTGGAAGCTCGGCGTGAGCAAGGACCTGGGCTTCGGCGTGCTTGGTCTGTACTACTCGGATACCAATGCCCAGGGCGGCGCCGGCGAGTTTTACCGCAACGCCTTCGGCCGCGATCTCGGGCAGGGACGCGCCGTTCTGTCTTTCTCCAAGACCCTGTGACCGCCGCAAATCACCCATAGGAGCCATCATGAAACTGGTAACCGCCATCATCAAGCCGTTCAAGCTTGACGAAGTGCGTGAAGCCCTCTCCGCCATCGGCGTGCAGGGCATCACCGTCACCGAGGTCAAGGGCTTCGGCCGGCAGAAGGGACATACCGAGCTGTATCGCGGCGCGGAATACGTCGTCGATTTTCTGCCCAAGGTAAAAGTCGAAGCAGCGGTCAAGAGCGAGCTGCTCGATCAAGTGATCGAAGCCATCGAGAAATCGGCCAGCACCGGCAAGATCGGTGACGGCAAGATCTTCGTGTTCGATCTGGAACAGGCCATCCGCATCCGCACCGGTGAAACCGGCGCGGATGCGCTGTAAGGGGAAGATGATGAAAAAATTGATTGCACTTATCCTGACGCTCGCCGTCGTGGGCTTCGGCAGCCTGGCACACGCCGATGACGCGCCCGCGGCACCATCCGCGGCGCCGGCGGTGTCCGCTCCTGCTGCGGCGCCGGCCGTCGCGGCGGCCGCAGCACCGGCCGCCGCCCAGCCGATCACGGACAAGGTGGACAAGGGCGACACCGCTTGGATGATCGTGGCCACCGCCTTCGTCATCCTGATGTCCATCCCCGGGCTCGGCCTGTTCTACGGCGGTCTGGTGCGCAGCAAGAACATGCTCTCGGTGCTGATGCAGGTGTTCGTGATCTTCGCCTTGATCAGCGTGCTCTGGGCGGTCTATGGCTACAGCGTGGCGTTCAGCGAGGGCAACCCGTTCTTCGGTGGCTTGAGCAAGCTGTTCCTGTCGGGCTTGACGCCGGATAGTATGGCCGCCACCTTCAGCAAGGGCGTGGCCATCCCCGAGTTCATCTACGTCGCCTTCCAGGGCGCCTTCGCGGCCATCACCGTGGCCCTGATCGTCGGCTCCTTCGCCGAGCGCATCAAGTTCTCGGCCTTGCTGCTGTTCTCGGTGCTGTGGTTCACCTTCAGCTACCTGCCGATCGCGCACATGGTCTGGTACTGGGCGGGTCCGGACGGCTACATCAGCGCCGCGGCCGCCGACAAGCTGAATGCGACCGCAGGCTGGCTGTTCAACAGGGGCGCGCTCGACTTCGCCGGCGGCACGGTGGTGCATATCGACGCCGCCATGGCCGGCATCGTCGGCGCCTTCCTGATCGGCAAGCGCGTCGGCTACGGCAAGGATTCGATGGCCCCGCACAGCCTGACCATGACCATGATGGGCGCCTCCTTGCTGTGGTTCGGCTGGTTCGGCTTCAACGCCGGCTCGGCGCTCGAAGCCAACGGCACCGCGGCGCTGGCCTTCGTCAATACCTGGCTGGCGACCGCCGCAGCGGCCCTGTCCTGGATGTTCGCCGAGTGGATGATGAAGGGCAAGCCCTCGATGCTCGGTGCCGTATCCGGCGCCGTCGCCGGCCTGGTGGCGATCACCCCGGCCTGCGGCTTCGTCGGCGTCGGCGGCGCTCTGGTCATCGGTCTTCTGGTCGGCGTGGTCTGCCTCTGGGGCGTCAATGGCTTGAAGCGCATGCTCGGCGCCGACGACTCGCTCGACGTGTTCGGCGTCCATGGCGTCGGCGGCATCCTGGGATCGCTGCTGACCGGCGTCTTCGCCGCGCCCAGCCTGGGCGGCAGCGGCATCTACGACTACGTCGCCAACAAGGTCGCCGACGGCTACTCGATCTCGAGCCAGGTGATCATCCAGGCCACCGGCGTGGGCGTCACCATCGTCTGGTCGGGCGTCGTCGCCTTCATCTGCTACAAGCTGGTGGATATGCTGATCGGACTGCGCGTGGCGGAAGACGAGGAGCGCGAGGGCCTGGACATCGCCTC
>DATKVJ010000145.1:0-5354 GCA_035530135.1 Rhodocyclaceae bacterium | reverse complement strand
GGCTCGAATGCAAGCAGAGCCGTTCAACTGGAATCTCTTATGATTGACTATGACTGCCAAACGCGGAGATACTCTCAAATGCGATTGAGTTTCCCATCCTTCCTTTGGACGTACTGGGGAAGTGCCCAAGTGCTTGATGCGCCTTGCCGAGCCAGGCAAGTTTGTGTCAGCTCCAGGATCGAGAGCGGTCCATGCAGGAGATAACCAGCTATCTGGCGCCTCGCCGCTTGGACGAGGCATTGCAGGCAATGGCGGACGGCGATGCCACCGTATTGTGCGGCGGTACGGATCTCGCACCACAGACCGAATCCGGCATGCGTCAATACAAAGCGAAACTGCTGAACATTCGCCGCATCGAACGACTGGGCGGCATTGAAGCCACGGGTGACAAGGTTCGCATCGGTGCCCTAACGACAATCAGCGAAATCCGCCGCAACCCCGCGCTCGCTGTAATCGCGCCCGTTCTGGTCGAGGCGGCCGAGCATTTCGCCAGCGAGCAGATTCGCAACGCGGCATCGGTGGGTGGCAACCTGTGCAACGCCTCGCCGGCCGGCGACATGAGCCCGGCCTTGCTGGTACTGGGGGCGTCGGTCGAACTCGCATGCTGGCGCGACGGCGCCGTGCAGAAGCGGCAGGTACCGCTGGAACAGTTCTTCGTGGGTCCCGGCAAGACCGTCAAACTGCCGGAAGAGTTGCTCACGGCAATCGTGTTCGACCGGCCTGCGGCCGACTTCGTCGGCAGGTTCCGCAAATCTGGACCGCGTCCCGCGCTTGAGATCTCCACCGTTTCGGTGGCCCTGGGCGCGCGCATCGCCGGCGGCAGGCTCAGCGATGTGCGTGTAGCCATGGGGTCGGTCGCGCCCACGCCCTTGCGCGCCAGCCATGTAGAGGCCGCGCTCGAAGGCAAGCCGCTTGACGCCGCAACCATCGCCGCCGCAGTCGCCGGGACGGCGGAGGATGCCAAACCCATCGATGACGTGCGTGCCAGTGCGTGGTATCGCAGCCATCTCGTTCGTGTGTTCGTTGAAGAGGTGCTCAATGACGTCCGTGGAAACTGAAATCCGCTTCAAGCTCAATGGCCGCGAGGTTTGCCTGAAGGTGCCGGTCACCATGAAGACCCTGGCCATGCTGCGCGACAAGCTCGGCATGACCGGAACCAAATATGCCTGCGGCGAAGGCGAGTGCGGCGCCTGCACGATCAAGGTCGACGGCGAGACCGTCAACAGCTGCCTGATGTACGCCGTCGATTGTGACGAACGCGAGGTTGTGACCATCGAGGGACTCCGCACACCGGGGGGCCTTCACCCGGTGCAGCAGGCCTTCGTCGATCACGGTGCCGTGCAGTGCGGCTACTGCATGCCGGGCATGATCATGCAGGCCGACTACCTGGTCGAAAACAATCCCAACCTGACGCGGGAGGAAGCGCAACGGGGCCTCGAGGGCAATCTCTGCCGGTGCACCGGCTACACCAAGGTGCTGGACGCGGTGGAAGCAGTGGTCGAGCAGAAGAAGTGCTGCGGCCGTCCCTGAGGGCGGCATCCCCTCATCCGGCCGCATACGCCTAAGGAGTGCAATGCCATGAAACGAGACGTCATCGGTTCACCCATCGCAAGGAAGACCTTGATCGGCCAGCGTGTCAGGAAGCCCGACGCCCCCGAGAAGGCGACCGGCAAGACGCGCTACATCAACGACATGGTGTTGCCGCAAATGCTGATCGGCAAGGTGCTGTTCGCCGGCCGGCCCCACGCCAGGATCGTGCGCATCGACACCTCGGCGGCGGAACGGCTGCCCGGCGTCCATGCGGTGTTGACCGGCAAGGACGCCGCCGGCCTCAAGTTCGGCTTCGTCCGCGACAATGTCGCGCTCAAGGACAAGGTGCGTTGCGAGCACGACGAGATTGCAGCCGTCGCAGCCGAGACGGAGGAGATCGCCAGCCGTGCGCTCGAACTCATCGAAGTCGAGTACCAGGACCTGCCCGGCGTGTTCTCACCCGAATCCGGCGCCAGGGAAGGCGCGCCGCTGGTCCACGACAACTTTCCCGGCAACAAGAGCCTTTCTTTCGAATTCAAGCACGGCGATCTCGCCGCGGCCGAAGCGGCCTCCGAATTTGTCGTCGACAGCGTGTTCCGTCCGCACCACGTGACGCACTGCTGCATGGGCACGTCCTGCGCCATCGCCGACTTCGATCACAACGGCAAGCTGACGATCTGGACGCAGACCCAGTATCCGTACAACTACAAGATGGATCTGGCGCCGGCGCTGGGCATCGATCCCGGCGACATCCGGGTGATCCAGCCGCCCGTCGGCGGCGCCTTCGGCTCCAAGCTCGATGTCTACCCCTACGAGCCGATCGCCGCGCTGCTGGCCAGGAAAACTGGCCGACCGGTCAAGGTCATCTATTCGCGCGAGGAGGAGTTCAGGGCCGCGCCGACGCGCCAGGCGGCGATTATCCATATGCGCACCGGATGCACCCGCGATGGCGTGCTCACGTTCCGCAGCGCCGACGTGTTGCTGGACAACGGTGCCTACACCTCATGGGGGCCGACCATTCCCGTCATCATGATGCGCACCACCTCGGGCCACTATCGCGTGCCGGTGGTCGACTTCAAGGCACAGGCGATTTACACCAACAACCCCTACGCCGGCTCGTTCCGCGGTTACGGCAACGTCCAGACCACCTATGCCACCGCCCAGCAGATGGACATGCTGGCCGACATGCTGGACATGGATGCACTCGATTTCCATCTTAAAAACGCGCAGAAGTCCGGCGAATTCACGCCGCAGAAATCCTTCCTGCGCGAGTGCGCCCTCGTGGAGTGCCTTGAAACCGCCGCCAAGGCCAGCGACTATAGCCGAAAGCGCAAGCAGCACGCATCGCTACGGGACGCGCCAGGCCGCTACAAGAAAGGCATCGGCCTCGCCTCGTCCATCCACAACGCCGGCGGCGCCAAGATTCACAAGTCGGACGGCATCGGCACTATTCTCAAGGTGGACGATTACGCCCGGGTTACTGTCATCAGCGGCGCCTCCGAAATCGGTCAGGGGATAGACGCGGTCATCACCCTGATCGTGGCCGAGGAACTGGGCGTGCCGCTGGAACATGTGACCATCGTCAACAACGATTCCGACATTGCGCCGTGGGACGTGGGCGTGCACGCTTCGCGCACGACCTTCATCGCCGGCAACGGAACGCGGCGCGCCGCAAGGAAGGCAAAGGCGCAGATCCTGAACGCCGCCGCGAAGATGCTCGACGAACCGGCCGAGACCCTCGAACTGCGCGGCGGTTTCGTCGTGCGCGATTCGTGCGGAACGCCGTTGATCGACCTCGAACGCCTGCTGCGACGGATGCACTTTCAGGCCGAGCCGGAACTGGTGATGGTTACCGATTACTACGAGCCGAAGAGCGAACCGGAAGGAGCGAAGCACATCTCCGACCACTCCGCCGCGTATTCCCATGCCGTGCACGTCGCCGAGATTACCGTCGACACGCTGACCGGCGAGATCAGGGTGGACAAGGTCACGGTGGCGCAGGATGTCGGTCGTGTCATCAACCGCATGGGACTCGAAGGCCAGATCGAAGGCGGCATCGCCATGGGTCTGGGCTATGCCCTATGCGAAAACATGCGGATCGAAAAGGGTATGCTGAAGAATCCGGGCTTTCGCGATTACAAGCTCATCACGGCGCCGGAAATGCCGCCGCTCGATCTGCATTTCATCGAAAGCAATTGCGCCGAAGGGCCCTATGGCGCGAAGGGCATTTCGGAGTTGCCGACGATCGTCATTGCGCCGGCCATCGCCAATGCGCTGTTCAACGCGACGGGGGTCCGCATCTTCAATCCGCCGATGTCGCCGGAAGTGGTTGCCCGCGCCATCCACGAAAGGCGGGCAAGCACGCCTTGCGCGAGCTCATTGGAGTCTGAGCGCAAATGATACTGCGGTACCACGCCTGGCTGCGGGACAACATGGGATGCGCCACGGAACACATCGTGCTGCCAAACAAGGTCGAGAATGTGGGCATGTTGCTCGACTGGCTGCAGACCCAGGACGAGCGCTTCAAGCGTGCGTTCAAGTATATTGATGTCGTGCTGGTCTCGGTCAATCACCACCATGCGGATCGCGACTTTCCGGTGCATGACGAGGACGAAGTAGTTCTGGTACCCCCAATCGCGGGCGGCTGAGCGCGCGCCGTGCATTCTTTCTGCTCAATACCGCGACGGTGGCCGCGCTCAAATTTTCGATTTATTTTTCCTTCGCGAGCACACGAAATGAACAAACTGCAAGACAAAGTTGACATCGTTACCGGCTCGGGCCGCGCCATCGGGCAGGCGCTGGCCTTGAACCTCGCGCGCAAAGGCGCAAGAGTCATGGTGAACGATCTCGACACCGGCCCGGCAGTGTCAAGATGACCAAGCTTGCGGCGGCGCACGACTTCGGCCGGGTGCTGAACCGGCTCGGCATCGAGGGGCAGGTAGAGGGCGGAGTCGTCATCGGCCTGCCGTTCGCGCCTGAGAGCGTCTACCATGCTTTGCACGGCAACGGCGAAAACCTGTTCCTGGAAACGCCCGGAAGAGCCGCATGAAACGCCGCACCATCCTGTCGCTGGAGCAGGCGCTGTCCCTGCCCTACGCGACGCTGCGCTTCGCGCAACTGGGCTGGCGCGTAATCCGCATCGAGTCCACGCCGGGCGCCTCGGGGCTGCCGGGGGACCCGAACCGCTATATCGGTGCGCGCGTCGCCGACGTCGACCGCCGCAGTTATTTCATCGCACCGAACGTAGGCAAGGAAGCGATCGCGCTCAACCTCAAGGAAGCGCGCGGGCAGGAAGTGCTCAAGCGCCTCATTCGAACGCTCGACGCCGACGTCTTCTGCTGCAATACCGTGCCTTCGCGCTACCAAGCGCTCGGCATAGATTACGCGACGCTCGCGGCGGTCAAGCCCGATCTGATCTGGGCCGGGATTTCGGCGATGGGTCCGGAATTTCCGAACGCGCCGGGCTACGACCCGGTGATCCAGGCCATGGCGGGCTACATGGAAGTCACGGGCGACCCCAAGGGGCCGCCGATGCTCACCGGCATTCCCGTCATCGACCTCAAGGCGGGCGACGAGGTCTACGCCAACGTGATGCTGGCCCTGCTCGAGCGCCACGAGAGCGGGCGCGGCCGGCAGATCCACGTATCCATGCTGCAGGCGGCGGCGTCCTGGCTGATCACCGTGCTGCCCTTGATCGACTTCGGCTGCGAGAACAGCGAGATCACACGCTCGGGCAACGAGCATCGCAAATTCATACCGACCAACGTCTATCCGGCAAAGGACGGTTTCGTCTACATGGCGATCGGCAGCGACGTTCAGTGGCA
>DATKVJ010000144.1:0-3825 GCA_035530135.1 Rhodocyclaceae bacterium | reverse complement strand
CCGAGCCGGCGCGCCACCGCGGCAACGTCCATGGCGGTGTCGCCGCCGCCCACCACCACCACCCTCTTGCCTACGTGCTTGAGCCGGCCGTCATTGAAAGCGCGCAGGAACGTGATGCCGTCTATGCAGTTCGGCGCCTCGCCGCCGGGAATGGGCAGCGGGCTGCCCGACTGCGCGCCGAGGCCGACGAAGACGGCGTCGAAGTCGCGCCGCAACTGTTCGAGGCTCACGTCCTTGCCGACCTGGGTGTTGAGGCGCACCTCCACTCCCATGTCGATAATGCGCTTGATCTCGCCGTCGAGCACGTCGCGCGGCGTGCGATAGCCTGGGATGCCGTAGCGCATCATGCCGCCAAGGTGCTCGTTCGAATCGAAAATGGTGCAGCCGTGGCCTTTGCGCCGCAGCTGGTAGGCGCAAGCGAGTCCTGCCGGACCGCCGCCAATGATCGCAATTTTCTTGCCGGTTTCTCGCTCCGGCCGCGGGAAGCCGAGCTTGTGCGCGAGCGCCCACTCGCCGATGAAGTGCTCGACCGAGTTGATGCCGACGAAGTCCTCGACTTCATTGCGGTTGCATCCGGACTGGCACGGTGCCGGGCACACCCGACCCATTACCGCGGGAAACGGGTTCGCCTCGGTAAGCCGGCGGAACGCGTATTCCTGCCACGGCACTCCGGCCGGCGGCTTCTCGATACCGCGCACGATGTTGAGCCAGCTGCGAATGTCCTCGCCGGAAGGGCAGCTTCCCTGGCAGGGCGGCACGGCCTGGATGTAGGTCGGGCACTTGTAGGAATGGTCACCCTCGAAGATCTTGTCCTGCCAGCGCTTCCATTTTTCGTCGCCTTCGCGGTAGCGGCGGAAGCTCAGATCGGTGCTGAGATGCTCAGATGTGGTCGACACGTTTGCTCTCCTCGCAGGTGCATTACTTGGGTCCGAGCCGGATCGCGTTGCCCACCAGTTGGTGCACCCCGCCCACCATGCTCATGTTGAATTTGTAATAGGGCAGAACCTTGCTGAACTGCGCCTTGCAGATGGCGCAGATTGTCGCCATGAAGTTCACGCCGTCAGACTCGACCACCGCCTGCAGCGCCTCCATGCGCGGCAGCGCACCCTTCACGCGCACTTCCATCAAGTCGTCGGTCAGGATGCCGCCGCCGCCGCCGCAACAGAAGGTCTTCTCGCGTATGGTCTGCGGATTCATCTCGACAAACTTGTTGGCCACGGCGCGTACGATGGCGCGCGGGATTTCGAACTGGCCGCCCGGCATGCCGCCCATGCGCGAGGCGCGCGCGACGTTGCAGGAGTCGTGGAAGGTGACGACGTATTTGTCGTTTGCGCTCTTATCGAAGCTAAGCGCCCCGCGCTGGATCAGGTCGTAGGTGAGCTCGCAGATGTGCTGCGGCACCGGGTAGTTGGGATCGAGAAAATCGAACGGGCCGATGAGCGTATTCCAGAAGCTGTAGGCAGCACGCCAGGCGTGGCCGCACTCGCCCACGACCAAACGCCTTGCACCCAAGTCCAGCGTCGCCTCGCGCACGCGCGCCGCGATCTTCTGCATCTGGCCGTAATTTCCAATAAACATGCCGAAGTTGGCCGCTTCCGACGCGTAGGTCGAGAGGGTCCAGGGAATGCCCGCCGCATGGAACACCTTGGCGTAGCCCATGAGGCTGTAGACGTGCGGTTCGGCGAAAAAATCGGCCGAAGGCGTGATCAGCAGTACTTCGGCGCCCTTTTCGTTGATCGGAAGGCGTATATCGAGGCCCGTTTCTTCCTTGAGATCTTCCTCGATGCTGGACAGCGTGTCCTCCAGCGCCGGGCCCGGAAGGCCGAGGTTGTTGCCGACCTTGTGCACCTTGCCGATGATCTCGTTGGTATATTTTGTCCCCAGGCCGATCGAGTCCATGACCTCTCTTGCGGCCATGGTGATCTCGGCGGTATCGATACCGTAGGGGCAGAACACCGAGCAGCGGCGGCACTCCGAGCATTGGTGGTAATAGTTGTACCACTCGTCGAGCACGTCGCGGGTCAGTTCGCGCGCGCCGACCAGCTTGGGCACCAGCTTGCCGGCCAGCGTGAAGTGGCGGCGGTAGACGCTGCGCATCAGATCCTGGCGCGCCACCGGCATGTTCTTCGGGTCGCCGCTGCCGAGGAAGTAGTGGCACTTGTCGGAACAGGCGCCGCAATGCACGCAGGCGTCCATGAACACCCTGAGCGAGCGGTACTTGCCGAGCAGCTCACCCATCTTGCCGATGGCCTTGTCGTGCCAGTCGTCGGGGAGGCTCCCCGGGAAGCCGAGCTCCTCCTGCACCTTTTCGCTGGCGAGGTAGGACTTGGTCGCGGCCATCGCGCCCGGCGCGAGCGCCGGAATGACGGGGTACTCGCGCATCGCGGGCGCTTTGATCTCTGGGCCGGCCATTTACTTGGCCTCCATCTTCGCCGCCCAGGACGAGAGATGCCTCGCCTCGCGCGGATTGTCCACCTGGTTGCGGGTCGGCGAGAAGAACACGCCGGGCGCGTGCAACAGCTTGCTGAAGGGGAAGACCAGCATCAGCATCGCCACCAGGGTGAGATGCACGTAGAGCAGGCCGTCGGCGGGCAGCGGCTGCCAGTCGAAGCGCATCAGGCCGAGGAAGAATTCCTTGACCCCGACGATGTCGGTATGGATGAAAAACTTCATCGTCAGACCGGAAGACGCGATGGCGATGATGAGCAGCAGCATCAGGTGGTCCGAGGGCGTCGAGATGTAGCGGATGCGCTCAAGGAACAGGCGCCGCGCCCACAGCCCGGCCAGGCCCGCCAGCATGACCATGCCGCCGTAGATGCCGAAGGGCTGGAGCGGCACGACCCAGCTCCACACCGGCTGGGTGAAGTAGCGCAGGTGCCGGATCAGCACCAGCGCCAGTCCGACGTGGAACAGCCAGCCGCAGGCCCACAGCCACAGGTTGGACTTGAACAGGCTCTCGAACAGCGTCACCTCGCGGAGCATGCGCAGCGCCACGCCGCTTCGGGTCGTCGGCGCCGGCGTGGTCGGAATCAGGAGCGGCGCCGGGGTGCGCGCGTAGTCGGCGATCTTCCAGGCCAGGCCGAGGACGAGCACGGCCGCGGCGAAGTAGAACAGCGCGGTGAAGAACAGGGTGGCGGCGGTCATGGCTGTTTGCGAGATTGCCGCGGCCCGATGGGCCTCGCAATGACGAAATTAGGTGTCATTGCGAGCCAACGGCGAAGCAATCTGCGGCTCTTGACTCAGACGCAGCCTGTGGGCTTGGGCAGGCCGGCGATCTTGCACGCCTGCTTGGCCGGGCCGTAGGGGAACAGCTCGTACAGGTACTGGCTGTTGCCCTTGTCCGCCCCGAGCTTCTTGCCGATGGCCTTGGTCAGCACGCGCACCGCGGGCGCGATCTGGAACTCGTTGTAGTACTCGCGCAGGAAGTTCACGACCTCCCAGTGCTGCTCGGTCATGTCGACGTTCTCCTGCTGCGCTATGAACTTGCCGACGTCCTCGTTCCATTGGGAAAGATCGGTCAGATACCCTTCCTCGTCGGTATCGTAGGATTTGCCGCCCACTTCGATTGTTGCCATGATTTGTCTCCTGGTGAAAAACCTAATTATGTTTCAAAGCCGCGACTGGCTAGAGCCACGATTGGCACTTGTGTTCCGCGGCCAGATCGACGAAGCCGCCGTAATCGACGCCGGTGACGCCGGCCATCAGGCGGTCGGCCATGCCGCGCGCCTCCAGGTCCGGGGTGAGCACGCAGATCTTGAAGCGGCCCTGCGCCGCCTGCAGCTTGGCTTCAAAGGCGTTGCCGCGGGTCGCGGCATAGACGGCGTC
>DATKVJ010000143.1:0-7540 GCA_035530135.1 Rhodocyclaceae bacterium | reverse complement strand
AACCAGAGCCAGCCGAACAGCAGCCACGGGCACTTCTTTCTGCAGCCGATCGCCACGGCGCTGATCAGGGCAAGCAACAGCAGCGAGGGAAGAATCGAGTTGAGAAAGCCCAGATGCTGGGTCAGCGGGTACAGCAAAGAGAGCTTCGTCGGAACAACCGTATCGTACAGATAGGTCGCGTAAGCAACCATCGCGTTCATCAAGCGGTAGCCGAGCGGCTCCAGATGGAGCGGCGCGATCGCCGACTTTTGCGCCGCCAGCGTCACCAGTCCCGAGGCCAGAGACAGGGCGAACAGGGGGACCTTCTCGGCGAACAGCACTGCATACGCCGGGAAGCGCCGGCCCAGCACCGTCACCGGCTCCCCGCGCAATCGGTCCAGCGGCCAGAAGTCGAGCAGCAGCAACACGATGGGAAGCGTGACCGCCATCGGCTTGGACAGCAACGCCAGCACGAAGAGGCAAGCCACCAGCGCGTAGCGCCCCCGGGAGGGCCGCGCCGCGTAGCGCAGGTACGCGAGCAGCGACAGCAGAAAGAACATCGCGCACAGCAGGTCTTTGCGCTCGGCAATCCAGGCCACGGATTCCACGTGCAGCGGGTGCGCCAGGAACAAATAGGCAACCAGCAGGCTGACGCGCCAGTCGCGCAGCAATAACAACGCGAGCAGGTAGACGAGCAGGCTGTTCACGCCGTGATACGCGACGTTGACGAGGTGCGCCGGGCCCGGGTTGAGCCCGAACAGCGACACGTCGATCATGTGCGAGATCCACGTCAGCGGATGCCAGTTGCTCATGTAGAACGCGGTGAACGCCCAGCGTATCCCATGCCAGGTGAGGCCTGCGCGAACCGCCTCGTTGCGCACGACATAGTCCACGTCGTCATAGTAGACGTAGTCGAAGCCGCCGGTCCGGCCGTAGATCAGCACCAACCCCAGCAGCAGCAGGAACACGGCGAACACGTGCTCGCGCGTGCCGCCGAGCACGGGCCGGGCGGGGGACGCCGAAGACTTGTCCGAGCCGAAAAAAGAAAATCTCATTTGCGCTTTGCTTGCCCCGGGAGGAGCCTTAGCCGGCGTGGCGCGAGAATACGATCAGCCGGCTGGCCGCAAACTGCAAACCGAACAGCAGGCCGATCTGCAGCAGTTTGGCCAGCGCCGGAGGCATCAGCATCACATCGATGAACAGGTAGACGAGCAGGTTGTTGAGCACCGCCGCGACACCGATCATCAGCAGATAGCGCGGCAGCTGGCGGCGCAGCGACTGCGAATCGCGAAACGTCCAGCGCTTCTGCATGTTGAAATGGAATACGACGGCGATGACGATCGCGAGCGAATTCGCGCTCAGCGTCGCCAGGCCGGCGCTGCTGTAGAGAACGTTGAAAACGGTGTACTCGATGACCGCGCTGGCGCCGCCGACGGCGACGTACCTTAAGAACAGCCGCGGATCATGGAAAAAGAACGCGACGATGCGAAGTATCCTTCGATGGAAGACGCGCATCCTGGCGGCCATCGCCGGTCAAGCCTGCCCGAGACGAGCGCCACCGCGGTTGAAGATGCCGAACCTGCCAAAGCCCCAGCGCGCCAGGCGGAAGGCGATGCTGACGCGCACGACGCCCAGGCCATAGCGCACCGACCGCCAGAAGCTGATGCTCGACGCTTCCTCCATATAGCGGGTCGGACAGCTGATTTCACCGACTTGGTACCCGAAGTAGATGGCCTGTGCGAGCATCTCATTGTCGAACACGAAATCGTCGGAGTTTTCGTTGAGCGGCAGCGCCTCGAGCACCTCGCGCGAAAAGGCTCGAAAGCCGGTGTGATATTCGGAGAGCTTGGCGCCGAGCATCAGGTTCTCGAAAAAAGTCAGCGCCCGGTTGGACGCGTATTTGTACAGCGGCATGCCGCCCGCAAGCGTGTCGCTGCCCAGGATGCGCGAGCCGAGCGCGACATCGTAATGGCCGGAGGCAATCATCGACGCCATCGCGACAATAAGTTTCGGCGAATACTGGTAATCGGGATGAACCATCACCACAATTTCGCCGCCGCGGCGCAGCGCCTCGGTGTAGCAGGTCTTCTGGTTGCCGCCATAGCCGCGGTTCTGGGGATGAACGAAAGTGCGGATGCCGAGCGAGCGCGCAATTTCCGCGGTCTGGTCATGCGATCCGTCGTCGACCAGGATCACTTCGTCGACGTACTCGAACGGCACCTCTGCGTGCGTCTGACGCAAAGTCCTCTCCGCGTTGAACGCGGGCATCACGACTACGAGGCGGCGACCGTTGATCATCTGTATCCGTGACTCCGTCTGTTCCGGGCCCGCAATCGGACCAGCACGAGAAAACGGCCCACTAGTGCCCACCTAACTCGGTCGAGAGTGCACGCGACCTCATATCGGCGCAAGTCTGGCAGAGACGCGGACCACCATGCATCGCGGCCAGGCTGCCGGCGGACCCTCCCGCCGGAAATACGGCACCCCTAGACGGCGCCAGGATCTGTGTGCCACTGCCGGTCGCACAGCAGCCGCGCGAGCCCCCGCCTTATTCGGTCTCCCCGAGCCGCCGGACGCCACGCTTTTGGCTTGCGACCTCAGCGGCAGTTCGCCGGCAGATACTTGGCGAGAACCGTGGTCGCGGTACCTGTGGCCTGGTGGCCGCACTTCCAGGTGATGGACGCCGCTATAGCCGTGGAAAGGTCGACCTGAGCGGGCGTCGCGAGCGTGCCATCCCAGGGCTGCAGAACCAGAATGTTCGCCGTGCCCACTACGCCCGTGTTATAGGTGATGGTGATCGTCCCGTCCGGGGAGGCAGTGACCGAGCTTACGTTGGCCGTCGCGGGGGGATACTGCGCGCCGATGTTGCCGCAACTCACCGAATCGCTGCAGGTCATGTCGCTCGCACCTTTGGTCCAATAGGTTTCTTCGATCGCTGTCTTGATTCCGCCCGACAGGACCAGGCCTTCGGACACTTTCGAACGTATGGTGTAATCCTGATACGCCGGCAGCGCCACCGCGGCCAGAATGCCGATGATTGCGACCACGATCATCAACTCGATCAGGGTAAAGCCGTATTGAAGTGATTTCATGTCGATCCCCTTCGCAAGATTGCGGCGATTTCCCTACGCCGCCCGTCCATCGACGCAAGCACTGTGCACCCTGAACCGGCGCTCCAAAGTGGTGGCGCGAAACCAAGCACACCCTCAGGCGATGAAAAAGAAAGGCAAGGACGCTAGCCCTTGCCTTCTTCGGCCCCCGAGCCGCGGGGCCACGACACCATCTCTAGCTCGTACGCTCAGCGGCAGGTCGCCGGCAGATACTTTTGGAGAACCGTGGTCTGGGTCCCTGTGGCCTGGTAGCCACACTTCCAGATGATGGACGCGGTTGCGGCCGTCGCGAGGTTGACCTGCGCGGGAGAAGCGAGCGAACCGTCCCAGGGCTGCATAACCAGCGTGTTCGCCGAGCCCACTATGCCGGTGTTATAGGTGATGACGATCGTCCCGTCCGAAGTAGCGGCTACCGAGTCGACGTTAGGCGTCGCCGGAGGATACGATGCACCGATGTCGCCGCAAGTCGTAGAGTCGGAGCAGACCATAGACATCGCACCCTTCGATTGATAGGTTTCTTCGATGGCGGTCTTGATTCCGCCAGACAGGACCAAGCCTTCGGAGACTTTCGCGCGTATGGTGTAATCCTGATATGCAGGCAGCGCAACTGCCGCCAGAATACCGATGATCGCCACCACGATCATCAACTCGATCAGGGTAAAGCCGCGTTGAACTGATTTCATATCGATTCCTTTTGAAAAGTTGCGGCGACTGTTCCACGCCGTGCTCAACTATACGCAAACAGCGTGCCTGCACGTCCAGAAACAAGGCGATACAAATACTTCCATAATTACAGTTAGTTATGAAATGCCCATCAGCCCTAGTACCAGCCCTGCCTTCCCGATCACGGCAGCTAGTGACAAAAATTGTTACTTCGTATCCAGGCTTCCACACTTTTCTGGCGCCGCGTCCACCGGCTTTAGTCTTGTGTTCCAGCCGGGCAATTTGCTTGCGGCCCGGCGCCTGCGCGCTCCGCAATACCCCTTTACCGGCGAGCGCTTCGCTTGGATCGAACTGCTATACTTCGAACAACTGGTATCCGGTTTGCGTTTTCTTCGGTATTTCAGCGGGAGAACTGCGATTCTAGAGTTTTTTTCCAGCGGCAAGGTGGCTGAACTGGCCAAGAGCCTGGCGCAGGACTTGGCCCGACGTTATCCGCCCGCCATCGCCAACAATCCCGCGCAGGTGGTATCGCAGCAGCGGCTGTACGGCATACTCGAACAAGTCTTCGCTCGCACTACTGATTTTGGCCCGGAGAACAGGCTGGGCTGGTACCAGAGGTTTAGCCTGGGCCGAAGCTTCCGCGACGAACTCGGCGAACTGGGTTATGACGGCAAATTCATCGATTTGGCCGCGGAAGGCCTGACCCTCCGCGTCCGCGTGCGCCGCGATCCTTCGCTCTAAATCTGAGACCGCACGGCAGTAACAAGAAGCTGTTGACACTCAGCGCATGAGCGCGCATCAGGGACTATAGCCAGGAATCTTGCTCTCGTCGACGTGGTCGATCTGGTTGGCATCGAGAAACTGTTCGGCGTAGCGCTGGTATACCTTCCGCCGGATGAACACGTCGAACAAGTCGGGATCGATGTGGCCGCCTTCCTTGAACCTTCCCAGGATTTGCAGGGATTCGGTCAGCGTCTTGCCCTTCTTGTAGGGCCGATCCCTGGCGGTGAGCGCCTCGAATATATCGGCGATACCCATGACCCGCGCCTGCACCGACATCTGCTCGCGCCTGAGCCCGCGCGGATAACCCTTCCCGTCCATACGCTCGTGATGTCCGCCAGCGTATTCGGGCACGTGCGAAAGATGCCTGGGCCAAGGCAGCGCCTCCAGCATCTTGATGGTGGCGACAATGTGGTAGTTGATGATCTCGCGTTCCTTCGCCGTGAGCGTGCCGCGCGGGATGGTGAGGTTTTCGGTCTCGTCTTCGGTGAGGAAATTCGCGGTATTGCCCGACTGGTCCAGCCACTTGTAACGGGCAATTCTCCTCACCTGCTCCTGCGCCTCCGGCGGCATGAATTCCCCGCCGATATTGCATTTGCGCAGAAACTCGCGGTCCTGGTCGAGCTCGCGCACGCGCGCCCTGTACGCCTGCTGCAGCCGGTTCGCGCGCTCGCGCAGCGATAGCTCGCTCAGCCCCTGTTGCTGCAGCGCGGCAGTACTTTTCAGCATTTCGATTTCGGCATCGCGCTTGAGCACCTCGAAGCGGGTATCGATCAGGTGGATGCGGTCGAAGATCGACTCGAGCTTGGTCGCCTTGTCGACGACGTGCACCGGGGTCGTTACCTTGCCGCAGTCGTGCAGCAGGCCCGCGATCTTGAGCTCGTAGCGGTCCTTGTCGCTCATGGCGAAATCCGCGAACGGGCCGTCTTTCGTCTCGTTCACCGCTTCGGCAAGCATCATCGTGAGTTCAGGCACACGCTGGCAATGCCCGCCGGTGTAGGGCGACTTCTCGTCAATCGCCGTGTTGATCATGGCGATGAACGACTCGAACAGGGCCTCCAACTGGTTGATCAGCTGGCGATTGGTGAGCGCGATGGCTGCCTGCGAGGCGAGCGATTCGGCCAGGCGCTGGTCCGCGTTGGAAAACGCCACGACCTCGCCGCCGGCCGGGTCCTGGGAGTTGATCAGCTGCAGCACGCCGATGATCTCGTTTTCATGATTCTTCATCGGCACGGTGAGGAAAGACTTCGAGCGGTAGCCCGTTTTCTTGTCGAAGTTGCGCGTGCCGTTGAAATCGAAGCCCTCAGCAGTATAGGCATCGGCGATGTTGACCGTCTGCCCGGTCAGCGCCGCAAATGCCGCCACCATCTGGTTGTTGGGCTTGCCGTCCTTGCCGTACAGGTGGATCGGATAGAACGGAATCGGGGTGCCCGTGGTGCCGCCCATCGCAATGCCGAGCGACTGGGTGCGCATGATCTCGAACTTCAGGCGCTTGCTGCCGTCTTCTTCGGTCAGCAGATACAGCGTGCCGCCGTCGGCACGGGTAATCGTCTTGGCGGCGAGCAGGATACTCTCGAGCAGCCGGCCGATGTCCCTTTCGGCCGACAACGACGCGCCGATCTCATTGAGCTGCTCCAGCCGCCGAAACAGGTCGTCCACGGTCTGCGCTGCCTGAGCACCGCCCACCGCCCCCACCTTATGCCTTCCCCATCGCTGCTTGCGTGCCGTCTACTTGATGCAGACCGAGCGCACCGTGGGCAGGTCGGTGAGCCCCATCAGGACTTTCTCCATGCCGTCCATCTTCAGGGTGCGCATGCCTTCATCCAGGGCGCAGGCCAGCATTTCGGCCACGCGCGCATGCTCCTGGATCAGTTTTTTCAGCGGATCGGTGCCGACCAGCAGCTCGTGCAGGCCGACCCGCCCCTTGTAGCCGCTGCCGCCGCAGGTGTCGCAGCCGACCTTCTTGTACATGGTGAACTGGCCCTTGTCGTTGGCGTAGTTCTTGACCCATTCCTTGTACACGTTTTCGTAGCCCGCCTTGGGGTCCTGCCTGAAGCTCGCGGTGTTGATCAGCTCGCTGCAGTATTCGGTCAGGAACGCTTTCATCTCCTCGGGAGCGGGGTTGTAGGATTGCTTGCATTTGCACAGGCGCTTGGCCAGGCGCTGGGCGAGAATGCCGAGCAGAGCGTCGGAGAAGTTGAACGGGTCCATGCCCATGTCGAGCAGGCGGATGATCGATTCAGGCGCGCTGTTGGTGTGCAAGGTGGCGAACACCAGGTGGCCGGTGAGCGAGGCCTCGATGCCGGTCGACACGGTCTCCTTGTCGCGCATCTCACCCACCATGATGATATCCGGGTCGGCACGCAGAAACGCCTTCATTATGATGGCGAAGTCAAGCCCCGCCTTCTTGTTGATCTGCACCTGGCGCAAGCCCTTTTGCGTGATCTCGACCGGGTCCTCGGCGGTCCAAATCTTGGTATCCGGCGTGTTCAGGTGTTTCAGGACCGAGTGCAGGGTGGTGGTCTTGCCCGAGCCGGTCGGCCCGCAAACGAAAAACAGGCCATAGGGCTTGCTTATTACGCTTTTCAGCGTTTCCAGGTTGTGCGGCGTGAGGCCGAGCTTGTCCAGCGGGATCGGCTCGCCCGCGGCAAGGATACGCATAACGATGTCTTCTACGCCGCCCTGGGTGGGGATGGTGGCGACGCGAAGTTCGATGTCCAGCGGGCCGAACTTCTTGAACTTGATCTTGCCGTCCTGGGGCCTGCGCTTCTCCGAGATGTCCAGGTCGCACATGATCTTGACGCGCGCGACAATGGCGTTTCGGTAGGAGGCCGGTATTTCGATATACGGCGCGAGCGAGCCGTCCCTGCGGAAGCGGATCTCTGTCTTGCCCTTGCCCGGGTAGGACTCGATATGGATATCGGAGGCATTCTGGTTGTAGGCGTCGATGATGATCTTGTTGACCAATTTCACCAGCTCGTTGTCAGCCGCCTGCGACAGGTCGTCGC
>DATKVJ010000142.1:0-132830 GCA_035530135.1 Rhodocyclaceae bacterium | reverse complement strand
ACCTGGCCGGCGGCGTGCCTGTCAGCGCATTGAACGTCCGGTCGCACCCGCGGCATTTGAACCGCTGCAGGTCGTCCGCAATGCCATTTCTGACCACCTGAGCGCTGCCGCAATGTGGGCAGTCTGGCCGCGCTGACAACTGGTCCTCGATCACTTCCACGGATGCCGCCTTGTGCTCAGCCGCTTCAAAATCGGCTGCCACTTGCCGACGCTGCGACCGCGTCAGATTTCCCAAGCCATGCTGGAAATGAGCCTAAAAGTATCCGTCACTATCGGTTACCACGTGCTATTAAAAAGTAATATCTATAATGTTTTCCATTATGCTTATATTCTATCGATTTCTTGTCGCATACTACCGAATGACGTGAGCAGCAGAAACAGTAATAGGAAACGAGGCGAATCGGTCAGGGTTGCGAACACGCCGATCACCAGGAAGCCTGACAGTGACGCCAGCACCGCGCCGGCGGCGAGGTTGCCGGCCCAAGCGCCACGCGCCGCACGGACCAAAGCCAACCCAGCGAGCAAACTGAGGGATACGACGCCCAGCCAACCTTGGTCGAAGAGAATATCGAACGGAAGGCTCCAGACATGCCATGGCAGGTCGCTGTCAACCGAGAAGAACCAACGATCCAGGCCGCGGGAGAAGCCACCGTTGACAATCAGGTCGCGCCCGTCCTCCGCCTGCAAACGGACATTGTCCACATCTAAAACTGCGTTGCTATCAGCGTTGGAAAGCGCCAGCTTGACCGTCCGGTGGCCGCCTATTTCATGGGATTCGATGCGCTTCTGATAGTGTTGCCACTTACCAGGCTCCAGCCCCGCTTTCGCTGTCTGCCGCACACATTTGAATGAAGTGAGCAGCCATTTCTCGCAGATCGCGACGGTAATTCCCGAGTTGGGCTGGTTTGAACGTACATCAAGGCTCAGCAAATAGTTGTGCTGCGGCTCCACATCTATGAACTGCTCCAGGTAGAGCGCAGCGCCAGCTCCGAGGCGCAGGAAGGTATTTCCGGCCCCAACCTTGAGTCGGTAGCTGGCCGCATGCTGTTCCGAACTGCGCCAATAGTGTGTTTCCGGGTAACGGCCGATCCCCATGCCGAGCACGGTCGTGGCCCAACCAGGATCGCGGATACGTAGGGCGTCTGCCCAATGAGCCTGGCGTATTTTCAGGTCGTTGCCGACTTGATCCATACGCGCCTGGAAGAACGGCGCCTTGAAAACCGGCACGGCGACTGCTAAGGCCAGCGCTACCGGAAGGAAAGCCGCAATTCGTCGCCAGCGCTTCGATGAGTGAACCATTGCCGCCAAGCAGACGAGCGCCAACGCGACGAAGAAGGCCACGTAGCCATTGCGCGAGAAAGTTACTGTCAAGGCGTAACCAGTGCCGAGCAAGAGCGCCGTGGCGGCAATCCTGGTCGCTAGGCTCCGCGTCTGAAAGAGCAGCAGCACCAGGAACGGCACTGCCATCGTCAGGAAGCACTCAATGTCGGCGCCACCAATATGCATTTGGGAGAAGGGGCCGGTCACCCGGTAATCACTAGCAAAATCGAGCAAGCCGGGAAAGGCGAGGCGCTCCCAAGCGACTACTGCCACCGTCCCGGCCAAGCCGATCACCATGCCCCGGGCGAAGAGGCGGCGAATGTCCTGGTCGGCGGCTAGGAGGCGTCGCAACAAGCCAAAGAGTAGAAAGGCCCACAGGGCACCTTTGCTAATGCGCAGGGCATTGTATGGACTGTGGTAATTGATGAAGGAATTGGCATCGGGCGCCTGCCAGGGCAGCAATCCGCGCACCGTGCCGATGGCGAAGGACAAGCCAACTAGTGCGATGATGGCGCTGAACACCTTATCATGGCCTTCACTACGTGGCGCCGCCGGCACTCGCGCGTAGCCGACGGCGAGACTAGCCAAGACCAGCAAATCGAACTCGTCGAAGTAAAAGCGCCCACTCCAGGGTGCAAGATCAAAGACAGGGAGAGCGGCCGGAATGGCTACCACGAGAAGCTGCGGATGACGCCAAACCAGCGCGGCGTAAGTGGCGAGCAGCAGGCCGAGCAGTAGCGGATGGAATGGGAAACTTGCCACGCCCCAGCCAACCAGCAACAAGGCGGCCAGCAGACCGGCGTAGCCAGGGCCGGAAGGAACGATCCAAGCACCGCGCTGCTTAAGCGGCGGCCTTGCGTCGGCCGCCTCCCAGCCTGCAGCTGCTTTCATCGCCTGCGCGCTGAATTTCACGCGTCTCTGGCCGTGGCCCTCCGCTGCTACCCGCGGCATTTGCTCTCGTTCGGGCATTTCCGCACGCGTGGTCGGCACACCGGCGAGCTGATCCGCCAAGCGCTTGACCGCCCAGACTGCGAAGGCGGCAATTAGTATATCGCTAGGGTCCGGATGGGCGCCGATCAAAAAAAGTTTTCCGGCTTCCGCGACACAAGCGGTGAGCGCAGCGGCAGACACAGTCAGTAAGGGACCTGCGCGCATCGCCCAAGCGAGTAAACCGATAGGCGCATACATGACGCCTACCGATATCAGGCTCACCAAGGCAATGGTTTCCGTGGTGTAGTAATGATAATAAAAGGGCAGGTACCGAACCTCGCCGAAATTCTTGGCCGCGAGTTCCACGCCGCCCCAGGCGCGCCAGAACCAGCCATTTACGGCAGCCAAGGCGAAGAGATACAGCGCGCCCAAGGCGAGGCCGAAGCGCCTAATCCGAGCTGCCAAGGCGGTGACATCCCAGTTCGTGCGCCACAACATCGCGCCTGCGCTCACGCCCACTGCCCTGGTGAGCACAGAGACGCCTTGGCTGATGCCTGAGAAGAGAAACCATTGCGCCGTTTCGATGCAAAGGCCTAGGGCTGCGCCTAACAGGAAAGCGCGAGATAAATCGTCCCACCCCGACGGCCTGCGACCGAGCAGGAGACCAAACGGAAGGGCGGCCAGCACTTCTGCCGCGAGCTTGACCACAGCCATAAACATTCCGCCGCTGAAGCTGTCGGCGGCAAACAACCAACCCCAGGTACCGGAGGCAATCTTCTGCTCGATTTCGGCATGGGACAACAAAAAATCGTAAGGAAACAGGCTAAGCACCAGATAGGTCAGAGCGTAGGCCGCCAACAAGCATGGCCAGAGCCGTGCCGCATCGCCTGAGAATGCTGCGAGAAAGCCCTTGAAGCGCCGCGTCCAGGCCATGGCCAGTACCATTCCGATGATGCTGCCCAAACATTCGGCAATGATGTCGTTCATCGATACAGTACGCGGCGGAAAGAACAACTGCGTAAACTCGATCGTGACGGCCAGCACGCAGCAGAAAATGACCGAGCCAACCAATGCCAACAGTCTGCGTGCGGATGGTTTGTCGCCTCTGACCAGGCTCGCGGTCAGAAAAGCGAGCGGGACGTAGAGCACGCAGTTCGCGATCCAGTCGGCCCGTCCCTCGACCCCGATCACCAGCATAGGTATGTGCTGGAAGGCCGCCCACGCTTCGGTCAATGGGCGCGGGTGAAAATCGAGCGGCACCAGGCTGCCGTAGGTGACAAAGCAAGCGTAGGCGAGCCACCCCAGCCAGAGGGAAGACGGGTCGGCGGCGCTTTGGCGGCTAGCGGCGCCGAAGGACATGAGTTTTCAACCGCCCGCTCGGCGCACGATGAGAAGGCACATCAGATCCCCTCCATGAAGCAGACTTCATGGAAGGGGGAGAGGTTGCCGTGACCCTTCGGCCTCGCAGCGACGAAGGCAGTTTCGGCAATTCGCCCATCGCGTGGTTCGTGCTCGAGGCCTGAGACCCGGCGGCGGGCATGCCCGTCCGACCCTTCATCGCCGAAAGACGGCGAAGCCCTCTTGCTGCGGTATCTTCGAACTATCAGCGCCGATGCCTAACAACCGGGACCAGGTACGACCGTGACTTCAATGGTGCTGGGCCCGCAGAAGCTGTAAGCTCCGCCGCCGTTGTTATAGACCGTATAGAGGAAGCCGGAGCCACCGTCATATTGATAGCTGACTTTTCCAGACCCAAACCCTCCGCTTACGACACTCCACGTGCCGACCTTCTCCTCCGGATCGACCGGGTCGCCGGGCCCCTTCTTGTAATCCCATAGCTCGCCGCCGAGCCTGTGTTCTTCCTGCCACCTGTCGGTCCCGGCGCTACCGCAGACCGTCTTGCCGGTCAGCAAAGTTGTAAGCTGGCTGGCGGTCAGCGCGGTCCCGCTGCAGGCCGCCATCGCCCTGCCCGAAACGCATGCAAGCAAGACGACACTCGCCACGATCAATGTTTTCATAACCGTTCCTCCTCGAGAGTGTTGAACGAAATAGGCCATCAAGTCTAGCATGCGTCAATACGGATTAGGACATTTGCGTATGCGCTTAACATGTCGTAAATAATCGCCGATCCGCGTCAGTCTAAGTAAACAAAATTTTCTGCTGACATTTAGCCGTCTTACGATCCGGAATGCGATTCGAGATTTTGTCGACAAAATTCACATCTTCGGTCACGCAAAATCCTTAAACTTTTAATTTTGAATAACTTAATAGTAATGGCGCGATATTCGCTTAGTTCTCTCCGCTTGGCGATGATCGGATTGAGACCCTATCCGGCTTTGCAGAAACCAGGCGTGAGTGACTCAATCGTTTAACCTTGCCCTTTGGGGAATATCATGAAAAAGACCAGGTACACAGTTCTTGCGGCATTCGGACTGGCTGTCTTGGGCGGCATGCAAAGCGCGGAGGCCTCAATCGCCTACGTTTCGCTAAACTTAGGTGACCCCTTACCTTTGACGTCGGCGACCCACACCGTTACCTTTGACGAGCAGATTTTGCCAGCTGGGACACCGCTGACAACTCAATACGATCTGAACGGCCTGACGAGCTTCGTTGGCGCTTATTACGATCCACAGCCTCTCAATGTCTCGCCCGCGACTTTCGGCCATCAAATCGGTAATTTTATCTATCTTCCTCCACTCGTTCAGCCGCCAGCCAATCCATTGTCATGGTTTTTCACAACCCAGGTGACCGAGGCGGCATTCGGAATAGCGACCAGTGGTGCTGATCCCGAAAACACGACGGTAACGGCGCTGCTGGGGGGGAGCGTCATAGAGATGCTGTCTCACGCGACTGATAGCAATGGACATGATTTTTTCACAATCACCGGCATTACCTTCGATCAGATTCAGCTGAGTTCTCTCGACGCTACGGGAGCCGCTTCGTATGCGTTCGTGGACAACATCCAATACTCTCCGGTAGTCACAAATCCGAACCCGAATCCTTCGAATGTTCCCGAACCTGCGACCCTCGCGCTGCTCGGCCTTAGTCTCCTGGGCCTCGCGGCATCGCGTAAACGTAAGAATTAGGCCCAGGTCGTCGGCTCCACAGGACACTGTCCGAGGTGTTCGTGCCCGCACCGTGGGTCCGATCCGGAGGGGCCCCACCCGGTGCGCAGCGTTTCGTTGCGGTTCCCTTCCATCACGTCCTGGAAGTGGCAGAGCGCTCCGGCCGGATGACCAACATGGCGAAACAGACGAGATAAAACATCGTCGCCAAGTGCGGTACGTCGAGCAGGCTGTTCAATAGCCCCACCGTGAGAAAGCCGGCCAAGGAAGTCAGAAAATAGGGCGCCTGTGACCTGCCCCCTGTAGCCGTACCAACCAATTGGCAAGAAGTCCGGTTCACCCGCCGGCCCAGGCTAACGAGCGTATCCCATAGCCACGGTAGCGGCCAGCAGCAGATCGGACTCGGTGAGATAGATAGAGCCGGTGATCGTCGCCAAATCGATCATCGGTAGCAGCGCCGGCACAAAGAACAGCCAGGCATGCGGGTGCCTCGACAACACGGCGCAGTATCCCAGGGCCACTGCACCGACCAGAAACGGGCCGAAGGGATGATGCAGCAACGCCCATCCCAGGGCAGTCGCCGCCATGGCCGCAAATGAAGCTGCTGACAACCGGACAAGCGCAGAGACCGCGGACGACTCCGGGCGCTCGGCAATGACTAGAGGAATTGGCGTCTCCCGGGACGGGTACGTAGGGGTTCAACTTCCACGCAATTCAACAACAGCTTTCGATCAGGTGCGCCAGCGACTCCGCCCTGCCCCGGCGCGATGCCCGCGCCACTGTCGCGGCGAGCGGCAGGCGGGCTGTTTCTTTCATGACCGATATTAGAAACTTCGGCAGCAATACCTCGATCTCGTCGGCCGACTCCAACCTAGCGATGGTGTCCAATCCAGCCTCACGCAGGGCGCCGGCAGTATCGCCTTCCGGATCCGTCAGGCCAAGGATTGGTCGCCCCGCGCGCAGATATTCGTAAAGTTTGGCGGGAATCTGGTCATTACAATCAGTCGATTGCAGCACGAGCAGCGCGTCCGCCCGGAGCATTTCTGCGAGCGCCTCCCGATAGGCTATCGGCGGACACAGTTCTATGAACTCCTTCACGCCGAGCTCAGCAGCGAGCGAGTTCAACCACTGGTCATGCACCGCCGCGCGGAAGCGGATGCGCATCTCGCTCGGCCGCAGTCTGCTCGACTCCACCAGTCGTCGCATGGCCACGAACAAGGGCCGGGGATCCCTCTCTTCTGGATAAACGATGCCACTGTGCAACAGAAGCACGCCCCCTGGCAGCAGAGGATCGCTACTTTCGTTGCGCGACACCAGCTGCAAAAAGCTTTCCTCGTCGAAGCCGTTCTCCAATACCACAATTCTGTCCCTTGCCGCTGGATAACGACTGCGATAGGTGCGTGCTGCGCCGGGTGTAGTAAACACGCAGAAATGCGCAAGGCGAATCGCCTCCTCCTCGATTCGTTTGTAGCTTTGCCAGGTTTTCATGTCGGCAGGATAGCCATCCTGCGCCATCGGATCGCGAAAATCGGCGATCCAGGGAAGTCCGCTGCGGTGATGGAGAGCCGCACCGATCAGGTGTGCCGTGGCGATCGGATACGTGGACCAGATCACGTCTGGTTTGAACTGCTTGATCATGCGTAAGCCCTCCGCAATCGCAGCGAACCGCCAACTCACCCATCGGTCCGGCCTGGCCATCCAACCAAGATACCGTCCACCGGCTGACAGATGGCGGGCTGTGTCAAGCGCGAATGCCCGACGTACGACGGTTTCCTGAGGAATGTCCGCCATGAGGTCATCGCCGGTCTGCTCATAACAGCGCGGATCGGCGCTCAACACCAGAGGTTGCCACCCAAGGGGTGGCAAGTGCTGAACAAATCGCAGCGTACGTTGTATGCCGCTACTCCCAGACAGCGGTGGAAAGTGATAGGCGATCATCAGGACGCGTCGCATGGCCGCTCCGAAAGCTCATGCAACAGCCTCAGCGTGACCTGCTCCACTTCGCCGCGCCACTGCTTTGTGGAAAAAGTATGGTCTGCATCCGGAATCTCGTGCTGCCGCACGTTGGAATTGCCGAGAGCGGCAGCCCATTCCGGATCGGCCCGGGCGCATTCGAGAAATTCCTTGGCGGTATAGTCGCGGCCGCTGAGAACGAGCGTTGCCTTTCCCGGGAAGGCACGCAGCGCCCCGGCCATCCGCGTCTGGAAAGGCACTAGTTCCCCATTACTTTTGCCGGCAGCAGCCGACAGCCGCAGCTTGTGCAGCAGGCCCCCGATCGATGCAAAGACATGCACCTCGCCATGAAAAAGTTTCAACCAGAATTCGCGCTGTAGCGACCGTTGCCCGTAATAGTGCTTTACCTGAGTTCGGGCAAGGGTCGCCTCGGAACGCACCCAGGGATTAAGCAAACACATGCCGCTGATGCGCTCGTCCCGCCTCGCGTGCCAATATAACAGGGCGGCGGAAGCGCCGTCGCACAGTCCCCATAAGACGATCTTGGCCACATTCGGACTAGCCGCCTGGAAGGCTTCGATGGCGGCGGCGATGTCGTCGCCGACCCTTTCGAAATTCCGCACCTCACCCGTGCTATCGCCCATGCCGCGGTAATCGAAACGAAAAACCGCGTAGCCCTCGCCGGCCAGCCTGCGTGCAAGAAGCAGAAACTGGCGGTGGCTGCCGGCGCGGTACTGAGGGCCGCCCACAATTACCACCACGCCGATTTCCGCCGGCCTTACCGGCGCACTCAGCACCCCGACCAGCTGCTCGCCGGCGCACGGAAGAATGATAGCCGTCTCGAAAAAATTCACGCCGCGTTCCCAAGAAGGGCCGTCGTCGCCTCAATCAATCCGGGAAGCTCCTCGATTTCCTGAGTTTGCCAGAACGACGTTCCGGCAATCGCTTCGGCGGTGACGTGCCAGCCCGCTGCCTCCCATGCCCTGACGCCCAGGAGAGCGGCGGGAGAGAGTTCTAGCGTCGTCGCGCCACAGATTTCAAACCATAAAAGGCGACCGCACCCTACCGGCGGTGGCTCGAGGGTGGCGACATCCATCCCGAGTGCAAGCGCCGACGAAAGAAGATAGCCGCCAATCTCGATGGCTGCGCCGCTCGCCAGCTGCTCGCGCATCTTCTGGGTGCCGTCGTCGGACCGTTTCGAAACGCCTAAAATTCCACTGGCAAGTTTCAGGCGGAGGAATTGTCTCAGATGTTGCTTGCCTGATGTCACTGGTTGCCAGAACAACATGTCCGGCACCCATTCGAGCTGAGGTGCAACTGCCGCCGCTAGCAGGCAGCCGGCGCGCAGGCCCCACAAGCTTGGGGAAAAACCGCTGCGGTCACGCAGCCACGTCGCCGTATTACGTGCATCGGAGATCCAACGCTCCCAGGTGGCATCACTGAAGTCGCCGTCGCTGTCGCCACATCCGTGCAGATCGGCTTGCAACACGAACCAGCCCGCCTGCGCCAGTGCACTGGCCTGCAAGCCAATCATGCGGCGCGACTTATTCATCTCTTCGGCAAACGGGTGCAGGTAGACGACTGCTCCTTTCGCCTCTGCCTCTGGCGAAGGCTCGTGCAACAGACAGAAACTGCGGCCTGAAGAGCCGTCCAAGAAGAATGCATTCATGGTAAAAGCGGAGCGGCGGAGCTTAGGACATCGAGCTTTCTCTCCACGAAACTAGACAGCGACCCGACGGTCGCGAACACCGAACCATCCATTTCATCATCTTCGATGATAAAGCCGAAGCGCTCTTCCAGCGTTGTCAGAATCGCGACTACGGCCATTGAGTCTACTTCCGGAACGGCTCCGAGCAAAGGTGAGGCGGCGCTCATGCCTGACAGCCGGCTCCCAAGCCTCAGGATTTCATCCAGAATCTTCAACACTTCCTGTTGCGCATCCAAGGCAAGCTCTCCAAAAAGTTGGTTGGCACTCTCACACTCGCAAGCACGTTCATATGGGAAAAAAACTCCAATAATAATACAATGTACTACGACATTCGGATAGTATAACGGCCAGGTTGTCGCATTAAGCGAGAACATACAAGGCCTCAACAAAACATACATGCCGCAAGCTGGGAAGCTCGAATTACTCAAAGCGCCTCGCGTCCCGATACTGGGGTGGTCGTCCTATTTCGCGGATGGCGGCTCCATCGTCCCGAGTATCTGGGATGCGCCGAACATTCAGCCGACATCGAGCGGAAGAGCGGCGATTGCGCTGGCACTCGAAGCATTCGGCATCCGCCCGGGTGATCGGGTCCTAGTTCCCACTTATCATTGCGCCACGATGGTCGCGCCCATCGCGGCCTTGGGGGCAGAGCCGATTTTTTTCCCGGTTGTGCCATCCGGAGTCCCGGCAATCGATTCCCTCGAAAGATTCATGGACTGCCGAACACGGGCTATCATCGTGCCGCACTATTTCGGCCTTCCCACTCCGATGGCCGAGCTTCGGCGATTCTGCGACGACCATGGATTGTGCCTTATCGAAGATTGCGCCCACGCCTTCTTCGGCCTGTCCGACCAGTACCCGATCGGTTCCTGGGGCGACTATACGATCGCCAGCCTGCCAAAATTCTTCCCCGTTGCCGAAGGAGGTTGCCTTGCTTCATGGCGACACGAACTCGGGCCTCGCCCGCTCAGCTCGCGGCGATTCACGGACGAGGCTAGAGCGCTTGCCAATGCACTGGAGTTGGGCGCCCGCTACGGAAGATTCCCGGGAGCGAATTTGCTGATCAACACGCTATTTGCTCTCAAGGCCCGCGCGACCAGGACGACGCCTGACCCGGCAATTGCGGCCCCGCCGGCCGCGCTGGATGTGGAGGCGCTCCTTCGGGAGTTCCAAAGAGATGCTATCGCGTTCGCCAGACCGACAACAATCAGCTGGCTACTCGCGCGCCACTATGGGCGGCCGCGCCTAATCACGAAGCGACGGCGCAATTATCAATTACTTTCCGAGTTACTTTGCGACTGCCCTAATGCACGCCTTCTACGCCCAGATCTTCCGGAGCAGGCAGTACCGTATGTATTGCCACTGCAAGTCAGCAATCCTGACGGGTATTACCAACGTATTCGCGCTGCCGGTGTGTCGTTATATCGATGGGATCTCGTCCGATGGCCCGGGGTACCCGATTTCCCGCATGATGTAGGGGCCGTCTGGTCACATCAGATATTCCAGTTGAGCGTCCATCAGGATCTGTCCAGTTGCGATATCGAGAATATCGCCAGAGCCGTCAGGGCAATACTGTCCTCTCCTCCCTCCTGAGGCCACGACCGCTGTCCTTCGTCTGGGCGGCAAGCGGTGTCGCCAATGGGTTACGCTGAAGACGCGCGATCCAATCTCGCGCGAAGGCGATGCTGCTGTGCCGGTAGGCATTCGCGTGGTACAGCGTGCGCACCTGATCAGTCCAACGGAGATGCCAGTCCATCACGCGACCGAAAAACTCGATCCTGTCAATGTTTTTCTGCTCGAACATCAACCTGAAGGACTCCTGTCGCATCAGGAATGCCGGGGACAGGGACTTGGCGATGGACTCATCATAGGTCGTCTTGAGGATCACCAAGGCTCCACCACCCTCTATGCACAAGTCCATCGCCGCCAATCGGTCGTTGAACCAGTAGCAGTAGATCCGGCCTCGACCGACCGAGCAAAACTGTTCCAACATCTGCCGGTAAAAGCGTCCTTGAGCGTTGTCGGCACTCACCGCCGTACCCACACTTGACTTCCAGCCCCCGACTTCCAGTCGTCCGTAGGCCTCGATGGCCCAGCCAACGCGGTCTGCCGTAGTAATGAGCTCAAGCCGAGTATGGATGTTGTCGGCAGCGAGCTGCTTGTGTTGCTTGCGCATGTTCTGGCGCAGGTTCTTGCCGCGAGAATCCCAGTAGGCATCGAATGTGCCCCGAATCGGCAAGCTGGCAGTCTGAATATAGTCCAGCGTGCGGATCGTCTCGTCAGCAAACGGACGGGGTATCGCCAAAGGGTCGAACTGGCTCAATCCGACGCCCAGCTTGAATCCAGGAAGCCGCCGGATCAGCCCGGAAATCCGGTCGACGATATCCGCACCAGGTCGTAGTAGGAAGGGGCCCAGGGGCATCTGGGAAGGCTGGAAAGTCTCCCACGTAAAACCTGTCTTGGCCCTGAGAATGCACATGCAGTCCAGCTCCGCTCCGGAGTCGTGCCAGAAGATGCACTCGCGACCATCAGAAAACTGGTCCAGCGCCGGGCGCAAAAATCGTGACTCGAGAATCGGCAAGCCGCCCATTGTCTGATTGAGCCTGTCCCAAGCAGGAGCCAGCTCATCAAATTTTGATAGTGGGGCCAGTTGCCACATCAGAGAGGTACCGTGCGCGATTGCGGGCGTTGAGCTCGGTCGTGAAGCTTACATCCACGTACTTCTTCCGGGTACCCAGGTACCATCTTGGCGTTATCCATAACAAATAAAGATAATCATACAGCATATGCCATGATATAGTTCTTTTCAGTTGGATAGCGGGCAGCATCAGGACCGAACGATAAATGCTTCGCTGATACCCGGGTCAGGAACCCGACGATGGATCGCCTATGGAATCGACATGCTTTCTTGACGAGCTGATTAGCTGCTCTGCCGACCGGACTCCGACACGAATTGCGCTCATCAGCGGCGAGTCGTCGTTGGACTACGCCACGCTAGCCGAGGCCGTGGCGGCCTTCGCGGCGGGCGTGGGGCAAATGGACATCGGCCGCCAGGAACGCATCGGTATCTACCTGGAGAAGCGCAACGAGACGGTCATCGCCTCTTTCGGCGCCGCCGCGGCCGGTGCCGTATTCGTTCCGCTCAATCCCCTGCTCAAGCCGGAACAGGTGGGTTATATCCTGCGAGACTGCAATGTGCGAATGCTCGTCACCTCGCCGGAGCGGCTAACGCTGTTGGGTGATGTTCTCAAGCAATGCCGTGACCTGCGCCACGTAGTCGTTACCAGTGGCAATATGGTCGCGAGCGAGCAAACAATGCTGAACGGCATTACGACAACTACCTGGAGCGATCTCCTCGCCACCCCGCCCTGCCCTGGCCACAGAGTCATCGATACCGACATGGCAGCCATCCTATATACCTCAGGCAGCACTGGGCAGCCCAAGGGCGTGGTGCTGTCTCACCGCAACATGGTGGCTGGCGCCAAGAGCGTCGCCGGCTATCTCGACAACAACGCCGATGACACACTGCTCGCCGCCCTACCCCTATCCTTCGATGCCGGCTTCAGCCAACTCACCACCGCCTTTCATGTGGGCGCTCGCGTCGTGCTCATCAACTACCTCCTGCCCCGGGATGTCCTCAATGCCGTGGTCAAGGAACGGGTGACTGGCCTGACGGCGGTGCCGCCGCTGTGGATCCAGATGTCGCAACTCGACTGGCCGGAGACTGTAACCGACCACCTGCGTTATATCGCCAACACCGGTGGGCGTATGCCGCTGGACACGCTCAAGGTGCTGCGCGGCCACCTGCCGCGTACCCGACCGTTTCTGATGTATGGACTCACCGAAGCGTTCCGCTCCACCTATCTGCCGCCGGAAGAGGTGGAACGCCGGCCTGATTCGATCGGCAAGGCCATTCCCAACGCCGAAATCCTGGTCCTTCGCGACGACGGCACGCCCTGCGCGCCCAACGAACCAGGCGAACTGGTGCATCGCGGCGCCATGGTCGGCATGGGCTATTGGAACGATCCGGAAAAAACGGCGGAACGCTACAAGGCCCTCCCGGGTAGGGAATCTGGCCTGGTGCTGCCCGAGATAGCGGTCTTCTCCGGCGACACCGTACGCATGGACGAGGAAGGCTTCCTGTATTTCATCGGCCGGCGCGACGAAATGATCAAGAGCTCCGGCTACCGCATCAGCCCGACGGAAATCGAGGAGGTGCTCTACGGCTCGCAACTGGTCGGCGAAGCGGCCGCGTTTGGCGTTCCTCACCCGACCCTGGGTCAAGCGGTGGTGGTCGTCGCCACGCCGAAGCCCGACCGCGATGTGGATGCCGAGACGCTGCTCGCCGCCTGCCGCGTGCGCCTTCCGGCCTACATGCAACCGGCGCGCATCGACATCCGTCCCGGCCCGCTGCCGCGCAACCCCAACGGCAAGATCGACCGGAAATCGCTCTCGCTGCAATTCGAAGTAGCATTCACTTGAACGTGGCAGAAGTGACACATTTCTACCGACCTCCTCCGAGGCAGCCATGACAAAACCGGATGAGCTCGCGGTGGTCACCCCGTTCTTTCAGCGGGAACCAGGGATTCTGCTGCGCTCGGTCAGTAGCGTCCTGCGCCAGGAGCAGACCACTCCGATATTCCTGGTCATTGTCGATGACGGCTCGCCGGTATCGGCGGCGAATGAGCTGGCAACGTTGGATGAAACGTCACGGAAGCGCATTCGCCTCATAGCGCAGAAGAACAGCGGCCCCGGAGCAGCGAGGAACGCCGCGCTCGCGTCTCTCGATGACAGCGTTCGCTATGTGGCCTTTCTGGATTCGGACGACGAGTGGTCAGACGACCATCTCACCAATGCCTTGCACGCACTGCAGGTGGGTCATGACGTCTACTTCGCAGATCACACTCAGCTCGGTCAGGCCATCGGCGCCTTCTCACGGGGCGGAAGAATCGCGCCTCATGAACATCCGACCATTCAGGGTGCGATACACCTTCATTCCTTCCAAGGCGACATGCTCAAGCAGATCGTCTGCGGCAACATCATCGGGACTTCAACCGTCGTGTTCGACCGGCACAGATTTCCGGAGATTCGTTTTCGACCGGAGTTCCGAAACGCCGGGGAGGACTATCTTTTCTGGATGGACCTGGCACGTGCGAGGGCCCGTTTCGCTTTTTCAGAGAAAGTCGAAGCAAGCTACGGCCGGGGTGTAAATGTCTATTCCGCTGCCGGTTGGGGTACTGAAGAGCATCTGCTCCGGCTCATCAACGAACTCAAGTACCGCAAGCGGAGCCTGCAAGCCTATGAACTCTCGCCGGAAGCGGTGGGAGCAGCTAACGCGGTGAAGAAGGCATTGCGGATCACCATCGTGCGCGACCTCCTCTACCGACTCAGGCGCGCCAACCCGCCGCCGCTGACCTGGCTGATGGATTTGATCAAAACCGACCCGCAATTTTTTCTCCTTGCGATGCCCATCGTCAGTCAGATCGCCTTTGGTCGGCGCCAATGATTATGCTTTCGTCTCCGCCCCGGCACGCTCCGATGAGGCAATGGGTAGTAGCGGACGACTGCCTGCAAATCGGCGGGATGCCGCTCACCCGGCTGGCCGAACGAGTCGGCCGAACGCCCTTCTATGCTTATGACCGTCGCCTGCTCGATGCTCGCGCGGCGCAATTGCGGGAAAACCTGCCACCGGAAGTGAAGCTGCACTACGCCGTGAAGGCCAACCCGATGCCGGTGCTGGTATGCCACATGGCCGGCCTGGTCGATGGCCTGGACGTCGCCTCGGCGGGCGAACTCAAGCTGGCACTCGACGCCGGCATGAAGCCACAAACGATCAGCTTCGCCGGGCCCGGCAAGCGCCGCGAAGAACTGGCGCAGGCCGTCGCTGCCGGGGTACTGCTCAACGTCGAATCATTCCGCGAAGCACGCGAACTGGCCGAACTGTCGGCGGCCCAAGGCCTGCCCGCCCGCGTCGCGGTGCGCGTCAATCCGGACTTCGAGCTCAAGTCCGCGGGCATGAAAATGGGCGGTGGCCCGAAGCAATTCGGCGTCGATGCCGAAGCGGTGCCTGAACTGCTGGCTGAGATCGGAAGTCTCCGGCTGGCCTTCGAGGGCTTCCACCTGTATTGCGGCGCTCAGAATCTGAAAGCCGAATCGATCTGCGAGGCGCAGCGTAAATCCCTCGACCTCATCCTGCGCCTGTCTGAGACCGCTCCGGCGCCGGTGCGCATGCTCAACCTTGGCGGCGGCTTCGGGATTCCCTATTTTCCAGGCGAGCAAGCGCTCGACCTTGCGCCCATTGGCGCCAACCTGGCGGAAATAGTCGAACGCGCAAAGATTGAACTGCCTGAAGCGGAACTGGCCATCGAACTGGGGCGCTACCTGGTCGGCGAGGCTGGCATCTACGTCTGCCGCGTCATCGACCGAAAAGTGTCGCGTGGGCAGGTTTTCCTGGTGGTAGACGGCGGCATGCATCACCACCTCGCAGCCTCGGGCAACTTCGGCCAGGTGATCCGCAAGAATTATCCGGTTGTGGTCGGCAATCGCGTGCAAGGCACTCGTCGGGAAACTGCCTCGGTAGTCGGACCGCTGTGTACGCCGCTTGATATTCTGGCCGAGCGGATGGAACTGGCGGAAGCACAGTCGGGGGACCTGATCGCCGTGTTCCAGTCCGGTGCCTATGGGCGAACCGCCAGTCCACAGGCATTCCTGAGCCACCCAGAACTGATCGAAGTGCTGGTCTGACTTCTCGTATTCACGCCAGGATCCCGAGATGATCAAGCATCTTGCGTAGATGAAGCCGCTTCCTAACCCCATCCTGCGAGGACGTCGATAATCGTGGCGATCGATCTCAGCGTTTACCGAGCCAGCGAGCGCGAGCAGGCTCGCATCCGTGATCTGTTCGGACTGACCCCAAAGAAGAGGATCAATGCCTTAGACATAGGCGCTCGTGATGGCTTCCTGTCCATACTTCTGGCTGAGCGGTTCAGCCACGTCGTCGCTCTTGACGTGGATGAGCCGGACGTCATTCATCCTCGCGTAGAGCCGGTCAAAGGAAACGCCAGCCGGCTAGCTTTCGAAGACGGCAGTTTCGATCTGGTCATCTGCGCGGAAGTGCTGGAGCACATTCCAACACGTCTGCTCCCAGACGCTTGCCGCGAGATATCTCGCGTGCCGCGTCAGGTCGTTGTGATTGGCGTGCCTTACAAGCAAGACCTGCGCTGCGGACGCCCGACCTGCCGCGCGTGCGATAGGCCTAATCCGGCCTGGGATCGTATCAATTCCTTCGACGAAACCAGACCTCGAGAATTGTTTGGCGCATTCCAAGCGTGCCGCTTCTCATTTGTCGGTAAAAATAACAATCGCACCAACGCCGTCTCGGCTGCGCTCTTGGATTTTGCCGGCAATCCCTATGGCACTTACGCGCAGGAAGAAGCGTGTGTGCACTGCGGCGCCAAACTACAGCCACCAGCCGAGCGATCTCTACTGCAGAAAGGGGCCGCCCGCCTGGCTTTCATCCTGAACAATTTTCAGCGCGCATACATGCAACATGGTGCGAACTTGATGCATGCCCGTTTCGATAAAAGCGCTCCTTAGGCCGGATAACAAATGCAAATACAATCCCGACCGCAAATACCCACTCGACATGGAGAATATTCCGATGCCGACTGATGTATCGGATCACCGTGCCGCAGCCTCGCGCAGTATTGTAGGGGAAGTTTTGTCCGATACACCCTTCGGCTACCCAGTTCGTGGGAATGCGCTTTGTGCGGGAAATCCCCGCTTTTCAGATGCCGACCTTGCTGCGACCTGTGCGAGGGAAGGGCAACCCGCAGCATGGACAAAGGCCTTCGCGCAATACGGCGCCGAGGCACCTAGCCGGGTTGATGGGGATTTTGCGGTCGCCATTCCCGATAACAAAGGCCGTCTGCTATTAGCAGTCGACCGATTTTCGATCCGTACCCTTTGCTACCGGATCTCCGGCGAACAATTGTCGTTTGGCGAGCGCGCCGACGAGGTCGCAGGAGCGCAATGTGAAATCGACCGCCAAGCGATTTTCGATTATCTCTACTTTCATGTCATCCCCGCCCCTCGCACCATATATAAGGGAGTATTCCGCCTCCCGGCGGGCCACTCGGCGTTATTCGAGAACGGCAAACTGACTGTTGTGCCGTACTGGATCCCCTCTTTCGAGGAAACGCTGGAGCAGCCACTCGACAAGCTCAAACTTGAATTCCGCCAATTGCTGCGCAATGCCATCTCGCGCCAAGTGGATGGCAGCGATATGGGCTGTTTCCTCAGCGGCGGCACCGATAGTTCCACCGTCGCGGGCATGCTCGGTGAAGTCACCGGCAAGCCGGCACGAACTTTCTCCATCGGTTTCGACGCCGAAGGCTACGACGAGATAGCATACGCCCGCATCGCCGCAAAACATTTCAAGACGGACCACCACGAGCACTACGTGACGCCGGATGACCTGGTTCAAGCGATCCCGATGGTGGCGGCCTTTTACGACCAGCCGTTCGGTAATTCATCGGTCGTGCCCGCCTATTTTTGCGCCAAGATGGCCAGAGAGGCCGGGGTCGAGCGCATGCTCGGCGGCGATGGCGGCGACGAGCTATTCGGCGGAAACACGCGCTACGCTAAGCAGCGATTGTTTAGTTTTTACGAGAGCATTCCTGCCATCCTTCGATATGGCTTGCTGGAGCCGATGCTCAAAGATAATCGGTTACTCGGCCGGATGTCAGGCGTAAGAAAGGTGGTTAGCTACATCGAGCAGGCAAGCGTTCCCATGCCCGACAGAATGCAAATGTACAACCTGCTCACCAGGCTCGGCTTGCAGGAAGTGCTTACGCCAGAGTTTCTTGCCAGCGTCGATGCTGGGAAACCGCAGGAGCAAATAAGCCGGATCTACAAGACCTGCCGGGCCAAATCGTTGGTGAACAGAATGCTCGCCTTCGACTGGAAATATACTCTGGCTGACACCGATCTACCAAAAGTCATCGGTGCCGCTTCTCTGGCCGACTTGCAGGTCGGTTTTCCGATGCTGGACAATCGCCTGGTTGATTTTTCCCAGCGTCTGTCGCCCGAACTGAAATTGAAGGGACTGCAACTACGCTGGTTCTTCAAGGATGCGCTGCGCGAATTCCTCCCCGAGGAGATTCTCACCAAGAAAAAGCAAGGATTCGGACTGCCCTTCGGCATCTGGCTGACCAAGCGTGGACGGCTAAGGGATCTTGCCATGGAGTCCCTTGATTCCTTGCGCAAGCGAGAAGTGGTACGGCCTGAGTTTCTCGATCGGCTCATGAGTGAATACCTACCGCAGTTCCCTGGCTATTACGGGGAATTGGTGTGGATACTGATGATGATGGAGCAATGGATTTTGAGTTCGATGTTTGCGAATGGGCAGCAGCTAAAGTGCCAGACGGCGGTGACGGGCGGTGCGTCGGTTAGCCAACGTTAGACGGTGAAACCAGATGCTGGATGTGTTTTTCACAGTAGACGTCGAAATTTGGTGCGATGGCTGGCTTGATATCGACGCAAGATTTGCGGGCGCCTTCCGCAAGTACATATATGGCCCAACCCCGAAGGGGAATTTCGGCCTGCCGTACCAACTCGATGTATTGAGGCACCACGGTCTCGCTGGGGTTTTCTTCATTGAGCCGCTTTTTTCGACGCGCTTCGGTGACGAGGCTCTTGCAGAGATAGTCGGACTTCTTCTCGAAAGCGCCCAAGAGGTGCAACTTCATTTGCACACCGAATGGGTAGACGAGTCGAAAATGCCCCTACTGAAAGGTGCTCACACCAAGCGGCAGCATCTGCGGTATTTTTCCGGAGAGGAACAGTCTGTTCTAATCGCCGCGGGAATCAAGTTGCTAAAGAAGGCGGGCGCGTGCGATATCAACGCCTTCCGCGCAGGTAGCTTCGCCTTCAATGTTGATACCCTTAGCGCACTCGGCTCCAACGGAATCCCTTTCGACAGCAGTTATAACGCCTCTCTTTTCGGGCCTGATAGCGGCGTCATGCCAGGCATGACGATCGTAGATTCAATCGAATATCGCGGCATCTATGAGTACCCGATGACGGTGTTCAAAGACGGCACAGGATCTCTTCGCCACGTGCAGTTGACCTCCTGCTCCTACAAAGAAATTGAGGGGCTGCTCTGGCAAGCTCTGGAGGCGGGACGAAAATCGTTTGTTATTCTTTCTCACAGTTTTGAACTCCTCAACCAAACTAAGGACCGACCGGATGACGTGGTAGTCAAACGCTTTCGAAGGCTGTGCTCGTTTCTCGACCAAAACCGGGACTCTTTTCACTTACGCGGATTTAAGGGACTTGAGCCGCAGATCACATTTCGGCAACCCGCCCCCCTCGCTTCGCCGATTTGGAAGACGGGGGGCAGAATGATTGAGCAAGCTTATCGGAGGAAATACCGATGAGTCGCTGGCAATGCCGTCCGGTACCGCTTAAGTTTCAGTTGAGCGACTGGACTCTATTTAGCGTGTCGCTTTTGCTGCAGGTTCGGGTGGAAAGACCCTTCGACGAGACCTTGCCCGTGGAGCCTCAGGCGCCACCAACCGATGAACTCATGAAAGGTAGCCAAGGATTCATGGTCCGTGGCATGCCAATCGCTGCGGAGTTACCCCCGATCAGTCGAACCGGAGAGTATCTCTGCTACGTTCCACTGCAGTATCAGCATTGCTACATAGATCTTGGCTTATCTTTTGAAGCCTATCAGAAAAAGTTCTCATCGAAAGCGAGGTCTACGATCAATCGCAAGTTAAGGAAATACTCGGAGCACTGCGGTGGAACCATTTTATTGAAAACATACAAGTTGCCGGGCGAGATGCGGGATTTCTTCCGGTTAGCTCGCGTCGTATCGCAATTGAGCTACCAGGAACGGTTGCTCGACGCCGGGATTCCAGACTCAGAGGATTTCATCCGTCACGCGGAATTGCTAGCGGCCGATCAGCGTATCCGGGCGTACATTCTGTTTGATGGCGAACGACCGGTATCCTACCTATATTGCCCCGTACGCGATGGCATTCTCAACTATGCTTACCTTGGGTACGATCCTGATTACATAAAGATGTCGGTTGGTACTGTCCTTCAATGGCTTGCGGTCGAGCAATTATTCGGTGAGGCCCGTTTCCTGTATTTCGATTTTACCGAGGGAAAGTCAGAGCACAAACGCCTTTTTGCCACGCACCAACGACAATGCGCCAACATCTTCCTGGTAAAAAGAACTCTTCGAAACACGGTGGTCATATACAGTCACCTGTTGATGAATCGTTTCTCTGGGTGGATAGGCGCAACGCTCGATCAGCTCGGCGTGAAGGCAAAGATCAAGCGCTACTTACGCTTCGCAAGGCTGTGAAAGAAGAGTGCTTAGCCTCATGAACCACCTTGCCAAGAAACCATCATTGATGAAACGCGTACTTTCGGCCTGGAGTCGTCACGGTGCAGGCGGTTTCCTTCAACTCATAGGCAAGAATATTTCGTATTATTCAGGAGAGTTACAGTCTGGGCGCCTATTCCGAAAATCAGAGGAGGCTATCTCCGGGTTTGATATGGCCTACGGCGCAGAGACGGAGGGCATTCGCGAGGTGGGTTCCTTGGATATAGCATCAGACAACGCCAGGCACGCCGTTCGCTACCAACCCACGCCACATGAAGTCGCAAGCAAGATCCTCCATGGACTTCCCATTGATCACGGACAGTACACATTTCTGGACTTCGGCGCCGGCAAAGGAAGGATATTGCTGATCGCTGCCGAATTTCCATTCCAAGCAGTCATCGGCATCGAGTTCTCCCGCGAACTCTGCCAGGTCGCCAAGAACAATATCGGCAACATCGCTCATGAAATGCGGGTCGCATTAAGGATTGAGTGCCAGCATGCCGACGTTACCGTCTTCCCGCTTCCGGACACTCCTTTAGTATGCTATTTCTATAACCCATTTGATTCGGTAATCATGCAAGTAGTTATAGACAGGTTAGCAGCAAGCCTTAAGCACACACCCCGTGAAATCTACATTGTCTATGTCCATCCAGAACACCGTGCCTTGTTCGAGCTCGCCGGATGCTGGCAGATCGTGGAGGAGGATGAATTTCACGTCATCTATCGTGTCCGCCTATTGCAGCTGAGACCTGGGACGCCATGAAGGAGCAGCTCAAGCGTATCGCGCATGCCCTGTTCAGAGACTATCAGCTCAATCGCATCTATTACCTGGACATAGCGGCACCGAAACTCCTTTCGCCCGAGGAACTCCCGGGCAGGGCGGTCATCCGAGTTATTGAATCGTCACAACAAATCGCCGATTCACCGGATGAGCGTATACGCGACCATGCATGGTATGCCCACGAGCATGCACTTGGGTATGGTATCTGGGAGGACGATCATTTGACCTGCATATGTTGGTTCTGGACACCACAGCATCCAGGCATGCCTGGCAGATTCTCCGCTCTGGGCGAGAGTGATGCGGTCATGGTTGATCTTCTGACATCACCGCACTGCCGTGGAAATGGCTATGCCGTGGCTATCACGCGATTTGCTGCGATGGACCTATACCGCAGGGGATATAGCAGGCTGTGGACCTGGGTGTGGCACAGCAACGGCCCGTCGATACGCGTGTTCACCAAAACCGGCTGGACATACTCGCATTTATTAGCAGAGATCCAATTGCCAGGCATGCGTGATTACTTCAGCTTCAAGCTCCCAGTCATAAGAATATAGGTTCTTCTTGGAGATATAGCGCTGTGGTGAGGCAAGGGCATGCGTGTGAGCAGATTAGACCTAAGATGACAGTTGTTTGAAAGCATTTGCAATGAGTTTGCTTACCACCGCCCGGCTGTAATGTTCCAGGATTAAGTCCCTGCCGACTGCTCCCATTGCCTGTGCATCGCCCCGGTTTCGGTGCAGCCATGTCAAGGCCTCAAACCAATCCCCATCTGTAGTGGCGCCGAAGCCGATTTTTCCCTGAGACAGCACCTCCGCATTCATTCCGACCGGCGAAACAACAACTGGCAATCCGGTGCTCATATATTGCAGCATCTTGAAAGCACACTTGCCTCGGGTCCACTCCGTATCCGGCAACGGCATTAACCCGACATCCATTAACTGGAGTGCAGATGTCTCAACATCAGGATTCCAACGTTTAAATTCAACATTTTCAGGATCAAGTAGAGCGAAGCGCGGAGGCGCGTCGGCTACGATCAGCAAACGAGCATCGAACCTCGCCAGAAACTCTTTCAGTGGTCCTTCAATATCATAGAGATAGCCATAATTTCCACTGATGCCGGTCCAACCGATCGTAAACGGCCGCTCTAGATGTGATGGATGCTCTGCAGGTCTGAAACGGTCGGCGTCAATGGCGGTTGGGATGATGTGAATATTTCGTGAATAAGGAGCGAACCAGTCTGCGATGGTGCAATTACCGGCGAAAATGGCAGAGGCTTCTTGACCAAGCCTTTTCATAGTGCCGGGTCCGTCTGGGAGCCCTCTCCAGACTGCATCATCGACATCTAGAACGAAGGGTTTGCTCAAAAAGCGTTCAAGTGTGTAACGCCCCGGAATTAACTCCCGATTCAGCCAGATAATGTCTGCTAAGTGGCTGCCGAGGATGCCAGGAAGTCGTGTTGCCAATTTTCCAAAACGCCACAACCCCTGCATGGTTGAAAGCAAGATGTCGGGTGTCCTGTCTTTGACTGTCGAGGGTAGTCCAGCGTGCTTGTCGATGATCGGGATGTATTCTCGTACATTAATGTCTTCTGTACCGAGCGGAGCAATGTGCTGGCGAATCCGGAAACGTGCGGAGGGATCGTTACGCCCAGTCGTTAAGGCCGCCACTTTCATCATGCGTTCGACTTTTTAGTCATTTCACTTTTCCAAGAGACTTGTAAGCCTAGATGCTGTGGCCTTGATTTTTCCGAAAGCAAGTGCTTCTGGCCCGTCCGGAGAACCTGCTATATGCCATAGGAAAGTCAGAGACAATCCATAAGAGAGAACACCCATGGCGACAAGGCCGACTAACGGTGCCATGCCGGCAACGCTACTATGTACTGGAGTAATCCATTCTGCGGCGGCCTTTACCGAGACAAACATGGCCGAAGCGGCTCCAATCGGTCGCCAAAAGGCAGCAATCCAGTCGGCCAGTAAAAACTCCGGCAATGTTCGTCGCAGCGAAACCACATGACCAACGGAAATGGTTGCGGCCATGAGCGGGTATGCTATCTTTATTCCAGATAAACCATGGGCCGGAATCAGAATAATCGAAGAACCTATCAACGCGATTACACCTAGGACAGATACCAGTGCCGAAGTACGAGGAAGCCCTTGTGCCATATAGACATAAGATATCTGACTCATGATACCCAAGACAGCGCATGAAATCGCCAGAGGCCCAAGCAGTTCGGCTACTGGCATCCAGCGAGGGCCGAGAAGAACAATTACCAGCAGATGGCTCGTGGCTGCGATCCCAAAGGCTGCAGGGATCGCGAAAAGTCCGACCCCAGAAAGAATCTGGCGTAAGCCCCTACGTAGCCGTTGGGCATCACCGTTTAATTTTGAGAGGGTAGGAAATGCCGCTCGCGAAATTGCGACCATAGCCTCTCCGGGTGCTGTCGCGGCCAAATCCATAGCGACACTGTAGAATGCCAAAAGTGCGGGGCCTAAGAGTCTTCCAATAATTAGATCGTTTGCTCGCAACTGGAGATAGTAAAGTATTTGGATGATAAGCATCCACGATGAGAAACCCAGGATTTCATTTCTTTCCGCAAGCGAAAATCGAGGCCTAAACGGTGTGAGCATGTAGCTTAATCCAACACCAACGAAGCGACTCAACAGCATCCCCCACACCAATGCCCAGTAATTGCCAAGCAACAAGGCAGCAGTGGCAGCAGTAATAAGCGAGGTGATTTTTTTGCCGATGAGAATCAAGACCTCAGGTGCCATATTGATTTCCTTGCGGAACAATATGATACCGGGGTTACCAAAGCCTTGAATCAGGTTACCCAATGCCAACCAATTGATAACCGCTTCTAATCGTGGCTCTCGAAAATATCTAGCCGCCAGAGGTGCTACTAACCAGAGCGAGACAGTAATAGCAGCAGCAGCAATTAAGTTTAGCGTAAAGGCTGTATCCAAATGATTGCGGGTAAGGTTACGCTTTTGAATCAAGGCAGAGTCAATGCCGAAGGCGCCAAGAAGCTCCACAAGGGCAACGACAGGGGCGGCCATGGCGACTAGGCCGAAATCAGCAGGAATCAGGAGGCGAGCCAGTATGAGAGTGCTGATGAGGCCTAACCCTCTCTCCGAAAGCTTTGAGACAAGCATCCAGACGGCACCGTTTATAAACCTATCACTGATGTGACCTTCGTTGAGAGATTCTGGCGCTACAGATGAAGGTTGGACGGCCATAATTGATGATCTCATTCCTGCATAACTGGTTTAACTGCCATAGTCATTCACCCTTTGCGTCGCAGGAAAAAGCAAGTTTGATCACCTCGATGTATTTGATTAAGTTTTTTTGCTTTTTTTTGGAACTGCTTGATGTCTCGATCTGAAAAGATCGATGCGGTTGGATTGGTCATGTATGACCTCGAGTCTCTGAGGCCAGTGCCACGTCGGTACTGCTCGCTCGCCCAGAACTGCATCGCGTGGGAGTCTTCAAATAGAGATTCGAGAACGAAACCACATTTTTCAGCGAGGATACCAATCGTCTTTCTAGCGGGAATATGGAGATGGCGTGGTGCATCGAGTTGTACCCAGTACTCCCTGTAGGAAACCCAGGCCTCAGAATCAACTACCGGAATCCGGAGTAGTACGATTCCGCCGGGAAACAGAATTCGATGGATCTCCCGAAGTGCTGCAACTGGGTCTGCAAAATGCTCAAATGAATGATGCAGCATAACCATGTCGTATTGTTCGACGACTTGATTAAGTTCTTGGCGACGGACTGTTACGCCATTAGGGTAGGCGATGTCTTGGCGGAGATAAGGGTCTATCCCATTAAGACACCGAAATCCATAGGACGATAATTGCAGGAGCAGCCTGCCATTGCCACAGCCGACATCGAGTATCTTTGTACCTAGCCTTACCCCAGGTATGGAGAACCATACGGACATTTCTGGACAGCCCCAAATTAGGCGAGCCAACGCGCCAACAGGATTTTGCTCGCCAACACAGAACTGCATTCGTTGTTTTTTTACCCACGCACCGACACCTTCTGGTTTTGATGTTTCAAGCGGCGCTAGCGAGTAGTAACTTGAGGGATAGTGGCGATCCAGATCGTTGGGAATATTCTGGATTTGAAGACACTCACAGTGCGGGCATTGAAAATAGAGAAACTCTTCCCCGGTCGCGAACATCATTTCTCGTAATGAGATTGTCGGGGAATCTGTATCTTTGCAACAAATTCTACAGGTATTCATTTGCTCAGTGCCTTGGATGGAGAGTTTGGATATCATGGCGGAACATCAATTTTTCCCGCATCATTAGGACCGACACCATCTCTCAGTAATTTCCAGAGTGCTGCAGTATCAGCCACCGCTCAAATCTCAGGAACGCACCAGATTGATTGCGCAGCGCATTGCGAACCGCAATGGCGTTCGATCCCACGGCGTGAAGCGAGGTAGCTGAAATACATCAGACACTTGGCTTGCAGTCCCAGGCGACGTCGATACGGCGGCAGAGAACCCGAGGCGCCGCGCCATCCTTGCATGTCGTGGTGAAAAGTCTTTGCCCGGTTCGCCGTTTGGGTAGGCAAAGAGGGTGATGCGTTCGCCCAGCAGGGATTCCAGACGCTCACGGCCTCCGAGCATCTCTTCTTCCGCACGTGTGTCTGGCATGAGTTCAAGTATCGGATGGGTGTGTGTGTGGGCGCCGATTTCCATTCCCTGCATGCGCAGTTCCTGGACCTGGGCTAGTGTCATCATTAGATCGGAAACGGCGTGAACGCCATTTAGATCGGCAATTTCTCTCGCCACAGCGGTACGTCGCTCGTGATCGAAATACTTGAGTCGATCGAGCACGATGCCATAGGCCCCCACTCGCGACGCTCCATCAGTGATCTCGTGAATCCCGAGGTCGAACTTCTTCAGATCCAAGATGCCCTGTGGTACCCGCCTGAATGCTTCTATCACATCGTCGTTCCACATTCGTCTGCCGTCAAGAAACCCGGTAGCGATGAAAAATGTGGCGGACGCACCATAGCGCTTCAGGATCGGTGCCGCCACGCTCAGATTGTCCGCATAGCCGTCGTCGAAGGTGATGGAGGCGGCTGCGGGTGGCAACGAGCTGGACAAAAGTCGCCGCACCGCTTCGCTCAAGGGCAGAAGCTTGAAGTTGCCGGCAATCAGCCCGACCATCCAATCGAACTGAACGGCATCGGGCTCCCAGGGCAAATGAGGGTCGAACTCGGGGAGGATGCGATGAAAGATGAAAATAGACAATTTCGCCCGGGTGCCCGCCGGTGCCAGCGATCGCAAGAGAAGTCGTGTCAGCATTGTCATTCGGGCAGGTTCACGCCGCCGTCAGCAATTCTTTGCTGATTTGAGAAGCCATGCGAGCATAGAGAGGCGTCGCGTAGCGGACATAGCCGATGAAGTGCATGAACACGGTGCCAGTACGCCGACGATGAGGTGCGCAATATTTCGGATGCGGCAATACTCGCGCACCAGGCATGCTGGCGATGAGGACATTCGAGGAAAACTGCTCGCTCCCCCACTCAGACCAGCGATCAGGCAGCACCTGCTCCATACGGTGGGAAAATTCACGAACCATGGCGAAGTCTAAGGATGCCCTTGGATATCCCGCAAACCCGGCACAGCCTCGGACGTAACGGTATTCTGTCGAAGCCTCGATCTGATCCAGCAGCGACTCCGCCACCAACTGGACGTGGTCCCTGGCGCTAAGGCGAGGACGCGCCCACGCCGCAATCTCGCTGCAGGAAACGATGGTCATATCGTCCTCGGTCCCGAGCGTAAATGCAGTGCCGTCTTCCACCGCCGCCAGAACCTCCGGCAAGGGTTGGACCGCGACGGTGTCAGCATCCAATTGAATCACGTAACTGTCGCGGACGAAATCGGCAATCGCGCAAAAGCGTTCCCAGCAGCCTCCGGTGGGTATGCCGTCGCGCTGAAAGTTGCGCGCTTCGCACAATTCGACCCCGGGTACGTGACGCCGAATTAAGGCCCTATCCATCGTGTCCAGCGTCGAATCGGCAATGACCACTACCCGCGATGGCTCGGCGTAACGACAAAAAGACTTCACGGCGAGGAGGTAGGAATAGACATCCCGGTGCTGCACCATGGACAGGAGGGTATATTCGTGTCCCTGCAGTTTGACGGGTGGCGTTCGAAGAATAGAGCGCACTGCCAGGTTGAAGCGCAGTCGGTTGACCTTCTCGTAGATCCTCATATCAACTAGCGCTCGATCGCATTTGGGGCTGCGTCCGGCTCCGATTGACTGTCTGGCTCAATCCTCGGTGCGCTCCCCTGCGGAGAAACTGCGCTAACCGGCGGCGAGTTCTGGCCCGGCCCGCTTTTAACTTCCCAATAGCCGGCTCGCTCGAGCATCTCCCGCAATCCGGGCAGCGGATAACCCATGTCGTAGGCGACAGCCGCATGTTCGCGCGCATGCGGATAATCCTTGATCTGAAAGTAGGCCAAACCCAGATTGTATTGAACGTTGACATTGTCTGGTGCCAGTCTGCTTGCCTCTTGCAGTTGAGCCGCTGCTTCAGCAGACCTTCCTCTCTTGCCGAGATACAGTCCGAAGAGAACCCTGACAACTGGATCGTCTGGCGTGAACTGTACGGCTCGCAAAAACGCGCATTCAGCAGAAAATCCGGCCCCGGGGGGCTTGTCACTCCCAACCAATTGTGAAAGTCGATCTATTGCTGCCAAGGCTCTCGGGCTGTTAGGAAATATCTTCAGCGTGTACACGAACTGAAACCAGACATTTACCCTGTTCCGTTCCTTTGAATTACCCATGATTTTTTCTGGATAATTAAAATGGGTATTTTCGACCAAATCTTTGTTTGCCTGCGTGGTCCTCCGGTAGTCGTAAGGTCCATTAATATAAGTTCCCGCGTTGTTGATCATGGGACCGCAGATTCTTTCGTTGTACACTTCCTCTGCGTATGAATTGGAAGAACACAAACCTAGAATGGTAAAGATAGCAACAGGGAAAAGTGTCAAAAGATTTGAACGATTCATTCCGCATTTCCTCCCTGTAATTAAGTGCATCTGCCATTCAATGCAAAGGGCAATTTATTCGACTCAACGTGAACGGTAGACCACAACTAAAGGATTTGGTGTGATCAGTTTTTTTAACACTGTTACTGGCAACAGAGGGGCAAGGCCTAAAGCCAACACCACGGAACTGAGGACACTAGGCTCTGGATCAGGCCGCCAAATAGCGATCCATTCTGGTTTTGGGGAATACAGCACAACGTCGTTAGGACTCATAAATCGATTCGGACTAGTCGCACTCTTTGGATTGAAATAGAATGCGACGTTTTTGCGCGGAGGTGCGCCGATTATTCGACTGCAGTCTTGTCCCGACCATTTGCAGTATTGCTCGGTCAAGTGGGCGGTGTAGGGGTCCGTATACACAGGACCCGTTGATCGGCTCAGATAATTCACCAGTTCGCGCTCTGAGAACCGGGGATTTTTGTTATCCGCCAAGATGCATAGGAAATTAACTCCAATAACCGCGCCAATCAGGATTATTGTGAATTTTGGTCGTTTATAAAACAAAATAATCTTGACCCAAATCGCGGTGGCAATAAGGAAGAAATACGTGGAAATCATGTAGTAACGTGCTAACAACTTCAATCCTTGAAGGGCGAACATCGCAAACAGCAGACAAATCGCGCCTGCCAACGCCAGCAGCCATGCCAATGATTTCTCTCGGTTTGCCGGATCCCAAGATTCAGTAGGAATGCGCAATGGACGTAACGCCCAGATTGCAGCCGGGATTACAAAGTAGAAAGCAAGCGAAAATTCATGCTTCGTGAGAAGCATAACGATAGGATCAATCCATTTGGCAATATGCAAATTGCCGCTGTCATCAAAGTGAAAAGGCGGTACGACGATTCTGTCATGTATGGCCACGCCCACCATTGATAGGTGATATCGGTAAAAGGCATCTCCTGTAAGCAAACCATAATAGAGCATCTCCATGCCCCAGATGACAGAAAAGCCAAGCGCCATCATCCAATAATGGCGGCGCGGCATGGCGAAGCCCAGCAGGAAGAGAATTCCGTAAAATATGACCAGCGCTACGGCGGTTTCGTGGGTGATGAATGCGAGCGCAGCCATCGCGCCGGCGCCGAACAAAGACGACAAACGGTCGACTTGCTCGCAGGATGTTGCGAACAGCCAGAACGAGGTCGCACAAAAGAAAAGTTCAGGCACGTCGGCTGATGGAATCGTGGCCATTAACGCAAACAGTGGCACTGTCGCGATGGCGAGCGATGTGATCAAGGCAAACCCGAAGGAAAAGCGTTTCGCCAGTGCTATGTAAGTGATGCTCAGGGTGCCAAGCCAGTAAAGGCAAGTAGGAAGGACAACGGAAAATTCGTTTTTTCCAACCAAACCCATTGCGATGGCAATCGGAATACCAACGGTCGCTCGGGCGGTACCGAAATGCCCGGCAACGTAAGGAAAACTATCAAGCCACCCCAAGCCAGACTGAAGATAATAGCCATCATCACTGGCAATAAAGCCTATCCAACTGAAAGAAAGGACAGCGGAGGCAACCGCAACAAGTATTGCCAAGTACCAGTAGTACTGTCCAACATAGACAGAATGGGCCCGGTGTGACTTGGTAACGACAGAGGCGTCCGACGGCATATTGCAAGATTTCAAGATTGCACTCCCTTCGACAGCCAGCTCAAATCCAGCCCGCGTCACTGCCGAGCGATAACGACGATGCCCCCCGCAATAAGCGCCAATCCGATGAAATATCCGTAAGAAAGCTTTTCGCCGAAAATCACACTTGCCAGCAAGGGTGTGAAAACAAAAGAGAGTGCAACAAACGGATACGCTTTAGACAGCGGGATAGACCGTAAAACCCAGAGCCACAGAACGGTCAGCCCAAGGTAAATGACTAAACCACAAATAAGATAAACGCTTAGATAGGCCAATGGTCCATTGGCGGTGTCTATTTTTAGCGTGGACTTCGCAGCCAGCTTAAACATGATTTGACCGCAGGCCATTCCCCATGCGTACCCGACCATAATCCAGATCACGCTCATAGTCATGTGTTTGACCTTTATTAAATTGAAGTAGCTGCAAGCGACCTAGAATCGACTGGCGATTACTCACGCGGTTCGGGCTGGCAAACTTTCTCTGCTGCCACTCCGCTGCCGTTCCCCTCAGCGGTCATGCACGACGGGCTATCGCTGGGTCCACTATATGGTTGGACCATTGCAATGTGCCTGGCCAATTGAGTAACCAAGTTTAGGTTTCTCCTCAGCTTCAAATGGACATTGATGAGCACACCGAAGGAAATAATATTCCACGTGTAGAAAATAAGATCCGCACCTCTCCCGATTCCGAGTTTATTGGCCAAGCTAGTAGCTTGCTCTGGAAGCCAAACGAAATATATGCCCGCGACAATGACGAAATAGAGCGGCATACGAATGAGTCGAGAAATTCCGGACTGTGTCAGGACATAGACCCAGGTACCGAGCAGCGCGAATGTTAAGAGTAGTTTTGCAATCATTTGTCCAACCTTCCGACCACAATGTCGACAATGATATTGATGGCGTTGGACGCCCGTTGCCCTTTCGCCATTGAATAGTCCGTGTAGCGAACTGTATTGCCAACCTCGGCATATTTCATCTGGTTGCGCGCAATCTGTTCCAGTATTTCCGACGCATGTGCCATTCGGTTCTGATGTAAATCTATAGCCGCCGCTGCTTTCCGGGAGAGTACTCGTAGACCATTGTGCGCATCGGTCAGACTTAGTCCCGTTGTCAGCCTCGTGAATAACACTGCGCCATACAAGAGCATTCGGCGGCTGAAGGCGATGTTTATCGCACTACCCATGAAGCGGCTGCCCAATACGACATCAAGGCCATCCCGTCGCATTACAGCCAGCATGCCTGGCACATCTTCGATTTGATGCTGCCCGTCTGCATCGAACGTCACTATAAACTTTGCATCATTGCGGAGTGCAAACGTAATACCAGTTTGGAGGGCTGCTCCTTGCCCTAAGTTTATTGGGTGACTGAGCACGATAGCCCCCCCTTCGGCTGCTCTCTGCGCAGTCTCGTCACTCGAGCCATCGTTGATTACAACAACATTTTTGAAAAATGTTCTGACCTGTTGCACGATCTGACATATGACCTTGCATTCATTGTAGGCAGGAATGATGATCCAAACCCCGCTAACGTTTTCTGTATTCACATGTCCTCCCGCGCCCCGCAGCCCGCGGGCCGTAGCTATGCCCGCGCACCGGCGCCGATCAGGCGGATGTCGGCTTCGACGCGATGGCCATTGGTGAATTTCCGCGTGTCGATCAGCATGACAGCACCCAGTGTCGATGCCCACACGAGGTAAAAGATAGAATAGCTTTTTCCATCTCAGTCATTTTCATTTGCGCTCTCCCTAGCATTTTGCGATCGACACAGATGTACCTAGCTCATTTTCCCGAGGCACCTGGGGAATCGTTGCTGGGTTTTTCATGAGCAGATATTCTTGGAGCCAACGCTTGGCGACCATGACGAGTAATAGGATGTCGTACGGTAGATCGAAATAGGCCAGGCTGAGAAAGGCCCCGCCAACGGCATAGCCGACCAAGCTGACTTGGCACATGGCCCCGAGGTGTTTGCACCAGAGGGTTTCAGGGGTTTTTCCGCCTTGGGTCATCAACCAGTTGGCCGAGCGCCAGACCGACCACCAGATCGCCAGGAACAGGAACAACCCGATGAAGCCGTGCTCTCCCAGCACCTGAAAGTAAATGCTGTGGGCGGCGTGAAGATCGTCTGGGTTGGGCGCATACATTGCGAATACTTCAGGCGTGTATATGGCAAAACCCCCGCCTGAGAAATGGTTTTTTGCCAAATTCCATGCCATCCACCAGGCATTGATGCGTCCCATCGAAGATGCATCGTTCTCATAGTTGACAATGCTGTCCATCCGCTGATCCCAACTCTCCGGCATGAATGCGACGAGTAATCCGCCAACCGCAACTAAGGCGATGCCGAACAGCACCTTGCGCGGACTCTTCAACCACAGATATAGCGACATGGCGCCTGTGGCTAACAGGGCCCCGCGCGACTGCGAGCCAAAAGCTGCGGCAGCCGAGAGCGCCATGGCTGCTGACATGCCATGCTTGACCCAGAATGTTTTTGCCTGCAACTGAACGAAACGCATCAATGGAATGACCAGAATGATTGCCAGCGCGATCTCATTGTTTCCGCCGATAAAGCCGCCCGGCCCCCATACTCGGAAGTCCCCCCCCGTGGTGAGCGTGAAAATCCCTCCCTTGATCCCAAAGAAGCCGATGGAGAAAACAACGATCCACATAAGTAGTTCTATGTGACGCTTGGTGTACAGCAGCATCAGACTCACCAAAATCATGAAATCAATTTTCAAGACCTTCTTGAGCATTTCGGTACTGCTCTCGACGTTAAATGAAAACGGGAAAGTAATGCATATCCATGCCACGAACAACACAAGGAAAATCACCGCCGGATCAACGAAGGGCGACCGGCGCTCTTTAGTGAACAACAGCCCGACAAGGGTCGCCACCGCTGGCACCGCTGCGACCGGAAAATCTCTGGCAAAACCCCACGCAAGCCCTTGGGGCGTCATGATGCTGGTCCAGGTCCACAACAGCACACCAATCCAAGGTTGCCGCAATGCGATGAGGCTGCCGGCAAAAACGATAGCGATTAGAATGACGTCTCTCACGATTTCACTTCACCCAAGTAACTAGGCATGGCCCAGCCGGAACCCTGCCAGCCGTCGGGAATTCCTGAATGGGCACCAGCCTTCCGCTCACGATGTTGCAACCTCATGATCGACCTTGACCCTGCTCACGATGTAGCGAAACTTTCCGGAGGCTTCAGGCATCAGTCGATCGACGATCTCGACCTGTATGGCCACGTCCTTTCCCAGTCGCTGTTTCAAGGCCGTAATGATCAGCCTGACATTGTCTTGTTGAAAGGCCGGCCCTGTTTCGATCTGCACGCGCGTTAGATCGAGACTTTCCTGGATCACCTTGAACGCCTCTATTCCGGGAACATCGCGCAGTACGTAGATAAGCGCCAAGCCATGCATCACGGTGCCGTCCCGTGCCACAATGAAGTCGGTGGTGCGGCCCTGGATCTCGCGCAGCATCGGCAGCCCCCGGCCGCAGGCGCAGTTGCCGTCGTCGAGCACCGCGACGTCGCCTGTGCGATAGCGGATGAAGGGAAAATCCCCGGTAGCCAGATGCGTCACCACGATTTCGCCGGCCTGCCCCGGCGGCAGCACTTTTCCCGCCGCGTCGACGATCTCGACGATAACGTCCTCGGCGGTGATGTGCATGCCGCCCGCGGAGCACTGGTGGGCGATAAAGCCGGCGTCGCGGGCGCCATAGCCGTCTGCGACCCGACAGCCGAAAACCGTAGTGATTGTTTCGCGCTGCTCATCGTAGAGTCGTTCCGAGGTGACGAACGCGACCTTGATGCCCAGATCATTCATACGAATACCGCGTTCTTCGGCATGTCGCGCGATGTGTGACAGCGCCGACGGATAGCCGAAGAGCATCTTCGGCCGACGCGCTCGGATGCGCGCGATGAAGTGATTCAGCTTGGACTCTGACATATCGAAGGCCGGCAACAGTTCGGTGCGCAACAGCCCATCGCGTAGCGCTCGAATTCGGTCCTGGGCGCTCAATTCGATCGGTGAGCCCCACACCACGATTTCCGGATCGCCGATATCGACATCCCACCAGCGGGTAGCCCGCCATTTAGCGGCGACGTCGTGGCTAACGCGCTCGCCGATGAAGAAAATGAGCGGCTCGCCGCTGGAGCCGCCAGTGTTGAAGCGCGTCAGTCCGCTCGCATCTTCCGACTTGAGCGCTTCCAGGTTGGCACGGATGGTTGGTTTGTCGAGAAATGGCAGACGTCCGAGGTCGACGAGCGAGCGCAAGTCGGCGGCAGCGAAGCCGATCTGGCGAAAACGCTGTCGATAGTAGGGATTGGCCCGCTGCACGCGGGTCAGCAGGGCGCGCAGCCGCTCCAGACGCAGCTCTCCTAGTCGAGCGCTGTCCCACCATTGGGAACGCTCCAGCGATTCGCGCAGAACAAGCGTTGAGTGCCGTTTCAGGCGCTCCTGCAGGGGGAAAACCACCCCGGAGATCAAAGCCGTATAGGTCGAACTCATTCAGTCCGCTCCCCGAAACGGCGCATCGCAAGCCGCAGGACGGAAGCTCCGGGCCCCGCCTGTGCCGGCAATTTGCTGAAATTCCTGGACCAGGGCATCGACTCGTTGATCCCAGGTATTTCTAAGTGCATGGTGGCGGATCGAGGCGCGATCCCAGCGGCGGCGCAAAGCGCCGTCTACGGCCAACAGCAGCGCTGCTGCATCATCGAACGGGACGATCGTCCCCAAGCGAGGGTCGCAGACCACCTCAGCGTTGCCGCCGACGTCGGTGGTGACCACCGGCAAACCACAGGCCATCGCCTCAAGTAATACGTTCGCCCAGCCTTCGTTACGCGACGACAGTACGAAAACGTCCGCCGCCGACAACGGCAGTTTGAGATCCTCCGCGGGCAGCGCGCCCAGGAAGCGCACGCAATCCTGCAAGCGCAGCGAATTTACCAGGGCTTTCAAGCGCTCGGTCCAATCGCCCTCCGGGCTGGCGCCGCCGACGATCAAGTACTGCAGCCCTGGAAAGGCAGCTCGCAATGCAGGCAGGCATTCAATCACCCGGTGAAAGCCCTTGCGTTCCACGAGTCCGCCGACAGTCACCAATACCGGCGCCTTCGATGCAAGTCCGAGGGTACGGCGCGCTTCGCCCTTCTCGATAGGAACGAATTTTTCAACGTCGACACCGTTGCCCACCACCCGAACGTTGTCCGGGGAAATTCCCAGCGACAAGGCGATCCGGCGCAAGGATTCCGATACAGAAAACACCTTTTTCGCCTGCTGCAGCCCACGCCGGATTCGACGCCGGAGCACCGGATCGCGGGCATGGCGAGTCTCGGTGCCGCGCAAGGTGATTGTCACCGGCACACCCAACCAGCGGCCCAGCAGGCCGGCGGCATAGCCCTCAGGGTAGGCGAAATGCGCGTCGATGATATCCAGACGTCCCTCCCGCTTCAGCTTCGACAGGCGCGGCAAGGCGCCGAGCGCCATGAACGCTCCATCGAGACGCTTGAGAACACCGGGCACCGACAGGAAGCGGGGATGCCAGACATCGAAGCCCTGCTGGCTCTCGAAGGCCGGCGCACCCGGGCGGAAGCCGGGTCGCAGGCGGCGCAGCAAGCCTTGAAAAGGAAACCACGGCACGGGCGACACCACCGCAAGAGGCAGCCTGCCACCGACGCGAAACATGCGCTCGCGCACGAACAAACCCAGCCCCGGCTGCCGCTCACTCGGAAAGAGGCTGCTGAACACGACGATGTGCGGGCCGGAGTCACGCTGTTGCATGCAAACCTCTGTTCAGCAGGCCGCCATAAACCGCGCGGTAGCGGTCGACGCTGGACGTCCAGTTGCGCTCGCGCTCGACGAATTGTCTACCCGCGCGGCGCAGATCAGGCCAGCGCTCACGCTGCGAGAGCAGACAGAGCAGCGAGTCTGCGAGCGATTCCACGCTGCCGGCACGAAACAGGACGCCGGTCTCGTCATGGCGGATCAGCTCACGATGCCCGCCGACGTCGGAAGCCACGAATAGCCGTCCCTGCGCCATTGCTTCCAGCGGCTTGAGCGGCGTGACCAGTTCGGTCAGGCGCATCGAATGTCGGGGGTAGGCCAGTACGTCGATCAGCCCGTAGTAGCGCTGCACCTCATGGTGCGGCACGCGGCCGGTGAACACCACCTTGTCCGCGATCCCGTGCGCTCTGACCTGTTCCTTCAGCGCTGCTTCTTGCGGCCCGCCGCCGACCAGCAGCAGACGGATCTCAGGCATGCGCTGCAGAATCCGTTGCAGCGCCGCCACCAATAGATCGAGGCCTTCGTAGGCGTAGAAGGAACCGATGAAACCGACAACGGTGCGCCCGGTCAAGCCGAGTTCCGCCTTGAGCTCCTCGTCCGGCTCGCGGCCGACAGAAAACGCGTCGATGTCGACCGCGTTCGGGATCACCGTCACCTTGTGCGCCGGAATGCCGCGGGTGATTATGTCGTCACGCAGCCCGTCGCAGATCGTGGTGACATGATCGGCGCGCTCGAGTGCCCAGGTTTCCAAGCGCCGGCTGAGGCGGTAGCGCGCGCTGGCTTCGCGCGTGGTGCCGTGGTCGACCGCTGCGTCTTCCCAGAACGCGCGTACCTCGTACACCACCGGCAGTCCCAGACGCTTGCCGACGCGAAGCGCCGGGATGGCGTTGAGCACCGGGGAGTGCGCGTGCAGGAGATCAGGTCTAACCCGCTGAGCGACTTCTTGCAGGCGGCGCTCGACTTGACGCATCAGCTGCAACTCGTTCAAGCCCGCCCAGTTCAAAGTGGAAGCTAATGACGGTGTGCGGAAGAAATGCCAGCCATCGACCTCCTCCTCCGCCGCGCCGCAGGCGACGTGCTTGGGCGTGGTGAGATGGAAGGTTTCCCAGCCGAGCGCGCGCTGCTCGCGGAGGATGGACAGCGTGCGGAAGGCATAGCCGCTGTGCAGCGGGATGGAGTGATCGAGGATATGGAGGATGCGCATGGCGTGCTCTGTTCGCGGCGTCAGGATGCCAAGCGCACCGAATCGCTCACGCTCTCGACGCCTTCGCCGTGCAGGCACTTGCGTACAAAGGCTTCGAACATCAGCAGCGACCAAATCGGCGCGCTGTGGTCCCTCCTTCCCGTTTCGTGATCTTCGATGATGCGCCGCAAATAGGCCTGGTTGAACATGCCGGTATCGACAAGTTGCGGCCCCAGCAGCGCTTTACGCACCCGCGCCTTGAGCGGGCCGCGGAACCAGCGCGCCAACGGCACGGCGAAGCCCATTTTCGGTCGGTAGAGCACCTCGTGAGGCAGCAGCGGTTCCATGGCCCTCTTGAACAGAACCTTTCCCTCCTGTCCCTTGACCTTGAAAGAGGACGGCAGGGTCGCCAGCCATTCGACAAGCGGGTGATCCATGAGCGGCTCGCGCACTTCCAGGGAATGCGCCATGCTGGCGCGATCCACCTTGGTGTTGATGTCGCCGACCAGATAGGTCTTCAGATCGAGATATTGGATCAGCGCCAGCGGGTCGGTGGTTCCGGCGCGGGCCGCGTGGCCGAGGAACAGGTCGAGCGCGTGATAGCCGCCCAGCTCCGACTTGAAGCTCTTGCTATAGAGCTGCCGGCGCATCGCGTTGCCCAGAATCGAGACGGAATGGAAGTATGCCTCCACAGAGTCGCGCGCCATGGCTTCGAAGGTGGTCTTGGCCCGGAACATTCTGGGCGCCCAGTCGGCCTTTGGATAGACCCGGCCGAGCATGCCGAACAGGGGCCGACGCAGCCCGGCAGGAAAGGACGCACGCATGCGTTCCTCCATAAGGTGCATGCGGTAGCGCCGATAGCCGCCGAAGTTCTCGTCGCCGCCATCGCCGGACAGAGCCACCGTCACATGCTTGCGTGCCAGTTGGCAGACGCGATAAGTGGGGATGGCGGAGCTGTCGGCATAGGGCTCGTCGTAGAGCAAGGCCAGCGTGTCGATCAGATCGAAATCGTCGCTCGCCACCTGCTCCACGTGGTGGCGGGTGGCGTAGCGATAGGCCACCGTTTGAGCGAATTCGGTTTCGTTGAAGGCACGCTCGGCAAAGCCGATCGAGCAGGTGTTCACCGGCTCGCGCGAGATACCGGCCATCAGCGCCACCACCGCGCTGGAATCGACCCCGCCGGAGAGGAAGGCACCCAGTGGCACTTCCGAGATCATGCGCAGCTTCACCGACTCTACGAGGCGCGCGGTCAGCTCGGCGCAGGCATCCCGGTGGCTGATCGGGTTGTCGAGGCTGAAATGCACGTTCCAGAATTCACGGGGCGATGGCAAGGGCCGTCCACGACGCAGCGTCAGGGTATGGGCAGGCGGCAGCTTCTTCGCACCCTTGAAGATGCTGCGCGGCTCAGCGACGTAGCCGAGGGCGAAATATTCTTCCACGGCGAAGGGGTCAATTCGGCGCGACAGGCCGCCGTGGGCAAGGAGCGCCTTGAGCTCGGAAGCAAACAGGAAGGTGCCGTCGGACAATTCCGCATAGAACAGCGGCTTCACGCCGAGCCGGTCGCGCGCCAGAAACAGGATTTCACGGTTGCGGTCCCAGAGGGCGAAGGCGAACATGCCGCGGAAGCGACCGGGACACGCCTCGCCCCAGGCCTCCCAGGCGTGGACGATTACCTCGGTATCGCTACGCGTATGGAACACGTGCCCCAATGCCTGCAGTGCCGGGATCAGTTCCTGGTAGTTGTAGATCTCGCCGTTGAATACGACTGCCACCGAGCCGTCTTCGTTGAACAGAGGTTGCTGGCCGCTGGCGAGATCGATGATGGAAAGGCGGCGATGGCCGAGGCCGATACCCGGCTCGAGGTGCATGCCGCCCTCGTCCGGTCCGCGATGGAACTGGCTCTGGTTCATGCGCGCCAGGATTTCCGGCGATACCTCCCGCTGGCCGCGCATGTCGAAGATTCCTGCTATTCCGCACATTTCATTGTTCCGGTTCGTACAATATTCGCGCAACAGTCACGCCGCCCGGAGGCTGCTCAGATACAGTTGCTGGTAACGCTGAACCATGCAGCCAAGGCTGAACAGCCGCTCGACGCGCTCGCGCCCTGCCCGACCGGCGGCGTGCGCCGCTTCGTGGTCGGCGGCATAGTCCACCAAGCGCTGCGCCAGTGCCTCGGCGTCGGCTGCCGGTACCAGTTCGCCGGTCCGCCCGGCATCGACCAGCTCGGCATTGCCGCCGACCCGGGTGGCGATCACGGGCAGGCCGGTTGCCATCGCCTCGAGAATGGTGTTGGAGATACCTTCCGCCAGCGAGGGCAGCACAAAACAGTCGAGTCCGCGCAGGATCGCCGCCACGTCGCTGCGCTCGCCCGGCAGCCACGCCAGATCGGCTACCCCGGCGCGCCCCAGTAAGGCTTGTACCTCGACGCGCAGCGGACCACCGCCCACCATCACCAGCCGCAACTTATCCTTCAGCGCCGGGGCTATTTGCAACGAACGGATGAAGGCGCGCGTCAGGGTGAGCGGATCCTTGACCTGCTGCATCCGAATCACGGTTCCGACTAGCCACATCGACGGATCGATGAAAGGACAGCCTTCAACCGGCTCTCGGGCTGCGTTCGCGGGGTGGAAGCGTGTCGCGTCGACGCCGTTGTAGATTTGCACCACACGCTTTCCCGGTACGCCGACTCTGCTCGTCAGATAGTGCTCGAGGTCGCGGGAAAGCGCTATGTATTGCCTCACGAATGGCCGGTACAGCCGCCGCAACCACCGGTATTTGCGACTGGACCCGTCGAGGTCGCCGATGTCGCGACCGTGCTCGCCGTGGATACGCATCGGCACCCCCGCCGCCCACGCGGGCAGTGCAGCCTCCAGTGCAGCCAGATTGCGGGTATGCACGATGGCTGGTTGCAGCTCGCGGAACAGCCGATACAACTGAGGGTAGAGGCGAAGGCCGTGTCCGGGCGGCTTATGCAGCGCGCTGAAGCTGACGCCTTCACGCACGATGCGGTGCCGAAAGTCGGTGATCTCGGTCAGAGCGATTACCGCGTGTCGAAAGGGTTCATTTGGCATGTTATTGATGAGATTGACGATGCCGTTTTCCAGCCCGCCGACGTCAAAGCGATATACGATATGAGCGATGAGCGGGCGCGGGTCCCGTGGCGATCCGCTCATCGCAAATCCCTGGTCTTGCGCAAGGCGATCTCGACCGCCTGCGTTGCATCGTTGAGGAACTCGGCGAGCGTCGCCTCTGCTTCGCCAGGCTTGCCTTTCGGCGTGTACACGATTACCACGGCGGAATCGTCGCCGCGACCGCGCAGGCGGGAAAGCGAGGTGTAGGCTTTTGCCCAGCCGTCACTGGCGGTGAGTTTCCCGTCTACCCAGTACCATTGCCAGACGACCATCCGATCCCCAGTTGCGCTGCGGAGTTCGGCGGTGCGCACGCTTAGCGGCTGACCACCGAGCAATACCTCCAGCGCCCCCCCCCTTACTTTTTCCCAGCGCGGATCGCCACTTCCGACCAAGTCGTTTATCGAACTCACCAGCTTGCGCTCGTAGCTCTGATTGCGGTAGTAACCGATATACAGACCAACGGCGGCATCGCCTCGGCGGTAGCTCTGATGGACTTCGGCTGACGGATTTTTGTATTGCGGCCGCCAGTCGGTCAAGCCGCCTTGCGCTGGCAGCCAGCTGCCGATCGAAGCTATTTTGGCGAACCGTGGCGGGCGCGCGCCATAGCTGCGTTCGATCGCCCAGTCGCCTGACTTCCACACTCCCGACAGCACCGCGACGGCGGCAACGGCCAGCCACAGCCGCGCCGTAGGTACCGTTGGGCTGCTCTGCCGTTCCGGGACCTGCGCCGCCTGCCTAGCGGCGGCGCCATCTTCGCGCCAGCGCGCGCCGATCCAGAACATCGCCGCCATCACCAGCCCGAAGAAGATCCAGCCATAGATCAGATGATCAACACCGGTAGCCAGCCTGTTTCCAGAAATGTCTCCGATCATGACGATCAGGTATGCCCTGACCCAGTTGGCGAAAATCGGCACCACAAATGCCACGCACACAAAGATGAGCCGGCGCATCAGCGATCTATAGTTGAGGTATGCGTAGAGCGCACCCACCATCAGCGAGGCGATCAGATAGCGGACGCCGCTGCACGCTTCCACAACCGACCAGTTGCCGGAGGGAATGGAAAAACTCTGGCCCTCCCGGTAAACGGGAATTCCAGTCAGCTGCAAAGCAAACACGGTGAAATCGGCCGTCCACGCCATCAATTGTGGCAGCATGAATTCGCCGATCGGCACGGCGAAGAACAGAAAGCACAAGGGGAACGCGATCGCACGAGCCACCTGGGTGCCCAGAACGGCGGGTACGGTCAGAACCAGCATCGCTACCAAGGCTAGCTGCGACAGACTGTTGACGCTCGCCAAGCCGCCGAGCAGCCAGGCCAGACCGCCCACCGCCATCGGTAGCAGAGCCCACCAGCCGGGGCGCGGCGCCAGCGCCGCGAGCCGTACCCGCTCGCGCCAAATCAACCACAAGGTGATCAGCGGCACCACGAAACCGTGGGCGAAGGTTTCCGAGCGCTCCCAGATCGACACCATCGAGGCCGCCGTGCTCCAGTAGCAGACGAGCAGCCACAGCAGGGCGAAGGTCAGCGCAGGCAGCGCAGCGCGCCATCGGCCGTTGATGGCCTTCGTCGCGCTCAGACCGATTTCGGTGGGGGGGTTAGGAATCATGTCCATGCCTAGCCAGCGGCACAGTCGTGTGAATGCTCGTATCGAGATAAGGATCAAGGCGCTTCAGGTGAGCCTCCCAACAGTAGCCGCCGAGTGCGCGCTCGCGTGCGGCGCGGCCCATCGCCAGCGCGCGGCCGGGCTCCCGCAGCAGCGCATCGACACGATCAGCAAACGTGGCTGCGTCGCTAGCGACGTCGAAGTCCCGCCCTACCACGGCGTCGATGCCGGTGGCGCAGGTCTGCGCTACGACCACCGGGCGCGCCATCGCCATCGCTTCCAGCACCTTGTTCTGTACGCCGCGGGCAACCCGCAACGGTGCAACCACCACCGCAGCGTGCTGTAGGTAGGGCCGCACATCAGGAACCGTTCCTGTGACCACGACGTGCTCTCCGGCCAGCGCCCGCACCGAAGGTGCCGGATTCATCCCGACAATATAAAAGCGCGCCGCGGGATGATGCAGACGCACGGCCGGCAGGACTTCGCTGACGAACCAGACTACGGCATCGATATTCGGCCAGTAGTCCATTGCCCCGGTAAATACCAGCGGCAGGTCACCGTCCGGGTAAGGCGAAGAAGGCCCGCTGGACGCGGCCTCGGGCGAGAAGTACTCCGAGTCGACACCATTGCACACGACCTCGATATGCGCGCGACAGTTCGGTGCGAGGCGGCGGAACAGATCCACCTCGGCCTCGGTGACGAAGAACGAGGCGCTGGCGCGCTCCGCCACCGCGCACTCGAACGCCAGTAGGCGCTTTGCCTCACGCCGGAGCAACCAGGATAGTGGCCACGAGTGTTTGCGGCTGTACTGTGCCCACTTGGCGGAGTCGACATCGACGAAATCGACCAGAAGCCGCAATCCATCGATGGCGGTCGCGTATTGCGCCATGGCGGAGGAAAACACCACCGCGGTGTCGATGCGCTGCTCCCGTACCGTGCGTTCGACCCACGCCCGCATGCCGGCGTCGCGGTAATAGGGCAGCGTCATGGCCTCGCCGCTTGCCAGTCCGGCCAGACTGCGCAGTCTGGCGAATCGCGGCTGCAGTCGCACCACATGCAGCCCGGCGCAGAGCTCGCGCACGGCATCGATATAGCCTTCATCCTGCGGATCGTCGACGAAGGTGCCGAGAAATACCCGATGGTCCGCCGCCAGATGTTTGAGCAGGTGATAGGAGCGCACCTTGTCGCCCTTGTTGGGAGGGAAAGGCAGCCTGTGTGCCAGAAACAGCAGATCGCGCATGACCATTGCTCAGCCGAGGTTGCGCACGATGAAGGGCCCGAGCCACTTGGCCACGGCGATCGGCATGCGCCGCCAGGCCTCAATGAGCAGCCGGAATCTGGGGTTATTCGGATTGTTCTGCGGAACGTTGTCGCAGCGGTAGAGGCGGTATTCGTAGTGCAAGGGCTTGGGCTCGAAGCCCCAGTTCTTCTTGAAATCGAAGGAACCGGTGCTGCGCTTGCTGCGCCCGTAGTCGAACACCCTGCAGCCGCGCTCGCAGGCTCTGCACATCAGTTCCCAGTATTTGAAATCGTTGCCTGCGAGTTCGCGCGCGGCGAGAAGATCCCCGGCATAGTAAGGCAGCACTTCGTCGCGAAAATAGAAGCTCATCACGCCACTTACCGGCCGCCCCTCCGCATCGACGATGATCATGACCTCGCAATCGTCGCCGAACACCGCCTTGAGGCGCTCGAAATAGCGCCTGGGCAGCGCCGGCGTACCGTGGCGATGGACATTATCGGCATAGAGAGCGAAAAAACGTCCGACATCGGCGTCGATCTCGCCCTTCAACCCGGCCTTGATTCCCTTGCGTACCATGGCACGCTGCTTGCGCGGGATCGCGAGCATGTTGTCCGCGGCCTCGGGCAGGATTTCCTTGCGGAAGGTGACGTAAAGATCTTGCTGCGGCCAGTCGGCGTGCTTCGGAGCGCGATTGCGAAATTCCAGGAAATCTGCGCCGCACTGCAAGGCCAGCCGCTCCGCCTCTGCCTCCAGCGCGCCCTGCGCCATGGCATCGGTCGAGGCGATGCCGCCATAGACGCAAAATGGCAAGGACGCCAGCGAATTTCCGAACAGCCAACTGTTCACCCGAGCCAGCGGCAGTACTCCGCAGATCTCGCCACCGCGTTCGGCGTAAAGGAAGTGGGCGCGGTGGTGGAACACTTGCTCGATGATTTCCTTCCAGCCGGCACGATGGAAAAATGTGGCATCAGGGCAAGCGGCGACGAAGCGATCCCAACGGACGACATCCGCCGCGGTCAATTGCTTGACCGCCAGCGCTGCGCGCGGTGCCGTCACTGAAGCCGCCGGCTGTTCACGCATCATGGTTCCGCTCAAGAAATACATGGTCGGCTCGGCCCCAGGCGAAATCACCGAGCAAGCGGCGCAAGCGCCGCTCAGTGCGATCGAGGTTCAGATAATGGCGGAAGCGTGTCTTGGCACTGATGCCTTGAACCCGCGGCTGCTCAGGGTCGAGTTCCCAAGGATGAAAATAGAAAATCGCCGGCTGCTTATCCACATTATTGACGCGGCGGATGCACCAGCGCGAAAACTCGTACGGGAGCAGACGAAAATAGCCGCCGCCACCGGCCGGCCAGTTCCGCTGAAACAGACGCACCGTCGTTACCGGTACTTCGAGCAGCTTGCCGCGCGACAGATAGGGGAAGCGCGGAGAGTCCGGCATGCCGTAGTGGTCGTGGACAATCGGATAAATGCTTGAACTGTAGCGATAGCCGGCCTGTTCGATGCAGTCGAGTGCCCATGGATTGGCCGCGCCGATTGAAAAGCTCGGCGCACGGTAGCCCTTGGCCTCGACGCCTGCGATGTCCTCGAGCACAAGCTTGGCCAGATGAATATCGGCGAGAAAGGCTTTCGGCGACAGGTCGCTGGCGCGCTGGTGCGCATAGCCGTGGCTGGCCAGTTCGTGGCCGCCGCTGACGATGCGTCGCACCAGGTGGGGATATCGCTCCGCCACCCAGCCTAGAGTGAAAAAGGTGGCGTTGACGCGGTTTTGCTCGAGCATGCCAAGAATTTTGTCGATGTTCTTCTCTACCCGGCAGGGAATATCGTTCCACTTTGAGCGTGGGATGCTCGGCGCGAGCGCGGAAACATGGAAATAATCCTCGACGTCGATGGTCAGGGCATTGACGATCAGAGTGTCGGCCGCCTTCAGCGCGTCTGGCATCATTCACGCTCCTCTGCCATCGTGACCGACGGCATGACGGCAGATCAGCCAGTCGCCGAGGTGGCTGGCGATGCGTTCGGCGGCGCGACCGTCCCAGTACTCAGGAATTCGGCCGCGCTTGCCGCCGTTGGCAAGCGTCTCGTCAACGGCGTACAGGATCAGGTCGCGGTCGCTGCCGGCGAGGATGTTGGTGCCCTGCTCCACAGTAATCGGCCTTTCGGTGTTCTCGCGCAAGGTGATGCAGGGGACAGCGAGCGCGGTGGTCTCTTCCTGGATGCCGCCGGAATCGGTGAGCACCATGGCAGCGCCTGCCATCAGGCCCAGCATTTCCAGATAGCCCAGAGGCGGAAGCAGGACGATGCGCTCGCTGGCAAGCAGGTCTCCCAGGCCGAAACGCTCGATGTTGTCGCGGCTGCGCGGATGCAGGGCAAACACCAGCGGCAGCTTCTCGCTTACCTCGCGCAGCACCGAGAGCAGTCTGCCGAAGGTCTCGGCTTGGTCTACGTTGGAGGGCCGATGCAGCGTGACCACCCCATAGCCGTTGGGGCAGCGCAGGATGGCTTCGTTCCGGCCGTCGCGGCGCAGCGTTTCCGCAGGCGATACGGCATGTTCGCGATTGGCCAGCAGAGAGTCGATCATGACGTTGCCGACGAACTCGATTCGAGCGCCGGCTATACCTTCCCGAGCGAGGTTGTCATCGGCCGAACGCTCGGTGGTGTACAGCAGATCGGCAAGCTGGTCAGTGAGCAGGCGGTTTATTTCCTCGGGCATGCTGCGGTCGTGGCTGCGCAGACCGGCCTCCACATGAACCACCGGCACGCCCTTCTTGTTCGCGACCAGGCTGCACGCCAGAGTGGAGTTCACGTCGCCCACAACCAGCACACAGGACGCCTTATGAGCGTCGATCACCGGCTCGAAGCGGCGCATTATTTCGGCGGTCTGAACGGCGTGCGTGCCAGAGCCGACTTCGAGGTTGATATCCGGGGACGGCATCTTCAGATCGGCGAACAGCCGATCGTTCATATCGGAATCATAATGCTGGCCCGTATGAACCAGCAGAATGGGCAGACCCCGAGCCCTCAGGGCGCGGACGATGGGCGCCATTTTCATGTAATTCGGTCGGGCGCCGACGACGCACACCACGGGACCCAGAGCGAGGGAGCCTTCGCTTTTCATCACTAGCCCTCCCCCTCCCCGTCTTTCCCCTCGCTTGTCATTTGCGCCGCCTCAGGCAAGCGGCTCAAGGCGGCGGAGATTGTCCGCTCCAGCGTTGCCACACGCTGCTCCAGATTCGCGGCCTCGATGCCGAAAACGCCGGTGTCGGCGCCTGCGGGGCGCGTCATGGCGTCAATCGCCGTTCGGGTTGCGGAAAACGATATGGCGTTCAGCGGCACGCCTTCATCAACGCCATGATTTTCAGCGCCCGCGACACTCCCTGCCTCCGCTTTAATCTCGCTCATCACCTCGACGACATCATTGCGGGTCAACACTGATTTATGTGAGAGGAAACCGGCCAACATGAGTCGGTCGCAAAGCGTGTTGATGCGGCGCGGAATGCCACCGGTGCAATCGTAAATCGCCTGAAAGGCTTCAGGCTCGAAATGCGGCTTATTGTTCCAGTTGACGTGATGAAGCCGATGCTCGATATAGGCGCGGGTTTCGGCCTCGTCCATCGGTCCGAGGTGATACGAGGCGATCACTCGCTGGCGCAACTGCTGCATGTGCGGACTCAGCATGGTTGCCCTGAATTCCGGCTGCCCGACGAGGAAGCTCTGCAGCAGCGCGTGCTCCCCGAGTTGGAAGTTGGACAGCATGCGCAATTCCTCAACCGCGCGCGGCGTCAGATTTTGCGCTTCGTCAACGATCAGCAGGACACGCTTGCCCTTGGACGTCACTGAAACCAGGTAGGTCTCCAGCGCCAGCAACAACTGCGACTTATCCAGGGTTCTGCTGGGCAGTCCGAATGCTGACACCACCAGACGCAGCATGTCTTGTGCATCCAGCTGGGTGCTAACCAGCTGACCGGCAACGACCTTCCTCGGGTCGAGTTTCTTTAGCAGGCTGCGCACCAGCGTCGTCTTGCCTGCGCCGACTTCGCCGGTAATGACGATGAAACCCTCGCTCTGATGCAATCCATACTCAAGGTATGCCTGCGCCCTTTTGTGGCCTGAACTGCCATAGAAAAATGAAGGATCGGGGTTGAGCTGAAACGGTTTTCCTGTCAGCCCGTAGTAGCTTTCGTACATGACGGCTAATCAAAAGAGAAAGCTGAGGCTGAAGTAAATGGCGTTCTCGTGATAGCCACTGGGAACTCCATCGAAGACCACGTGCCTCAGACCAAACGACCCATTCGTCTTCGGCGACAGTTTCGTGGTCAGGTTCACGCTCAAACTATTCTGCGTGGAACTCTGCCCGGCGATCCCATCGCCAGTGCTGAGGGTGCGGGCGTATGAGGTGTTGGCGGAGGACAGCCCCGACAATGTGTGGCTCCAGGTCACGCTCAGACCTTTCTGGTCAATCGTGACAAAAGCGGCAGAATTGGTGCTTGCCGAAAAACCTGGGGCCACCGACTGACTGTCGGCCCGGAATGCCGTGAAGGTCAGCATGTTGCGCGCCCCGATAAGCGCATACGACGCCTGAAGGCGCTTCTGCAGGACTATTTGGTTGGTCAAGAAGCCAAGTGTCGGCACGAGGTTCGCGGAAGGGCCAAGAAGCGTAGTGGCCAATGCGAGTCGATTATCCGGCGCCCCTGCCGGAGGCGGAGGTAAAGCGTTTGCAACCAATTGGGCGAGGGTGGTGCCGAGCCCACGGAACAGCACAGTCGAGCTAGTTGTCAAGTCGCGGGTCAATGCCACATCCAGGGCACTCATCGGCATGCGGTGCTTGAAGAGGAACGAATAACCGGGCCCAAACAAGCGTTGATCGCGCTCACCGGCAAACGAGGTCCTTTCTCCGGGTGTCCATTGGAAGCCGAAGCCGTGCGTGCCGCCCGACTGCTTGCCGACCAGAAAATTGTTCTTTTCGTGCCCCGCGTTAACCGAAAGACTCAGCTCGGGGGCGACGCGAAAGTAGAGGCTGCCGCGGACAGTCTCCGTCTCGGCCGAGGCGCTAGCCTCGTAATCCGTACTCGCCCGGTTGTAGTCGACACCCCAGTTGAGCACAGACAGCGGTGTGCCGCCGTTAAGAGTCCCCACCCATTCGTTGCTCTGACTGCGAGGTAGCTGGTTATCCCCGGAGTCGGCGCCATAGGTATTGTGGCGTAGCTGGTAGGCCACATCTGAGCCGACCACCCCCTTGATGTAGGGGCTGACAGAGTAGCTCGAGACGCTTGTCCGGTTGCCGGTGATGCTGATGTTATCTACCGGCTGCGGGCCGAAGGCCGAGACGTTCTGCTGCGAAACCCCGGCCGTGGCATCGATATAAAACCAGTTCTCGACCGCCTCGACATTGGCGTTGGCACTCAGCATATTGTTGCTGGTGTTGTTGCTTGAATGATCGAGATAAGTCAGATTTTGCCAGGTGTAATCGAAATTCAGCTTGACTCGGGCACCGTCTCCATGGATCGCGATGCCAGGCGATACCCCAAGAATGGTGTCGCCGCGCTCTTGGCCCGGCGCGGCCAAAGCAACGTTGTCAGAATAGCTGCCCTGCACCTCGAGATGGGGCGTGAAAGTCCATGAGTCAGCCCTGGCCGGAAAGCTGGCAGAAATGCCAGCGCTCAGCAGAATCGCCATCGCGTAGCGGGGGGCAGCCAGATTTTTCCGGTTCGCAGTTTCAGTGAGGTGCATCGCCCCAGCCGTCCTAGAGGAACCGCGATTTCTCATTTAGTGCCATAGCCATAGCTGGCATAGCCATAGCCATAGCCGTAGCCGTAGCCATAGCCATAGCCGCCGGCGTTGCTGGCAGCACTCTTGTTGAGCATCATCAACACCACCGGGCAGGATTCGATCGTCGCCAAAGCTTGCTTCACCGCAGCGTGCGGGGTCTTCCCCGCCTCGACGACCATGAGGATCTGTCCCATGTGCGTGGCGAGAACCCGCGATTCGGTGGTTACCAGCAAGGGCGGAGAATCGAAGATGATGATGCGGTCTGAATAGCGCGAACCGATCTCACCAATCCGCCGGCGCATTGCTTCGCTGGCGAGAAGTTCGGTGGCATGCTTGTAACTGCTCCCTCCAGGGAGAATTGACAGCTTCTCAATGTTCGTGTGTACCAATACCTCCCGCATATCGAGGTCGTCGTCGAGCAGCGCATCCAAAAGGCCCTTGGCGGGTGGCAGGCCCAGGTACTTGAGCACCGACGGGTGGGATACGTCGGCATCAACCAGCAGCACCCTGATGTCCATTTCCATGGCGATGCTCATCGCCAGGTTGATTGCTGTGAAGCTTTTGCCTTCGCCCGGCAAGGAACTGGTCACCATGATCAGATTGCCGTTCTCTATCGGTATCTCTCCCTTGCCTTGCGCATTGACGAGCAGCGGCCGCTTGATCACCCTAAACTCATCAGCCAACCGGGAGCGCATGGCATCTGACGTGATGAAGTTTTTGGCGGCAAGCGCAGCCAAGTCGATGTCAAAGCGGGGCAAGGATTCCCAATTCGCCTGAAGGTGCGACACCGCAGGGCTTTCCCTCAGACCTACGGGCGATCCAGGCCCATCCGAGCCGGCGGCCTCCAATTCGGACGGATCTGGCAAGGCATCGCCTTCCCTACCCGTCAGATCACCCGGTGCCGCTCCAGCCGACGCGATACCTGCATACGCAGCCGGTACGGACATGCCTGCCCGCCTGAGTTCATCCAGGCGCTTTGCTGCTTCTTCGATAATGCTCAACGCATCTCCCTAGATTCAAGTAGTACGGGCGGTCGCCAACCACAGAAAGAGCAATGTTGCCCCGTAGGACACAAAGAGACCGCCGAGTCCGGCGAGAAAAGCCAATAGGCGGCGGCGCTCTCGGCGTACCGAGGCCGGGTCCTTTAAAAACGAAACACCACCGAGAACCGGCAAGCCGGTCAGATCACGCAAACTCCTGCAGTCAATGAATATCGGCCAAATCTGACTTGCGACGAAACTGACGCCCAGACCGGAAAGCAGGCCGCCGAGAAGTACCAGCGGCAGGAACAACAGCCGGTCAGGCTCAACGGGCTTGGGTGACACGCGTGGCGGATCAATCATGCGGAAGTCGGCGACGCCAGTTGTTGATCCCATCTGCTCCGACATCGCGGCGGACTCGCGGCGCGCTACCAAGGCTTCGTAGTTCTTCTTTTGAATATCATAGTCGCGGTTCATCTTCGCGAACTCTGCATCGATTTCAGGCTGCTGCTTGGCGGCATTTCTCAGCTCATTGAAGCGCGATTCGTACTCGGCAACACGGGCGCGCAGCGCCGCGACGTTGGCGTCGGCCTCGGTCAGCGACATCCTCAATTGCTGTAACACCGGATCGACCCCGGCAGACACCGTCCTGGCACCGCCTGCCTTGCTGCGTGCCTTGAGTTCCTGGCGCTTTTGTTCCTCCAGCTCTGCGATCACCTTTCTTGTTCCGACAACGTCGGGATGCTGCGCCGTATAGCGCAGCAACAAGCTATCGAGATTCCGCTTGAGCGCATCAATGCGGTTGTCGATCTCTGGAACCGATCCCTGAGACGTGCCGCTCGGCGCCTCCGACAACAGTAGCGGTTCTTCTCCGCCCAATTCGCGCTTCAGCACATCGCGGGAGTCCTCCGCTTCGCGGAGGTCCAACTGGGCATCTTTGAGCTTCGCAGACACCTCACCGATTCTGGCAAAGTAGTTCTTCCCCTCCTCGGACAAGTTCATATTCTTCAGCTTGAAATCTTTCAGCCGGTCTTCGGCCTGCTCGAGCTTCTTCTCATAGCTATTGATCTGCTCTTGGATGAACTTCAGTGCTGAGTCAGAATCCTTGCGCTTGTCCCCGATGCCGGACTCGACAAAGATGGAAACCAGCGACTGCACCACGCGCTTAGCCCTCTCCGGCTGCGTATCTCTGAACGACAGGGTGTACAAGTTGTCACGGCCGGCAGTCTTGATTTCTAGCGAATGCATTAGGCCATCGACCAGTCTATCCAGGTCTTCCTTGGTCTTCGTCCCAAGGTCGAGATCGGCCATTCGCGCCAGGCGCTCAACGTTCGGCCGGCTGATCAGCGTGCGGCTGAGAATCGCAATCTGCTGATCGACGTTGGGCTGTACGGCAATCCCCGACATCAGAGGTCTCAGTACCGATTGCGTATCGACATAAATGCGCGCGGATGCCTCGTACTTGTCCGGCATGCTCAGAATGACGAAAACGCCGGCGACGCTCACGAGCCACGCCGCCACAAGACCAAACCAGCGTTTTCGCCACATCCCAGCCAGGGTCAGCAATACTTGTCGGAGCAACTCATCCATCGAGAATCCCGGGAAAAGTCAAAGTAAAAAATGTCCGGGAAGAAGATCGCTCAACTTCCCGGCCCAGAATCAAAACCAGCTTTGCGGGATGATCAGCACGTCGCCTGGCTTCATTTCGACGTTGGCCGATACATCGCCACGCTTGATCAGATCCGTGAGCCGCACCGAGTACTGCGCGTTCCCCTCGGAAGCGCGCAGAATCGTGGCGTGGTTGCCGTCCGCGAATTCCGTCATTCCGCCTACTGCAATCATCACATCGAGCAAGGTCATCTTTTGTTTGTAGGCAAGAACCTGCGGCTTAGCCGCTTCGCCGATGACCCGTATCTGTTGGCTGTAAGGACCGACAAAACCGGTGACGACTACCGTAACGACCGGATCCCGAATGTACTTGGCAAGCGCCTTCTCTATGTCGCGTGCCAAGGTGCTCGGATCCTTTCCCATCGCGGGAAGATCTTCGACCAATGGCGTCGTTATCTTGCCATCCGGACGGACCGGTACACTCATTGATAATTCGGGGTTGCGCCAGACGACGATGTTTACGATATCGCCCGGTCCGATAATGTAGTTATAATCGTCGGTCATAGCGCTCAGAGGTGCGGCGGGATACCGCGAGGCACAGCCGGCGACTAAGAGAGCAGCCATACACATTGCCATAGCCCGGCCCAGCCAGCCCTGCGCTTTGTGCGGACAAATATTGATATTGCGCATACCCCCTCCCCACTAGTGATATTCGTTCGACGGGTCACCCGCGTCCAGGCATGGTTTTCGATGCCCACGAGTTTACATAAGATGCTACATATTATGACATTATATTTACGCACATAATATCTGTTTGGCATATCCTTTGCAACATTTTCTTTGGCCTCGGATTCCCGCAACGAAAACCCGACGATGCGCCTGTCGCAGGTCTGTTCACCGCACAGTCAGCAGCAGGTCTTGCAGATACCGTATCGGAATGGCGTAAGTCATTCCGCTCGGTGCGCTGAGCGCGTTTTCCTTGGTGCCCTTGACCAGCACCATGTTGATGATGCCGATGATCATGCCGCTGTCCGCCTCGTAAAGGGGGCTGCCGCTACTCCCTGGGTAGGCAGTAGCATCGAGTTGATAGATATCGAAGGATCCTCGTGTCAGCCGTCTGATCTGCTTTTCACCAAGCTCGCGGGCGTCAGCGCCGGGAATAGCGATTGGCGCGATAGCTGAAATGATGCCGCGGCTGGTGGTAGGAAATACGCCTAGTACGTCGAGGATCGGAAAACCGCTGAAAGCTACAGCTTGGCCTTCGCGTATGCCGTCGGCACTTCTGTCGCCCAACTGCAGAGGCACCAGCGGCGGCCCGTTGAGCTTCAGCAAAGCTAGGTCATGTTCGGGATCGGCGGCGACTTTGCGCGCCCGGCGACTTTGGATCGTACCGTTTGCGTTTCTGATCAGGACCGTCAGGACTTCCGTTTCTTCGGGATCGGTCATGGTCGGCGCGACATGAGCGTTGGTTGCGACCAGGGTGCCATCGCCGACGGCGAAACCGGTGCCAAGCCCCTTGAAGGCCGGGCTACGGGTCTTTTGAAAGGTACCGATTACGACGAGCGACGGCTTTATGCGGTCTATGGTCTCGGGCAGACCGGCAAGAGCCGGGCGTCCGAGTATTGCCATCGTCAGCAGTGCTCCCATGGCGAGAAGCTGGCCCGGACGAAGAATGGAGTGAAGAGTTCGCGGCATGCCGGCCTCCGGTCGGTAGGGTCAGTAAGTTTTTGACATCCTGATCCGCCTCATCACCGGAGAGGGATCAGTGATGCTCGCGTCGTAGGGATGCTGTGTCCTCTTGAAGAGCCCGAGAATGCTTTTCACGTAACCCTGCGTTTCCCGATAGGGGGGGACCCCGCGGTATTTGTTTACCGCGCCCTCGCCGGCGTTATAGCCGGCAGCGACTAGGGCAACGTTCCCTTTGAAATACGCCAATAGCCAACGCAGATAAGCCAGTCCGCCGCGGATATTCTGCACCGGATCGAAGCTGTCGGTGACCTTGAAGCGCAGAGCGGTCTCCGGAAGTAACTGCATCAAGCCCTGGGCATTTTTCGGCGAACGAGCGCTGGCATCGAACCCCGATTCGGTTGTCAGTACTGCCAACGCCAGTTTTGGGCTCACTTCGTATTCTGGTGCAAGCCGGTACACCAATTCGATGATTTTCTTGTGCTCCGGCAAGCCCGACACAATCGACCAATCCCCTTTCTCTTCTTGCTCCACAGCCTTTCGGTCGCGCAGACAGTCGGGAATCTTGTCTGTCGGCTCACCGACAAAGCGCAGCATGTTTTGCGCTTGTATCAATCCCCGCTTCGCCGCCATACTGAACAGCAGCGCGGCAATACCATCGTCTCGCGCAAAGCCGCGGCCGTTGGCGTACATCCAGCCGAGGTTGAACATTGCTTCTGCGTCGCCAAGACGCGCTGCTGAGCAGTAGAGTTCTGCTGCCCTCAGAACATCCTTGGGCACACCCTCACCGTATTCAAAGGCGACCGCTTGTTCGACAAGATGGTCAACGCCGAGGCTTGCGGGTGACTTCGCGAGCGCACTACCGATCGCTAGAGCGGCAAGGCCAGCGCACGCCAGATGGCGTAACGCCTGCTCCTGTGAAAAGCAAAAGCGCGATATTTCCATTATATGGAGCCGGACATCGGTTTTATTACAAGCGCCATACGCTGACCCCTGCTGCCTTAAGAGCTGTGGCATCAAACTGGCATTTGACGTCCACCATGGTGGCATTGGGTTGCAGCTTGGCGAGATAGTCTGATAGCGGGCGATCGGTATACTCCTTGTGGGAAACCGCGGCGACGATGGCAGCCGCCTTGGGAAGCCCGTCCCATTGTTCCAGAGCAATACCGTACTCACGAATGGCCTCGCCGCTGTCTGCGACAGGGTCGTGCACATGTACATCCGCGCCGTAGGACTGCAATTCGTGGATAACGTCTATGACGCGGGAGTTGCGCAGGTCCGGACAGTTTTCCTTGAAGGTCAGACCGAGCACGATAACCTGAGCGCCCTTGATTACCCCACCGTTGTGTACCATGTGCTTGATTGTCTGTTCGGCGATGAACTTGCCCATGCCATCGTTGATACGCCGACCAGCTAAGATAACTTGCGGGTGATAGCCGAGCATGTCGGCCTTGTGCGTCAGATAGTAAGGATCAACGCCGATGCAGTGGCCGCCTACAAGGCCGGGGCGGAACGGCAGGAAATTCCACTTTGTGCCGGCTGCTTGAAGCACGTCCAGGGTGTCGATGCCGAGCTTGTCGAAAATGATTGCGAGCTCGTTCATCAGGGCTATATTAAGGTCGCGCTGGGTGTTTTCTATGACCTTAGCAGCTTCAGCCACCTTGATGCTGCAAACGGGATAGACACCAGCGGTGATCACACTACCGTATATGTCGGAAACGAGCTTGAGAGTTTCCGGCGTGTCGCCAGAAACGATCTTGATGATCTTGGTCAGCGTGCGTTCCTTGTCGCCCGGATTGATGCGCTCCGGGGAGTAGCCGATAAAGAAGTCTGTTTTCCATTTTTTTCCTGAAAACCTCTCGATCACCGGAATGCAGATTTCCTCCGTGGCGCCAGGGTAGACGGTTGACTCGAAAACGATAGTGGCCCCAGGCTTGAGGTTGCGGCCGAGAAATTCACTGGCACCGACCAAGGGACCGAAGTTGGGTTGATGCGCTTCACCCACTGGCGTCGGTACAGCGACGATCAGGAAATCCGCCTCCGCAAGAGCAGCCGGATCAGTAGTACAGTTCAGCCGCGTCGCGGCACGAAGCTCTTCGTTGCTAACTTCGCGTGTGGGGTCGTTGAAATTTCGGTAATGGGCAACCTTCTCCTCGGACGGATCGAAGCCGATCGTTCGATATTTCTTGCCAAACGCGACGGCGAGAGGCAGTCCGACATAACCGAGGCCGATAACAGCGATGGTGGTCATCTAAGTAGCTTTCTTGGTCAAGACATTGATCATGAGCTAAAGCACTCAAAGGCTCTTCATCAGCTCGCCGGCGGCAATCCGTGCGGGATTCCTCTCCTCCAGCTTCAGCAGCGGTTCCAACTCCTTCCTGGCGGCATCCTTCTGTCCAGTCTTCGCGAGAGCTTTCGCTAAGTCGATGTGGAAGATCCAAGCGTTGGGCGATAGGCCGATCGCCTGACGCAACAGTTCGACCCCCCGAACCCCCTGGTCCATGTCGACCAACAACATCGCCAGGGTGTCGAGAACGGCTGGGGTGTTCGGCGCAAGCGCATTGGCCTGCTCGGCGTATCCGATTGCCTTTGGATCCTTGAGCCGTCCCGCGACCCAAGCGAGGTTGTTCAAGACCAAAGGATTTTTCGGCTCGACGGCGAGAATGGCCTTGTATTGCTGGGCAGCGGAATCGTACTGTTTCTCGGCTATGCTGCGTTCGGCCAGATAGCTACGGAATGAAATATCCTTTGGGTTCCCCCTGATCCACTGAAGCGCAAACTTATCAGCCTCAGTTGCACGGCCTCCGGCCGTCAGGGCATCATGCAGCTTCACCGCCAGATCACCGGTATGAAGCTTATCCAGCCCCCCACGGTAAGCGATAGCGGCTTCCGCCCATTTTTTCTGCCGGGCGAAAATGTCGCCCTCCGCCAAATATCCGGCTGAATAGTTTGGTTTCTGCTTCTGAATATCTTTGGCGATCGCCATCGCGTCGCCGTTGCGGCCTCCCGCGCCGTAAATGGAAATGAGACCGAGTTGAGCATTGAGTAGATCGGGTTTCAGCGCCAGTGCCTTTCGCAGAGCTTGCCCGGCTGCATCGATGCGCTTGTCGGCAAGCTCGGTCGCGGCCAATTGCAGCAGCGGCCCGGTTGACTGCGGACGCAGTTCGACGACCTTGGAAATGGTTGCGATGGCCTGGTTGGTCTCTCCAGCAGCCTGTTGCGCGGCACCGAGAGACGCTAGGATAGCGGGATTGCCGGGGATAGCCTCTTGCGCATTCAGTGCTGCGGCGACAGCCGCCTTGGGATCGCCGCTGCTCAGGTAGTAGCGAACCTTCGCCAGCCGGGGCTCAATAATGGCAGGATTGCCACTGATGGCCCGATCGATCAACTCGACGACCTCCTTAGCAGCAGCACCGGTATCAGCGCGCACCTGGGCGAGTGCCAGCAATGCTTGCGGATTCTTCGGATCTTTCCCGATAATTCTCTCGAAACGTCGCTTTGCGGAGTCCCAATTCTTATCAACCATGTCGAGCTTCGCGAGCGTCAGCGCGGCGGGAAAATATACGGGGTCTAGCGCCAGCGCACGTTCCAGATCTTTTCGCGACGCTGCGACGTCACCCTTCATCAACAGCACTTCCGAACGAAGGTAAAAGGTTAGTGGGTTCTTCGGTTGTTTCTTTTCCAGGTTAGCGACTGCCGCCAACGCCTGATCTGGTTCATTGCGCCGAATATGGGCAGTGATGAGTAGCACATCCGCTTGGTACTTGGTCGAATCCATTTCAACCGCGGTTTGTAGCTCGTTCAAACCAGCCAAAGCATCGCCGCCGGCAAAACGGAGCTGACCGAGCCGTATGTGCGCCGCCGCATTGGACTTTTCCCGAGCTGCCGCCTGCGTGTAGTACTTTTCCGCCTGGGCAAGATCGTTGTTGTTCAGATAAACCTCACCGGCCAGCATGAGCAGGTTATTGTCGACACGCTTTTCGTTCAACAAAGGCTTCAACGTTTCCAGCGCGCGGCTAGGTTGCCCATCTCTGAGATAGGCCGCGGTCAGCAATCTTCGTGCAGTTACATTGCCGGGCACCTTCTCAATGACCCTTTGTAAATAGTCTTCTGCCTGGACATACGCATTGAGGCGGTATTCCACTTCGCCAGCGACGAGCAGGCCAGGCAGGAAGCTCGGAGTGATCCCGAGAACCTGCTGTATAGCTTCCCGTGCCTCCGGCAACTGGTTGCGTCTCAGCGAAAGAAGCGCTTGTAGATACAGCGTCTGAGGACTTTGTGGTGAAACTTTCTTCATCAATGCAAGCTGGCTGGCTGCAACATCCAGCTGCTGTGATGCCAGCGACAGCATGACACGACCATAGTGTGCGCGAATATTGTCCGGGTGCAAGTCCAGAATCTTGTCATAGAGTCTTCTAGCCCCGTCACGATCGTTGTCAGCCGCAAGCAACTCCGCCTTGAAAAACAGTGCCTCGATCTGCGTTGGCGACTTGCTCAGGACGCCGTCCACCAGGGTCCTGGCACCAACCAGATCCTTTTCCGACGCCTTGAGCATCGCCTCGCCGAGCGAGGCCTGCTGGTGCCCCGGCTCTGCAGCCAAGGCCGCGGTGAAGGATTTTCTTGCCTCCTCCTGCTCTCCCAAGCTCAGATAGGCGAAGCCAATGACCGCCTCCACGTCGGCAGTTGCGCGGGCGTTGCCAAGCCGTACGGTGGCAAATTCATTGATCAGTTTTTTACTCTCACCCATATCCAGCATGGCACGCGCGAGCCGCGGCACGACGCGCTCAGGCGGATAGTTGAGCGCTTTCGCTTGACGCAACTCTTTCTCTGCGGAAATAGGGTCGCCTGCCTCAAGCAGCGCATTGCCGAGTAGAAAGCGCGCCTCGGCGCTTGCGGGTTTCTTTTGCAGAGCGCTTTTCAGTTCAATGATGGCTGACTTGTTGTCATGCGCCTCGATAAAATGCTTCGCGGAAGCGATCATGCCATCGGGAGTCTTCGAACCACACGCAGAAATCAGTCCAACGACGACGGCGGCGGCGACGGTGAGGCGACTTGCGCGCTCATGGAACGGCTTCATCATGCTCTCCATATGTCTTGGCATTACCTTACATATTATCTTATATGCATACTATAAACGTTATTCCATTGTCGTGCATTTATCTTTCTTGTCGAATGACTATCATCATGACAACATCTACCAGCACTGAAATGCGCCTCGAATCGGCCTGTTCATTACTTGATGCTATATCGCTTCATCATGTCGTATAGGGTAGGCCGACTCACCCCCAACACTTCCGCGGCCTTGGCGATGTTGCTATCGACACGACCAAGCACGCGCAATATGACGCGCCTTTCGGCGTCTTCGCGCACCTGCCGAAGGTTTAAGGTTTCCGGTTCGAGCTCGGCGGCCTGAATGCCGATATCGCTCGCGGTGATGTTTGAGTCATCCGACATGATGACAGCGCGCTTGATGCAGTTTTCCAATTCCCTGATATTTCCGGGCCATGAATAGGCTTCAATCGCATCTATGGCATCCCGGCACAGCCTCAATGAAGAGCGTTTCTGGTCTGCGCCGAAGCGCTGTACGAAGGCGTGTGCTAGCAGCGCAGCATCGCCCTTACGCTCGCTTAATGGCGGGATGTTCACGATGATCTCGGCAAGGCGGTAGAACAAGTCTTCGCGGAAGTGGATCGTGGTACTCGAGGGGGCTAAATTGTGGTGAGTTGCGCAAACGACGCGGACGTCGATGGGGATTTCCTCCCGCCCGCCTACGCGTTCGATCACCCGCTCCTGTAGAAAACGTAGCAGCTTCGCCTGAAGCGGCGGCGGTAGGTCGCCAATTTCATCGAGAAACAAGGTGCCTCTGTGGGCAGTCTCGATTTTGCCCAGCACCAGTTTGTTGGCGCCTGTGAAGGCGCCTTTTTCGTAGCCGAAAAGTTCGCTTTCAAGCAAGGTCTCGGGAATCGCTGCGCAGTTGATGGCGACAAAGCGCTGCGTACGACGCGGTGAGAGATCGTGTAAAGCGTGCGCCAGCACTTCCTTGCCTGTGCCACTGTCGCCCAGCAGCATTACCGTGGCGGTCGTGCCGGCCACTTTCTCAATAGTTCGACAGATTCTCTGCATCTCCGGGTCGCGCGTAATAATCCCGGAAAGGGCGTTGTATGGACTATGCGCGGCCAAACGCCGGTTTTCTTGCTGCAGGTCGTACAAACGAAAGGCACGATCGATCGTCAGCAGCAACATCTCCGGCTCGAATGGTTTGGCAAAGAAATCGTAGCCCCCAAGCCCGATCGCTCGGACTGCGTTGTCTCGGTCATGCTGCCCGGTAAGAACGATGATCTTGGTGTCCGGAGATAAGGCGAGTAGCTGCTCGAGCAACTCAAAACCTTCGGTGGCGCCGTCGGGGTCGGGAGGCAAACCGAGATCCATGGTTACCACTGCTGGCTCGTGTCGACGGAACTGTGTGATTGCGCTTTCGCGGTCGATAGCGACCACCGCTTCATATTGGTCGAAGGCCCAGCGCATCTGCGTTTGGAGAGCGGGATCATCCTCGACGATCATCAGCGCGCGTCTTTTTTCAGCCATAATTTATTCCTTCAGCCGTGGGCCAATTCCGCATTAGGAGGATTGGTCCGAAGCTCAACTCTCACCACGGTACCGACATTCTCCTGGCTGTCTACGACGATCTTCCCTCCGAGTTCGCTGATGTACTGCGAACTTTCGTAGGCTCCTATGCCCATGCCTGCTGCTTTAGTGGTTCGGAATGGCTTGAACATCCGCTCGCGAATGAATTCTTGGCTCATGCCATGGCCGGTGTCACCAACCTCGACCACCGCTCGGCCATTTTCGCGTAACAATTTGAGCCATACCCTGCCGTCATCGGGAGTTGCATCCACGGCATTTTGGACCAGGTGCCCGATGACGCGCTCTAGGCGATCGGCATGACCGAGAACCTCGATATCGCCATCGATATCGACTGTCAGCGCCGGCCTGAACCCAGACCGGGCCCTTTCGATCCGGCCAATAACCGACGCCAAACCAACCGGGCTCGGCTGGTTGACTGGTGTGGTACCAGCACGCAGTTGCATTAGAAGCTGCTTCATGCGCTCAACGGCGTGACCGACGGTCGACAGCATGTCAGCCTGGAAATCCTGATTGTCCTTGTGTCTTTCTGCGTTTTTCAGCAGAAGCGACAACTGTGCGACGAGGTTCTTCACGTCATGCACCACGAATGCCGACATGCGATTGAATGAGTCGAACTTTTTAGACTCTAGAAGTGCTTCAGTGGCGCGCATATAGGCGATGTAGCTCGCTGCTTGTCGAGCGGCCGTCTTAAGCAAATCGAGCACTTCCCAGTTAACCTCGATCTTGGCGCGAGACTTCCCGAGGACGACGAAGCCGAACAACTCGCCAGTTGTTGTCAGCGGCACCACCAACCATGCATCCGCCAGCGATTGCAACCAGACTGGCAGATCGATGTCGTCGTATTTTTCAGGTTTATCGGCATACTCGGAGAGGTCGATCACCCAGTGCGTCTTGGCAAGAAAGCTCGCTAAGGCGCTAGTTCGAGGTTCTACTTCCTTGATACCGGGCATGTTCAGGCGTGCCGCCTGGCTCAGATCGCCTGAGGGATCGGCCAGCCACAGGGTACCGCCGGGACTCTCGACTAAATCAGCGAGCGCTTTGATGGCTTGTTCGAGGAGGCCGGCTTTGGGATCGCCCGAAGACAGAGATTGGGTAAAGCGCAGCCACTCTTCGCGATAGTCGTAGCGATAATTGAAGAAATGCTTGTTGACAAGCACCCGCAACTTCGAGCGCAGACTTCCTGAATTGAATATGAGGCCCAAGGCCAGAAGGCCGGCGAAAAGAAACATCACTTCCAAGGCACCACCCCAGGTGCCACCGAAGTAGCGCACGTAGTAGCCGGTACCGGCAATTGCGACAAGATAAAGCCCCGCGGCAAATAATGTCGTCGAATGAAACACCAACTTGCGTGACACGGCGATTTCGATTGCCCAGGCCTTGTTTCGCGCAGCGGACACCGCAACAAACGGTACAACAAACAGGTTGGCGATGCCGCGGCTGGTCCAGACGTCGGCATCGACCCGATTAAACAGGAATGCATCGGCGTACATATACAGATCGAAACAGAACATGCCGCCGAGACCCAAGCACAATGTCTTGATACCCCAGCGCTCATGCGCAGATATGTTCCTAAATACCTGCTCGACCAGCGTTAGCCCGACAATAGTCAATGCCAGCGAAGTAAAGAACGACAGTCGGGCGGCCGTGCCGAAAATAGCTGCTGCCAGTGCGGGCAATAATTGGAGGCCAATACTGGCGGCAACCAGCAGGCCGATGCCGATGACGACCCACACCGGGGCCGCCTTCCGGCCGCCATAGCTGTGGCGGCCGGGATAAAACAACAACGACAGGAGAAACCCGACCCAGGCGCAAATGCGGAATGTATCCAAGAGATTGGCGGTGATGCCAATGAAGAGGCGGCCGGTGAGCGCATAGGCCGCTTCCGCAACCGCCCAACAGCTGCTGAGAAAGATGGCGGCAAGGATCCACCCGCCACGTGCGCCGCCACGCCAGCCAAATCCAAGTTGCGTCGCGAATGCGGCAAAACCAAGTGCAGCAAGTCCGTAGGACCAGGTCGCCAAGCTGGCGTCGAAGGAGATCATGCTTCGCATGAAAAGGACCGCCTGGTGTTGAAATGCGAGCCGTCGAAACTTTTGTGCCGGGATGCCTCATCATTCTGCGGCCCCATAAGTGACTCGCCGTTTTTCGCGCTCGAAACGATTGGTGTCAGCATCGCGGTCGCGTACTCAGCGCACACCTTCACCCGAGAAAACGACTTTTACCGTCTTAATAAGGATCAGCAGGTCAAGGAATATCGTATGATTCTTGACGTAATACAGATCGAATTGCAGCTTGTGGATGGCATCCTCCACGCTGCTGCCATACCTGTAGCTGACTTGGGCCCAACCGGTGATTCCCGGCTTGATGCTGTGCCTTGCCGAATAATAGGGAATTTGTTCTGCCAACTGATCAACGAAGTATGGGCGCTCCGGACGCGGTCCGACAAAACTCATATCCCCCTTAAACACGTTAAAAATCTGCGGCAGTTCGTCAATGCGGGTACGACGAATGAAGTGGCCAATGCGGGTTATGCGCGAGTCGTTGGCATTGGCCCACCGAGGGACGCCGTCGGCTTCCGCGTCGGTGCGCATGCTGCGGAACTTGAACACCTTGAAGGTCTTCAAGTCGCGTCCGACCCGTTCCTGGCGGTACAGCACCGGGCCACTACTTTCGAGGGTAACGGCCACCGCCGTCACCAACATCACGGGCAACGTCACCACGAGCAGACAGATTGACGCTACAAGATCGAAAGCCCGTTTGACGAAACTGCGCACGCGACCTTGGCGAAAACCATCCCCGAAAATCAGCCAACTCGCGCGCAGGGCATCGATCCTAACTTCACCCCCGATACGCTCGAAGAAAGTGGACTGCTCAACAACCCGTACCCCTTCCAGCTTGCAAGTTAGCAGCTGGTTGAGCGTTAGAATATCGCCACGGCGTTCCCGCACGGCTACGATGATTTCATTGACGCCGTGTCGCTTGACGGTATCGACTATGGAAACGATCTTGGGGAGTATGCGCTGCGGTGACACGGCGACGTCTTCGGCGTCGAGCGAGTAGAAACCCACCATCGTCAACCCAGGGAACGCCGATTTTCTAAGCGCTTGATCTACGGCTGCAGCCTCGGCGCCGGTTCCGATCACCAAGATGCGGTAAGCAAAGGGGCCTGTAAAGAGCGCGCTGATAAACACTGCCCGCAGGGCTAAGATGCCACTCAGAGCGAGCACATTGTTAATGGCCAGCGAATCAACCCAGGTCGTGGCGAACGGAAACCAATGGAATGCAGCAAACAGCAGCGGGAATCCAATGCAGAATGCGAAAAGAATCCGGGCCGCGGCGCTGGTGAAGGTGCGCGGCTGGTCTCGGCGATACAATCCAAATGCGCTGATCATTGCCGTCATGAACGCCGAGAACATCAGAGCCGGATAGACCAAGGGGACGATTCCAGCGTTGCTGTTGCTTTGTTGCAGAACCCCACCCATGAAGATGATGCCAAAAAGCAGCGTTGCCTCAAGCCCCATCTGAAACAGCGTGTTCGACGGGAAATAATAGCTAAACAGGCGAACCATCTCAGACCCCTTTTTCTTTTCGATTATGAAATCGATGTATTTCGTCTTCCCATCCACTCCGGTGCGGCCCGATAACGCTCGCTCAGAACGTAACCAGCGAGTAGCAGAATTGATGCAGCAGTCCCTTTCCTCCTTCCGCGCGGTGGCTTTTTTCCGCAACCGCTCTACGCCCCTCCTGATCTGGCATCGAATAGCGACAGGTCAGAATTCCCTGGACGGTTCTTGCCTCTCAGGCGGAGGAAGATGGGGCAGCCGAATTTACTGCGCCAAGGCAAGAGAAATTCTACGAGCCGACCTAGCAAGTATATCAATAAATATCCCATGGTGATATTTATTTGGCATATTGTCATGCCGACTGCCTTAACGCGTATTTATGTTTATATCATATTGACACCGTATTTATCATTAATATCGTTCCTCTTGATGCTGAAAGACTTGACGAATTCTGGCCCGGCTACTGATAAGCGGCATCCACGTGTGCGGAGGGCCGCAGCAGTCACCGAAAGAAACGCCATTCCGGTCTTGATCGAGTGATTACAGGAGATTGAGTGAAGCGCCGGCCAATACGCTTCAGGTAGTTAGCGACGCGGGATCGCTCTCGCCGCGGCTTTTCAGCAGCGATGCGCCACAAATGCTCGAGGGCGTAAAAAGCGTGCAAATTCCGGACCGCTGCACCAACCGTCATGCCGCACTCGTCGCACGCTACTCGATCGAACCGCCCGCCTGACGTTCATGACCCGTGCGGGCCCTGAATTCGAGGTGGCTTCGACCCAGGCACTCACCACGCAACCGGCAGCCCTGTTCGCGTTGGCCGCAACTCTGGCCAAGCAGCGTGGCCGCCTGGACCCAGTGGGGGAAGTCAGCCTCCTCGATGACCACGGCTGTTGCCGGTGGCGGTTCAGCATGTTCTGATAATCGGGTCCGAGATCGGCGCTGGACAGTTAGCCTTGCCGACAAGCGGCGCGCGCCGTTTCTCGGTCGATACCACCGCTATCCGATTCGGCGAGTTCTACGCCTTTGCCCACCTGACAGCGCCATGGCGTCGAGCGATGGCCTGCACATCCCGCATCTACCGGCGCACTACGGTCTCCTGTCGCCAGTGCTGCAAGTAGTGCCACTGTAGTTTCAATCCGACCGTGTCGTGCTGTTCAAAGGCACGGATGTGGATAAGCCGAGGAGAACCTGCCCAAATCGGTCACTGTGGAGCAAGCGTCACTGACGCTGACTCAAGCGAGCGCATTGCGGCCCGCGGATTGAGTAGGATCACTTGGGAGTAGCGCAAGTCCGAGTCGATTTTTTTTACACTCAAGACCGCACCGCTTGGAAAAAGCGTTCGCTTCGTTGTAATGGTGCGGGACAAAATAATTGGTATAGTAATTGCCTCCCACTGAATATCGTCATGTCATATTCAATGGACTTAAAGCGGCTCTTCACTTGGACATGGACTTCGACTATAGGGAATGGGCATCCCTGGCAAAGAGCAATCCGGAGGCATTCGCGCTGCGCCGGGCGCGATACATCAGCCAGTTCTTGGCTGACTTCGGGGAGCACCAGCAACGACTCGAGGGGCTGAAGTTCATAATCAACACAACTCGAAAACCAACGCACGCACCCGAATTCTTGGCCATCGCGAAAACGACGAGCAAGTCGCTCTCGGACCTCGGCGATGCCCTGGGAGTATTGGAACTCCTTATTCTCGACGAAGAGAACGGAAACGCGCCCACAGCCAAAAATGTCGTTCCGATCGCCAGGGAGCTATCCCCGTGCAAAGTAATCTACTTGTCGCCCATTTGTAGTGACCTGATCGAAGTTTTGGTACCGGTCTGATAGTTTGAAACCAAGATGCCGCAGAAAAACATCCCTGGTTTTACAGAGGTTCCGGGGTCCTTCCGGCTCTCAGCGATAGCTGCCGAAGCACCATGAATTATTCCCACTCGATGGTCGCGGGCGGCTTGCCGGAGATGTCGTAGACCACGCGGTTGATGCCCCGCACCTCGTTGATGATGCGGCTCGAGACGCGGCCCAGGAGTGCGTGAGGCAGCTCGGCCCATTGCGCGGTCATGAAATCCTGGGTCTGCACCGCGCGCAGGGCGACGACGTATTCATAGGTGCGGCCATCGCCCATCACGCCGACCGATTTCACCGGCAGGAACACGGCGAAAGCCTGGGAAGTCTTGTCGTACCAGTCGGCGGCGCGCAGTTCGTCGATGAAAATTGCGTCGGCGCGGCGCAGCAGGTCCGCGTATTCCTGCTTCACTTCGCCGAGGATGCGCACGCCCAGGCCCGGCCCGGGGAACGGATGGCGGTAGACCATTTCGTGCGCCAGGCCGAGAGCCAGCCCCAACTCGCGCACCTCGTCCTTGAACAGTTCGCGCAGCGGTTCCAGCAATTTCAGATGGAGCGTTTCTGGCAGGCCGCCGACGTTGTGGTGACTCTTGATGGTGTGCGCCTTCCTCTTGCCTCCCTGGGCGACCGCCGATTCGATCACGTCGGGATAGATCGTGCCCTGCGCCAGCCACTTCGCGTCGGTGCCGTTTTCCCGCAGTTTGAGCGCCTCGGCCTGGAACACCTCGATGAACTCGCGGCCGATGATCTTGCGCTTTTGCTCAGGTTCGGCAATTCCAGACAGATGATTCATGAATTGCGCCGTGGCATCGACGTGAACCACCTTGACGCCGAGGTTGCGGGCGAAGGTCAGCATCACTTGCTCCGCCTCGTTCAAACGCAGCAGGCCATTGTCGACGAAGACGCAGGTGAGCTGCTCGCCGATGGCGCGGTGGATCAGCGCCGCCGCGACGCTCGAATCGACGCCCCCGGACAGGCCCAGGATGACCTGGTCGCCGCCGATCTGCTGCTTGATTCTGGCCACCGACTCGGCGACGTAATCGGGCATGTTCCAGTCGTGGCCGCAGCCGCAGATGTCGTGCACGAAGCGGGCCAGGATGTCCTTGCCCTTCAAGGTGTGCGTCACCTCGGGGTGGAACTGCACGCCATAGAAATGACGATTCTCGTCGGCCATGGCGGCGATCGGCGTGGCGTCGTTGCTGGCGATCGCCTTGAAACCCGGGGGCAACATGGTCACCTTGTCGCCGTGGCTCATCCAAACGTCGAGCAGGCCGTGACCCTCCGCGTTGGATCTGTCCTCGATGCCCTCGAACAGCTGCGAATGGCCGCGGGCGCGGATCTCGGCATAGCCGTACTCGCGCTTCTGCCCGCTTTCGACCTTGCCGCCGAGCTGAAAGGCCATGGTTTGCATGCCGTAGCAGATGCCCAGAACCGGCACGCCGAGCTCGAACACCGCCTGCGGCGCCCGTGGCGTCTCGTCCTCATAGACCGAGTTAGGTCCGCCCGAGAGGATGATGCCCTGGGGATTGAATTCACGGATGAAGGCGTCGGAGACGTCGTTCGGATGCAGCTCGCAATAGACCTGCTGTTCGCGCACGCGGCGGGCGATCAGCTGGGTGAACTGGGAGCCGAAGTCGAGAATCAGGATTTTCTGGTGCATAAATCAATCCACGTGGTAATTGGGCGCTTCCTTGGTGATCTGCACGTCATGGACGTGCGACTCGCGCACCCCCGCCGAGGATATCTGGACGAATTCGGCGCGGATTCGCATCTCGTCGATGGTGGCGCAACCGAGGTAGCCCATCGAGGCGCGCAACCCGCCCATCAACTGGTGGATCACCGCGCCGACCGTGCCTTTGTAGGGGACGCGGCCCTCGATGCCCTCGGGTACCAGCTTCTCGACATTGGCGTCGCTTTCCTGGAAATAGCGGTCGGCGGCGCCCTCCTTCATCGCGCCTAGGCTGCCCATGCCGCGGTAGGCCTTGTAGGAGCGGCCCTGGAAGAGCACGGTCTCGCCCGGCGCCTCCTCGGTACCGGCAAACAGACCGCCGAGCATCACGGCGTTGGCGCCGGCGGCGATCGCCTTGGAGATGTCGCCCGAATAACGGATGCCGCCGTCGGCGATCATCGGCACGCCGCTGCCGGCGAGCGCGGTGGCGACGTTGTCGATCGCCGTGATTTGCGGCACGCCGACGCCCGCGACGATGCGCGTGGTGCAGATCGAACCGGGACCGATGCCGACCTTGACGCCGTCGGCGCCGTGATCGACCAGGGCCAAGGCCGCCGCCGCGGTAGCGATGTTGCCGCCGATCACCTCTACCTGCGGGAAATTCTTCTTCACCCAGCGGACGCGGTCCAGCACGCCCTGGGAGTGGCCGTGGGCGGTATCCACCACCAGCACGTCGACGCCGGCTTCGGCCAGCAGTTCGGCGCGCGTCTCGGTGCCTTCGCCGACGCCGATGGCTGCGCCGACGCGCAGATGGCCGAGACTGTCCTTGCAGGCGTTGGGGTACTCGGTCGACTTCAGGATGTCCTTGACGGTGATCAGACCACGCAGCTCGAATTCGCCGTTGATGACCAGAACGCGTTCCAGACGGTGCTTGTGCATCAGCGCCTTGGCCTCCTCGGCAGAGCTGCCCTCCCTGACGGTGATCAGGCGCTCGCGCGGCGTCATGATGTTCTTCACCGGTTGGTCGAGATTGGTCTCGAAGCGCAGGTCGCGGTTGGTGACGATGCCGACCACCTTGGCTCCCTCGACCACCGGCAGGCCGGAAAACTTGTGCAGCCGGGTCAGCGCCAGCACTTCGCGCACGCTCATCGACGGCGGAATGGTGATCGGATCCTTCAGCACGCCCGACTCGAAGCGCTTGACCTTGGCCACCTCGGCCGCCTGGTCCTTGGGGTTCAGGTTCTTGTGCACGATGCCGATGCCGCCTTCCTGCGCCAGGGCGATCGCCAGGCTGGATTCGGTCACCGTATCCATGGCGGCCGAGACCAGCGGCAGATGCAGATCGATGTTACGCGTCAAGCGCGTGGACAGTGTGACGTCGCGGGGCAGGATGGTGGAGTGGGCGGGGACAAGCAGGACATCGTCGAACGTCAGAGCCTTGTGGATGACTCGCATCTTCTATCTTTCGTGCCAAAAACGTATTATACGCAGGCCGGTCGAAACCCGGCAACGGAGTCCCTATGCGCCGACCAGTAATCCTCGTTCTGCTTCTGGCCTCGCCCCTGGCGCTCGCCCAGATCTACACTTGGCGAGGCGCTGATGGCGTAGAGCATTACGCCGACCGGGCGCCGGCCGATACCGCGAACGTGCGCAAGCTTGAGACGGACAGGGTGCCGCCTGGCGATGTGGAGCGCGCTCGCCGTGCCCTGGCCAACCAGGAGGCGGCGTTCAACAAGCACCAGCAGGAAGCCAGGGAGGCCGCCGTCAAGGCGGAAAAGGACAAGGCCGATGCCGAAGAGCGGCAGAGGAACTGCGATCAGGCCAAGTCTTACCTGCGGGCACTAGCGTCGGGCGTGCGCATTACTCGCACAGGAAAGAACGGAGAGCGCGCCTTTTTGAACGATCGCGAGCGCGATCAGGAGAAGCGCTCGGCGCAGCAGACAGCCGACTCCTGGTGCCAGTAAAGCGTCTCTCTTCTGCGCAGCATAAACGGTCTGGGTTGCCTCCCGGGGGCCAACTCCCCGGCGACAACTACGGGCACAAATCGACGCCCGGCTTCATCGCCTTGCCTTCGGCGGCGCGCCTGCGCCGCACTTCCTTGGGATCGGCGATCAGCGCGCGATAGATCTCGACCCGGTCGTGGCTGCGCAGCGGCGAATCGATACGGCCGAGCTTGCCGAAGATGCCGACCTTGTTCCGGCCCAGGTCGATCTCTGGAAACCGCTGCAGCAGCCCGGACGCCTCGACCGCCTGAATCAGCGTGCTACCGGCGGGCAGGTCGAGCTGCACCAGCGCCTGCTGGTCCACGCCGGCATAGACGACCGCCACCGCGATGCGTTCAGGCATAGAGTTCTCCCGCCCGCTTCACGAAGGACTCGACGAAGGTATTGGCGATATGGTTGAACACCGGGCCCAGCACCTTCTCCAGCAGGCGGCTGGAGAATTCGTAGTGCAAACGAAACTCGACCTTGCAGGCGGCATCCCCCAAGGGCGTGAAGCGCCAGCCTCCGTCCATGTGCCTGAAGGGACCTTCGGTGAGCGCTATCGCCATCGATCGCGGATAGTCTTTGGCGTTCTCGGTCGAAAAGTGCGTCTTCAGGCCGTGATAGCTGATGTCGATCCGGGCGGAGGTGATGCTTGGATTGCGCTCGAACAACTGCGTGCCGCCGCACCAGGGCAGAAACTTCGGGTAGTCCTCGACCCGATCGACGAGATCGAACATCTGCGCTGCGCTGCGTTCGATCAGAACCGATTTTTCGACGACGGCCATGCCGGTGGGCTGAGTTAGAATGCGACATTCTACCGCGCGTCACGTCCATGAGCATCGCCGAAAACAAGAAGGCCTTCCACGACTACTTCATCGAGGACAAGTTCGAGGCCGGCATCGCCCTCGAAGGCTGGGAGGTCAAGGCGATACGCGCCGGCCGGGCCCAGATCAAGGAAGCCTACGTGGTGCTGAGGAACGAGGAGATCTATCTGATCGGCGCGCACATCAGTCCGCTCCCGACCGCCTCGACCCACATCCACCCCGATCCGGTGAGGACGCGCAAGCTGCTTTTGCACGGCGAGGAAATCAGCAAGTTGATCGGCAAGGTGGAGCGCGCCGGCTATGCCCTGGTGCCGCTCGACCTGCATTTCTCCAAGGGCCGGGTCAAGCTCACCATCGGGCTGGCCAAGGGCAAGAAACAGTATGACAAGCGCGAAGCCGAGAAGGAGCGGGACTGGGATAGGGAAAAGAGCCGGGTGATGAAAGTCACTCGATCATGAGCCGGCGCTTTCGGCGCAGGCTAAGCGAGCAAGTAGCGAGCGCTGAGTCCCGAAGGGGCGGCCGCAGGCAAAAGGGCCGCCTGATTCGCAACAAGGCTTGAAGCGCATGTCTCCCGCCACCCTACTCTGGCTGATCACCGGCTGCCTGATGCTGCAGCCCTTGTCTACCGATTTCTACCTCGCCTCGCTGCCGCATCTGGCGGTCTATTTCTCCGCCACGCCTGCCCAGGTGCAGCAGACGCTGTCGCTGTTCGTGATCGGTTTCGGCACGGCCCAACTGATCAGCGGCCCGCTCTCCGACCGCTACGGTCGCCGCCCGGTGCTCCAAGCCGGACTCGCCACTTACCTGCTCGCCAGCCTAGCCTGCGCTCTGGCGCCGTCGCTCCATCTGCTCGTCTTCGGTCGCTTCGTCCAGGCAGTGGGCTGCTGCACGGCGGTGGTGGTGGCCCGCGCCATCATTCGCGATGCCTATAAGCCTGCGGAAGGCGCGCGGGTGATCGCCAAGGCCAGCAGCCTGCTGTCCTTGGTGCCGATCCTGGGACCGATCGCCGGCAGCTATCTGCAGGTGGCCTTCGGCTGGCGCGCCGCCTTCGGCGTGCACGCGCTGTTCTGCGCCATTCTGACCTGGGCGGCCTGGCGCTGGCTGAGCGAAACGAATGCCCACAAGAACCCCGAAGCCACGAGGCTCTCGAACCTGGCCAAGGGCTATGCGCAGATCGCCGCCACGCCGGCCTTCTGGGCCTACACCATCCCCGGCGCGCTGTCCTACGGCTCGATCTTCGTTTTCATCAGCGGCTCGTCCTTCGTGCTGATCCGGGTGCTGCACGTGCCGACCGCCAATTACGGCTACATCTACTCTCTGGGCGTGATGGGCTACCTCACCGGAACCCTCGTCTGCCGGCGGCTCCTGCCCAGGGTCGGCATCGAACGCACCCTGGCGCTGGGCACCACCGTTGCGCTCGTCGGCGGCTTGAGCTTCGTCGCCCTGGTACTGGCGGGCGTGCAGCACTGGGCGGTGGTGCTGGGCTGCCAGTTCCTGACCATGTGCGCCCACGGCATCAACTTTCCCTGCACCCAGGCGGGTTCGGTCGCGCCCTTCAAGCAACAGGCGGGAGCTGCGGCCGGACTGATGGGTTTCTTCACCATGGTGGCGGCCTGGTTGGCCGGCACCTGGGTCGGCGCCAGTTTCGACGGCACGATGCTGCCGCTGGCGGTCACTTCGGCGCTGCTGGGATCTCTGCTGTTCGCCTCGACCCGGCTGCTCTCCCGCTACCATCTCGCGTGACCGCTAAGCCTCAGCGGGGAGCGCGACCGAGGATGCCGGAGAGGGATTCCTGGATGTCAGCCGGCAGCACGACGGTCTTGGCGTTGCCCGACTCCGCCAGTCTGCCCATCGCGGCGAGATATTTCTCTCCGAGCATGTAGCGCATCGGCGCATCCTGATTGCCGATGGCGGCGGCGACCCGGCGGATCGCCTCGGCCGAAGCCTCGGCCAGCGTCACCTGCGCCTCGGCGTCGCGCTTTGCCGCTTCCAGTCGCGCCTCGGCCTGGAGGATCGCCGACTGTTTGGTGCCCTCGGCCTTGGTCACCATCGCCTTGCGCTCGCGCTCGGCCGAGGCCTGTGCCTCCATCGCCCGCACCATCGATTCCGACGGCTTGATGTCCTGGATCTCCACCGATTTCACCGTCAGGCCCCAGTCGATCGCTTCGTCGGCGATGCTCTCGCGCAGCCGCGCCTTGATCTTGTCGCGGGAAGACAGCGCTTGGTCAAGATCCATGTCGCCGGTGATCGAGCGCAGCGTGGTCATGATCATGTTGCGGATCGCCTCGGAGAAATCGGTCACGCCATAGACCGCCTTGATCGGGTCGGTGACCTTGATGAAGGCGATGGCGTTGATCAGGATCACGGCATTGTCGCGGGTGATCACCTCCTGCTCCTGAACGTCGAGAATGATGTCCTTGGTCACCAGCTTGTAGGCGACCCGGTCGAGGTAGGGCACGAGGATGTTGAGGCCGGGGGCGAGCGTGCTGCTGTACTTGCCCAGGCGCTCGACGATCCACTCCTCGCCCTGGGGCACGATGCGCACGCCCTTGGCCAGCGTGACCGCGGCGAAAACCAGCAGCGCAACGACGAATACGAAACCTGCACCCATGACACTCTCCATTTTTAGCTACCTCCCCCGCTGCCAGTGGGCGCGCCCCAAGGGACTAAGCTTTTCGCACCTTGAACAGGCTGCCTTCTATGCCGATCACCCTGACCCGCTGCCCGGCAGCGATCGCCTCGTCGGCGATGCAGTCCCATGTCTCGCTGCCTAGTATAGGCTTCTGAAAGCGCACCTTGCCCTTTTCGAAGGGCGCCACCGGATGCGTGAGCAGGCCGACCTCGCCGACGACGTAGTCGTCGGACATGCCGATCCGGGTCTTGTGGGTGCCCGGCCGGAAAATCCTGAACCAGAGCAGGATCAGGAGCAGGGAGAGCGCCAGCCAACAACCCAGCTGGCCGGTGAGACCGACCGCCGGAAGCAGCGCGACCAGCAAGGCCACCAGCAGGGCGCCGAGCCCGAACCAGATCAACACGAAGACCGGAACGGCGAGCTCGGCGATAATCAGCGCGATGCCGACGATCGCCCACTGCCACCATTCAGGTTGCACGCGCGTCTCCCTGGTGACGCGCGAGCTGCATCCAGGTATCCACGACGGTGTCGGGATTCAGGGACATCGACTGTATCCCCTGATCCATCAGCCACTCGGCGAAATCGGCGTGGTCGGACGGCCCCTGGCCGCAGATGCCGACGTACTTGTCGAGGCGGTTGCAGGCGGAGATGGACATCGCCAGGAGCTTCTTCACCGCCGGATCGCGCTCCTCGAAGGCGTGGGCCACCAGCCCCGAGTCGCGGTCCAGGCCCAGGGTGAGCTGGGTCAGATCGTTCGAGCCGATGGAAAAGCCGTCGAAGTGCTGCAGAAACTCCTCCGCCAAGAGCGCATTGGAGGGAATCTCGCACATCATGATCAGGCGCAAGCCATTCTCGCCGCGCTTCAAGCCGTGTTCCGCCAGCAGTTCGACGACGCCGCGGGCCTCCTCGAGGTTGCGCACGAAGGGCACCATGATCTCGACGTTGGTGAGCCCCAGTTCGTTCCTCACCCGTTTCATCGCCCGGCACTCCAGCGCGAAGCAGTCGCGGAAGCTCTGCGCGACATAGCGTGAGGCGCCGCGGAAGCCCAGCATCGGATTTTCCTCGTCCGGCTCGAAGATGTCGCCGCCCAGGAGCTTGCGGTATTCGTTCGACTTGAAGTCCGACAGGCGCACGATCACCGGCTTAGGATAGAAGGCGGCGGCGATGGTGGCCACGCCCTCGACCAGCTTCTCAACGAAGAAGGCCTCGGGGCTCTCGTAGCCGCGCGAGCGGCGCAGGATCTCGTCCTTGACGCTGGCCGACACCTGGTCGATCTCCAGGATCGCCTTGGGATGGATGCCTATCATGTTGTTGATGACGAACTCCAGGCGCGCGAGGCCGACGCCGCTGTTGGGAATCTGGGCGAACTCGAAGGCCAGTTCGGGATTGCCGATGTTCATGGTGATTTTCACCGGCAGCGGCGGCATCTTGCTGATGTCCTGGCGCGTCACGTCGAAATCGAGCAGGCCGCGATACACGTATCCGGTGTCGCCCTCGGCGCAGGAGACGGTCACCGGCTCGCTCTCCGCCAGCACGGCGGTCGCGTTGCCGCAGCCGACGATGGCCGGGATGCCCAATTCTCGGGCGATGATCGCGGCGTGGCAGGTGCGGCCGCCGCGATTGGTGATGATCGCCGAGGCGCGCTTCATCACCGGCTCCCAGTTCGGATCGGTCATGTCGGTGACCAGGATGTCGCCGGACTTGACCTTGCCCATTTCGGAGGCGTCCTTGACCAGGCGTACCGGCCCGGTGCCGATCTTCTGGCCGATGGCGCGGCCCGAGGTGAGCACCTTGCCGTGCTGCTTGATCCGGTATTTCTCGATGGTGCTGCCGCCGCCCGCCTGGGATTTCACGGTTTCCGGCCGGGCCTGGAGGATGTAGAGCTTACCGTCCTCGCCGTCCTTGCCCCATTCGATGTCCATCGCCCGACCATAGTGCTGCTCGATGGTCACCGCGTAACGGGCCAGTTCCAGCACGTCGGCGTCGGTCAGGGCGTAGCGGTTGCGCTGCTCCTCGGCAACCGCCACCGTGGCGGTGCTGGCCCCGGCCTCGCGGCTGTCGGTGAACACCATCTTGATCAGCTTGGAACCGAGGTTGCGGCGGATCACCGAGGGGAAACCCGCAGCCAGGGTCTGCTTATGCACGTAGAACTCGTCGGGATTGACCGCGCCCTGGACGATGGTCTCGCCCAGGCCATAGCTGGCGGTGATGAACACCACGCCGTCGAAGCCGGACTCGGTGTCCAGGGTGAACATCACCCCGGAGGCGCCGGTGTCGGAGCGCACCATGCGCTGCACGCCGGCGGAGAGCGCCACCTCGGCGTGGGCGAAGCCCTTGTGCACGCGGTAGGCGATGGCCCGGTCGTTGTAGAGCGAGGCGAAGACTTCCTTGATCGCCCGGAGGATGTTGGCGTAGCCGTGGATGTTGAGAAAGCTCTCCTGCTGTCCGGCGAAGGAGGCATCGGGCAGGTCCTCGGCGGTCGCCGAGGAGCGCACCGCGAACGAAGCGCCATCGGCGCCGCCGTCGGCCAGCGCCTGGTAGTGCGTCTTGATCTCCGCCTCGAGGGCCGGCGGCAACGGCGTATCGAGTATCCACTGACGGATCTTCGCGCCGGTGTTGGCCAGGGCCGCGACGTCATCGACGTCGAGGGCGGCGAGCGCCGCTTCGATGCGCCCGGCCAGGCCCTGGTGACCGAGGAAGTCGCGGTAAGCGTCCGCCGTCGTGGCAAAACCGCCTGGCACGCGCACGCCGCCGGTGGAAAGCTGGCTGATCATCTCGCCGAGCGAGGCGTTCTTGCCGCCCACCTGCTCGACGTCGCTCATGCGCAGGTGGTCGAATGCGATTGCGTAGCGCTTCATTTCTGGCCTTTCGAGGAAATCAAGAATTGATAGTAAGGGGCGAAGCCGCTATTTTATCGCCTTTGCCACCCTTCTCCCGCATCCATGACCGCTTCGCGCACGGTATTTTTCATCTCCGACGGCACCGGCATCACCGCCGAGACGCTCGGCCACAGCCTGCTCTCCCAGTTCGAGGATCTCCACTTTCGCCCGGTGCGCATGCCCTTCGTCGATTCCGTGGACAAGGCGCAGGACTGCGTCGCCAGGATCCGCGCCGCCGGACGCAGCGACGGTCGGCGCCCGATCGTCATCTCGACCCAGGTCAATCCGCTGGTCTCGGCCGCGCTGCGCGAAGGCGACGCGCTGACCCTGGACCTTTTCGAGGCCTTCATCGCCCCGCTCGAGGCGGAACTTGGCGCGCGCTCGACCCACACCATCGGCCGCTCCCACGGCCGCGCCAACACCCCGGACTACACCGCCCGGATCGAGGCGATCAATTTCACCCTGACCCACGACGACGGCATCTCCGACGCCGATCTGGACAAGGCCGACGTGATCCTGATCGGCGTCTCGAGGAGCGGCAAGACGCCGACCAGCCTGTATCTCGCCCTGCAGTTCGGCATCAAGGCGGCCAACTATCCGCTGATTCCGGAAGATTTCGAGCGCAATCGCCTGCCGGGCAACCTGGCCAAGCATCGCCAGAAGTTGTTCGGCCTGACCATCGGCCCCGACCGCCTGGCCCAGATCCGCCACGAAAGGCGTCCGGAGAGCCGTTACGCTTCGCTGGAAAATTGCCGCTACGAGGTCGACGCGGCGCAGCGCCTGATGAAGCGGGAGGGCATACGCTGGCTCGACTCGACCACCAAGTCGATCGAGGAAATCGCCGCGATCCTGATGCAGACGGTCAAGCTAGACGGCCACACCTTCTAGTGCTTGTCACCGGGGCGTTTTTATCCGGCGACAATTACGGGCACTTGTGCTGCGAAGCAGTACTTGTGCCGCGGAGTGCTAGAGACGTTTTTGCCGAACCTCCTCGAACAGGCAGACTGCCGCGGCCGCGGCGACGTTCAGGGATTCGCTTCCGGGCGCCATCGGGATGGCTGCGCGAAACTTCGCGCGGCTCAGCAACTCGGGCGACAGCCCCGCGCCCTCGTTGCCGAACAACCAGGCGATGTCGCCGGTGAGATCAAGCCGATAGAGCGGCACGGCGTCGTGCGCGGTGGCGGCGACGACGCTGCCGGAATAGTTTTCGATGACCCGGGCGAGATCGGCCTGCTCGCGGATGGCCAGGTCGAAATGGGCACCTTGCGCCGAGCGCAGCACCCGCGGCGTCCACGCGCCGGCGCAGCCCTTGCCCAGAAAGACGTCGCGGATGCCGGCGGCGGCGGCGCTGCGCAGGATGGAGCCGACATTGCCGGCGTCCTGCAGGGCGTCGAGTAAGACGCAGCTGCCGCGACCGGCGGAGGTCTCGGTGACCGCAGGGATGCGGATCAACGCCAGAATGCCGCTGGGCGTCGCGACCCCAGAGAGTTCGGCGAACAGGCTGTCGGCGAGCAGCAGCGTCTCGGCGCCGGCGAGCGTGGCCTGCAAGGCGATGATCTCGGGCTGCACCGCGCCGCGCTCGCTCACCACCAGGCGTTCTGGCATGCCGACCTTGTCGCGATAGGCGGTGACCAGATGGCTACCGTCGAGCAGCGAGAGCCCGGTCCGACGCCGCTCGCGAGCATCCTCGGCGAGCGAGCGCAAAGCCTTGAAACTCGGGTTGTCGCGCGAGCGGATGTGTTTCACGGCGCGGCGTTCAGCGTCAAATATAGATCCCGAGCGTGGCGACGGCGATGGTGAAGAGGCCCAGGGCCAAATTGAAGCCGACCATTTTCCGGATCTGGTTCAAGGCGGCGCCGGCCAGGGACCAGTCGGCGGCGGCCACGCCCTGGCGCAACCGCCGGTAGGGCGAGAAATAGAGGTGGGCGAAGATCATCATCATGATGATCCCGGTCGCGAGCATCAGGTGCCAGTGGAGCGGTACGCCCTGCCGGCCGATCGCGCCGATGACGACGAACATGTCCAAGCCGCTGCCGAGGATCAGCGCCACCGCCAGCCACACCCAGGGGAAGAAGCGCTCGAACACGCCGGCCCACAGTGCCAGGCGCTGCGGCGGATCGAGCTGCGCGGCGGCCACCGGCCGCAGGCAGAGGTAGGCGAAGAACATGCCGCCGACCCAGACGGCGACCGAGATCAGATGCAGGAACAACAGCAGCGGTATCAGTTTCATGGCTATGCCTCCCGAACGGCCGCCCGAAGGGGGGCAGCGTATGAAGTGAGCGTGGGGGTCATATTTTTTCCTCTCGTGAAAGTTGGCGACGCACCGGGGCAAAGCTGCGCCTGTGGATGACCGCGACGCCGTGCCGCTCCAGGGCGGCCAGATGCGCCGCGGTCGGATAGCCTTTGTGGCGGTCGAGGCCATACTGCGGATAGCGTTCGTGCAGCCGCAGCATCTCGGCGTCGCGCGCGGTCTTGGCGAGGATGGAGGCGGCGGCGATCGCCGCGACCCGGGCGTCGCCCCGGACGATGGCGCACGCGGGCATGGCGACGGCCGGACAATGCAGGCCATCGACCTCGATCCCGTCGGGCTGCGGCTGCAGCGCTGCCACCGCGCGGGCCATCGCCAGCAGGCTGGCTCGCAGGATGTTCAGGGCATCGATTTCAGCGACGCTGCCCTCGGCCACCGCCCAGGCCAGCGCGCGCTCCTTGATCAGCGCGGCCAGGCCCTCTCGGCGCTTGGCCGAGAGCGTCTTGGAATCGGCCAGGCCTTCGATCGGCCGTGCCGGATCGAGGATCACCGCCGCGGCATAGACCGGCCCGGCCAGCGGGCCGCGCCCGGCTTCGTCCACTCCGGCGAGGAGCGTCATGCCCGCTGCCGTAACAGCGGCAGGATCGCCGCCGCCGCACGGTCTGCGGTGTTCTGGCGCAACTGCCGATGGAGTTCGGAAAACAGCCGAAACAGGCGCGGGCCGACGACCGGGTCGGCGACCAGGTTGCCCAGCGCCTGGGCGAGGTTGTCCGCAGTCGCCTCGTGCTGCAGGAACTCCGGCACGACGAAGCGGCCGGCGAGGATGTTCGGCAGACCGACCCAGGGCTGGAGTCTCATCCGCCGCATCAGGCGCCAGGACCACGGCGACATCTGGTAGGCGATCACCATCGGGCGCTTGTACAGCGCCGCCTCCAGCGTCGCCGTGCCGCTCGCCACCAGCACGGCGTCGGCGGCGGCCATGGCGTCGTGGGCGTGGCCGAACAGCAGGGTCAGCGGCAACTCCTGGGCGCCGGCGGCCCACAGGGCGTTCTCGAACTGGCTGCGCGTCTCGCGCGTCACCAGGGGCACCAGGAAGCGCGCCTGCGGATAGCGGTCATGCAGGCGCAGGGCTGTCTCGATGAAGGTGCCGGCCATGTATTGCAGTTCCGACTGGCGGCTCCCAGGCAGCAGGGCGAAGACCAGGCCCTCGGGCTCCAGGTTCAAGCGTTCGCGCGCTGCGCTCCGGTCGGGTTCGAGGGCGATCAGATCGGCGAGCGGATGGCCGACGTAGCTCGCCGGAACGCCGTGCTTCCGGTAGAGCGCCGCCTCGAACGGGAACAGGCAGAGCATCTGGCTCACCGAGCGGGCGATCCGGCGAATGCGTCCGGGGCGCCAGGCCCAGATCGATGGGCTGACGAAGTGGATCGCCGGGATCCCGGCGGCCTTCAGACGCGCCTCAAGCCAGAGATTGAAGTCGGGGGCATCGACGCCGATGAAGGCGTCGGGCGGATCGGCCAGCAAACGCTTCAACAACTGCCGGCGGATGCCGGCGATCTCGCGGTAATGGCTCAGCACCTCGGCGTAGCCGCGCACCGCGAGCTTCTCCGCCGGCCACCAGGCATGCTGCCCCGCCGCCTGCATCTTGGGGCCGCCGATGCCGATAAATCGGGCGTCGGGGAGATGGGCCTTGAGCGCCTGGATCAGGTGGGCGCCGAGCAGGTCGCCCGAGGTCTCCCCCGCCACCACGGCGATCTTCATCTGCCCCGCCATGTCCGGCTCAGCGGAGGATGCCGCGCCCGGGTGCGGCCAGGAATTCGCACAGCGGCAGGAGTTCGGGTGTATCCACGGCAGCCGCGACGATGGCAGCCTGCGCCTCGGCCAGTTTCAGACCGGACTTGTACAGAGTCTTGTAGGCGCGCCGGATGGCCGCGATCGCGGCCGGGCTGAATCCCCGCCGCTTCAGGCCCTCGCTGTTGATGCCGTGCGGACCCGCCGGATTGCCCGAGGCCGTGACGTAGGACGGCAGGTCTTGCAGCAGGACGCTGCCCAATGCGGTGAGGCTGTGGGCGCCGATCCGGACGAACTGGTGCACCGCGGTGAAGCCGCCCAGGATCGCCCAGTCGCCGACCGTCACGTGACCCGCCAGCTGCGCGTTGTTGGCGAAAATGGTGTGGTTGCCGACCTGGCAGTCGTGCGCCAGATGGACGTAGGCCATGATCCAGTTGTCGCTGCCCAGTCGGGTCACGCCGACATCCTGGATGGTGCCGGCGTTCAGGGTGCAGAACTCGCGGATGCTGTTGCGATCGCCGATCTCCAGGCGGGTCGGCTCTCCGGCGTATTTCTTGTCCTGCGGGACGGCGCCGATCGAGCAGAACTGGAAGACGTGGTTGTCCCGACCGAGCCGGGTGTGCCCTTCGATCACGACGTGGGGACCGATCCGGCAGCCCTCGCCGATCTCGACGTGGGCGCCGATCAGCGTATATGCGCCGATGTCGACGCCGCGCCCGAGCCTGGCGTCCGGATGGACGATGGCGGTCGGATGGATAGTGGGCGGCGCGAGTGCGCTCATGGAATCGCGCGCATTGTGCACATCAGCTCCGCCTCGGCGACCACCTGCTCGCCGACCCGGCCGCGGCCGGCGAACTTCCAGATGCCGCGCATGTTGCGGCTGATCTCGACGTCGAGCAGCAACTGGTCGCCGGCCAGCACCGGCTTCTTGAAGCGGGCGTTATCGATGCCCGCGAAGTAATACACCGATTTTTCGTCGGGCTTGCCGCCCAGGGTCTTGAACGAAAGGATGGCCGCTGCCTGAGCCAGCGCCTCTATGATCAGGACGCCGGGCATCACCGGGTGATGCGGGAAGTGACCGGGAAAGAAGGGCTCGTTGATGCTGACGTTCTTCAGCGCCAGGATGCGGCTGCCGGGCACGCACTCCAGCACGCGGTCGACCAGCAGGAAGGGATAGCGATGCGGCAAGTATTGCAGGATTTCATGGATGTCCATGGATCCCGTGCCATCGACCTGCCTCGATTCGGGTTGGGCGTTCGGCGTGGCGGAGGGCGGATTGGTGGGATGGTTCATGTCATTTCTCCAGGGTCTGCCAGCCGTGCCACTTGCGCTTCGAGGGCGCGTATTTTATCCGCCATCGCGTCGAGGTGGCGCAGTCGCGCGAAATTTTTCAGCCACTCGGCGTGCTCCAGAAACGGCACGGCACCAGTGTAATTGCCCGCGCGGGCGATCGACTTCGCCACCAGCGTACCCGCCGAAATGTTCACTCCGTCGGCGATGCTGATGTGGCCGAGGATCACCGCGCCGCCGCCGACCGTGCACCGCCTCCCGATCTTGGCGCTGCCGGCGATGCCGACGCAGCCGGCCAGCGCGCTGTGGGCGCCGATGCGCACGTTATGGCCGACCTGGATCTGATTGTCGAGCTTGACTCCGTCTTCGATCACGGTGTCGTCCAGCGCGCCCCGGTCGATGGTGGTGTTGGCGCCGATCTCGACGTCGTCGCCGATGACAATACCGCCGATCTGCGGGATTTTGAACCAGGAACCATCGCCCTTGCGTGCGAAACCGAAGCCGTCGGCGCCGATCACCGCACCGGCGTGGATGATCACCCGCCGCCCGATCACGCAGCCCGGATAGACGCTGACCTTGGCATGCAGCAGCGAATCGGCTCCGATCGTCGCACCCTCGCCGATCACGCAGCCGGGGCCGATGCGCGCGCCCTCGCCGATCACGCAGCCCTCGCCGATGACGGCGCCGGCGCCGACGCTGACGCTGTCCGGCAGTTGGCAGGCGACCGCCGCCTGCGGATGGATGCCGGGGGGGTTGTTACGGTCGGGATTCAGCCAGCGCGAGACGTAGGCAAAATAGAGATAGGGTGCGTCGCAGACGATGCAGGCGGACGGGCAGGCATCGGCGGCCTGCGGGGAGAGGATGACGGCGCCGGCGCGGGTGGTCTCCAGACTGGCGCGATATTTCGGGTGGGAGAGGAAGCTGATCTCTTCCGGGCCGGCGCGCTCCAGCGAGGCGACCTGGACGATCGTCCGGCCGCCGTCGCCGATCAGTTTTCCGCCGAAGCGGGCAACGATCTCGTCGAGCCTGACGGCAGCCACACGCTTACTTGGTGGAGCCGTCGCTCAACGCCTTGATCACCCGGTCGGTCAGGTCGATGCGCGGGCTGGCATAGACCGCCTCCTGGAGGATGAGGTCGAACTTCTCGGTCTCGGCGATGTTCTTGATGACCTTGTTGACCTTGTCGAAAATCGCCGCCATTTCCTCGTTCTGGCGCAGGTTCAGGTCTTCGCGGAATTCCCTTTGCTTGCGCTGGAAGTCGCGGTTGAGTTCGTTGAACTGGCGTTCCTTGTCGAGCCGCTCGGAATCCGACATGGTGACCGAGTTCTTCTGCATGTTCGCCTGCATCGTCTGCAACTGCTTGGCGACCTTCTGCAAGTCCTGGTCCCGCTTCTCGAACTCCTTCTCGATCTTCTTCTTCGCCTTGGCAGCCTGCGGCGCGTCGTTCAGGATACGCTGGCTGTTTACGAAGCCGATCTTGATTTCAGCGCTGGCGGGAGCGGCGGCGAACAGGCAGGCGGCGGCCAGCATCGGGATGAAAATTTTGTTCAACTTGGTTCTCCTTGCTGCGATAAGAATATCAGAATACCGTACCCATTTGGAATTGCAGGCGCTGGATATTGTCTTCGGGCTTTTTGTTCAGCGGATTGGCGAAGCTGAACTTCAGCGGACCCATCGGCGAAGACCAGACCAAGGATACGCCGGCGCTGTAGCGCAGATCGCCCAGGCTGATTTTCTGCCCGCTGCCCCAGACCTGACCTCCATCGACAAAGACGCCCAGCCGCACCGACTTGTCCAGGCCCATCCCCGGCATCGGCAGCAGCCATTCGGCATTGCCCACCAGACGGCGGTTGCCGCCCAGGCGGGTGCCCGTCGCCGGATCGATCGGGCCGAGCGAACTATTGTCGTAGCCGCGCACCGAACCGATGCCGCCGGCATAGTAATTCTTGAAGAAGGGCAGCGCCCGGCCGCCATAGCCGTTGGCAAAACCGAATTCGGCATCGACCGAGAGCGTGCTCTTGCTGCTGAACACCGGGATGAACTGCTGATGCTGGAAGGTAGCACGATAGTAGTGCAGACTCCCGCCCGGCAGGCCGACCTCGGCGATGGCGCGGTTGATCGAACCCTTGGTCGGGTAATAGCGACTGTCGATGGTGTCCTTGGCCCAGCCCACCGTGCCGAGCAGGGTCGTGTTCGACGAGCCGAAGTCGTTCACGTACTTCTGGAACTGCAGCGGACTGTTGCTATCGACTGTGATTTCGGTGGCGTCGCCGGACAAGCCGAAGCTGACCGAGTCGTCCTCGGTGACCGGCACACCGTAGCGCACGCCGCCGCCCAGCGATTTGCTGCCGTAGGAGCCCACCACCAGGGAACTGGTGTCCGTCTTGCGCTTGTAAATGTCGAAGCCGCGGCTGATGCCGTCGATGGTGTAATACGGATCGGTGTAGGAGAAGGAATAGACCGAATTGATCTTGCTGGTGGAAAGCTGGACGCCCACGTTCTTGCCACTGCCGAAGAGATTGTCCTGCTGCAGGGAGCCGGACAGGACGAATTTCTCGGAACTGGAGAAGCCGGCTCCGACCATCACACTGCCGGTCGGCTTCTCCTTGACCTTGAAATCGACATCGACCTGGTCGTTGGTCGCGGGAACGGCGGGGGTCTCCACCGTCACGTCGTCGAAATAGCCGAGGCGATCGACCCGGGTGCGCGACCGGTTGATCTTCTCGCCGTCATACCAACTCGCCTCCATCTGGCGCATTTCGCGGCGGATCACCTCGTCGCGGGTGCGGGTGTTGCCCGAAATGTTGATCTGTCGCACATAGACGCGCCGGCCGGGGTCGATAAAAATGGTGAAGGCCACCCGGCGCTTTTCCTTGTCGATCTCCGGCGCCGCATTCACGTTGGCGAAGGCGTAACCCTCGTTGCCCAGGCGCTCGCTGATCTTCTTGGTGGTCTCGGTCAGCTTCTCGCGCGAGAAGATGTCGCCGGGCTTGATGGTGACCAGCTTCTTCAGTTCTGCTTCGGGCAGCAGCAGTTTGCCGGCCAGCTTGATCGAGGAGACCTGGTATTGCGCGCCCTCGGAGATATTCACCGTGATGTAGATGTCCTGCTTGTCGGGGGAGATCGTCACCTGGGTGGAATCGATGTTGAACTCGAGGTAGCCGCGGTTGAGGTAGTAGGAGCGCAGCGTCTCCAGGTCGCCCGCGAGCTTCTGCTTCGAATACTGGTCGTTCTTGGTGTACCAGGTCAGCCAGCCGGGCGTCCGCAGCACGAACAGGTCCCGCAGATCCTTCTCCTTGAAGGCGTGGGCGCCGACGATGTTGATCTCCTTGATCTTGGCGATTTCGCCTTCGTCGACCGCGAAATTGATGCCGACTCGGTTCCGCTCCAGCGGCGTGATCGTGGTCGTGACCTGGACGCCGTAGTAGCCGCGGGTCAGGTATTGGCGCTTCAGTTCCTGCTCGGCCTTGTCCACCAGCGAACGGTCGAAGATCCGCGATTCGGCCAGGCCGACGTCGGCCAGGCCCTTCGTGATCTGTTCCTTCTCGAAGGCCTTCATGCCGGTGAAGGTGACCGAGGCGATCGCCGGCCGTTCCTCGACGACCACCACCAGCACGCCGTTGTCGATCTCCAGGCGCACGTCCTTGAAGAAGCCGGTCGCGAACAGGGCCTTGATCGCTTGCGCGGCCTTGTCGTCGTCCATGGTCTCGCCGACCTTGACCGGGAGATAGCTGAACACGGTTCCCGCTTCGGTGCGCTGGATGCCTTCGACGCGGATGTCCTTGACTTTGAAGGGGGCGAAGGCAGAGGCCGAGGTCGCGAACAGTGCTGCAACCAGTCCAGCGATCAGGTTTTTATTCATTCGGCTATCCGGAAACAAGGCGGTTAATATCGTTGTAGAAGGCGAATGCCATCAGCATTATCAGCAGTCCCAGGCCGATTTGCTGACCGATTTCCATCACCCGCTCGGGAAGCGGGCCGCCCTTGATTATCTCCGCCATATAATACAATAAATGGCCGCCATCCAGTATCGGAATGGGCAGCAGGTTGAGCACGCCGAGGCTGATGCTGATCAGCGCCAGGAAGCTCAGATAATGGCTCCAGCCGAGCCTGGCGGACTGTCCGGCATAGTCGGCGATGGTCACCGGCCCGGAGAGATTCTTCCACGATGCTTCGCCGCTGATCATGCGCCCGATCATCCTCAGGCTGAGTACCGAAGTGCTCCAGGTCTGCCTCGTCGCGTGACCCAGGGCGGGCAAGGCGTCGTAGCGCACGGTGGTCAGCATCTGGGCGCGCAATGAAGGATCGTCTTGCGCCATGATGCCGAGCCGGCCGATGCGCCGGCCGCCCTCCTCCACCGCCGCCGGGCGCGCCTGCAGCGCGATCCTTTGTCCTTGCCGCAAGAGATCGAACTTCAGCAGCCGGCCCGGCGAAGCGCGGATCATCGCTGCCACCTCGCGCCAGTCCGAGACCGGCTGCCCGGCCACGGCGGTGAAGCGGTCGCCGGCGCGGATCCCCGCCTCCTCGGCCGCCGAAGCCTTGGTCACCTCGCCGACCACGGGTGGGAGCGGCGGACGATAGGGCACGAGGCCAAGGCGCTGCGGCAGATCGGGGGCGGGATCGGCGGCATTGAGCGCGCCGGTATCCAGGCGGCGCAGCGCGATCTCGTGCTGCCGGTTCTCCACCTCCAGCGTCACCACCGGATGCGCGAGCACCGACTGGATGAGTTCCCAGCGCATCTCCTCCCAGCTCATCACGCGCTTGCCGTCGACGGCGCGGACAGCGTCGCCGTCTTTCAGCCCGGCCGCCGCCGCAGCGGTGGCGGCCGGCGGCGCTGCCAGCAGCGGCCGCAGCGCCGCCGTCCCGTGCATGAACAGCAGCCAGTAGATCAGGATCGCCAGCAGCAGATTGGCCAGGGGGCCCGCGGCGACCACCAGAAAACGCTTGCCCACCGACTGGCGGTTGAAGGCGCGCGGCAATTCGTGCGCGGCCACCGGCCCTTCGCGTTCGTCCAGCATCTTGACGTAGCCGCCCAGCGGAAAGGCGGCGATCGCCCATTCGGTGCGGTCGCGCCCGAGCCGCTTGAGCCACAACGGCCGGCCGAAGCCGAGCGAGAAGCGCAGCACCTTGACCCCGATGGCCCGCGCCGCGACATAGTGGCCGAACTCGTGCACGATGATCAGGATGCCCAGGGCCAGCGCGAAGGCGGCCAGGGTGAAGGCGAGGTTGCCCGGACTCATCGGGATCGGCGCGCCAGGGTGACGGTGGCGGCGGCGCGGGCCGCCTGGTCGGCGTCCCGCACCGCCTCCAGATCCGGCATCGGGGCGCCGGGGAGCGCATCGAGCACCGCGGCGATGGTATCGGCGATGGCCGGATAGGGCAGCTTGCCGGCGAGGAAGGCGGCCACCGCCACCTCGTTGGCGGCGTTCAACACGGTGGCGGCGCTGCCGCCGGCGGCGAGCGCCTGGTAGGCCAGCGCCAGGCAGGGAAAGCGGGAGAAATCGGGGCGCTCGAAGTTGAGCTGCGCGATCGCGAACAGGTCGAGCGGCGCCACGCCGGCCTCGATCCGCTCCGGATAGGCCAGCGCCTGGGCGATCGGCGTGCGCATGTCCGGGTTGCCCAGTTGCGCCAGCACCGAGCCATCGGCGTATTCGACCAGAGAATGGATCACGCTCTGTGGATGGATCACCACCTCGATTTTCGCCGCCGGCGCATTAAACAGCCAGTGCGCCTCGATCACCTCGAGGCCCTTGTTCATCATGGTCGCCGAATCCACGGAAATCTTGCGCCCCATCACCCAGTTCGGATGGGCGCAGGCCTGGTCCGGCGTGACCCCGGCGAGTTCCCCGAGCGGCGTTTTGAGGAAGGGTCCGCCCGAAGCCGTGAGCAGGATGCGGCGCACCCCCTTGTTGCCGAAGGAACCGTCGTAGTCGGCGGGCAGGGACTGGAACACCGCATTGTGCTCGCTGTCGATGGGCAGCAGGATCGCGCCCGAGCGCCTCAGCTCCGCCATGAACACGGCGCCGGCCATCACCAGCACTTCCTTGTTGGCGAGCAGGATGCGCTTGCCGGCGCGTACCGCCGCCAGGGTCGGCGCCAGGCCGGCGGCGCCGACGATCGCGGCCATCACGGTGTCGACTTCGGCGAGCGTCGCCACCTGCGCCAGCGCCGCCGGACCCGCCAGCACCTCGGTGGATAGATTCGCTGCGGCGAGCCGCGCCGCCAGCGCGCGGGCATCCGCCTCGCTCGCCACAACGGCGTAGCGCGGACGATGGCGCAGGCACTGCTGGGCCAGTACATCGACGCGCGTATGGGCGGAGAGCGCGACCACCTCGAAGCGCTCCGGATGGCGCGCCACCACGTCGAGCGTGCTGACGCCGATCGAGCCGCTGGCGCCGAGTACGGTCAGTCGCCTTCTCTCGGAAGCCGCCATGTCAGGCCAGGCAGACCGCGGCCAGGGCGACCAGCGGCAGGGTCGAGGTGAGACTGTCGATGCGGTCCAGGACGCCGCCGTGGCCGGGCAGCAGCGCGCTGCTGTCCTTGACGCCCGCCTGGCGCTTGGCCAGGGATTCGAACAGGTCGCCGACGATGCTGACCGCCGTGGCCAGCGCCAGGGCTGCGGCAGCCACAGCGAACTGGCGCGGTTTATTCAGACGGCCGGTGGCAATACCGAGCAACAGGCCGTAAATGATCACCGCCACGAGTGCGCCGGCGGCGCCCTCCCAAGTCTTGCCCGGGCTGATGGTCGGCGCGAGTTTGCGCCTGCCCCAGGCGCGGCCGGCGAAATAGGCGGCGATGTCGGCGACCCAGACCAGACTCATCGCCGCGAGCAGAAGCAGCGGGCTACGCCGCTGCAGCGTCACCATCGCCGCCCAGCTGGGCACGAGCAGCAGCCAGCCGAGCAGGAAGCCATTGAGGTCCGCCTTGAGCGCCCAGCGGCGCGAAAACCACAGCGGCACCAGCAGCAACCAGAAGCCCAGCGCCAGGAACCAGAGGCCTCCGGTCACCGCCGCCGGCATGCCGAAAAGGTAGAGCGAGAGGCAAGGCGCCAGGGTGAGCAAGGCGTAGCGCCGGCGAGCGCGCCCGCTCGCGCGCAGCAGCCCGGCCCATTCCCAGGCGCCCAGCGCGATGACGGCGGCGAACAGGGTACTGCTCGCCGCCGGCGGCAGCAGGAACAGCGCTGCGAGGAGTCCGGCGGCGAGGCACAGCGCGGTGATGACCCGCGTCTTAAGCATCTGGGCGCTCGGCCTCCAGCGCAATTTCGGCGCGCGCGTCGCGGTCCGCCGGCGGCTGGCGTTCGCCGCGCGGTTCGCCGAGTTGCTCGCTGGTTCGCCCGAAACGGCGCTCGCGGCTGCGGTAGGAGGCGATCGCGGCATCGAGCGCGGCAGCGTCAAAATCCGGCCAGAGCATGTCGGTGAAATACAGCTCGGTGTAGGCGAGTTGCCAGAGCAGAAAATTGCTGACGCGCTCCTCGCCGCCGGTACGGATGAACAGGTCCGGCTCGGGGGCGTAGGCCATCGCCAGATGCGGCGCGAGGTCGGCCTCGGTAAAATCGCCGCGCTTATCGGGCCAGGCAGCGAGCATGCGGTCGACCGCCCTCAGGATGTCCCAGCGGCCGCCGTAGTTCGCGGCGATGGTGAGCGTGAGACGCGTCTCTCCGGCGGTCAGTACCTCGCCGCGGCGGATCAATTCGACCAGCTTCGGCTCGAAGCGGGAGAGATCGCCGACCACGTGGAAGCGCACGCCGTTCCTGTGGAGCTTGGCCACCTCGTCTTCCAGGGCGCGCATGAACAGCCCCATCAGGAACGAGACCTCTTCCGCCGGGCGGCGCCAGTTCTCTGAACTGAAGGCGAACAGGGTGAGATAGGGAATGCGGCGTTCGATGCAGGCCTTGACGATTTCGCGCACGCTCTCGACGCCGCGCTTGTGGCCGGCGATGCGCGGCATGAAGCGCTTCTTGGCCCAGCGGCCGTTGCCGTCCATGATGATGGCGACGTGCTGCGGACCGACGCCGGCCGCGGGGATGACCTGGGTGGAACTGGGCGAACGGCTCAAACCATCTCCCTCCGTTGGCAATGAGACCGCGTTCAGACGGCCATCAAGTCCTTTTCCTTGTCGGCGAGCATCTTGTCGATTTCCGTCACGAAGCGGTCGGTCAGCTTTTGAATCTCGTCCTGGGCGCGGCGTTCGACATCCTCGGCGATTTCCTTCTTCTTCAAGCGCTCCTTGAGGTGGGCGTTGGCGTCGCGGCGCAGGTTGCGCACCGCGATCTTGGCGTTCTCGCCTTCGTGCTTGACCACCTTGATCAGTTCGCGCCGTCGCTCTTCGGTCAGGGCCGGCATCGGCACCCGGATCAGGTCGCCCTGCGTCGCCGGATTGAGGCCCAGGTCGGCGTCGCGGATGGCGCGCTCGACCTTGCCGATCATCGGCTTCTCCCACGCCTGCACGCCGATGGTGCGGGCATCGATCAGGGTGAGGTTGGCAACCTGGCCGATCGGCACCATCGAGCCGTAGTAATCGACCTGGACGTGGTCGAGGATGCCCGTGTGCGCCCGGCCGGTGCGGATCTTGCCGAGGTCGGCCTTCAAGGCGTCGAGCGACTTCTGCATCTTCTGTTCGGTGGTCTTCTTGAGTTCGGCGGTCATCCTGATTTTCTCCTCAGCAGTGCACCATGGTGCCCTCGTCCTCACCCAGCACCACGCGCTTCAATGCACCTGCCTTGAATATCGAAAAGACGTTGATGGGCAGACGCTGGTCGCGGCACAGCGCCAGCGCCGTGGCATCCATGACTCTCAGGTTGCGGGCGATGGCTTCGTCGAAGCTGATCCGGGCGTAGCGGGTGGCGCTGGCATCGACCATCGGATCGGCGGTATAGACGCCGTCGACCTTGGTCGCCTTGAGCACGATCTCGGCGCCGATCTCCGAGCCGCGCAACGCGGCGGCGGTGTCGGTGGTGAAGAAGGGGTTGCCGGTACCGGCGCCGAAGATCACGACCTTGCCTTCTTCGAGGTAGCGGATCGCCTTGCCCCGGATGTAGGGCTCGACCACCTGCTCGATATTGAGCGCCGACTGGACGCGGGCGTTGACGCCCGCCTGACGCATCGCGTCGGCGAGCGCCATGGCGTTCATCACCGTGGCCAGCATGCCCATGTAGTCCGCCGTCGCCCGGTCCATGCCGGTGGCGGTGCCGGCGAGACCGCGAAAGATGTTGCCGCCGCCGATCACCACCCCGATCTCGACGCCGAGCCCGACCACGGCGGCGATCTCGGCGACGATCCTGGCCAGGGTAGCGCGGTTGATGCCGTAGGCGTCGTCGCCCATCAGGGCCTCGCCCGAGAGCTTGACCAGGATGCGCTTGTAGGCGATGGGCATGCCCGTGCTTATTTCGCTGCCGAGTTGGCTGCTTGAGCGGCCTGGGCGGCGACCTCGGCGGCGAAATCGCTCTGCTTCTTCTCGATGCCCTCGCCGACGATGTAGAGCGTGAAGCCCGCCACGCTCGCTCCCCGGCCCTTCAGCAGCTGCTCCACGGTCTGCTTGTCGTCCTTGACGAAGGGCTGGCCGAGCAGGGTCACTTCTTTCAGGTATTTCTGCACGGTACCCTCGGCGATCTTCTCCAGCATCGCCTCTGGCTTGCCGGCTTCGCGCGCCTTTTCGATGGCGATGCGCCGCTCGGTGTCCAGGAGTTCGGCCGACACGCCGGAGGCGTCGAGCGACTTCGGCTTGGAGGCGGCGATGTGCATCGCCAGATCGCGGGCCAACTGCTCGTCGCCGCCCACCAGGTCAACGATCACGCCGATCTTGGCGCCGCCGTGGATGTAGCTGGCCAGCCGGCCCTTGGCCGCGATTCGGACGAAGCGGCGGATCGAGAGATTCTCGCCGATCTTGCCGACCAGCGCGGTGCGCGCGGCTTCGACCGTCTTGTCGCCCAAGTTGGCGGCCGAGAGCGCAGCGACGTCGGCCGGATCGTTCTTGGCCACCAGTTCGGCCAGGTTCCGGGTGAAGGCCAGGAAATCGTCGTTCTTGGCGACGAAGTCGGTCTCGCAGTTGACCTCGATCATGCTGCCCAGCTTGCCGTCGGCGGAAAAATGGATGCCGACGATGCCTTCCGCGGCGACGCGGCCGGCCGCCTTGCTGGCCTTGCTGCCGAGCTTGACGCGCAGGATCTCCTCGGCCCGATTGAGATCACCCTCGGCCTCGGTCAGCGCTCTCTTGCATTCCATCATCGGCGCGTCGGTCTTCTCGCGCAGTTCCTTCACCATGCTTGCGGTAATTTCCGCCATTGTCTTGCTCCAGATTCAAATGCATTAACCCCACGGAGGCATAGCGAGCCTCCGTGTCTGCGTGCTACTCCGCCGCGTCCTCGACTTCGACGAATTCGTCTTCCCCGGCCACCGCCGCCAGCACTTCGTTGAAGGACTCGCTGCGGCCCTCCAGGACAGCGTCGGCGACACCACGGGCATAGAGCCGGATAGCGCGGCTGGAGTCGTCGTTGCCCGGGATGACGTAGCTCACGCCTTCGGGAGAGTGATTGGTGTCGACCACGCCGATCACCGGGATGCCCAGCTTGCTGGCTTCGGTGATGGCGATCTTGTGGTAGCCGACGTCGATCACGAACAGGGCGTCGGGCAGGCCGGCCATGTCCTTGATGCCGCCGATACTCTTCCGGAGCTTGTCCATTTCGCGCTGGGACATCAGCGCCTCCTTCTTGCTCATGCGTTCGAAGGTGCCGTCCTGGGACATCTGCTCCAGGTCCTTCAGGCGCTTGATCGACAGCTTGACCGTCTTGAAGTTGGTCAGCATGCCGCCCAGCCAGCGCTCGTCGACGTAGGGCATGCCGGCGCGCTGGGCCTCCTCGGCGATGATCTCGCGCGCCTGGCGCTTGGTGCTGACGAACAGGATGCTGCCCTTCTTGGCCGAGAGCTTCTTGACAAAGCCCATCGCCTCCTGATACTTGGACAGGGTCTTCTCGAGGTTGATGATGTGGATCTTGTTGCGATGGCCGAAGATGTAGGCAGCCATCTTCGGGTTCCAGAAGCGCGTCTGGTGGCCAAAGTGCACACCAGCTTCCAGCATTTGACGCATGGTCGTCGTGGTCATGATGAATCTCCGAAAGGGTTGGTCCGCCGCCCGGCCGATGAGCCCCAATCGTGATATCGTGATCGAGGCACCCTGTTCGCCGCCAGGCGTGTGAATTTTGCCGCGTCCGGATCGGCCACCGACCGGCCCAGACAAGACAAGCGGCGGATTATAACGGTTTTGCCCGGGTTTCTTCAAGTCAGCCATCATTCTGCAGGTAGAATTCCACCCGACGCCACTTCTCACCGACCCTATGAGCATCACCCTCAAGACCCCGCTGGAAATCGACAAGATGCGCATCGCCGGACGCCTCGCGGGTGAGGTGCTCGACTACATCGAGCCCTTCGTCGTGCCGGGGGTGACCACCGCCGAGCTCGACCGCCTTTGCCACGACTATATGGTGGACGTCCAGGGCTGCATACCCGCCCCGCTCAACTACGCGCCGCCCGGTTACGCGCCCTACCCCAAGTCGATCTGTGCCTCGATCAACCACCAGGTGTGCCACGGCGTGCCCAATGAGCGGCCGCTGAAGCGGGGCGACATCGTCAATCTCGACATCACCACCATCAAGGACGGCTATCACGGCGACACCAGCCGGATGTTCCTGGTCGGCGGCGAGGGCTCGATCCTAGCCAAGCGGCTGTGCGCGGTCACCCACGAGTGCCTCTGGCATGGCATCGTCAGGGTGCGCCCGGGGGCGAGGCTCGGCGACATCGGCGCGGCGATTCAGAGCCACGCCGAGGGTAACGGCTTCTCGGTGGTACGGGAGTTCTGCGGCCACGGCATCGGCCTCAACTTCCACGAAGAGCCGCAGGTGCTGCATTACGGCAAGCCCGGCACCGGCCTCGAACTCGCAGCCGGCATGACCTTCACCATCGAGCCGATGATCAATGCCGGCAAGGCCGCGATCTCGGAACTGCCCGACGGCTGGACCATCGTCACCAAGGACCGCAGCCTGTCCGCCCAGTGGGAGCACACGATCCTGGTGACCGAGAGCGGCTACGAGGTGCTGACGCTGTCCGCCGGCGCGCCGCCCAAACCCGCCGGCGTCGCCTGAGCCGGCCATGAGCTCGCCGGCCAGAGCCGAAGCGCCCAGTCTGGTCCCGACGCTGCGCGCCGCCCTGCAGGCGGGACAGGCGCAGCTCGAAGCTGCTTACCGGGCCAGCGCCAACGCCGCCGCCATGGTCCGCGGCCGGGCGACGCTGGTAGACTCGGTGCTGGGCGAGATCTGGCGGCACTACGCGCTGCCAGCCCCCCTGGCGCTGGTCGCGGTCGGCGGTTACGGCCGCGGCGAACTGTATCCGGCCTCGGATGTGGACGTCCTGGTGCTGCTGCCCGATGAGCTTCACGCCGATCATCAGGTAGCGATCGAGCAGATGGTCGGCGTGCTCTGGGACATCGGCCTGGACGTCGGGCACAGCGTACGCAGCGTCGCCCAATGCGTTGCCGAAGCCGATCGCGACATCACCGTCCAGACCAGCCTGCTCGAAGCCCGGCTGCTGGCCGGCTGCCGCGAGACCTTCGCCCGGTTCGAGGCGACCCTGCTCGCGCACCGGGACCCGCAGGCCTTCTTCAAGGCCAAGCGGCTCGAACAGGAGGAGCGCTACGCCCGCCACAACGACACGCCCTACAGCCTCGAACCCAGCTGCAAGGAGAGCCCCGGCGGTTTCCGCGACCTCCAGGTGATCCTGTGGATCAGCCGAGCCGCCGGACTGGGCAGGAGCTGGCGCGAACTGGCGGCGAACGGACTGCTCCTGCCGACGGAAGCGCGGCAGTTGGAGCGGGTCGAGACCTTCCTGCGCCACGTCCGCATCCGTCTGCACTACCTCGCCCACCGGCGCGAGGAAAAGCTGATGTTCGATTACCAGGAGGCGCTGGCGCAGGCCTTCGGCATCACCGCCAGCGCCACCAAGCGCGCCTCCGAACTCCTGATGCAGCGCTACTACCAGAACGCCAAGCGCATCACGCAGTTGAACACCTTGCTGCTGCAGAACCTCGGCGAACGCATCTTCCCCGTCGCCCGGCCGATCCCGATCCCCGTCAGCGGACACTTCCAGATGGTCCGCGAGCTCCTCGACGTGCGCGACGAGACGGTGTTCGAGCAGCAGCCGCGCGCCATCCTGGAGAGCTTCCTGCTGCTGCAGCAGCGCCCCGAGCTGAAGGGCATGACGGCGCGCACCCTGCGCGCCCTGTGGCGCGCACGCGGCCGCATCGATGCCGCCTTCCGCCGCGATCCCGACAACCGCGCCCTGTTCCTGTCGCTGTTCCGGCAGGAGCGCGGACTGGTGCATGAATTCCGGCGCATGAACCAGTACGACATCCTCGGCCACTACCTGCCGGCCTTCGGCAGGATCGTCGGGCAGATGCAGCACGACCTGTTCCACGTGTATACCGTCGACCAGCACATCCTGCAGGTGATGAGGAACGTCAGGCGCTTCACCATGCCCGAGTTCGCCCACGAATACCCGCTCTGCAGCCGCCTCATGGCCGGCTTCGAGCGCCACTGGCCGATCTACGTCGCAGCGCTGTTCCACGACATCGCCAAGGGTCGCGGCGGCGACCATTCCAAGCTCGGCATGCGGGACGCGCGGCGTTTCTGCAAGGACCACGGGATGGCGCCGGAGGACAGCGAGCTCGTGGTGTTTCTGATCGAACACCACCTGACCATGTCGGCGATCGCGCAAAAACAGGATCTCGGCGATCCGCGGGTCATCGCCGACTTCGCCGCCGTGGTCAAAACCGAGCGGCGTCTGGTCGCGCTCTATCTGCTCACGGTCGCCGACATCCGCGGCACCAGCCCCAAGGTCTGGAACGCCTGGAAGGGCAAGCTGCTCGAAGACCTCTACGCCGCGACGCGCCGCCTGCTCGCCGGCGCCACGCCGCAACAGGCGGTGGGCCTGGCCGGCCGCCAGGAGGAGGCGCGCGGCATGCTGCGCCTGCACGGCCTGCGCCCGGGCGTCGAGGAGGCGCTGTGGCGGCAGCTCGACACCGTCTATTTCATGCGCCACGACGCCGAGGAGATCGCCTGGCACGCGCGCGTGCTCTACCACCGCCCCGAGGCCGCGGAGCCGGTGGTCAAGGCGCGCCTGAACCAGGTGGCCGAGGGTCTGCAGGTGATGGTCTACACCGCCGACCAGCCCCTGCTGTTCGCCCGCCTGTGCGGCTTCTTCAGCCGCCTGGGCTATTCGATCGTCGACGCCAAGATCCACACCACGCGTCACGGCTATGCGCTCGACAGCTTCATCCTGCTCGACCCCAGCCACCACCTGCCCTATCGTGACATGGTGGCGCTGATCGAGCACGATCTGGTGGAACGGCTGAAACAGCGCGCCCCGATCGAGGCCCCCACAACCGGTCGCCTGTCGCGCCAGGTGCGGCACTTTCCGATCACCCCGGAGGTCGGCATCCGGCCCGACGAGAATGGCCGCTACTACCTGATGTCGGTGCTGGCGGCCGACCGACCCGGCCTGCTGCACTCGATCGCGCTGGTGCTCGCGCGCCACGGCGTCGACCTGCACACCGCCAAGATCGCCACGCTGGGCGAACGCGTCGAGGACACCTTTCTGATCAGCGGCGCCGAGCTGGCGCAGACTGGAACCCTGGTGCGAATCGAGCAGGAGTTGCTGGAAGTCCTGCAGGTGTAGCGCCTACTGAAATAGGCTCTTAGTCCTCCGCCGGCGCGTTGCCTTCGGGAAACAACTGGTCGGTGAAGCCGAACGAACGGAAGTCGCTGATCCGCATCGGGTAGCGTATTACTCTCTGAATGCCGCTACAACACAGGTCATGGCCGCCTATCATGGCTTACGATACCCGCTTTTATACCCTCTTTCGTCGGATTGTCGGCCGTTCGTCGGGATACAGTGCAAAGACTGCCCGACAATAAGGGGCTCGACTGTTGTCAGATGTGGCCATTAAGGCTGAAATAGCCGCCAGGGCCGAGGCCGTCGCCAACAAGTACGAGCTGACGACCGATTTGATCATCAAGAGCATTGAGGCCGCCAAGGCTGGAATTGAGCAGCGTGACGCCTTTGGCCGACGAATGACCGAGACCAACAAAGCTGAAGCAGAGGCCAAAGCGCACGGATTGCCAAAGACCTGATGCCTCAATGCCAACGATAACTGGCCCAAGTACGATGACCGGAAGTCGATAAACCGCCTATCCGTCATCAGATTGACCGATGTGCATATTCCACAACTATTGTGCTTTGACAACTAGGACGTCCGGAGCATAATCGGGTCATCCGTTCGACATATACCAATGGACTGCCAACAAAGGAGGTAACTACTATGAACCTCTTCAACACCATTGCCAGCGTAGCCTTACTTGGATGGGTCAGCGTGTCGTTGGCAGGGGGATATACAATCCAGACGCCGGGTCAGTTGCCCACATATGTAACTCCAACATACGGCGGCGGATATTCCGTGCAGACCCCCGGTGAATTGCCCTCATATGTAACCCAAAACTATGGGGGAGGAGCGACGATTCAAACACCCGGACAGTTGCCCTCCTACGTGACCCCGACCTACGGAGGCAGCGAAACGATCCAAACCCCAGGGCAATTGCCTACTTACGTAACCCCTACGTATGGGGGTGGCGCAACAATTCAGACGCCCGGCCAATTGCCAACCTACGTGACGCCGACGTATGGTGGGGGCTATACCGTTCAGATTCCGGGGCAGCTTCCTACATACATCAACCCAAATTGAATCGCGCCACTGGTCGAATTTGCAAACCGCCGACCGCGGCAGTCGACGAGCGATCAGGTTTCGTAGACATCTGGCGTCGAGACTTGTTTGGCAGGGTGATGCCGATCGCGTCATGAAATCGATCCTGAGGATTTTGGTCGTTGCACTCACCTTCGCGGGGTCGAGGGGAGCCGTGGCTGCATCGTTTGATGGGTTTGGTGGAAATGCGCTGCTCGAAGATTGTACAAGTGCCGAGCGTCTTGTGGATCACCAACCGTCATCGCATTTTGAGGCAACATATTGCCTCGCCTTTATCGAAGGTGTACGGAATACCATGATTGTTTTGGATTGGGCTCTTGCACCTGGTATGCGAACCTGTTGGCCGGGCCCTAAGGGAATTAGCAATGGACAAGCCATGAGGATCGTCCTTAAGTATCTCCGACAGCATCCCGAGAAATTGCAACTACCAAAAGTGGAGCTTGCAATTGCTGCTCTACACGAAGCCTATCCTTGCCGCCAACCCTAATGCTGCACAAACACAACGCATGTGGTTGTTAACTCGATGGCACGAATCATCGGGGCCTTCGTTGCAGCCTTCGCCGTGTCGGTTCTAGCTTTGGCTGAAGCGCCAGTATAGGTACGGTGTCAAGAGCCACGAGGCGCTCGCACGCATCGCCAGGTCAACTGGCCCAGGAACGCTAGCGCCAGTCGGTATATGCCCGGGCTCTTGCTCTCGCGCGGGCCTGCGACGTTGAGAACGGCAATCCCATTGGTGCGGATCCATTCGATCGCGCGCCTGGCGCCGGCGGGAATGTCTTCATCCAGTTGGACGACCAAGCAAGGCTTCTCGAATCGCTCGGCAAAGCGTAGCGTGGTCAGCGATCCTTCGGTCAGCTCGCCGCAGTTCAGAATCAGCGTGCCGTCGCTGTCAATGACGTTCTGGCGCGTGCGCTGGCGGTAGCCGGCGGACTCTGTTTCCTGCAGAGCATAACGGCTATCGAGCGGCCCATCCTCGGCGATCCGGCCTTTTGGGCACCAGCCGCCATGAGGCAGCCCGTGCTCGAGGGCCCAGTCCAGCGCGGCGCGGTCGACACCCGCTTGTCCTCCTGAAATGATCCTGGAAATGGGTTGGGCGCTCCTCATCGCTCGCCGCCGGTAGATGTTGCTCAGTAGTCTAACCCTCCGGAGGCTTTCCTTGGCGCTCAGCCGATTCATAATCGCCCTCCACGCGGACTTGTTGCTCCCAGGGAGAAATACCGCTAGGTCGCGCCATGCTGTCGGTGGCGCAAGCTTACCTGATGCGAAAGTCGCCGAGAATAACAACAACTGGCGGAGAGATACGCGCGCGCGTTCACGTCCTTTCACAACTGCTCTTTTGTCCGTGCCCTGGTGCTATTCCGGAAAGCTCAACGTGATTTAGAGCTTCGCCTTACCGGAAATGATGGCCTTGTGACCGGCCTCGATGAGCTTGTCGATGGTCCCCGCAATGGTATCGTCGATCTTGCCGTGATACCGCTCGATGATCAGCAAGACGTCGTCGGCCGGTACGTAGTCAATCCGCCTGTGGGTAGATCGGTACTTTTTCACCGAGGCGCTGTTGTTAGTACGGCTGGTGCTCACCTGACTGCCGATGCTCATTTCCGGATACCTCCTTTAGGCTGATTCTGGGCCGCATTGGAATCTTGTACCGCGCCCTTCAGGAGGGCATTGCGCTCTGCGATTAGGGCATCGAGCTTGGCGCGCTTCTCGTCGGGGCTGAGGGTGGCATCGCGCCGGACCACCTGCATGTCCTTGTTGATCGCCAGCAAGTCCTTGGCTGCCCGCGCCATGGGTGCCCCTTCGGTGGACAGCGGAGACTTCTCTTTCTCGTCGGCATAGCCCTGGAGGCCCATCTTGTCGAGCTCGCGCATGGTTCCATGCAGGCGCTTGGCCTCGCCAAGGATGTCATAGAACTGCTCCTCGGCCCGGACATGCTGGGGTGGATCCTGGTCGTAGAATCGACGCACCACGGGCAGCTGATCGGTGCGCATGGCCGGCGACTTGTCGCTGAAGAAGACCTTGTCCGAGAGCGCCAGGCCATACAGTGCCCAAGTGTTGAGGTAACCGCGAAGCAGCGCCTCGGCCCGTACCGGATTGATCTGCATGCCCTCAGGTAGATTTCTTGTGGCCATGCCCAAGGCCTTCATCGTCTCACTGGTCCCAGGTTTGGCGCGCATGAAGGGCTGCATGTTCTCCATGCCGGGAGTTTCGATTGGGGCGCCAGTGTAGTTTCTCTTGTTTTCGGCCTGCTCAACTAGAGGCGCGATGACTTGGGGCACGAAGTTCAGCCCAACCACATTGCTGATAATCCGGACGATGTCTTTTCCCAAGCCCAGAGGGTCTTCGGCAATCGTCTTCTCCACCGTCCGCTCGGCGATCGATGCTATGGCGCCGATTTCCCATATTTTCGGGTACTTGAAGTGCTGGCCGGCTATGAAGAAGTGCCAGAAGGCATCGCGCTCCCAGTCGGGCATGTCCTGGTATTTCGGATTGCCTCTGTTTATCAGGTACAAGCCCATGGAGACCAGCGCCACCATGGCCGTCTTGACTGCGACGGCCGCCTTGTTCGGATCGTGAGCAAAGCCGCGGAAGATGCGATCAAGGGAAACTACGGCTGGCCGCAGGAAGATAACTGTGTCGTACATGAATCCCAGCGCCTTGGAGTCGCCCTTCATGGCGAAGTCGGAAGATACTTCCCTAGCCAGGTAAGCCGCGTGTCTCGGGTTCTCGCCTCGGTCAACGGCGCGTTTGTATTCGCCGAGGCGCGTGCTGGCCTCGAAAGCATCTGCGACAGTCTCAATGAAGTGAAACATCTTCTCCGGCGTGTCCAACACGGTATGCACGTCGATGCCCTGATTGCGGTAGAACTTCTCCAAGTTGGTCCTCAAATTCGATTCATCCAGGAAGATGCTCGAGAAGCCACCACCGTTGGCAATCCACTCTTTGTAGATCGGGTCTTTGGTCAAGAGCAGCCGCATACCCTGCAGGCTGTCGATTACCGGGAGGAACCCTGCCCGGCTCATTACTGCCCCCATGATCGTGTCGCGGGCGATGTTGGCCACCATGAAGTCAGGGGTAAGTGTCACCGACATTTGCCCGATTCGCTTCGGCACTCCCAGCCACTTGACCAGCATCTGCATGGGAGCTCGATCTATCGCCTGCAGGGAGCGCAGCAAGATCGGATCGCCGACCTCAAACCACGTCGGCTTGCCATGCTCCAGCACGGCCACCACGTTGCCACCAGCAGGCGGCTGGTTCTTGAGAACGAAATCGAAGAATCCAGGTGCCTCATCGATGGCAATGCCGTAGCGCTTCAGCATCGCGTCGCGCACCTGGTCTCCGCCTATTCTGACCGGCCGCGTTCCACTGTCGATCTTGACCATGAACTTGCCGGCGCCCCTCTCTTGGGATAGCTTGGCTATCTTGAGCCTGGCCTCGTTCTTCACCGCCTTGTCGATCAGCATGGCAGCGTTGCCGATCATGTTGCCGAGCACGTCCTTGATGTTGGTGGTGCCCCCGGTCAGCGCCTGAATTCCTGACCAGTCGCCCGGCTTACCCTTGATGCCGCCACCGGGCCGGTCAACACGGTGGAACGGTAGGTACTGAGTCCGCTGCCACATGCGCCGGGCCTCTGGATTGATTACGCCCTGCTCCTCGGCGAAGTCGAGGATGCCCTTGTTCCAGGCCTGGTACTCCTTGAAGGCCTGCTCTCGCTCTGGCGTGCGCAGCCGCAGCATGGCGTCGACCTCGCCGCGGGTGAATAGGTGCTCCCGGCCTTGTTCTTGCAACTCGCGCGCCGATTTGCCGACGAAGTACAGCAGGGCATCATCCATGCTGTCAGAGACCGGCTGCAGGATCTCCTCAAGTCCCTTGCCGGCGTACCGAAAGCGGCCGTCCGCCTCCTTGACCGGGTAGCCATAGCGCACCGCGCCATCGGCGATCGAGTGCGAGGCGCGGGACAGCCGGGCAGACTCATAGGGTCCGTTCGGGCTGATCTTTCCGGAAACGTCACGCTCCATCTGATAGACGCCATGCAGATCGTCTGCCGTGGATTGCCTGAACTTGTCCCAGAAGCGGTCGAAATGCTCTGACAGTGGCTTGTCCGTTCCGATCTTGGAGCGCGCCCGGTTCAAGGCATCCTGCCCAAACCAGTCCGTCATCTGCTTCTGCGCCCTGCGCAGCCCTGGGCCGTACTCGTGGGAATTGGCGAAGGACTCGAGCATGGCATAGACAGTCGGTGCCTTCGCTTCGAGCGTTTCCGGTTGCGTCATCCAAAGTCGAACCCCCTCGGCGAAGCCTTCCCGGACATTCTTCTGATCGTAGCTTACCGACTTCAGTTCATCGCGCAGCACCTTGTCCGCTTCCCACGCCTGCTTCAGTTCAGGGACGCGGTAATCGATCATGTGCGCTATCTCATGGGCCGTCACCTCCAGGTCATTGGCACGCTTGGTTCTGACCTCCTCAACACCGGGCCGGAAGAAGCCAAGGCGCTTCTCACCTTTGACGCGGCCCTCATAGACCGTGGTACCGAGCGCATTCTCCAGGTCGCCGATGATCTGCTCGCGGCGGATTGGGTCAGGCAGGTCCGCGATACTCTTGGCTGCTGCCACTGGTGCGACCGCGTCATCCACCAGCGGTATGTAGTTCCTGCCGGGCGCCCAGGAGCTGAGGGTATCCGAGGCCTTGGCCATGTCGGCTATTTGTCGGCTTATGTCGGCGTTGTCGGAAACTGCCCCAGCTTGGGCGAATGGTTCGTCTGTGATGCCCGCGCTACTGGCATCAGCCTCAGGCGCTGCAGGTTGGGCATCGTCAAGAGGCCTGAATCCGGTCCCGGTAACGTCCGTTGCTGGGGCGGTAAAAACCCCTGAAGGCCTATCTGCGGCCATACTCAATTCATCAGGTAGGGGTTGAAACCCGGTGGCCGTCGGTAGTACGGGATCAGCCACGCCGGGATCGCCCAGGTTGATGGGGAGGGGTCCCGTGGCCGAAGGGCTCTCATCAAGGGGTGGCATGTCGGCTGGCACGATGTCTGCTGGAATACCCGCTTCCTGCTCGGGTACTGGCGGCGCAAGTTCTTGCTGGCGACGGTCTAGCGCGGCCTGCAACTGGGCCCTGATCTCGGTATTTGGGGTCTGGCTAGCCAGCTTCTCAAGCAAGGCAATGCTGTAGCCGGGCGTGCTGTATGGAAGTGGTCCGGTCGAAACTTGAACTGGAGCCTGCGCCGGCGGTGGGTTCAATGTCTGTGTTGCCGCGGCTATCGCTTCATCGACACTTCCAGCCTGCAGAATGGCTTCCGAGGGCGCTATGGATTCATGACTTTCCGGAAATGCAGGGGTTGGTGTCGGCGCGCTCGGTTGCACAGGACTCGGCAGCGGCATCCTTCCTTCGGAGATGTCGTCCAGCGGCACAAATTCGGTCCGCTCTGCCGCGGGCGGCAGACTAGCAACGGGTTCTGATCTAGATACAGCTTCGACGGGCCGGCTGAAGCTTTCGCGCCCCGCTGGTGCTCCCTCTACTGCCGGGGCCACGAAAGTTGGCAGCATCTGCACGGCCGCTTCTGTGATGGCCCCGGCGACCGGGCTTCCCGTGGCATCAGCGACCTTATGGCCGGCCCATTCCGCCCCTTCGTTGATGGCGCTAAGCGGACTCAGCACCTCCCCGGTGAGATACTGCCCTGCAGCCGTTTTCGGCTGGTACGTCATCGCATGAGCAACGGCCGCGCCGACTTCTTTCGGGTCTCGATCCGTGTATCCCAGGGCACGGGCTGCAGCCGTTGCCCCACCTGCGGCGACATAGCCGGCAAAGGCCGGAATCTGGGTCAGTAGGTTGCCAGCCGTTTCGGCCAGGGAGATGGGATTGGCCATCGCGGCCGCGGTCTTCAGCACCGGCGTAACATACGGCTCGGCAGCAATTGCGAGGCGCTGCATGTCCGACAGCCCGGCAGAGGCATCATGCGTTTCCGGCAGCGGTACAAAGCCTCGTGCCGGCTGCTGCATCGGGGGCTGCCCCGAGGAAGAATCAGCGATTGGAATGAAGCCGCGCTGCATCGTCGGCGAGTTTTTGCCGAAGCGTTGGCGGTACTCGAGCTCTAGGGCTGCTCGGTTCGGCTCCGGCATCTGCTGATCGAACTCTCCGGCAACAATCCGCTCTGCGTCCGCATCGCGCGCCGCCTGCTGATCAGGTGATACCTGAGGGAAGGTGGCGTCGCTAAGCCCCTTGAGCGGAACGAAAGGCATAGCGCTTCTTACCGGTAGTAGCCGACCAGCTTTCCGCTGGAGTCGAACACTTCCGTTCCCTGGGCCGTACGTTGGCCGAGCTTCTTGCCGGACATGGCTGGATCGTTCGCGAAGTCCTTGAGAATCTGTCCATTGCTCCGCGGACCGTTCTCCCCGGTCAGGCTGGAAATATCGACGCCACCGCCAAGCATGTTGTCAAACCAGGGATCGTCGCCCACCTTGCGCTGGAATGCCAGCCTTGCCTGACCGGCAAGCTGCGGGTCGTAGTTGGGATTCTCGCGGCCGGTGTTGGTGAACTGCTGGGTCCTGGCCTTGATGTCCTCGGGCGATAGGCCCTGGATCTTCTGCCGGGCCAGGTCAATTTCGATAGCTTTCGCCTTCTGCGCCAGACTGGGTTGCCCGGCCGCTCCTGCCCTGCTATTTGCCGCATCGCGCGTGGCAGCAGCGCGTACCTGCGCGGCGTCCGCACCGCGAACCTGAGACGCTTGAATTTGAGCGCCTGCCTTTGTGTTCTCGATCTCGGTCTTGTTGGCCAGGTTCTGCATGAAAAGATCGGGGTAACTCGAAACCTTCAGGGCTTGCGCGGTTGCGCCGGCCTCTGGCGTGTAGCCCGCATTCAGCAGCGAGTCAATCCTTGCTGCAGAAGTTGGAGCCGATGCCGGCGTCGACATCCCGGCCATTGCCGGCTCATCGCCGGCTGCCGGGTCATCTGTCGGCCCGGACACGGCTCCAGCACCTTGGACAACAGCGGCAATCTTTCCGCGCTCGATGTCCTTCATGTTCTCCTGCGCCTGGAGTGCATAATCGATCTTCTGCTCCTCCAGTTGGGCCTTCTGCTGTTCAAGCATGGCGGTTTGAGCTGCGGCACCGGCCCCTCCGGCCGCCCCTGACAATGCGTATCCGAGCAGTCCCATCATTGCGCTCCCAGTTGTGGCACTAGGGCAGCGGCAGGAGGCGCCGCACCGGTCGGAGGAGCCATTGTCTGCGGTGTCAGGGAGCCTTGTCGCGCCGACAGGACCTCTTGAACCTTGTTGCGGCCGATGCCGAATAGCTTCAGGGTCGCCTGGGCAGTCGCCTGCACGACCTGCGCCGCCACATCACCCGTGACAGGAGGGGTGACCTTCATTCGCTCTGCGAAGTCCAGCGCCTGCATCGCCAGCGTGATTGCTGCAGGGATCGCCTCGGGAACCGACATCTTCCCCTTCGCCTGGTTGTAGATGGTGCCGATCAACTGCGCGATCCCCATCGAGACCTTCGTCACGATGTCGCCGGGCTGCTGGATTTTTTGCATCAGCAAGTGCCTGGTTCCCGTGCTGAACATGATCTGCATGCCGCTCACCACGATGGCCATGTACTGCTGTCGCGACTCCGGCGGAATCTTGGCCTCGATACCGGCCTCGATTTTCTTCAGGATCGGGTTTTGGATAGTCTGCGCCATGGCGTTTAGCTCCCGAGAAGGCCGGTAGGATTGTAATAGACCGGAACGACTGAACTTGCATTCCTGATCTGGCGTTGAAGTTCTGTCTGGTTCTGGTTGTTGATGTTCGTCTGGAGCTTGTTGGTCTCATAGGAGCCGTAGGCATTCGCCAAGCCACCAACGGCTCCTGCTACCGTCTGCCCGGCGACGAGCTTGCCGGTCGGTGACAGTCCGTTGTACATGGAAGAGGCCGCCCCAAGAAGTCCGCCTTGCAGATTCACGCCGGGGAATTGCTGGGACATCAGCGTCTGTTGAAGTGGGGTGAGCCCCTTGTACCAGGTCTGGAGATCCGCCTCCGACTTGCCGCTTGCGATCATGTCCTTAGCCTGCTGAGCCAGGCCGGCAAGATCTGTGGGGGGCGGTGGGTTCGATAGGCCGGTTGGCGCATGGAACGCTGGAGGAGCGTTTGTCGCCAATGAGGTGCCCGTGGCAGGCATGGGCTGCACAGGCGCGCCAGTAGCACCGAAGTTTGACGGGGCGGCATTGAGCAAGCCGCTCGGGCTGGCCAGGGATGAAGCCCCGGACATCGAGAGCGCATCCGAAGGAACGCCGCTGGCCATCGTCATGCCGCTGAGGTCGGGTCCGGCCGCCGATGGGCCGAAGGCTGCCATCGTAGAAGAACTGACGCCGCTATCCGTGGCTGCGGACGTCGCCGGGTCAAACATCTGGTTCATGGCATCGTTGGTGGCCGACGAATCCAGGCTCGCACCGGCCGAACTCGCTGCCGCATCGGTGCCGAACATGCCGGCGCCGGCCGCCAGGCTTCCCACGCCGCCGATTAGCCCGAGCGTTCCACCGATCTTCGCAAGGTTGCTGTTTCCGGTAATCGCCCCCGCCACGCCAAGCGCCATTCCGGTAAATCCAATGGCCGTCGCGACTGTCGCAACCGTTGCAGTACCGGCGAAGATCGATGCGAATGCGGCGACACCGGCACTCACCGGATCATAAAGGCGCCGCGGCTGCGACCAATGTAATTTCTTGTTGGGACCGTCGGAAGGATCTCCAAGGGGTTCACCAGACAGGCGGAAATTCCAACGACTATCCCAACTGGTATGTGATTTCATCATCATTTTCGCTTGTCCTCTTAAACCCGATCCGTTCTATAAAGCGAATGGCCTTCTCATTGCCCTTTAATGCTGACGCCTTGAGCGGCCCATAATGCGCGATCCGTTCCAGAAGAAAACGGTGGCGCATTTCGCGACGAATTGCCCAACGCCCGTGAAATTCCGGCTTGATCGCAATGTGGATCTCGTTCCCCAGCGCCTAGGAGCAGGTACAGGCGTTCCAGTTGCTGTGGCTGTCTCTGTTGCGGCTGCCCCAGCGCCAGCCGTAAGTGCCGAGAAATTCGCGCCGATATTCAGGTCGAGAATCGCGGACTGATCCGCTAGTCCGGCTTGTGTCTGGGCAAGGATATTATTGACCGCCGTCTGCTTTGCGCCAGCATCCATATTCGGGCTGGTGTTGATGGTGGTAATCGCATTCACAGCCTGATTCCAGTAGGCACTTGCGGCGGAATTCCCTTGCAGAAGGTTCTTGTTGTCGTCCTGCATCTGTTGGAGCTTCGTCTGGGTGTCTGCGTTAAGGTTCGCGACCCCTAGTGCTGTCGTGCCCTGCATCTGTTGTAACTGAATCTGCGTCGCTTCCTGCGAGGTTGCGTTGACCGACGAATCGGTCGCGGCTGTGAGCGGCAGTGGCGCTGCTATTATCGGCGCCGTGACTGTCTGGGCTGGCCCCGGTAGCGTTGCCGTGGCGAATTTTGGCTCAGGAGCTGGCGGCGGGGTGACAGTTGGCGCAGCAGGCTGCGTTGAAGATGTAGCGTCTGTCAGTTCAGGTACGCTTTGGTCCGTTGGCGATACAACGGTGGGCAGCGGCATCGTAGTTTCCGTTCGGTCCGCAGTCCCGCTGCTCGACGAAGACGGCGCTCCAAATAATCCCGTGGTCGGCACTGCTGACGTAGTGCCAGGAATCGCAGCGGCTCCTGGAACAACGGCGGGATTCAGAACTTGCCCGGTGATGGGGTCGATGTTCGAAGTGGTTGAGGTGCTCGCTGTCTGTGTAGCCATCAATCTTTCTCCAGTCTCACAGCAATCCAGTTGCTGTCTTCAGCCCGCTTCCTGCGCATTTGTAATCAGGTCCAGAACCGCTTTCTTCAGTTCATCGGTCATGCGGCCCACCTTACACCCGGTGCTGCGACAGATACCGGCACATGTCGCACCTGCGGAAGAACTTTTTTTCTGAGTCGCTGGACACGCTTTCGGAAGGCGCAAAAATCGATGCCAGTCAGCTTCTCATCGTGGGGATGGGCCTGGTAGTTGAGCCGTGCGCCGTCGTACCCGTCAAGGACATCACTTCCGCCGTCCTCGGCTTGTTGGCAGAAATCCAGCCACAAATCAGTAGGCCTGATGTCTTCGAGTTCGACGAGGTATTGGGCGATCAGGTTGTCGAGAGCATCGCCGCGGCGCCGGACACCACCACGCTGCGCCTGCTCATGGGCGATCAATACTTCGAAGCCGGCTCGGTAGAACAGAGAGACGTCGTGGCTGGTACCGGCCACGAGCACCAGCAGAGAACAAAGAAGACTCCACCGGCTGGCGCCGTCCTCGATGCCGGCGAGGGCCTGGGTAACCTCCTGGCTATCCCGATACAGGGGTGCCGCGCGCTCGAGCAGGGCAACGACCGCCTCAAGACCCGCATCGACTTGATCCGGAGTCAGCTTGCGCAGCCGCCAACGCGCAGCGTCGTAGATCTCTTCGGGAGTGATGAGATGGTTACGCATTGCCAGACGAGCCAGGAGGGCCGCTGGTGCGTTTTGTTGCCTTTGTTGATACCTCGACCTTACCGGCCTTCGGAAAATCGCTCCTTGCGCCGATTTCGCGCTTCGCCTCGCGGATTGCGTGCATCGCCCATAACACCGCAACAGCTTCGACGCGCAGTGGAGTGCCGAGGGTCATGACCGCGGCTCGCGCATCGCCGGCCGCGCTGCTGGTGGTGCCGGCCCAGCGCCAGGGCGGAACCTCGGCCAGAGTGCAGCTGGAGGCGCCAATCGCCGTCATCCTTCCAACCCGGTCATCAAACCCATGGGGCCATCGACGCCGTTCTCCAGAAACTGCGTTGACCCAGGGTCGAACCACAGAGCAACCTTCCCCTCCCACTCGCCGTTGCGCTGCTTGTCGCAGATCAGTAGCGCATCGGGCTCACGGCTGCGATCTGTCTTGCCGTCGGCGATGTCGCGTTCCTTGGCCTTGTTGCGCCAGACGGTGAGGACGTTGTCGACCTGGTCGGTGATTGAGCCGGTGCCCTTGACGTCCATCTTCCCCGGCGGCGCGAGCTCGTTCTGCCCCTTGCGGCTGTGCGCCACCAGGTGGATGTGCAGGCCGTTGTCCCGAGCGATCGAGCACAGAGCGTCGAGGAAGGCCTTCTGGCCGTTGTAGTCGTCCTCGCCCATGCCGCACTTCATGAGGCTGTCGATCACGAAGTGCTGAATCTTCAGCTTGTCGGCGCAGTACCGGATCACCGCCAGCATCTTGGCCGCGCGCACGGTCCCTTGCTGGTCGTAGAGCCACAGCCGGCGGTCGGTGCTGGTGTGAAACGAGCGGATGAACTCGGCGGGCGGCGTGTTGGCGCCGAAAGCCTGCCGGCAGATCCGCGCCAGGGTCATGGCCGGCCGCATTTCCATGCTGGCAATGCAGACGCGCTGCTGCTGGGCGATCAGCCCAAGGCAGACCTGTCCGAGCACCAGGCTCTTGCCGTGGCCGTTCATCCCGCCCCACAGGCTGACCTCACCCGGGCGGAAACGGATCTGCGCATGGGTCTTCGGCCAGGGCATGCACGCGCCGATCGGCCCCGTCGGCGAGTGGAAATGCGTTACCACGTCCTCGGCGTAGGCTGACGCCGGCCGCACCTTGTGCTCGCTGTCGGTGTCGGCCATGTAGGTCCGGAAGTCGATGCGGTCGGGAATCAGCGTAGCCATGGCGCAGCCTCCAAGGTTTGGCGTTCTCTCATCTGCGCGGCCTGGTATCCGCCTTTGTCTCCTTTCACCGCGGCATGCACCGCGTCGGCCTGGGCGCTTTTCAGGGCGTCGAGGTGATGGGCCTCATTGATCTCGAGCCGCCCGATGCCCTTGATCCACCGCCAGCCGATGTCGAGCTCGAAGGCCGGCGACATCACGGCGATTTCGGCGACGTATTCCTGAAGGCGCTCGTAGAGGCGCGCGACTCGCTCATCCCATTCCGCGAAGAACAGGATCACGCGCAGGTCGAGCAGGCAGCGGAGGTCGAGGCGGTCGATCGGATCATTGGGGCGCACCAACAGCCCGGGCATGTCGCAGGTGTTCGACCACTGCCACCAGTCGGGCTCGAGGAAGTCGCCGACGCTGACCCATACTTCGCCGGCGGGGCGCTGGGCCGCCAGTCGCATCTCGATCAGCGGAGCGGCGCCGCGCGGAGTCATATCGCCCCTTTGAAATGGTCGGGCGTGCCGGGCAGTTCGCTGCCGTTGATCTTTGCCCAGTTACCTCGGACGGCATTTTGAAATGCCTGCTGCCAGTCAGCGTACTGGTAGCCTTTTGCCTTTGCGACACCGATGAAGTGCTCAAGGTGGTCATCGAGCCGGGTTACCCGCTTCTTCTCTGCCCAGGCAATCGTCGATTCATTGGGCTTAAAGTCTTCAGGTAGTGGCGTCTCTGCAATTTTCTTCTTCTTTCTGTTGGGAACAGACGAAGCCGAAGGCGTAGCAGGAGGTATTTGTTCCTGCTCCTGTTCCTGTTCCTGGCTTCGGAGGGGCTTGGAAGGGCCTTCCAAGGGTCTTGCAAGGGCCTTGCTCCTGATCGAGTCGATCACGTCATCAGAAAGGTGAAATGGATCGCGGTACTTTTCAGCGAAACCCGCTGCTAGCTTGGTTCTTGGCAGCTTCATCAGCTCGTTTGAAATGCCGATGGTCTGCTTGTCGCTCGGATTCAACTGGTCGGCGATTTGGAACCTCGCCGCCTCGATGACCCAAACCATCTCGGTTTCCTCGTCATACTCGCAGAAACCTAGCTCGCGGACCCTTCGAAGGGCCTTCGAAGCCCCTTCCTGAGATAGTCCAGTCTCGTGGCACAGATACGCCATCGGTAGGTAATAGAGCCCCAGCATGTTGGCGTGCGGGCTCGAGATCAGGTAGAAGGCCACGACCTGGGCCTCCGGGTCGCCGCGGAGCTTCTTTCCCGTGGTGCCGATCCAGAATTGTGGCGATGCCTTCGCATAATCGCGCATGGTCACCGTCCTCCGGTAAGCGCCAGCAGCGCGGCGGCCGTTGCCGGCAATGCCTGGGCGAGGTTCGCGATGGTGCCGCCGTTCTCGAGCAGGGCGGCGGCGGTACGCGGCATGGCGAGGCTCAGCAGTAGAACCGGGCTGACATTGCTGGCCCGCACGTTCCTGTTCGCCGGCGTCGTGTTATTCATGACGCCCTCCGTGCAGCCCGCGCCTCGGCGATGAATGCCTGACCGCGTTCGCCGGCTGCCTCGATGGTCTCGCTCGGCAGACTGTATTCCGCGATGTGCGCCACACGCCCATCGCTGGTTTTGGCGTCGACTTCCATCGTTCGGATTGGCCAGCCAGCCTGGCGAAGACGCAGAACATGGTGGGCAGCTCGGCTGCTGCCGTGGCGCTCCCACACGTCCATGTGCGTCAGCTTGTCGCCGGCAAGTAGGTCAGCAAGTGTGTGGCCCTTGACTGAAGCTGGCGCAGGGTAGGAGAATGCAGGGGTGGTGGTATTGAACTGAGGGCGGCCCAATTCACAGTTGGCGCCGCCTTCGCCGTTTCCGGGCGGCGAGCCCACGGTGGCGGGGATCATGCTGCTACCCCATCGCCAGCCAGCGCCGCCCGAATATCTCCGACCCGCCAGCGGGTAGATCCGCCAAATCTTCGAGGCTGCGGCAGAAGACCCTTTCGAACGTGAAGCCAGACTGTCGAAATCCCCGCGCTGCGCAGGGCCGCTAAGACTTTGACGTCAACCTGCGCATCGTCCGGCAAGTCATCGAAGCCCGCCAAGAGTTGCGAAGCAGTCTGTGCGGCGGAAATCATGCGACCACCTGCACGTCAGGAAATATGAGCCTGCCATTGGCGAGCTTCTTTGGGCGAATGCCGAAGTAATGTCCGAAGCGACAAATTCGTGCCCGAACAGTCTGACCCTTTACCCCGTTGCGGGTAGCAAAGGCATCGGTATCGAGAGTGAATTGGGGTTTTTCGGTAAGTTGTTGTTGCATGCACGCCTCCCAGTTATGGAAGTTGTGGCGAATGCAAATGCATCGCCATACGTGCATGTTTCCAGATTCTTTGGAGGCTCCTGACTGGTGAGAAAAAACCTCCTAGGAATTACCCCCCACTTTTGAGAGTGGCAGAGTACGTCTTGCGTGCAGCGCTCAACCTGCGCATGAGCGATTTAATCGACTTGGAGGGTGGATTGCGCGACAGCTTGGCCATGTACTCGATGGCCTCACGATCTGTTACCGACTCATTCAACTCATCATCGCTACCGAGAGCCGCCAGAGCCTTTTCATAGGATCCAGTTTTGAAACCTTCAGCGCGTGCCCATAGGCCCAACTTCACTCCATTTGCAAACTGCATCCAGCATTTTTCTTCTTCCAATGGAATCGTCAGGGGACGACCGTTTTCGCGCTTGGCGTACAAAAGTCCAGCCGGCCGTCTCTTTGCTCCAGGGGTCTTTGTCAGCTCAAGAAACAATAGATAGAGCAAACGTTCGCCGATTACTTGGAATGACTCTAGGCCGGCCGGGGTCCGTCGCGCGTAGGTAATAGCCTCGGCGAACACGTCCCAAGTGTCTTTTTTTTGCTTTGTGTTGCGCCATTGAGCCCATACACGAGACGATTCCTTGCGCCCTTTCTCGGATAGAATCCTCCTCTTGCGAAGAAGTGCCACGGCTGACGCGCAGAAATTGCACCACGGCAGCAATTGATCGTCCTTCGTCTGCTGCGCCATTCCCTACGCCCTTGCTACCTTCGCTCTCCGAACCGGCTTGATTGTCATGCCGCATGTTCTTCCGGCTGAATTTTCGCCAGTCGCTTCACCGTGTCCGGGTACTTGGCCACCAGACTCAGCAGCACCCTAGCTGGTCCGGTCGGTTCAGCGCGGCCTTGCTCCCAATTCTCCAGGGTGCGCTTGGAAACGCCGAGAGCCGCGGCGAAATCGGCTTGTGACAATCTCGAATGAGACCGTGCAGACAGCAGCGCCCACCGCGCACCGGTCAATACCTCATCCAGTTGCACCTTGCCGCTGGGCAATTCGATGCGGCGCCGTACAGTGCCATCGGGCAGTGTCTCAATCGTGGTCTTGCGCCCCAAGCGGCCAGCCTTCAGGTCGCGCACGGATTGAAGCAGTTCCGTGCCAATGTCGCGTTTGGCATCCCGCGCCAGCAGGGCCTTATCAGTCATCTTCACCATGGTCCATTGCCTCCTTGATCGCCTTGAGCACATGGCCGGGAATCGAATCCCGCGCACTCTTGGCGTAAATCACCAGCATCAATATTTTCCCGGCCTTGGTGCGGACGTAGTAGCAGACTCGCACTCCGCCAGACTTGCCGGAGCCACGCCTGCTCCAGCGCATCTTGCGCACCCCACCGGAACCCCTAATCATGTCGCCGGCGTCAGGGTGCTCACAGAGATAGTCCTGAAGCGCCGCGTACTCATCATCGGCCAGGTAGTCAGACAAGTAAGACGTGAATACCGGCGATTCGATGAACTCGAATTTCATGAGACGATTATACGCAGCTAACGTATGAGGTCAAGGATGAAAACAGGCTCAATCGAGCAAACCTCCCTGTGCCACCGCGCCCACCAAAGCAGGCGCAGCTGCTCGTCAGCCAATCTCGCGGAAGGCGCCCATGACCTTGGCGTATAGCGCCGAACCTCACTCGGCCGCGCTGACCACCTTTTCCGGATCCCCACCAGGGGTCATGAGCTGCAGTGCCTCCTTCACCAGCGTCTCCGCTTCGTCATACTTGGCCAGCCATCGCTCTCCAAGTTGCCGCTTGACGTTCGATCGGTGGCTCTGTGTCCTTGGCACAGAAGTCTTTTCCTGCGCGCGTCCCGTTCGAGTGATGCGGCTTATCATTGTCTGGTTCTCCCTCTTCGAATGCCTCGCCCGGAGGCGGGGTGCGGTCAGTTGCTCAATGTTGCTGCTTGCGTCCGTTGGTCGGCGCTGCTTCGACCGCTCGCTCTTTCCGTTCCTGGAGCATGGATCCCGCTTCACCTGCGATGAATATCGCCCTGGCTTGCGTATCGATGAGGTTGGCGAACATGAACAGAAGCGTCGGTACGTCGGATTTGTGCTGAAAGTTGCCAGCCATTTCGTCATCCGCAACGAGGCATCCGATGCCTGACATGACGTCGGAGATATTCTGCAGTTGGTTGCGGATGTCTTCGTAACTATCCAGCTCGGCCAACTGTTTATCGGTCAGATTGGGCTTCGCTGCATCCCATAGAGTGTCCATCATCAGCATGGTGCTCATGCTCGGGCAGTAGTCGTTCGCCGACTGAACCAGGCTTGCGGCCGGGCTTTTTCTGACGTTGCTGGTAAACTTCTTCGTAGCCATGGTGCATCTCCTTGGTAGGTGCTTCGTGGTTAGGGGTTGCTGGTGCTTCACCACCAGCCGCCCCGCTTGTGCCCGATACCGTCAGGCGGCAGTTTGAAATCCTCTACGCGGCTTCCCCCTTCGCGATCGGCACAATCTTCCCGTCGCCGTTGCGCATGTCGTCCAGCATGTTTGCCCACTGCTGCATCATTACGCGCCGCTCGTCCAGATAGGTCGCCCGGTTGTAGGCGCGACGCACGGCATTGCGTTCCTGGTGAGCGAGTTGGCGTTCGATGACGTCGGGCCGGAAGCCCATCTCGTTGAGCAGGGTGCTGGCCGTGGTCCGGGCGGCGTGGGGGGTGTGCTGGAAGCTCAGATCGAGCCGCTGAATGCCCTTGTTCAAGGCGTCGTAGGTCATGGGTTCTTTGCGCCTGTCCCGGTGAGGAAAGACAGGATCGCCGGCGCCGGTCAGCCCATGCAAGCGGCGAAGCAGGTCGACGGCCTGGGCCGGCAGCGGGATGACGTGCTCCTCTCCCATCTTCATCCGGTCCTCCGGAATGGTCCAGGTGCCGCCCTCCAGGTCAATCTCGCTCCAGCGCGCGCCGGTTACTTCGGTCGGCCGCGCCAGGGTGAGCCAGAGCAGCTGCAGCGCCACGCCGGTCTGGAATTGCCCAGGGTAATCGGTCAGAGCCCGCAGCAGCATGCCGATCTGCGGCCGAGTCAAAGGTGTCTTGTGCGTGGTCCTCGGGACCTTGAACGCGCCGCGGATCGGCGCCGCCGGATTGGTGTCGGCGCGCAGTGTCGCAATCGCGTGATCGAAGGCCCCGGACATGATCTGGCGCAGCCTCGCCACCACGGTACCCCCTCCCACCAAGCGGGTATCGTTGCCGCCAATGCGGGTACGGGTGTCGGATTCCTTGGTCTCGGCGCGCTTCAGCACGTCGAGCACATGCGAGGGCGTGATCTGGCGCACCGGCATGGCGCCCAGCGCAGGCAAAAGATGCATCTCGATCTGCGACATGCGGTTTGCCTTGGTGCTCTCGGACCAGTGGCGCGTGGCCATCCAGTCCTTCAGCACCGCCTCGAAGGTGGTTCTGGCCTCATGGTCCTGTCGGATACGGCCCAGCTTGCGCTCATGGGCCGGGTGGATGCCGGCCTTCACCAGGCTGCGCCATTCCTCGCGTTTGACACGGGCCTCGGCCAGAGTCAGGCGCCCTGAGTTGCGGCGGATCTCGGCTTGGTCAGAGGTTTCCCGTTCAGGGGTCGCGGCATATTCACCGGCGGCGAATAGGTTCTCCTTGCCGGCGATGCGGTAGCGGTAGCGCCAAAGCTTGGCACCGGTCGGCTTGACCTCGAGGAACAGGCCTTTCCCGTCCGTCAGCTTGTACGGTTTGGCTTGGGGTTTGGCATTGCGGATACGCGTATCGGTCAGCATCAGTGCTCCCGGCCCATACCCAAATTGGACTCTCGAAAGACCGCGCTGCTACTGGCTTTGCTGCGATACCCGCTTTACTGGGTAGCGTCACGGTCCAAGATACCCGCAACGATACCCGCTTTTATCCTGGATTGCAATAGACAAATAGAGACGATGATAGACCAACAATTAGGAATTAATCAGGTGTATCAGTCAGTTTCAAGACGTCTGTGAACCCGAACAGACGGAAGTCGCGCACCCGCATCGGATAGAGGATGCCGTCCAGGTGATCGCACTCGTGCTGCACGACGCGGGCGTGGAAGCCCGCCACCTCGCGCTCGAAGCGGCGGCCAGCAGGATCACGGCCGGCGTAGCGCAGATGCTGCCAGCGCGGCACCCGCCCGCGCAGCCCGGGCAGCGACAGGCAGCCCTCCCAGCCCTCCTCGATTGCCTCCGAGAGCGGCTCCAGTTCCGGGTTGATCAGCACGGTAAACGGCACCGCTGCCGCCTCGGGATAGCGCGGGTTGCTCTCGAAGCCGAAGATCGCCACGCGCAACAAGACGCCGATCTGCGGCGCCGCGAGGCCCGCGCCGTCCAGGTGGCGCATCGTGTCCTGCATGTCCTCGATCAATGCCGCCAGTTCGGGCGTGCCGAACGCCGCCACCGGCTGCGCCCGCGCCAGCAGGCGGGGATCGCCCATGCGCAGCACTTCCCGGATCACGCGCACTCCCCGCACAATGCCTCGATCACCTTGCGCACCCGCACCATCGCCTGCTGCAGCACCGCCTCGAGGTTCTCGAAACGGATGACGCGGGCGCTGTCGGCGCGGCCGGCCGCCCAGTTGGCGACCACGGTGAGCGCGGCATAGGGAATGCCGGCCTCGCGCGCGAGCGCCGCCTCGGGCATGCCGGTCATGCCGACGATGTGGGCGCCGTCGCGCTCGAAGCGGTCGATCTCTGCCGCGGTCTCCAGCCGCGGCCCCTGGCTCGCCGCATACACCGCGCCGTCGGCGATCGCCTCGCCGGCGCGCGCGGCTGCGGCGAACAGAGCCAGGCGCAGCGCCTCGTCGTATGGCTCGGTGAAGTCGATGTGCACCACCGGCGCATCGCGGCTCTCGTGAAAAGTCATCTGCCGGCCCCAGGTGTAGTCGATGATCTGGTGGGGAATCACCAGCATACCCGGGGCCAGGTCGGCGCGGATGCCGCCGACCGAGGCGACCGAGACGATGCGCGTGGCCCGGGCAGCTTCGGCCAGGGCCCAGACGTTGGCGCGATAATTGACCAGGTGGGGCGGGATCGTGTGGCCGTAGCCGTGGCGCGCCAGGAAGACCACCTCCTGGGCGCCGATGCGGCCGAAGCTGAGCGCGCCCGACGGCTCGCCGTAAGGTGTGCGCACCACCTGCTGGCGGGAGACGTCGAGATTGGCGAGCTGGGTCAGGCCGCTGCCGCCGATGATTGCCAGCATGAGTCGAGATGCCCCGTCCGGAAAAGCGCGGATTCTAGCACCTGCATAGCAGGCACGAGCGCCCTGGCTTGTCCCCGGGTAAAAGCTCTCCGGCGACAATATGGGCACTAGCATCTGCGCCGCAGGCGATCTTCGGACGGACGGCGTGGTGTGTTACAATGCTGCCCCCATTGTGCACCGCAAAAACCCATGTCCCGCTCGATCCGCAACATCGCCATCATCGCCCACGTCGACCACGGCAAGACCACGCTGGTGGATCAGTTGCTGCGCCAGTCCGGCACGTTCGCCGCCCACCAGCACATGACCGAACGGGTCATGGACTCGAACGATCTGGAGAAAGAGCGCGGCATCACCATTCTTTCCAAGAATTGCGCGATCGATTTCGAGGGCACCCACATCAACATCGTGGACACTCCTGGCCACGCCGACTTCGGCGGCGAGGTGGAGCGCGTGCTGTCGATGGTCGACGGCTGCCTGCTGCTGGTCGATGCCGTCGAGGGGCCGATGCCGCAGACCCGCTTCGTCACGCGCAAGGCGCTGGCGCTGGGATTGAAGCCCATCGTCGTGATCAACAAGATCGACCGTCCCGGCGCCCGTCCGGACTGGGTCATCAGCCACACCTTCGACCTGTTCGACAAGCTGGGCGCGACCGAAGAGCAGCTCGATTTCCCGGTGGTGTTCGCCTCCGCCCTGAACGGCTATGCGATGCTCGACGCGACCCAGCCGGGCAGCGACATGAAGCCCTTGTTCGAGGCGATCGTCGAGCACGTGACACAACCCAAGGTCGTGGTCGGCGGGCCGCTGCAACTGCAGATCTGCTCGCTCGACTACTCCAGCTACGTCGGTCGCATCGGCATCGGCAGGATCACCCACGGCAAGATCAAGCCGGGCCAGGAAGTCGCGGTGATGTACGGCGATGAGCCCCGCGGCCGCGCCAAGATCGGCCAGCTCCTGATGTTCAAGGGACTGGAGCGCGAGCCGGCGCAGGAAGCCGAAGCCGGCGACATCGTACTGGTCACCGGCATCGAACAGGTCGGCATCGGCGTCACCGTGTGCGACATCGAGAATCCGGTCGGCCTGCCGCCCCTCAAGGTGGATGAGCCGACCCTGACCATGAACTTCCAGGTCAACACCTCGCCCTTCGCCGGCAAGGAAGGAAAATTCGTCACCAGCCGCCAGTTGCGCGAACGCCTGAACAAGGAACTGCTCGCCAACGTCGCGCTGCGCGTCGAGGAGACCGCGGATGCCGACATCTTCCTGGTGTCCGGTCGCGGCGAACTGCACCTCACCATCCTGCTCGAAACCATGCGGCGCGAAGGTTACGAGCTGGCGGTATCCCGACCGCGGGTGATCTTCAAGGAGGAAAACGGCGTCAAGCTGGAGCCTTACGAACTGCTCACCGTGGACATCGAGGAGACCCACCAGGGCGGCGTCATGGAGGAACTCGGCCGCCGTCGCGCCGATCTCCAGGACATGCAGCCCGACGGCAAGGGCCGGGTGCGGCTCGAATACCGGATTCCGGCGCGCGGCCTGATCGGCTTCCAGGGCGAATTCATGACCTTGACGCGCGGTACCGGCATGGCCAGCCACATTTTCGACGACTACGGCCCGCTCGCCGGGGACATGGCCGAACGCCGGAACGGCGTCTTGATCTCGGCCGAGAACGGGCCGGCGGTGGCCTACGCGCTATGGAAGCTGCAGGACCGCGGCCGGATGTTCGTCTCGCACAACGACCCGCTCTACGAGGGCATGATCATCGGCGTGCACAGCCGCGACAACGACCTGGTGGTCAATCCGATCAAGGGCAAGCAGCTCACCAACGTCCGCTCTTCGGGCACCGACGAAGCGGTGCGCCTGGTGCCGCCGATCCAGATCACCCTGGAGTCGGCGGTGGAATTCATCGCCGACGACGAGCTGGTGGAGATCACGCCCAAGTCGATCCGCATCCGCAAGCGCTACCTCACCGAGCTGGAGCGCAAGCGCGCCAGCCGCGCCGCGGCTTAAAGGGCATTCCCCCCGCCCCCTTGCCTGGCAAGGGGGTGACGGCGGTTCGTCCCTTCGGGACTCCTTGTTGAACGCTGCGCCTTGTTTGGGGCGGCCCGGCACGCGGCGCGACATTCCCCCCGGCCCCCGAGGGGACTCATTTCATCGCGTAAATCGCGGGCAGGTTGCGCCAAGCGCCGTAGGCATCCATGCCGCAGCCGAACAGGTAGCGATCGGGCAGCCTGACGCCGACGAAGTCGGCGGCGATGGGTTTTTCCCGGCCCAGTTCTTTCTCGACCAGAACAGCCGTATAGACCGCCGCCGCGCCCCGCGCCAGGAGGCGCGCCTTGATCGCCGCCAGGGTGATGCCCTCGTCGAGAATATCGTCCACCACCAGCAGCGTGCGCCCGGCGAGCTCCGTGCGCGGCTCCACCAGCCAGGAGAGCGCGCCGCCGCCGGTGGCGCCGTCGTAGCGGGTGGCGTGGAGATAATCGAACTCCAGCGGGAAGGGCAGCAGCGGCAGGAGCTGCCCTGCGAACACCACCGCGCCGCCCATCACCGCCAGCACCAGCGGCTGGCTGCCGGCGAGTTGTGCCGTCACCTCGCCGGCGACCCGGACGACCGCCGCCGCGACCTCGGCTGCGGAACAGACCTCTTCCGCACCATCGAGAATGGCCTGCGTCTCCGCCCTTGTCAGCATCGCATTCCCTTCCGGATTCAGCGTACCCGGCCGCCGCCGGCCAGGTAGGCGATGAATTCGGGGCCGACCTCGGGATGGCGCCGTCCGAACTCGACCATGGCTTCGAGGTAGCCGAGCTTGGAGCCGCAATCGTAGCGCTCGCCGGCGAAGCGATAGGCCAGCACCTGCTGCTCCGCGAGCAGCGCGGCGATGCCGTCGGTGAGCTGGATCTCGCCGCCGGTTCCGGGTTGCACCTGCTCCAGGTGATGAAAAATGCGCGGCGTCAGGATGTAGCGACCGATCACCGCCAACGTCGATGGCGCATCCTCCGGCTTGGGCTTCTCGACGATGGCGCTGATCATCTCGACTCGATCGGCCAAAGGCTGGGCGGCGACGATGCCGTAGCGCTGGGTCTGGTCACGCGGCACCTCCTCGACCCCGAGCACCGAACAATTGTAGTAGTCGTAGGCATCGACCATCTGCCGCATCACCGGCGGCCGGCCGTCCAGCAGATCGTCGGCGAGCAGTATCGCGAAGGCTTCGTCATTGACCACCGGCTTCGCGCAGAGCACCGCGTGGCCCAGGCCCAGCGGCTCGGCCTGGCGGATGTAGATGCAGTTGATGTGCTTGGGCAAGAGGTTCCTGACGAACTCCAGCAATTCGGTCTTGCCGCGCCGTTCCAATTCGCTCTCCAGCTCGTAGGCCTTGTCGAAGTGGTCCTCGATCGCCCGCTTGCTGCGGCCGGTGACGAAGATCATGTCGCTGATGCCGGCGGCGACCGCCTCCTCGACCGCGTACTGGATCAGCGGCTTGTCGACGATCGGCATCATCTCCTTGGGGCTGGCCTTGGTGGCCGGCAGGAAGCGGGTACCCATGCCCGCGACCGGGAAAACGGCTTTTGTCACGCGCTTCATTTCAGTAGTCCCCTCGTCCGTTCCCGACAAAACCCGTTTTCCGGCGCCGGCTAATAGCTGCGCGGCGGCTGTTGAGCCCGCGTGGCGGGCGGCCGAAGCCAAACACGGCTTTTGTCACGCGCTTCATTTCAAAAGCTCCAAAAGTTGTGACTCGTCGATGATGGCAACGCCCAGTTGCTGTGCCTTATCAAGTTTGGAACCGGCGTCTGCTCCCGCGACGACGAAGTCGGTCTTCTTCGATACCGAGCCCGCGACCCGCCCGCCCAGGGCTTCGATCATTTCCTTGGCCGCCTCGCGCGTCAAGCTCGGCAGCGTGCCGGTCAGCACGAAGCTCCTGCCCGCGACGGCCGAGTCGGCAGCGGGCGCCGGCCGGCCTTCAGGCCAATGCACGCCGGCGGCCAGGAGCGCAGCGATGACACCGCGATTATGCGCCTCGGCGAGGAAGCGGCGGATCGACGCCGCGACCACCGGCCCGACTTCCGGCACCCTCATCAGTTGCGCCTCGTCTGCCGCCAGGAACGCCTGCAGCTCGCCGAAGTGATGCGCCAGATCCTTGGCGGTGGCCTCGCCGACATTTCTGATGCCCAACGCATAGATGAAGCGGGGCAAGCTCGTCGCCTTGCTCTTCCCGATCGACGCGAGCAGATTGGCGGCCGATTTTTCGCCCATGCGATCGAGTCCCGCCAGGGTGGCCAGGTCGAGGCGATAGAGATCCGCGGGCGTGCGCACGATGCCGGCATCGACCAGCTGCCCGACCAGCTTCTCGCCCAGCCCCTCGATATCCAAGGCCAGGCGCGAGGCGAAGTGCGAGAGCGCGCGTTTCCTCTGCGCCGGGCAGTAGAGGCCGCCGGTGCAGCGCAGGATGATCTCGTCCTCCGGCTGCTCCACCCGGGAGCCGCACACCGGGCAGACGTGGCCGATCGCTTCGAGTAGATCGTAGCGCTTCGAGTCCTGCGGCCGCAGCTCCGGGACCACCGCCACCACCTCGGGGATCACGTCCCCGGCGCGGCGCACGATCACCGTGTCGCCGATGCGCACGTCCTTGCGCGCTATCTCGTCCTGATTGTGCAGCGTGGCGTTGGTCAGCGTCACGCCGCCGACGAACACCGGCGCCAGCCGCGCCACCGGCGTCAGCGCGCCGGTGCGGCCGACCTGGACGTCGATCGCCAGCACCTGGGTCGTCGCCTCCTCCGCTGGGAACTTGTGGGCGATGGCAAAACGCGGCGCGCGCGAGACGAAGCCCAGCTTTTCTTGGTCGGCGAGGCGGTCGATCTTATAGACCACGCCGTCGATGTCGTAGGGAAGATCCCGGCGCGCCGCGGCGATGCGCGAGTAATAGCCGAGCAGGCCGGTCAGGCCCCGCACCACTTCGCGCTCCTCGGCCGCCGGCAGGCCCCAGTGGGTAAGTTGATCCATCAGCTCGGAGTGGGTGGCAGCCGGGTGGGTGATCTCCGCCACGCCGTAGGCGAAGAAGCGCAGCGGCCGCGCCGCGGTGATCCTCGGGTCGAGCTGGCGCAGGCTGCCGGCGGCGGCGTTGCGCGGATTGACGAACTCCCGGGCAGCCATGCCGCGTTGCTGGGCATTGAGCCGCTCGAAGTCGCGGCGCGGGATCAACACTTCGCCGCGCACCTCCAGTCGGGCGGGAATCCGCGGGCCCGCCAGACGCAGCGGGATGTTCCTGACGGTGCGCAGGTTCTGCGTCACGTCCTCGCCGACGAAGCCGTCGCCGCGCGTCGCCCCCTGCACCAGCAGGCCCGCGTCGTAGATCAGGGTGACCGCCAGACCGTCGAACTTGGGCTCGACCGCGTAGTCGAGCGAATCTGCGCTCAAGCCTTCCCGGCAGCGGCGGTCGAAGGCGGCGACCTCCTCCTCGGTGAAGGCGTTGTTGAGCGAGAGCATCGGTACCCGGTGCGCGACCTTGCCGAACTCGGGCAGGGGCGCAGCACCGACCCGCTGCGTCGGCGAATCGGGCGTGAGCAGCTCGGGGTGCGCCGCCTCCAGATGCTGCAGCTCGCGAAACAGCCGGTCGTACAGGGCGTCGGGGATGGTCGGCTGATCGAGGAGGTAATAGGCGCGGTTATGCCGCTCGATCTCGGCGCGCAGGGCCGCCGCGCGCTCGGTTTCGGCACGGCTGGCAGGCATCGCCGGCTCAGGAATACAGGCGCCGCGCGCGCCGGCCGCCGGCGGGGATGTCCTGCGCGGCCATCTTCTGCTGGAATTCGCCGATCTTGGCGCGGATCGCGACGAGCGAGGCGGCGGCAAGCGGCGTGCGCTGATCGTCGACCAGCAGGCCATCCTGTTGCGCCGTCAGCTCGCGCGCCACGGCCAGCAGTCGGTCGAAGGCGGCCGGGCCATCGGCGACCAGGGGCACGTCGAGGCTCAGGGTGACGCCGCTGACGGCCTGGGATCCCGCCTCGCCGCCCAGGACGCCGAGCGTGAACTGGCGCTGCCCGGCGTCGTCCTCGGCCTGGTAGTCGCCGTCCGCGCCGGCCCGCAAGCCGGCCGCCTCGATCAGGGTACGCAGACGGGCAAGGTCGAAGCCGGCGCCGCTGGCGCTCACCGCATTGATCCCTAAGCGCCAGTCCACGCCGGCACAAAAGCGGTCGAGCCGATCGGCCGCTTCGAGCACCGCCGCCGGTTCGGGCAATTCGACCGTTGCGGAAAAACGCGCCGCCACTTGCCTAGCCGCCGCCAGGTGGCGAGCGAGATCGGCCTCGCCCAGCGGTCCGCTGCGGTCGGCCAGCTGCAGCGCCGCGGTCAGATGACGGTAAGAACCGGCAGCGTCGGCGCCTAGCTCCCGCCACCGGCCGTCGCCGTCTTGCCCGATCCAGCGCCAGCGCAGCCCGTTCGTGCCGCCCACCTCGGCACAGAAGCTGGATGCCTGGAGCGCTTCGCTTGCCCGAAAATGCACCAGACAATCGACTGCCGGATCGGCGAGCTCCAGCGGCGGCGCCTCGATCTCGACCATCGCCCCGGCGTCGGCTGCCGCCGCGTCTTCGCCGTCGGCCGCGGCGGACGCGGCGAACACCGGTTCGATGCGGCCGTCCGGGGTGTACGCGGGCTCGGCGCCAGCGCCCGGGGTCGCGTCGCCCGCGAGCAGCACGTCGGCCTGGTCGCCGTCGAACATGCGCAAAGCCTGGGCGCGCTGGCGATGCTCCTGCCACTTGTTGTAGAGCCAGACCAAGGCTACGGCCGCGGCGCCGAAGGCGATCAGGCTCAACTGAAATCCGGAGAGCGGCCAGAAGTGCATCACGCCGCAACCTCCTCGCTCATCCGCAGGGCTTCCTCCATATCGACCTCGACCACGCGGGAGACGCCCTGCTCCTGCATGGTCACGCCGATCAGCTGCTGCGCCATTTCCATGGCGATCTTGTTGTGGCTGATGAACAGGAACTGGGTCTGCTGCGACATGCGCCTGACCATGGCGCAGAAGCGCTCGGTATTGGTGTCGTCGAGCGGCGCATCGACCTCGTCCAACAGACAGAAGGGCGCAGGGTTCAGCTGGAACAGCGCGAACACCAGCGCCGTCGCGGTCAGCGCCTTCTCGCCGCCGGAGAGCAGATGGATGCTGCTGTTCTTCTTGCCCGGCGGCTGCGCCATGACCTGGATGCCGGCATCGAGAATCTCATCGCCGGTCAAGATCAGCCGCGCCTCGCCGCCGCCGAACAACTGCGGAAAGAGCGTACCGAAATGGCTGTTCACGCTGTCGTAGGTCTGCTGCAGCTGTTCGCGCGTCTCCCGGTCGATGCGGCCGATCGCGTCCTCGAGCGTACCGATCGCCAGGGTCAGGTCCTGCGCCTGGTCGTCGAGATAACCCTTGCGCTCCTTCGCCGTCGCGAGCTCGTCCACTGCGGCGAGATTGACCGCGCCCAGCGCTTCGATCTCCTGGCCCAGGCCGACGATGTCCGCCTGCAACACAGACTCCTTGAGCCCGGGCAGCAGTTCGGCGGCGAGCCCGGTCTCCTGGTCCTCGCCGCTGATCCCGGCCTCGGCCAGGCGGGCCGCGTACTGCTCCTCGTTCAAGCCGGCCGCCTGCGCCTTCAGGCGCAGATCGTTGATGCGTTCGCGCAAGGGATGCAGGCCCTGCTCGACGCTGAGTCGGGACTCGTCCAGGCCGCGCAATTCCCCGGCCGCGCCTTCGAGCGCATTGCGCCGGCCGGCCGCCAGCGCCTCGCGTTCGGCCCGCAGCGCGAGCGCTGCCTGCAGCTCCTCTTGCTGCACCTCGTCGCCGCTCACCGCCTGCTCGCTCTCGGCCGCCGCCTTGTCCGCGGCGACGCGCGCGAGCTGGCTCCTGGCCGTCTCCAGGGCGCGGGCGTTGTCCGTGAGCTTGGCGGTGCATTCGCGCTCGGTGAAGCGCAGTTCCTGGGCTTCGCGCGCCAGCGCCTGCTCCTGACTCCTCGCCTCGCGCAGCGCCGTGTCGCAGCCGCGCTGCGCCTCCATGGCCAGATCGAGACGGCCGCGGGCCGCTTCGAGCGCGTCGCGGTGGTCCGCCGCCTGTGCCTCGGCGCGCGCCAACTCCAAGCCCTCCGTCTCTTCGCCCCGCGCGATTTCCTCGAGCTCGCGGTCGATCTGGGCGGCGCGCTCCTCGAAGCGCGCCAGTTCCTGGCTCAGGGTGAGCGCCGCCACCTTGGCCTGATGCAGCCGTCCCTGCAGCGCCTCCGCCGCGCTGCGCGCCGAAGCCAGGCGCGCCTGCAGCCCGGCCTGCAGACGCTCGCCCTCGGCGACGGCATCATGCGCGACCGCCTCCTCCTGTTCGCGCTGCTCCAGCAGCAGATCGAGCTCCTCGATTTCGCGCTGACGCTCGATCACGCCGTGGATGCGCGCATCGGGCACGTAGAGCGCCAGACTCCTGGCCGTGCGCAGATGGCCGGCGCGATTGACCCGGAGGCGGACCTCCGGGTCCGCGGGAGGGTCGGCGGCGAGCTCCTCGCCGACGGCGATGCCGGCGAGCCATTCGTCGAGCACCGCGGCCCAGCTCGGGTCGTCGCAGCGCACCTTGGCGCGCAGCGAGCCTGGGGCGGGCTCGCCGGGCGAGCCCGGTCCGACCGACAGACCCAGGGCGAAGCTCACCGGCGGTGGCTCGGCGAGCGCTTGAAGGACCGCCTCCGGAGCCGCGGGCAGCGCCGCCAGGCGCTCGCGCAACACCGACTCCAACGCCGTCTCCCAGCCCGGTTCCACCTGGATCGCGCGCCACAGCGGCTGGGCATCGGCCAGGCCGCGGCGGGCCAACCAGTCACCGATCTCGCCGTTGTTGCCGACGCGGCGCTGCAGCTGCTGCAGCGCATCGCGTCGGGCGCGCGTCTCGGAGACCTGGCGGTGGCAGATGAGCCGCCGCTCGCGCGCCGCGGACAATTGCTGCTCCCGCTCGGGCAGCTCTGCCTGCGCCTGCGACACGCGTTCTTGCTCGGTCGCGAGCGCCTCCTCGGCGCTCGCGACCGCCTCGGCGCTCGCGGCCAGCAGCGCCGGATCGGGCCGGGAGAGCGAGCCGCGCTCCTGCTCGGCGCGGGTGCGGCGGGCGGCGAAATTGTCCAGGGCGCGCTGGGCGTGGATGCGGTTCGCCTCGCCCAGGCGGGTACCCTGCTCGGCCTCATTGACGGCGCGGCGGGCGGCGCTCACGGCTTCCTCGGCGGCGGCGACCGCGGCCTCGGCCTGCGGCAGCGCTGCCGCCGCCTCCTGATGGCGGGCGACGCTGCTCTCGGCGTGGCGCCGGGCGTTTTCCAGCAGCGCCTGCCAGCGCGTCTCGTCGTGTTCGAGTTCCAGGCGCTGGCCGCTCCAGTGCGCATCCTCGGTGGCCAGCCGGATCAGCCGCGCCTCCAGCTTCTGCCGGGCATCGCGCCGGTGGTGGATCTCTGCCTCTATCCTGGCCACCTCGGCGTTGGCGGCGACCATCTCGCTCTGCGCCGCGTGCATCGCATCGCTGGCGGCGAAGTGCGCCTCGCGCGCCGCCTCGATCCTCGCCTCCAGTTCGCGCAGCCGGGCGGATTCGGCTTCCAGCCGGGTGGCCGATTTATCCACCTCGCGTTCGAGCCGCGCGTGATCGGCGCGGGCATCGTTGCGCTTCTTCAGCCACAGCAGGCTCTGGCGGCGGCCGAGCCGGGCGTGCAATTCGTGGTAGCGGCTCGCCACCTCGGCTTGGCCCGCGAGCCGGTCGACCTGAACCTCCAGCTCGTTGCAGATGTCGCGCACCCGCGCCAGGTTGTCGCCGGCGTCGGCCAGGCGGTTCTCGGTCTCGCGCCGCCGCTCCTTGTACTTGGTGACGCCGGCCGCCTCTTCCAGGTAGAAGCGCAGCTCCTCCGGCTTGGCCTCGATGATGCGCGAGATCATGCCCTGCTCGATGATCGCGTAGGCGCGCGGGCCCAGGCCGGTGCCGAGGAACAGGTCGATGACGTCGCGGCGGCGGACGTGGAGATTGTTGATGTGGTAGCTGGAATTGCCTTCGCGGTCGAGGATGCGCTTGACCGCGATCTCGGCGTACTGCGACCACTGGCCGCCGGCCCGGCCCTCGGCGTTGTCGAAGATCAACTCGACGCTGGCCCGACCCACCGGCTTCCTGCTGCCCGAGCCGTTGAAGATCACGTCCTGCATCGATTCGCCGCGCAGCGCGGTGGCCTTGGATTCGCCCAGCACCCAGCGCACCGCGTCGATGATGTTGGACTTGCCGCAACCGTTGGGGCCGACCACCCCGACCAGCTGGCCGGGAAACAGGACGGTGGTGGGATCGACGAAGGACTTGAATCCGGCGAGTTTGAGCTTGGTCAGGCGCACGTCAGGGTTGGCGGCAGCGGCTTGGGTTGGTCGGACGGGGCATTATAATGGAAACCACGTTCGATTCCCCCAAAGCCAACTCATGCCCAGCCTGCCCGCCAAGACCCTGGAAACCTTCGCCAACCCGGCGGCACACCGCGATTACCGGATCCACATGGAGATCCCGGAATTCACCTGCCTTTGTCCCAAGACCGGGCAGCCCGACTTCGCCACGCTGCTGCTCGACTACATCCCGGACAAGCGCTGCGTCGAGCTGAAGAGCCTCAAGCTCTACGTCTGGAGTTTCCGCGACGAGGGACACTTCCACGAGGATGTCGCCAACCGCATCCTGGACGACCTGGTCCGCGCGCTGAAGCCGCGCTTCATCCGCCTGACCGCGAAGTTCTTCGTCCGCGGCGGCATCTTCACCAACGTCGTCGCCGAGCATGCCAAGAGAGGCTGGAAGCCGCGGCCGAGCATCGAACTATCCGGCTTCGGACAGCAAGACAGCGTCCGCGGCTGATGCCAGGAAGACCGGCCCGCGCTGCGGGCCGATCTTTGAAGTCAGCACCTAGCTGCGCGGCACAAGTGCCCTGGGCTGTCACCGGGGAAAGCATCCCGGTGACAACTACCGGCACTAGAACCCGGCCAGATTGGTGCCGGCGGCGCCCACCACGACGTAGCCGCTGGGGCTGGCCGGGGTCGTGGCATTGGGAATGGAAATGGGAACGGAGACGAGGTTGGTGCCGAGGCCGGTCAGGGCGGTCCCCCAAGTCACGAAGTTGTGGGCGATCGCGGCGAGATTGCTGCTCGTACCGGAGACCTGCTGCTGCCAACTGGTCCCGGTGGTGCTGGTGAAAATGCTGCCGCCGCTGCCGACCGCGACGAACTGGGTATTGAAGCTCACCGCCGCCAGGTTGTTGGCGGCAATCGGGCTCTGCAGCGTCCAGGTGACGCCGTCGGTGCTGGTGATCAAGCTGCCGGCGGCGCCCACCGCGACGTACAGCGGCAGCAAGGTGCCGGCGGCGCTCCCCGTGCCCGGGACCAGACCATAGACCACGCTGGAAAGATTCGCCGTGGTCTGGGCGGCTTCGGCCACCCAGTTGACCGCATCGCTGCTGACCAGCACTGTTCCGTGCTTGCCGACCGCGAGAAACAGGCCGTTGCCGTAGGTCACCGCGGTGAGGTCCTGGGTGGTTCCCGAGCTTCTCGCCGTCCAGGTGACGCCGTCGCCGCTGGTGATGATCGTGCCATTGGCGCCGACGGCGACGAAGACGGTGCTGCCGTTGGTGGCCAATCCGTAGAGATTGTTGCTGGTGCCCGTGGCTTTCGGTACCCAGGTCGCGGCGTCGGTGCTGTAGAGCATGGTGCCGCCGTCGCCCGCCGCCAGGAACACGGTGGTACTGAAGGTGGCGGCATTGAGATTGGTGCCGACGGCGTAGTTCAGCGCCGTCCAGGTAATGCCGTCGAGACTGGCGTTCATCACCCCGGAATACATCGCCCCGCCGGCGCCCACCGCGACGTAGTGGGACACGATGTTGCCGGTGGTGGTGTCCGTTTCCACGCCGTAGGTGACCGCGGCGAGCTGGCTGCCGCCCAGGGGCGTGCCCACGCTCCAGGCGTTGCCGGCGAGTCGGGGCGTCGCCGAGAGCGAGGGACTGCCGGCCCCGCCCGGTCCGCTGTCGACCCGGGCGTTGATCGTGAACGAATAGCTCTCGCCATTGACGAGACCGGTCACCAGCTGCGGCGAGGTCGCGCTGATGGTCGCCCTGGCCTCGGGCAGCGTGGACCAGTTGTCGGTCGTGATACTGGGCGCCGCGGCGCGGAACAGCCAGTATTGGACTCCCGGCTGCATGGTCCAGGTGACCGTGGCCGAACCGTCGCCGGCCTTGACCACGACGTCCGTCGGGGCATCTGCCGAGCTGCCGAGATTGGTGACATTGCAGCTCGCCAGGAGCAAGGCTGCGGCGATCGCCAGTGCGCCCGCGAAGAATCGTTTCATAACTATCCCTTTGACCGGTGAGCTTACCGATGTCGGGATTGTAGCAGCGTGCGGGAATCGGCAGGTTGATCGCCACCGACTATAATCGCCGGATTCCCGGCCGACCGGCGCTCATTCATTCCCCGCACGTATCCCCGATGAACCCCCACCTCGCCCAACTCAATCCCTATCCTTTCGAACGCCTGCGCCGCTTGTTCGAGGGCATCGCCCCGCCCCCCGGCCTGCCGGAAATCAAGCTGTCGATCGGCGAGCCGCAGCACGAGACCCCGGCCTTCATCAAGCAGGCGCTCGCCGATGCCCTGGACGGCCTGGCGAGCTACCCGAGCACGCAGGGCACGGCCGCGCTGCGAGCCGCCATCGCCGCCTGGATCGGCCGCCGCTACGGCGTCGCCGCCCCCGACCCGGAGACCCAGGTGCTGCCGGTGAACGGCTCGCGCGAAGCGCTGTTCGCCTTCGCCCAGACGGTGATCGATCCCGGCCGGCCGGGCGCGCTGGTGCTCTGCCCCAATCCCTTCTACCAGATCTACGAGGGCGCGGCGATCCTCGCCGGCGCCAAGCCGGTGTTCGTCGCTACCCTGCCCGAGAGCGGCTTCGAGCTGGATCTCGACGCCCTGGCCGAGGACAGCTGGCGCCGCGTGCAGCTCGTCTACGTCTGCTCGCCGGGCAACCCGACCGGCAAGGTGATCGCTGCCGATACCTGGAAGAAACTGTTCGAGCTGTCCGACCGGCACGGCTTCGTGATCGCCAGCGACGAGTGCTATTCCGAGATCTACTTCGACGAGGACCGGCCGCCGCTGGGGGCGCTCGCCGCGGCGCAACAGGCGGGCCGCAGCGATTACCGCAGGCTGTTGGTGTTCTCCAGCCTGTCCAAGCGCTCCAACGTGCCCGGGATGCGCTCGGGCTTCGTCGCCGGCGACGCGGCGCTGATCAAGAACTTCCTGCTCTACCGCACCTACCACGGCGGCGCCATGAGTCCCGCGGTGCAGGCCGCGAGCGTCGCCGCCTGGAGCGACGAGGCGCACGTGATCGAGAACCGCCGCCGCTACCGGGAGAAGTTCGAGCAGATCGCGCCGCAAATCGCCGCCCATCTCGACGCCAAACTGCCCGACGCCGGCTTCTATCTCTGGGCCGGGGTTGCCCGCTACGGGCTTGGCGACGCCGAATTCGCCCGCGAACTCAAGCGCCAATATAATGTGGCGGTGCTGCCGGGCAGCTATCTCGGCCGCGAGAGCGCCACCGCTGCCGGGACCGGCAACCCGGGTGCCGGCTTCGTCCGCATCGCGCTGGTCGCCGACCTCGGCGAGTGCCGCGAGGCGGCGCGGCGGATCGCCGACTTTTGCCGCAAACTTTGACAGGAACCGACATGCACGAATTAAAAGAGTTGATCGAACAGGCCTGGGAGGACCGCGCCGAACTCAAGCCCGGCAGCGCCCCGGCGAAAATCGGCGAGGCGGTCGAGCGCATCCTCGATGAACTCGACAGCGGCAAGCTTCGCGTCGCCGAGAAAATCGACGGCGTATGGGTGACCCATCAATGGCTGAAGAAGGCGGTGCTGCTGTCCTTCCGCCTGGAGGACAACCGCCTGATGGAAGGCGGCGAGACCCGCTACTTCGACAAGGTCGCGAGCAAGTTCGCCCGCTACGACGCCCACCGCTTCAACCAGGGCGGCTTCCGGGTGGTGCCGCCGGCGACCGCCCGGCGCGGCGCCTTCATCGGCAGGAACGTGGTGTTGATGCCCAGCTACGTGAACATCGGCGCCCGCGTCGATGAGGGCACGATGGTCGACACCTGGGCCACGGTCGGCTCCTGCGCCCAGATCGGCAAGAACGTGCATCTCTCCGGCGGCGTCGGCATCGGCGGCGTGCTCGAGCCCTTGCAGGCCAACCCGACCATCATCGAGGACAACTGCTTCATCGGCGCGCGCTCGGAGGTGGTCGAGGGGGTCATCGTCGAGGAGAACTCGGTGATCTCGATGGGCGTGTTCATCGGCCAGAGCACCAAGATCTACGACCGCGCCACCGGCACCGTGAGCTACGGCCGCGTCCCGGCCGGCTCGGTGGTGGTCTCGGGCAACCTGCCATCGGCCGACGGCAAGTACAGCCTGTATTGCGCCGTGATCGTCAAGCGCGTCGATGCCCAGACGCGCAGCAAGGTCGGCATCAACGAGCTGTTGCGCGGCGACTGACGAGGGCGCATGAGCACCCTGGAACTGGCGCAAGCCCTGATCGCGCGCCGCTCGCCCACCCCCGACGATGCCGGCTGCCTCGACCTGATCGCCGCGCGCCTGGCGCCGCTGGGCTTCGTCTGCGAACGCGTGGACTGCGGCCCGGTGAGCAACCTCTGGGCACGCAGGGGCAAAGCCGCGCCGCTCGTCTGCTTCGCCGGCCACACCGACGTGGTGCCGACCGGCCCGGTCGGGGCCTGGCACAGCGACCCCTTCGTGCCGGAGGTCCGCGCCGGCCTGCTCTATGGCCGCGGCGCCGCCGACATGAAGTCCTCGCTCGCGGCGATGGTGGTCGCGATCGAGCGCTTGGTGGCGGACGCTCCGCGGCACCCCGGCTCGATCGCCGTTCTCCTCACCTCCGACGAGGAAGGCGACGCCAGGGACGGCACCGTGCGCGTGGTGGAGCGGCTGCGCGAGCGCAATGAAGCCATCGACTATTGCATCGTCGGCGAGCCGACCTCGGTTTCGAAGCTGGGCGACACGGTCAAGAACGGCCGCCGCGGCTCGCTCTCGGCGCGGCTGGTGGTCCGCGGCGTGCAAGGCCACGTCGCCTATCCGCAGCTGGCGAGAAACCCCGTGCACCTCGCGGCGCCGGCGCTGGCCGAGCTCAGCCGCGAGACCTGGGACCTGGGCAACGAGTATTTTCCGCCGACCACCTTCCAGATTTCCAACGCCCGCGCCGGTACCGGTGCGACCAACGTGATCCCGGGGGAGTTCGAGCTGCTGTTCAATTTCCGCTTCGCCACGGCGAGCACGCCGACCTCGCTGCAGGACCGCGTCCATGCCATCCTCGATCGCCACGGCCTCGACTACGAACTGTCCTGGAGCCCGGCGAGCCGCCCCTATCTGACGCCGCGCGGCCGTCTGGCGGCGGTGCTGACCGAGGCGATAGCGCGGGTCACCGGCGTGGCGACCGAGCTATCCACCAGCGGCGGCACCTCCGACGGCCGCTTCATCAGCGACATCTGCGCCGAGGTGGTGGAATTCGGGCCGCTCAATGCCACCATCCACAAGGTCGATGAGTGCATCGCGGTGGCCGACCTGGAACCCCTGACCGCCATCTACCAGCAGGCGCTGTCCGCGCTTCTGGGCGCGGCACCATGAGCGCGACCATCGAGGAACTGATCACGCTGCGCGACTGGCTGCGCTACGCCGTCAGCCGCTTCAGCGAGGCCGGCCTGTTCTTCGGCCACGGCTGCGACAATGCCGTGGACGAAGCTGCCTGGCTGATCCTGGCGACGCTGCACCTGCCCCGCGACCGGCTCGACCCCTTCCTCGACGCGCGCCTGACGCGCGCCGAGCGCCAGGCGCTCGCCCACATCCTGGAGCTGCGCGTCGCCAAGAGGCTGCCGGCGGCCTACCTGCTCAACGAGGCCTGGCTCGGGGAGTTCCGCTTCTACGTCGATCAGCGCGTGATCGTGCCGCGCTCCTACTTTGCCGAGCTGATCGGTGACGGTTTCTCGCCCTGGATCGAGGACGCCGGCGGCATCCGGTCGGCGCTCGATCTGTGCACCGGCTCGGGCTGCCTCGCCATCCTGATGGCGCTGGCCTTTCCCGCGGCCAGGATTGACGCCGTCGATCTCTCGGCCGATGCGCTCGCGGTGGCGCACCGGAACGTCGCCGACTACGGGCTCGAGGAGCGGATAGAACTCATCAGTTCCGATCTCTTCGAGGAACTTGAGGGCCGCCGCTACGACCTGATCGTCTGCAACCCGCCCTACGTCACCGCCCAGGCGATGCGCGAGCTACCCCCGGAATACCGCCACGAGCCGCAGCTGGCGCTGGCCGCGGGCGAGGACGGCCTCGACCTGGTGCGCCGCATCCTCGCCCGGGCGCACGCCCACCTGGCGCCCCACGGCCTGCTCGCGGTCGAGGTCGGCCACAACCGCGAGATCGTCGAGCGGGCGCTGCCGGATCTGCCCTTGATCTGGGTCGACAGCGCGGCGGCCGAAGGCAAGATCTTCCTGATCGCGCGCAGCCAGCTGCCGCCCGCTACGCCGTCATGACCGGCGAGCGGCCGATCCTGCTGGTCGAGGACAACCCGGACGACGAGGCCCTGACCCTGCGCGCGCTGGCCAAGAACCATATCGACAACGCCGTGATCGTCGCGCGCGACGGCGTCGAGGCGCTCGACTATCTGTTCGGCGGCCACGCGCAACTGATGCCGGCGCTGATCCTGCTCGACCTCAAGCTGCCGCGCATCGACGGCCTGGAGGTATTGCGGCGGATCCGCGCCGACGACCGCACCCGGCTGGTGCCGGTGGTGATCCTGACCACTTCGCGGGAGCGGCAGGATATCGTCGAGGGCTACAGCCTGGGCGCCAACAGCTACATCCGCAAGCCGGTGGACTTCGAGCAGTTCGTCCAGACCGTAGACCAAGTCGGACGCTACTGGCTGGGGCTCAACGAACCGGCCGAGGGCCGCTGAGCCCGGCGCTCACTTCCTACCCGGCTCGCGCTGTTCCAGCCGCTTTTCCAGCATCAGGTCGCGGTAGTTGAGCGACTCGGCCAGCGCGGAGACCAGCGTCGCATCGTCCCACGGCTTGGCGATGAAGCGGAAGATGCCCACTTCCGCGAATGCCCGCTCGACGGCATCGCGGTCGCCGCTGCCGGAGAACAGCATCAGCACCGCATCCGGCCGCAGCACCCGGGCCCGCCTCAGGAACTCGATGCCGTCCATCTCCGGCATCCGATAATCGCTGAGCAAGGCGTCGAACTCGAGCTCGCGCGCCCGCGCCAGCGCCGCCATCGGCGCGGTGAACATCTCGATCTCCAGCTCGTAGCTCAGAATGCCGTAGGCGCAGGGCAGCCTACGGAACAGGCGGCGCAGCGCTTGCAGAACGGCGTCATCGTCATCGACCAGCATGATTCTGCGTTTCATAGGCTTCCTTCCGAGAAGACGTGGGTGGCGGGGATTCCGGCCGAAAACTTTTGCCCGGTGCTCATGCTTGCGCGTCGGCATCGCTGTCCGCCCTCGGTTCACGGTTCTGGCGCAGCGGCAGGATGACGCGGAAGCTCGTGCCCCGGCCCAGCTCGCTGGCCACCTCGATGCTGCCCCCGTGCTTCTTCACGATCCCGTAGGACAGCGACAGTCCCAGGCCCGTGCCGCGGCCGACGG
>DATKVJ010000141.1:0-2132 GCA_035530135.1 Rhodocyclaceae bacterium | reverse complement strand
GATCACCTTGCAGATCGCGCCCCAGACCGGCGCCTGCATGATGAAGTAGATGTAGGCGTTGGGGTCGGTCTCCCAGCCCTTGCACTTCAGGATCCAGCCCGGCTGGCCGCCGCCCGAGGCGTTGCCGGCGCGCGGCACGGCATCGCCGAATGGGGTGTCCGGATATTGGGGATACTCCTTCATCACGCCGGTGCGCTCCAGGCGTTGCTGGTCGCGCAGCTTGACGCGACAGAGATTCAACACGCCGTCCTGCATCGCGGCCAGGACCTTCTGTCCGCGCCCGGTCTTGTTGCGCTGGTAGAGTGCGGTGACGATGCCCAGCGCGAGATGCAGTCCGGTGCCGCTGTCGCCGATCTGTGCGCCGGTGACCAGCGGCGGGCCGTCGTCGAAGCCGGTGGTCGAGGCGGCGCCGCCGGCGCACTGCGCGACGTTCTCATAGACCTTGCAGTCCTCGTAGGGGCCGGGGCCGAAACCCTTGACCGAGGCGACGACCATGCGCGGGTTGAGTTCCTGGATGCGCTCCCAGGTGAAGCCCATGCGGTCCAGGGCGCCGGGTGCGAAATTTTCCACCAGCACGTCGCAGTGCTTGACCAAGGTCTCCAGCACTTCCTTGCCCTTGGGATTCTTGGTGTCGAGGGTGATCGAGCGCTTGTTGTGGTTCAGCATGGTGAAGTAGAGGCTGTCGACATCGGGGATGTCGCGCAACTGGCCGCGCGTGATGTCGCCCTCGCCGGCCCGCTCCACCTTGATCACGTCGGCGCCGAACCAGGCCAGCAGTTGGGTGCAGGTCGGTCCCGATTGCACGTGGGTGAAATCGAGGATGCGAACCCCGTCTAGTGCTTTGCTCATGACTATCCTTTCATTGATTCTGGGCTTGGGTTACTTCTTCTTCGCCGCGCTGGGGTTGAGGCTGGTGATGCGGCCGCTCTCGGTACCGGCGCTCTCGTCGATGATCGCGTTGATCAGCGTCGGCTTGCCCGAGCGAACGGCCTCGTCCATGGCGCGGCGCAGTTCGGCCGGAGTCGTGGCCCTGACCCCGACGCCGCCGAAGGCCTGCATCATCATCTCGTAGCGGGCGTCCTTGACGAACTGGGTGGGTGCCATGTCGCCGCCGGCGGGGTTCTTGTCGGTGCCCTTGTAGACGCCGTTGTTGTTCAAGATGATCACGCAGACCGGCAGCTTGTAGCGGCAGATGGTCTCGACTTCCATGCCGGAAAAGCCGAAGGCGCTGTCGCCCTCGACGGCGATGACGGGCTTGCCGGTGATCACGGCGGCCGCGACGGAAAAGCCCATGCCGATGCCCATGATGCCCCAGGTGCCGACGTCCAGGCGCTTGCGCGGCTGGTACATGTCGACGATGCTGCGGGTGAAGTCCAGCGCGTTGGCGCCTTCGTTGACCAGGATTGCGTCCGGACGCTCCTTGATCACGTCGCGAACCACGTTCAGGGCGCTGTGGAAGTTCATCGGCGAGGGGTTGCCGGCCAGGGTCTCGGCCATCTTGGCGATGTTCTTGTTCTTGCGCTCGGCAACCGCGCCCGTCCACTCGGTGGGCGGCTTTGCCCAGTTCGAGCCCATGCCCGCCAAGAGGGCAGACACGCAGGAACCGATGTCGCCGATCACGGGAGCGTCGATGCGGACGTTGCTGTCGATTTCCGTCGGCGAGATGTCGATCTGGATGAAGCGCTTGTCTGCCCAGTCCTTCGGACTCTTGCCGCCCCAGGTCTTGCCCTTGCCTTGCGACAACAGCCAGTTCAGGCGTGCGCCGATCAGCATCACCACGTCGGCTTCGGGCAGCACGTAAGAACGCGCCGCCGACGCCGATTGCTCGTGCGTGTCGGGCAGCAGGCCCTTGGCCATGGACATCGGCAGGTAGGGGATGCCGCTCTTCTCGACGAGGGCGCGGATGTCGGCATCGGCCTGGGCGTATGCCGCGCCCTTGCCGAGCAGGATCAGCGGGCGCTTCGCGCCCTTCAACAGGTCGAGTGCGCGCTTGACCGAATCCGGCGCCGGGATCTGGCGCGGGGCCGGATCGACGACCTTGATCAAGGATCGCTTGCCTGCTTCGGCGTCCATGGTCTGCGCGAACAACTTGGCGGGGAGGTCGAGATAGACGCCGCCCGGCCGGCCCGACA
>DATKVJ010000140.1:0-12629 GCA_035530135.1 Rhodocyclaceae bacterium | reverse complement strand
CCAGAGGAAAACCATGAACACGCTGACCGACACCGTCCCGAACAACCCCCGCCGCGCCCCCTGGGGCTGGCTGGTGCTAGGCATCGTCGCCTGGGTGCTGGCCTACGCCAGCCTGATCCCGCTCTCCGACGCCCTGGTCGCCGAGCTGGGTCTGTCCCAGCAGACCCATATCGGCGAAGCGCTGCAGTTCTTCTTCTACGACACCCCCAAGGTATTGCTGCTGCTCACCGGCATCGTCTTCGTCATGGGCGTGGTGCACACCTTCGTCGCACCCGAGCGCACCCGCGCGCTGCTCGCAGGCCGCCGGCTGGGCGTGGGCAACGTCATGGCGGCGAGCCTCGGCATCGTCACGCCGTTTTGCTCCTGCTCGGCGGTGCCGCTATTCATCGGCTTTCTCTCGGCGGGCGTGCCGCTGGGCGTGACCTTCTCCTTCCTGATTTCCGCGCCGATGGTCAATGAGGTGGCGCTGGCGCTGCTGTTCGGCCTCTTCGGCTGGCAGGTGGCGGGACTCTATCTCGGCCTCGGCCTCGCGGTCGCGATCGTGTCCGGCCTGGTCATCGGCAAGCTGGGCATGGAACGCTACCTGGAAGATTGGGTGCGCGAGATCGCCGCGGACAGCAAGGCCGCGGACCCCGCCGGCTATGTCGCCGAAGCGCCGAGCTGGGCCGAGCGCATCGACGCCGGCGTCGATCACATCAAGGAAATCGTCGGCAAGGTCTGGCCCTACATCATAGGCGGCATCGCCCTGGGGGCCGCCATCCACGGCTACGTGCCGCAGGACTTCATGGCCTCTATCATGGGCAAGGACGCCCCCTGGTGGTCGGTGCCGGCCGCCGTGGCAATCGGCGTGCCGATGTACTCGAACGCCGCCGGCATCATCCCGATCGTAGAGGCGCTGCTCGGCAAGGGCGCCGCGCTGGGCACCGTGCTCGCCTTCATGATGAGCGTGATCGCGCTGTCCGCCCCCGAGATGATCATCCTGCGCAAGGTGCTGAAACCGCAACTGATCGCCGCCTTCGCCGGCGTCGTCGCGGTCGGCATCCTGATCGTCGGCTACGTCTTCAACGCCGTCCTGTAAGGAGCCCGCTCATGGCCGATACGCCCCTGCATCCCTCCATCGTGGCGATGGTGTCGCTCGCCGCCAACATCGCCGCCAACCATCCGAAAAAGGGCCTGTGCCAGCTCGAGCGCCTGCGCGGCTACGGCGTTTCCGAGGAGCAGATCGACATGGTGGTGGACATCGCCCGCCACCTGCGCGACGAGGCCGGGCAGATGCTCGATGCCGAGTTCGCTATCGAGGCGAAGCAGGTCGCCGTCCCGCCGCCGCCGGCTTCCGGTGCCGCCTGCTGCACGCCGACCGCCAAGGGCAATTCCTGCTGCTGATTTCTAACGGAGACCACAATGAAGACCATCAAGGTGCTCGGCACCGGCTGCGCCAACTGCCAGAACACGCTCAAGCTGATCGAGAGCGTGGCGCAGGCCAAGGGCGTCGAAGTGACGCTCGAAAAGATCGAAGACCTGAAGCAGATCATGAGCTATGGCGTGATGTCCACGCCCGGCGTGGTGATCGACGGCAAGGTGGTGCACGCCGGCGGCGTGCCCGCGCGCGCCAAGATCGAGAGCTGGCTGTGAGCCCCGCGAGACGCATTCGTTACATGCCGACGGGATATAATTTCCCCGGGGATATTCCCTCAATCTGAAAGGAGTCGATCATGAAACTGACGCACATCGCATTCGTGGCCTTCCTCGGCGCGGCCGTCGCCGCACCGGTCTTCGCGCAAGCCGGCCCGGGCAACGGTCCGGGCATGGGGCCCGGCGCCGGGATGGGCAAGGGCGGCGGCAGGGCCATGCGCTACACCTTCAACAGGGACAACACCTCCGGCTGGAGCCTGATGAGCGCCGAGGAGCGCACCGCCTACCACGACAAGATGCTCGCCGCCAAGAGCTACGACGAGTGCAAGGCCCTCCAGGACGAGCAGCACCAGGCCATGGCGGCGCGCGCCAAGGAGCAGGGCAAGACCCTGCGGGGGCCGCGCCGGAATGCTTGCGACAACATGAAAGCGCGCGGCTTCTTCAAGTAATATTCCTGTCGGCGCGATCGGCGCCGCCGCCCCCGGCCGACGACCTCCCGGCCGGGTTTTTTTCTGACGACGATGCGATGAATCCCTCCGACGAGCCCCACGAGCATTCCCACGGCCATTCCCACGGCCCGGCCGCATTCGACCGCGCCTTCGCCGTCGGCATCGCCCTCAACATCGGCTTCGTCGCGATCGAAGCCTTCTACGGCTGGCGGGCGACCTCCCTCGCGCTGCTGGCCGATGCCGGCCACAATCTCTCCGACGTGGCCGGCCTGGCGCTGGCCTGGGTCGCCGCCTTGGCCGGGCGACTGCCCCCCGACCAGCGCCATACCTACGGCTGGCAGCGGGCCTCGATCCTGGCCGCCTTCGCCAACGCCATCCTGCTGCTGGTGGCCATGGGCTCGCTGATCTGGGAGGCGGCCCATCGCCTGCAATCCGCGACGCCCATCGATGGCGTCACCGTCATGGTCGTGGCGGCCGTCGGCGTCGTGGTCAATGGCGCCACGGCGGCGCTGTTCATGGCCGGGGGCGCCACCGACATGAACATTCGCGGCGCCTTCCTGCACATGGCCGCCGACGCCCTGGTGTCGCTCGGCGTGGTGGCCGCCGGCGCGCTCTACCTCTGGGCCGGCTGGCTCTGGCTCGATCCGATGGTGAGCATCATTATCGCGCTGATCATCATCGTCGGCACCTGGGGCCTGCTTGCGCAGTCCCTGCACCTGCTCTTCGACGGCGTGCCCGAGGGCGTCGATTTCGGCGCCGTCGATGCCTGGCTGAGACAACAACCCGGCGTCTGCGAGGTGCACGATCTTCACATCTGGGCCATGAGCACCACCGAGATTGCGCTCACCGCGCATCTGGTGATGCCGGCCGGGCACCCGGGCGACGCCTTCTTCGAGGATCTGGCGAACGCGCTGCATGCGCGTTTCAACATCGCCCACCCCACGCTCCAGGTCGAGATTGCCGGCTGCGATCACGGCTGTGTCGCCCCCAAACCGGTCTGAGCCGCGATGAGCGCCTGCCGGATTCCCTCACCCGATGCGCCGCGCCTGGAGCCGATGCAGCCCGGGGCGGCAACGGCGGCCGCGGCGCCATCACCTTCTCTGGAGAAAAAGCCATGAAAAAACTCGTCATTCACATCTTCCACGTCCATGAGAACGCCGCCATCACCGGCGCCAAACTGGCCGAGCGCATCCGACTGGTGGCGGGCGAGCGCGGCGTGGCCCTGGAAGTCTTCATCTTCGGCGCCGCCATCGCCGCGCTGTCCGACCCCGCCCAGACGGAGTATCGCGATGCGCTCTCGGCGCTGGCGAGGGCGGGCGTGCCGGTCAATGTCTGCCGACAGACGGTGGAGAACATGGGCCAGGCCGACGCCCTGCGCGCGCTGGGCTTGCGGCTCGAATACGCCCGCGACGCCTTCATCCGCTTCGCCCTGGAAGGAGCGACGGTCATCAGCCTGTGATGCGCCGCCATTTACCCAGCCATTTTCGATCCGATGATTTGTCCCGCGGGGACTTGCTTCGGTCTTAGGTCGGCCTCCGGCCGACGACACGTGCCCCAAGGATAAGCAGACATGAAACCGACCCTGATCCGACGCGCGGGCTTCATCCTCGCCGGCGCCGCGCTGCTCGCGGCCTTCGCCTGGGTGGCGACGCGCAGCGGCCCGTTCGCGCCGATCAAGGTCACCGTGACCCGGGTCGCCAAGGGCACGGTAGCGCCCACGCTGTTCGGCATCGGCACGGTCGAGGCGCGGCGCGCCTATCTGATCGGACCGACCGCCGCGGGCCGGGTCGCGCGCGTGCTGGTCGATGTCGGCGACGCGGTGAAGACGGGTCAGTTGCTGGCGACCATGGACCCGGTGGATCTCGACCAGCGGCTGGCTTCCGCGGCGGCGGCGGCCGAACGCGGCCATAGCGCGGTGGCGACGGCGCGGGCGCAGGCGGCCGATGCGAAGAGCCGTCAGGCGCTCGCGGCGAGCGAGGCGGCGCGCTACGTCGATCTGGGCAAGAAGCACTTCGTCAGTCAGAGCGTGGTGGACGCCAAGCTGCAGCAAGCGCAGTCGGCCGATGCCCAGCTCGCGGCCGCCGAATCGGCGCTGGCCAGCGCCCGGCAGGACCTGGCGCGCCTGACGGCCGAGCGCGGGGCGGCGCGGCAGCAGCGCGACAATCTCCGTCTGCAGTCGCCGGTCGACGCGGTGGTGACCTCGCGCGACGCCGAGCCGGGCTCCACGGTGATCGCCGGGCAGTCGGTGCTCAAGCTGGAGGATTCCGCCAGCCTGTGGGTCACGGTGCGGCTGGACCAGGGGCGCTCCGCCGGCCTGCGCGTGGGTCTGCCCGCCGACATCGTCCTGCGCTCCAGCCCCGGCGAGATGCTCCCGGGCAGGGTCGTACGCATCGAGCCGGTGAGCGACAGCGTCACCGAGGAGCGCATCGCCGAGGTGGCCTTCGACAAGTTGCCGCGTGGGGTGAGCACCAATGAAATGGCCGACGTCACCGTGCGCCTGCCCAGCGTCGCCGCTGCCCTGATCGTGCCCAATGCCGCCTTGCGCAGCCGCGGCGCGCAAGCGGGCGTGTGGCTCTATGCCGACGGCCGCTTGCGTTTCACGCCGGTGAAAACCGGCGCGGCCGGCGCCGACGGCAAGACCCAGATCGTCGCGGGCTCAAGCTTGAAGGCCGGCGACGAGGTGGTGGTCTATAGCGAGCGCGATCTGCAGGAAGACAGTCGCATCAAGGTGGTGGATGCGCTGGTGGGCCCGCCGGCAGCGCCATGATCAGCCTCGCCGGCCGCGACATTCTCCACTCCTGGGGCAAGTTCGTCTTGACCGGCCTGGGGCTTGGCTTGTTGATCGGCGTCACGCTGACCATGGCGGGCGTCTATCGCGGCATGGTGGACGACGCCGAGGTGCTGATCGACAACAGCGGCGCCGACCTCTGGGTGGTGCAGAAGGACACGCTCGGCCCCTACGCCGAATCGTCGAGCATTCCCGACGACGTCTATCGCGGCATCCTCGGCATGCCCGGCGTGGCGCAGGCCGCCAACGTCACCTATCTCACCATGCAGGTGCGCCACGGCAACACCGACGTGCGCGCCATGGTGGTGGGCTTCGAGCCTGGGGAGCCGGGCGAGCCGGGCTACCTGATCGCCGGGCGGCGCATCGTCCGCAGCCATTACGAGGCGGTGGCCGACGCGGCGACCGGCTTCCGGCTGGGCGAGAAGATCCGCATCCGCCGCCACGCCTTCACCGTGGTCGGCCTGACCCGGCGCATGGTGTCCTCCGGCGGCGACCCGATGGTGTTCATCCCCTTGAAGGACGCCCAGGAGGCGCAGTTCCTCAAGGACAACGACGCCATCGTCAACAACCGCGCCCGCACCGCCGCCAATCCGGCCCTGAACCGGCCCGGCGTGCCCGGACTGCTCGACGCGATCGACGCCTCCCAGACCAGCAACCACAACGTCAATGCGGTGCTGGTGCGGGTGGCCGATGGCGGCTCGCCCGACGCGGTGGCGCAGGCAATCCGCCGCTGGAAGCATCTGCAGGCCTACACCCGGGCGCAGATGGAGAACATCCTGATCGCCAAGCTGATCGCCACCGCCGCCAAGCAGATCGGCATGTTCCTGGCGATCCTGGCCGTGGTCAGCGCGGCCATCGTCGCCTTCATCATCTACACCATGACGCTGGGCAAGATCCGCGAGATCGCCGTGCTGAAGCTGATCGGCACCCACAACCGCACCATCGCCGGCATGATCCTGCAGCAGGCGCTGGGACTGGGACTGATCGGCTTCGTCGTCGGCAAGATCGCCGCCACGATCTGGGGGCCGGCCTTCCCGAAGTACGTGCTGCTGCTGCCCGGGGATGCGCTGCGCGGCTTTCTCATCGTCATGGCGGTGTGCGTGCTGGCCAGCACCCTGGCGATACGCGCGGCGCTCAAGGTCGATCCGGCCACCGCGATCGGAGGCTAAAGTGGCGCAGCCTGAAGGCATCCTGATCGAGGGCCTGAGCAAGCGCTACGGCGCGGGCGACACCGCCGTCGATGCGCTGAAGGAAGTGAACATGCAGGTCGCCCCCGGCGAGGTGGTCGGCCTGATCGGCCCCAGCGGCTCGGGCAAGACCACCCTGCTGAAATGCCTGGGCGCGGTGATCGAGCCCACGCGCGGGCGCATGACCCTGGGCGGCGAGGCGATCTACGACGACGGCTGGAAGATTTCCGACCTGCGCGTGCTGCGCCGGGATCGCATCGGCTTCGTCTTCCAGGCGCCCTATCTGATTCCCTTTCTCGACGTCACCGACAACGTGGCGCTCTTGCCCATGCTGGCCGGGCGGTCCAACGCCGAGTCCCGCGCCCGCGCGCTGGAACTGCTCACCGCGCTGGACGTCGCGCACCGGGCGCAGGCGCAACCCTCGGAGCTCTCCGGCGGCGAGCAGCAGCGCGTCTCGATCGCCCGGGCGCTGGCCAACCGGCCGCCGGTGATCCTCGCCGACGAGCCCACCGCGCCGCTGGACAGCGAGCGGGCGCTGGCGGTGATGAGCATCCTCAACCAGATGGCCAGGCAGTACCAGACCGCGATCATCGTCGTCACCCACGACGAGAAGATCATCCCCACCTTCAAGCGCATCTACCACATCCGCGACGGGCGGACGGTCGAGGAAGCTGGCGAGGGACGGGGGTAAGGGCCTCGCTGTGATCAGGATCAATATCGCTCGGCGGCAGGGACGTAGGATGCCGGCAGGTTCATGGGCAAATCGGCCCGAAGATAAATGAGGATCCCGATGTGCGGCATCTGCGGTGAGCTGAGATTCGACGGCGCCTTGCCCGGCCTCGCGGCCATCGCGCGGATGTCCGAGAAGCTGGCACGCCGCGGGCCCGACCATGCCGGGACGTTCACCGACGGGCCGCTCGCCTTCGGGCACCGGCGGCTGGCGATCATCGATCTGTCGGCGAGTGCCGACCAGCCGATGGTGGACCGGGCATTGCAGCTGACCCTGGTGTTCAACGGCACGATCTACAACTACCGGGAACTGCGTGCCGAACTCGTCGCGCTGGGCTATGCCTTCTTCTCCGAGAGCGACAGCGAAGTCATCCTGAAGGCCTACCACGCCTGGGGTGATGCTTGCGTGCAACGTTTCTACGGCATGTTCGCGTTTGCCGTCTGGGACATGCGTCGCGCCCGCCTGTTCCTGGCGCGCGACCGCCTCGGCATCAAGCCGCTCTACCTGGCCCGGGATGAGCGGCGGCTGCGCTTCGCGTCCAGCGTTCAGGCGCTGCTGGCGGGCGGCGGTATCGACACGCGGCTCGATCCGATCGCACTGCATCACCACTTCACGCTGCACGCCGTGGTGCCGGCGCCGCGCACGGTGCTCTCCGGCGTACGCAAGCTGCCGCCGGCTTGCACGATGACCCTGGGCACGGATGGCGCGGCGACAGAGCGCGCGTACTGGACCCTGGACGCCACGCGCGTCGCCCACCCCATGTCGGAGGCCGACTGGCTGGCCGCAACGCGCCGGGTGCTGACGCGCGCGCTCGAGCGCCACCGCCTCGCCGCCGACGTGCCGGTGGGCGTGCTGCTTTCCGGCGGGCTGGATTCGAGCCTGCTGGTCGCCCTGCTGGCCGATCACGTGGACGACCTGCTGACCTTCTCGATCGGCTTCGAGGACCTCGGCGCCGGCGCCGAGAAGGCAGACGAGTTCGAATATTCCGACCTGATCGCGCAGCACTTCAAGACCCACCATCGCCAGCACCTCATTCCCAATAGCGAGGTGCTGGCGCGGCTGCCCGAGGCGATCGCGGCGATGGCCGAACCGATGGTCAGCCACGACGTGATCGCGTTCTATCTGCTCGCCGAGCGGGTGTCGAAGGAGGTGAAGGTGGCGCTGAGCGGACAGGGCGCCGACGAGATGTTCGGCGGCTACTTCTGGTACCCTCGGATGGAGGCCGAGGCCGGCCCGGCCGTCGAGCGCTTCCGCCGGCACTATTTCGACCGCGACCATGCCGAATATCTTGAGATGATCACCCCGAGCTATCACGTGCCCGACGTCACCGCCCTGCTGGTGGCGCGCGAACTGGCCAAGCCGCAGGCCGACACCTTTCTCGACGAGGTGTGGCGCCTCGACGTCACCACCTTGATCGTCGACGATCCGGTCAAGCGCGTCGACAACATGCCGATGGCCTGGGGACTGGAAGTGCGGGTGCCCTTTCTGGACCATGAACTGGTCGAGCTCGCCGCCAGGATGCCGCCCGAGCTCAAGCTTCGCGAGGGCGGCAAGTACCCCCTCAAGGCCATCGCCCGCGGCTTGATACCCGATGCGGTCATCGACCGGCCCAAGGGCTACTTTCCGGTGCCGGCGCTGAAGTATGTGCGCGGCCCGTTTCTGGAACTGATGCGCGGCATCCTGCAATCGGACGCCTGCCTTCGGCGCGGCCTCTACCAGCGCGCCTACGTCGACCGGTTGCTGGCGGAACCGGAGGACGAGGCGCACTTCACGCGCATCCAGGGCAGCAAGCTGTGGCACCTGGCGGTGCTGGAATGGTGGCTGCAGCTCAACGTGGACGGCGTGCAGTAGCGGAATCCGCGCCATGGGTAAACCACCTTGCGTCCAGGGCGAGCGCGAATGAACATGGCGCTTGGGCCAGGCCTGAGCGCCGCCGAAGCGGCGAGCCGCCTGCGCGCCGAGGGCCCCAACGCCCTGCCCGGCGGGCAGCGCCGCACCTGGCTCAGGATCGTCCTGGAGACCGCGCGCGAGCCGATGTTCCTGCTGCTCATCGCCGCCGGCACGCTCTATCTGCTCTTCGGCGAATTGCAGGAAGGGCTGATCCTGTTCGGCTTCGTGCTGGTCACCTTGGGCCTCACGCTCTACCAGGAGGGCAAGACCGAGCGCGCGATCGAGGCCCTGCGCGAGCTCACCAGCCCGCGCGCGCTGGTGATCCGCGACGGCAGGCCGCAGCGCGTCGCCGGGCGCGAGGTGGTGCGCGGCGATCTGCTGGTGCTGGCCGAAGGCGACCGCGTGCCGGCCGACGGCGTGCTGGTGGATGCCAGCACGCTCGAGGTCGATGAATCCCTGCTCACCGGCGAGGCCGTGCCGGTCGGCAAGCTCGCCGCCAGGGACGACTCAATGCACGACACTGCGCACGACACAACGCACGACACCGCGCCGTCCCGACCGGGCGGCGACGACACCCCCTTCATCTACTCCGGCACGCTGGTGGTGGCGGGACACGGCACGGCGCGGGTCACGGCGACCGGCGCCAGGAGCGAGATCGGCCGCATCGGCGCGGCGCTGGGCACGCTGGAGACCGAACCCTCGCCGCTGCAAAAGCAGACGGCGCGGCTGGTCCGCACCCTGGCGCTGCTGGCGCTGGGCATGAGCGCGCTGCTGGTGCTCGCGCACGGGCTGCTGCGCGGCGACTGGCTGCAGGCTCTGCTCGCCGGCATCGCGCTGGCGATGGCCATGCTGCCGGAGGAATACCCGGTGGTGCTGACGGTGTTCCCGGCGCTGGGCGCCTGGCGGCTGTCCAAGGAAAAGGTGCTGACCCGCCGGATCAACGCCATCGAGACCCTGGGTTCCACCTCGGTGCTGTGCGTGGACAAGACCGGCACGCTCACCGAGAACCGCATGACGGTCGCGCGCCTCCACGCCGGGGGCGAGGGCTACGCGGTGAACTACCAGGCGGCGCTGGAACTGCCCGAGGCCTTCCACGCGCTGGTGGAGTTCTCCATCCTGGCCAGCGAAACCGATCCCTTCGATCCGATGGAACAGGCCTTCGCGCGTCTCGGCCGGCACTTCCTGGAAAACACCGAGCACCTGCACCGCGACTGGGCGCTCGCGCACCAGTACGCGCTGACGCCGCAACTGCGCGCGAAGTCGCACGTCTGGCGCGCCGTGGGCAGCGACGGCTACGTGGTCGCCGCCAAGGGCGCGCCGGAGGCCATCATCGACCTGTGCCATCTCGATGCCGCAGCGCAAGCACAAGCCGCGGCGGCGGTGGAGGCCATGGCCGCCCACGGCCTGCGCGTCCTGGCGGTGGCCCGGGCGAGTTTCGCGAGTCCGGATTTCCCGGCCATCGAGCACGACTTCGAGTTCGAATACATCGGCCTGCTGGGCCTGGCCGACCCCTTGCGCGCGGAGATCCCCGCGGCCGTGCGCCAGTGCTTTGAGGCCGGCATCCGGGTGGTGATGATCACCGGCGACTATCCCGCCACGGCGCGCGCGATCGCCCGCCAGGCGGGACTGGCGGCGGACGAAATCCTCTCGGGCGACGAACTCGCCGCGATGGGCGAGGCAGCGCTGCAAGCGCGGATGAAGCTCGTGAGCGTGTGCGCGCGCATCGCCCCGGAACAGAAGCTGCGGATCGTCCAGGCCCTGAAGGCCGACGGCGAAATCACCGCCATGACCGGCGACGGCGTGAACGACGCCCCGGCGCTCAAGGCCGCGCACGTCGGCATCGCCATGGGCGGACGCGGCACCGACGTCGCGCGCGAGGCCGCGGCGCTGGTGCTGCTCGACGACAACTTCGCCTCGATCGTGCGCGCCGTGCGCCTGGGGCGGCGCATCTTCGACAACATGCAGAAATCCATGTCCTACATTCTGGCGGTGCATATCCCGATCGCCGGCATGGCGCTGCTACCGGCACTGCTGGGCTGGCCGGCGCTGCTCTATCCGATGCACATCGCCTTTCTCGAACTGATCATCGACCCGGCCTGCTCGCTGGCCTTCGAGAACGAGCCGGCGGAAGCGGACCTGATGCGGCGTCCGCCGCGCGACGCCAACGCACAACTGTTCGGCGGCGCCACGCTCTGGCTGGCGCTGTTGCAGGGCCTAGGCGTGCTGCTGATCGTCATGGGCGCCTATGCCTGGGCGAGTCACCGGCTGAACGAGCCCGAAGCGCGCGCCTTCGCCTTCACGACGCTGGTGATCGCCAATCTGGCGCTGATTTTTTCCAACCGCTCGCGCACCCAGCAGTGGTCCGCCATGCTGCGCACCCCCAACCCCGTGTTGTGGCTCGTCACCGGCGCGACCCTGGGGTTTCTCGCGCTCGCGCTCTACCTGCCGCTGCTGGCCAGACTGTTCCGCTTTGCCCCCTTGTCCTCGGGTGAGTTGGCTGCCGCCTTCGGGCTCGGACTGGCCGGCCTGGCCTGGTTCAAGCTCGTCAAGCGGGTTGGTCCGACACCTTCCACCGGATTATTTGAATCCCACCACATCTGAGCAGGAAAGCCCCAAACCATGGAATTCAAGGACTATTACCAGACCCTCGGCGTAGCGCGCAATGCGACGCAGGACGACATCAAGCGCGCCTACCGCAAGCTAGCGCGCAAGTACCACCCGGACGTGAGCAAGGAGTCGGATGCCGAGGCGCGCTTCAAGGAACTGGGTGAAGCTTATGCGGTGCTGAAAGATCCGGAGAAGCGCGTGGCCTACGATCAGATGGGCAGCCAGTGGCAGGCCGGACAGGACTTCCAGCCGCCGCCGGGCTGGGACGCCGGTTTCGAGTTCAGCGGGCCCGACGCCGGACCGGGCGACGGCGCGGGATTCAGCGACTTTTTCGAAACGCTGTTCGGCCGCCAGGGCCGGGGCGCGCAAGCGCATCGGGCGGGCATGCACGCGCAGGGCCAGGACCACCACGCCAAGGTGCTGATCGATCTGCAGGATGCCTACCGCGGCGCACGGCGCAGCATCTCCCTGCGCATGCCGGCCCTCGATGCGCAGGGCCGCGTCGCCGTCCAGGAGCGCAAGCTCGACGTGAGCATCCCCAGAGGCATCCGCGCCGGCCAGCATTTGCGCCTGGCCGGACAGGGCGGGCCGGGCCTGGGCGAAGGACCGGCCGGCGACCTGTATCTGGAGATCGAATTCAAGCCCCACCCGCTGTTCCGGGTCGATGGCCGGGATGTCTATCTGGCGCTGCCGCTCGCGCCCTGGGAAGCGGCGCTCGGCGCCGCGGTCACCGCGCCGACGCCCGAGGGCCCGGTGCAGCTCACCGTCCCCCCCGGATCGGCGGCGGGGCGCAAGCTGCGGCTGAAGGGCAAAGGCATTCCGGGCAAGCCGCCCGGCGATCTGTACGCGGTGCTGGCCATTGCCCTGCCGCCGGCCGACAGCGAGGCCGCGAAGGACGCCTGGCGGACGCTGGCGAAGACCTTCGATTTCAACCCCCGCGCGCACTTGAAAGGATGACCGCCATGAGCGAAACCAATGTGCCACCCGTCCACTGCCAACTCGTCGAGGAGGAAATCCATCTGACGCTGGAGGACCTGTGCCGGGCCTGCAATGCCGCCGAGGAGCAGGTTACGGTCTGGGTCATCGAAGGGGTGCTCGATCCGAGCGGCGAAGGGCCGCAGGACTGGCGCTTCACCGGACAGTCCTTGCGCCGGGCGCGGCTGGCGTTGCGGCTCAGCCGCGACCTGGAGATCAACCCGGCCGGCGTCGCGCTGGCGCTGGATCTGCTCGATGAAATTGCCGCGCTGCAGGCGCGGCTGCAGACGGTTCGCTCAGAGGGTCTCTAGCAGGAGCCGAAGCTGCCGCGCAAACGCCTCGAAACCTTCCAATGGCAGCGGCCGGCTGAA
>DATKVJ010000139.1:0-25398 GCA_035530135.1 Rhodocyclaceae bacterium | reverse complement strand
AGGTCGTCATGTGCTGATGCACGGCGGCATCCTTGGCGTTGGTCGGCACGTTGTCCTTCGATACGTCGGTGCCCAGGGCGCCGGTCGAGCCTGCCGGGCGCAGGTCGCTCTGGTAGTAATAGAGCGCGATGTCGGCCAGGGTACCGCTGGCATTGGTCGCCGTGCCGCCGTCGAAATGGGGGCGTGGCGTGGCGCTCACGACATTGTCGTAATTGCCGACGGCGCCGCCGCCGAGTATCGAGCCCGCGCCGCTATTGATGCAGCCGGCGCTGCCGCTGGTGCAGGAACCGGAGTTCCAGTAGCCGTCGGTCGACAGGATGGCGAAATTCTGCTGGCAGGAATACTGGATGGGATCGCTGACCGCCTGGCCGTTGTAGCTGGCGATGTCCTTGGCATAGATCCTCCCGGCCACCGAAAGGACGGAACGCAAGGGCGTGCTGTTGGAGGGGTTCACCGCGTAGAACTTGGCGTACCAGTTGGCTTTCTGGGTGGCGTCGAAGTCGGCGATGTTGAGGAAATCGCTGCCGGTATTGTTGTTCATCGACATGAAGCCGACGCGGTAGCGACTATCGACGTTGGCGAACGCCAGCCCGGCTGCGGTCTTCATCATCTGCATGCGGGTGCGGTAATAGGCGTACCAGTTGGCGAAGTTGCTCATCTCTTCCGCATAGCTGCAGGTGGCGCCGGCGCAATCGGTGCGCGTCGCGGCTTTGGCGTAACTGGTCGTGGTCGGCACGATGTCGACGCGCTGGAACACCGCCGCCGGCATCACCGCACCCGGGCTCGCCGGGACCGCGGCGGCGCCGCCGCCGATGATGGACGGCGAGGGCAGGGAGAGAGTGGCCTTAGCGTAAGCGATCGAGAAGGGCCAGCCGTTGGGACCGGCGCCGGTGCCGGGCAGCGCGGTGACGGTGATCGTCGCCCAGCCCGAGCCGCCGCTGGAACAATTGCCCGAACAGGCGACCGTGTATCCGGGCGAGGAGGTGTAACTACCGGCGAGGCTGACGACGCTGGCGGCCAGCGCACCGATGTTGGCGCCGCTGGCCGTGGCGCCGAGGATCTCGATGCCATTGACCTGGATGCTGCTGATATTCGCACCCGAATACACCTTCTTGATCTTGAATTTGGCGCTGGCCAGCACTTCGGCTGTGGCGCTCGTGCCGCCTGAGCTCGCGCCGTAGATGTTGAGCTTGGTGTAGGAACCCGCCTGGGTGGCCTGGCAATGGGTCAGCGCCGTATCCGAGCACCAGCGGATCCTGGCGGGATAGGTGTAGCTGCCGGTGGGCACGGTCGAGTTGGTGCAGGTCTTGAGATCGGCGGCGGTGCAGTATTGCTGCGGCACGATGATGTAGTAGTAGGGCGCGCCGTAGACCGTCTTGGCGGTACTGTAGGTGCTGTCCGGGTAGGTGTAGTCGTTGTTGGCGACGCAAACGGAACTGCTGTTGCACCATACCCGGTCGGGATAGCCGGCGGTGAGATCGGTGCTGGAATTGCTCTGCACGCCGAAGCCATCCTTCGGCACCGCCGTCCAGGGCGAAGCCATGCTCGGGAAACTCGTGCCGTCGGCATTGACCGGCGGCTCGTAGGTGATCGCCGGGTTGTAGGCGACGCCGTTGAAGTCGGCGTCGTTGTAGGGCGGGTCGCCCAGGCGGCAGCCGGTGGTGCCGCCGCTGCCGGTCTTGCAGTAGCTGTTGACGACGTAATCGGGAATGTAGTCCCAGCTCATGCTGCCCGAGTCGTCGAGCGCGTACATCAGGTTGGGCTTGACCACGGTGTTGGAGGAATTGACCAGCGGCGTGGTCGACAAGTCGGTCAGCGCCGCCTGAGCGTTGCCGGCGAGGGCCGTCAGCGCGACGATCAGGCAGCAGCGGAAAAAATTATGGCGCATGTCGTTCTCCCCGGTAGGGTTCGCTAATCTGCTCACATCGCCACCACGGTCTGGACGAAGCTCACGGTGCCGCGCGGCCCTTTGGTGCGCGCGGTGATGCGGTAATAGACCTGGGTCGAACCGAACAGGGCGACGTTGCCCGCCCCCTTGCTCGACGAGCTGCCGCCACCCGAGACCGAGGTGGCGCAGCTCATGCCCGCGCTGGTGGGCGCGCCGGCGGCGGAGCACAGCCGATGGATCACGTAGGAGACGGTGTTGCCGGCGCTGTCCGGCGGCAGGGTCTTGGTCAGCCCCAGGCCGTCGAGATAAGTCCAGAACGCCGTCCAGGTGGCGGGCGACACGGGTGCGGTATCGGGCGCGTAATACTGCGGGTTGAGGCCGTTGGCGAGATAACCGGCGGTGGCGCCGGGCACCGCGTTGCCGGCGTAGCTGACGCCGTCGAGATCGTAGGGCGCGGTCGGGGTGGCGGTCGAGGCGGAGCTGGCGATCAGCTCCGCCACCGCCGCCTCGATGCCGGCGTCGCTGGACATCGCAGCCGACTGCTGGAAGGCGACGTTGCCGGCCACCAGGGTCGCGGTATCGACCGAGCGCAAGAGGGCCAGGGCGGCCAGCGTCATCACCACCAGCACGATCAGGGCGATCATCAGGATCACCCCGCGCTGGCGGCGCGCGAGCGGCGGGCGATGGTTCAGCATCCGGTCTTGTCCATCCAGAGAATGTTGCGCAGCGGGATCAGCGTCTGGAAAACCTTGTAGCGGTAGTTCTGCCAGTTGGGGATGCCGCTCATGTCGAAGGTGTAGGGAGGGGTGAAGGGACCCCCTCCACCCACCCGCCACTTGGGCGCGCTCGGAGTGACAGGGGGCGCCCCATTGGGGGTCTGCTCGTACTGGTTGCTGCGCGCCAGGAGTGCCACCGCCACGGCCGGAATGCGCGCCCAGGAGCAGGCGTTGGCCGGGTTGTCGCTGGCGTCCTCGGCGTCATCGGTCTGGTCCCAGGTGTCCGGGATCACGGCGCGCGTCGCCAGCGAGCCGGCCCCGGTGTCGCGGCCGTAGCTCGCGCGCAGGCCGACGATACCGGCGGTGATCGTCGGCCACACCGTCGGGTCTCCGGTCTTCGTGGCATCCTCGCACGGGCTGTTCAACAGGTCGCAGCGGGTCAGGTTGCCGTTCCTCACCGCATAGACAACGACTTGCGGCGCCAGGCCCAGGTCGAACAGGTGGGCGGCGCTGCTGTAGATCACGCCGGGGCCGCCGGCCGGATTCCACTGGTTGGCGGCGGTGCTGATCACCGAGCTGGAGGCGGGCGTGGTCGGGGTGATCTGCCCCAGCCAGCAGGCCTTGCCGGCCTCCGCCAGGACGATGAACTCGCCCGGCGAGAGGGCGGCGACGTTGTTCATGCCGTAGGTCGGGAAGCTGCTGTTGGCCGCCAGCGTCGCTCCCTCGACCACCCCGTCGCTGTTGCCGTAGGCGATCTGGAGGACGTCGCTGCCGCTATCTCCCGCCGGTATCGCGGGCGGGTTGATGATCACCGGCGCCGCGGCGAAACTGAAGCTCGCCGGCGCGCGCGCGCTGTTATAGGCATTGACGGCGCAGTTCAGGGCATCGACCGAGGCGAAGCCGTAGCCGGCCAGGCGCAGATCCTGGGACAGGCTGTAGAGGCCCAGGGTGCCGTTGATCTGGGCGTCGCCGCCGCTCGTGGTGCTGCGTTTCTGGTGCTCGGTCGTCACCAACATCTGCATGATGACCACGACGCCGATCAGGCCGATGATCAGGCCGACCAGGATCTCGATCAGGGAGAAGCCGCGCTGTCTGGTCATGGGCTTCACCACGAGCAGGCGCTACCGGCGGCGTCGGTGACGGTGCAGTTCAATTCGGTCACGGTGCTGTAGCTGTGCGCGACGTTCTGTCCGGGCAACTGCCAGTTGACCGTGACCGCCAGCTGGATCGCGTTCACCCCGGAAGAACTGATCTTCGTCACCGCTACCGTCGGCGCGTTGGCCGAGGCGGTGACGCCGGGCAACTGGCTCGCCACGTCGCCGGCCCAGGTCGTGTAGTAGCTGCCGCTCGGGCTGTTGTAGGCGCCCTGCAGCGTGGTCAGATCCTTGCTGCTGATCCAGGCGTCGCTGATCAGTTCGTTGGCCAAGAGCGCCGCGTCGGTGCGGTACTTGGCGTCGGCGACCTCCTTGATCGACATCGCCTGCAGGCCGACCACCGCGAGCACGCCGATAGCGAAAATGAGGATGCCGATCAACGCTTCGAGCAGCATGAAGCCGCCCTGCGCGGTGCGGATTGCCGCGGCCCTTCGGCCCCTTCCGTGACCCCGCCGCTGCGTCCCACGGGGACTTCCTTGCGATCGGGATACCCGAACGGGTACGGTCGTCCCACGGGGACTTCCTCCGGTCGTCGTTGCGAGCCGAAGGCGAAACAATCCAAGATCGCCACGCTGCGCTCGCGATGACGAGGCTTTTTGCCACGGTTCATGGGCCATCTGCAGTTTTGGCGGCGCCGAAGCAGGCAACTCGCAATGACGGTCATTCGTCACGCTAGCATCCCTGGGAGTTGCTCAGCGAGTAGGCAACGCTCGGATCGCACAGCCTGATCATGCCCGCCGGGCTGACCACCACGCGCAGGCAGCGCATGTCGGAGGCGCCCGTGCCGCAGTTGCCGCCGGCAGGATTGGTGACGTCGATGTCGATGTCGTAAGACTGAACCGGCGTCACCCGCCCGAAACCGTTGAAGACGATCTGCCCGCTCGCGGCGACGGTGTTCTGCGTTGCCGCGACGACGGCGTTGGCCGTGCCGTCCGCCGCCTGTTTCCGGATCACCTGGGCGCCGCTGCCGCAGGCGGCGGTGGGATCGCTGCTGCTCACCGCCCAGTCGGGTCCCGCCGGAGAGACGGCGCAGCCGTCGTCGATGCTGGTGGTCAGGCTGAACAGCGCCAGGGTGTTGCCCTTGATCGCTTCGGCGCGCGCCAGCTGCAGGCCGCCCAGGATCGATTCGGCGGCGGTGCGGATCTGGTTGTTCTGGATGAAGGTGGTGAAGGCCGGCGCCGCGATCAGGAGCAGCAAGCCGGTGATGACCAGCCCGGTCATCAGTTCGATCAGCGTCATTCCGCTTTGCCTGCGCACGGTTTTGCCCTCAGGCCTCAGCAGCCGCTGGCCTTGGTGTACCAGCAGGAAGCCGGCAGGCCGCTGGCGCCGGGAAATGCGGTGGTCTGGCGGTTGTCCGACTCGTCGATGGTGTAGGTGAAGCCGCTCATGCCCTGGCTGGCGACGCCGGTGGCGGTGATCGTGTAGGTGGTGGCGGTGGGCGCGCAGCTGTAGGTGAAATAGGTGCCGGCCGGCGGGGTGGTGCATGGGCCGCCGACGTAGCTGTGATTGGCGCTGTCCAGGAAGTACTGTTCCATGCTCATATGCATCGCGGCGAGATTGGATATGGCCTCGCCGATCTTGCCGCGCTGGACGTAGGCGCTGTAATTGGGCAGCGCGATGGCCGCCAGGATCGCCACGATGGCGACCGTCACCATGATCTCGATCAGGGTGAAACCCGCCTGAGTCTTCGCCTTCATGCGCCCATCCCCTCCGGTCGGCCATCCGTCTTCGCGACGGCTCGGTGGCCAGCATAAGGCATTTGCCAAGCAACTCAAGCGCATATGACTGACGGTATATTCCGGACGACGAAAGGCATATTTCGGGGCTATATCCGCAGTTGCATCGCCGGGGATTCCGGGGCACAATCCGCCGTTCAGGGGCCGCGACGCGGCTAAACAAAGGAGAGAATCCGGATGAAAAATTCTAAATTGACCCTACTGGCTGTGGCGCTGGCCGCCACCTTTGCTGCGGGCTCCGCGCTGGCCGACGGCAACACCATCACCCTGGGCGCCGCCGTGCAACTGACCGGCGCGCTGGCCAATACCGGCCGCTACTACCGCGATTCCTACAATTTCGCCATCGAACAGATCAACGCCAAGGGCGGGGTGAAGGTCGGCGGCAAGCAGATGAAGCTCTCGCTCAAGCTGCTCGACAACCAGTCCGACGTGAATCTCGGCGTGCGCCAATACGTGCAGCTCCTGACCCAGGACAAGGTCAACTTCCTGCTCGGCCCCTTCTCCAGCAACGACGCGCTGGACGACTCCTCGGTCGCCGAGAAGTACCAGGTGCCGATGGTGCAGGGCGGCGGCGCTTCCGGCCAGATCTTCGCGCGCGGTTACAAGTACATTTTCGGCACCCTGCCGCCGGCCGGCGACTATTACGCCAGCACCCTGGAGATGCTGAAGGAGCTCAAGCCCAAGGCCAAGACCGTGGCGCTGATCGCCGCCGACGACAGCTTCGACGTCGCGGTGGCCAAGGGCACGCGCAAGCTGGTGACCGCCGCCGGCCTGCAGCTGGTGGTCGATAGCCAGTACAGCGAACACAATTCGGACTTCTCCTCGCTGCTCTCGCTCACCAAGTCCAAGCATCCGGACGCGATCCTGTGGAGCGGCCACGAGCCCGAGGCGCTGAACTTCATCCGCCAGGCCAAGAGCCTCGCCGTCAGCCCGACGCTGATGTACTCCTTCACCGTCGGCGTGCCGACCGCCGACTTCCGCAAGGCGCTGGGCAAGGATGCCGAGTACGCCTTCGGCATGACGCCGTGGCTGCCCAACGCGGCGCTGAAGGACGAGTGGTTCGGCGATGCCGCCGCCTTCGCCAAGCAGTATCAGCAGAAGTTCGGTTATGCGCCCGACTATCACGCCGCCTCCGGGGTGGCCGACGTCGAAGCCTACGCCAAGGCCATCGAGGCGGCCGGCTCGCTCGATCCGGCCAAGGTCCGCGACGCCCTGGCCAAGGTCGATTTCAACAGTCTCTACGGCCGCGTCAAGTTCGCCGCCAACGGCCAGATCGCCATGCCGCAGACGGTGATCCAGATCCAGGACGGCCAGGTGGTGCCGATCTACAGCGACAAATTCCTCAACAAGCCGCGCTATCCGCTGCCGGCCTGGACCAAGCGCTGAGTCTGCTCGCGACGCAAACCCTCGCCTCCGTCGCCCGCCGGGTGACGGAGGCTATGCGATGACCGATTCCCGACTCGTCTGATGGAGCTGTTCGCCCAAATCGTCGTCAACGGCATGCTCCTGGGCGGCCTCTACGGCCTGATGGCGCTGGGCATGGGCCTGGTCTGGGGCGTGCTCAACATCGTCAATCTGGCCCACGGCGCGCTGATCATGCTCGGCGGCTACGCCGTCTATTACCTGTACACCGGCGCCGGCATCGATCCCTTCGCGGCCCTGCCGATCGCCATGCTGGCGCTGTTCTGTTTCGGTTTCGTGTTGCAGAAACTGCTGCTCAACCTGATCGTGCGCTCGGCGCTCCTGAACACCCTGCTGATCACCTTCGGCCTCGACGTGGTATTCACCTACCTGGCGCAACTGGCCTTTTCCGCCGACTTCCGCACCATCAATCCGCCTTACGCCGGCAACAATTTCAGCTTCGTCGGCCTGACCATACCGGTGGGCCGGCTGGCCGCCTTCGCCGTCGCGCTGCTGCTCGCCGGTCTGCTCTGGCTGTTTCTCGAACGCACGCGCACCGGCCGCGCCATCCGCGCCACGGCGCAGAACCTGACCGCGGCGCGGCTCTATGGCGTCAATCCGAAGACCATCTACGCGTTGACCTTCGGCATCGGCGCCGCGCTGGCCGGCGCCGCCGGCGGACTCTACGGCGTGGTCGGGCAGATCACCCCCTATATCGGCGTGACGCTCACCGCCAAGTCCTTCGTCATCGCCATCCTGGGCGGCCTCGACAAGCCGCTGGGCGTCATCGCCGGCGGCATCGCCCTGGGCGTGGCCGAAGCCCTGACCGCGCTCTACATCGGCCCGACCTACACGGATGTGATCGGCTTCGGCCTCTTGGTGCTGGTGCTGGTGTCGCGGCCGGCGCAGATCTTCGAGCGCGCCTGATGAAGAACATCGTCACCGTGGCCGCCTTGGTCGCCCTGGTCGCAGCGCTCGGGGCCGTGCCCTGGCTGGGCTCGGCGCCGATCGTCCAGTTCGGCATCAATGCGCTGCTGGTCGCTACCCTGGCCCAGGGCTGGAACATCATCGGCGGCTATACCGGCTACGCCTCCTTCGGCAACTCGGTGTTCTACGGCCTGGGCACCTACGGCACCGCCATCGCCATGGCCAACTACCACCTGCCCTTCGGCGTCGGCCTGGTCTGCGGGGCGGTGCTCGGCGTCGCCTGCGCCTTGCTCTTCGGCCTGCCCATCCTGCGCCTGCGCGGCCCCTACTTCGCCATCGCCACCCTGGGACTGTCGGCGGTGATGGGGGCGCTGGTCTCCAACCTGGACATCGCCGGGCGCAACATCGGCCTGATCCTGCCGTTGTTCCGCGGCGACGAGCTGTTCTACGAGCTGGCCCTGGGCCTGCTGGTGCTGGCCACCCTGACCGTGTTCTGGGTGTCGAGAAGCCGCTTCGGCGCCGGCCTCGTGGCGATCCGCGAGAACGAGGACGCCGCCGCGGTGATGGGCATCAACACCACCCTCTACAAGGTGCTGGCGCTGGCGCTGGCCGGCTTTTTCAGCGCGCTGGCCGGCGGCATCCACGCCTACTGGATCACCTTCATCGATCCGTCCAGCGCCTTCGATTCCACCTTGAACGTCAAGATGGTGATCATGGCGGTATTCGGCGGCCCGGGCACGGTGTTCGGGCCGGTGATCGGCGCCTTCCTGCTCTCGGGGATTTCAGAGCTCCTGGCGAGCAACGTGTCCACCGTGGCCAGCCTGTTCTACGGCCTGGTGATCGTGCTCGCGGTGGTGTTCATGCCCAAGGGACTGGTCGACATGGGCGGCGGCGTGCGCCGGCTCGGCTGGAAATATTTTATCCAGAACATCCGGCAGAACCGCCTGTGAGCGCCGTGCCGAACACCTCGCCGATCTTCGAAGCGCGCGGGCTCGCCAAGAACTTCCGCGGCCTGACCGCGCTCGCCGAGATCAGCTTCAGCCTGAACCGCGGCGAGATCCTCGGCTTGATCGGGCCCAACGGCGCCGGCAAGACCACCCTGGTGAGCCTGATCAGCGGCACGCTGTTGCCCACCGTGGGCGAGTTGCTGTTCGAGGGCCGGCGCATCGAGACCCTGCCGAGCTACCGGCGCGCCCATCTGGGCATCGGCCGCACCTTCCAGGTGATGAAGCCCTTTCCCGGCCTGTCGGTGCTGGAGAACGTCACCGTCGGCGCGCTCTTCGGCAAGGATGGTGGCCTGCACAACCGCGTCCGCGCGCGCGAACGCGCCCGGCAGTGGCTGGAGTTCACCGGCCTGGGCGCGCGCGTCGAGCAGCGCGCCGACGCTCTGGGCGGCCCGGATCGCAAGCGCCTGGAACTGGCCAAGGCACTGGCGATGCAGCCTACGCTGCTGCTGCTCGACGAAGTGATGGCGGGACTGAATGCCACCGAGGTCGATGAGGTGGTGGCGCTGATCAAGAAAATCCGCGACGAAGGCGTCACCATCCTGGTGATCGAGCACGTGATGAAGGCCATCCGCAACCTCTCCGACCGCCTGCTGGTGCTGCACCACGGCCAGATGATCGCCGAGGGCAAGCCGGGCGAGGTGCTAGAAGATCCGCGGGTGGTCGAAGCCTACCTGGGCAAGCGGCGGACATGAGCGCGCCGCTGCTGGAGATCAAGGGACTCTCCGCCGGCTACGGCGAGGTGCCGGTGCTGCGCGGCATCGACCTGGTGATCCAGCCGGGCGAGATCGTCACCCTGGTGGGCAGCAACGGCGCCGGCAAGACCACCCTGCTGCGCGCCGTCTCGCGCATCATCAATGCCACCGGCACGCTGCGCTTCGACGGTCAGGACGTCGCTCAGGCCACGCCCGAACAGGTCTTCGCCCGCGGCCTGGTGCAGGTGCCCGAAGGGCGCCAACTGTTCGACCGGATGTCGGTGGAGAACAATCTGCGCATGGGCACCTATTGCCGCCGCGACCATGCCGCCATCGCGGCGAGTTTCGAGCGGGTGTACCAGCTGTTCCCGCGCCTGAAGGAACGCCGCACCCAGATCGCCGGCAGCATGTCCGGCGGCGAGCAGCAGATGTGCGCCATCGCCCGCGCGCTGATGGCCGCACCCAAGCTGCTGGTGGTCGACGAGATGAGCCTGGGTCTGGCGCCGGTGGTGGTGGACCAGCTCTTGGGCGTGCTCACCGAGATCCGCAAGCAGGGCATCACCGTGCTGCTGGTCGAGCAGGACGTGTTCGCCGCCTTCAGCGTCGCCGACCGCGGCTATCTGATGGAGACCGGGGAGATCGTGCGCGAGGGCCGGGTGTCCGAACTGTCCGAAGATCCCGAGGTGCAGCGCGCCTATCTCGGCGTGCAGTAGGCGTCGCGCTATTTTGTCTTATCCTGGCCGTTGAGCCCGTCCGTCTCGGCTGTCGAGGTCTCCGATTTTCCGTCCGGCGGTTCCGCTGCGTCATCCAGTTTGCGGGCACTCGTCGGATCCAGTGATCCGGACCGCGCGCCGACGATGTGAGGGGTGATCAATACGATGGTCTCGGTCGAAGTCTCCGTGTTCTCGGTACTGGAGAACACCCTGCCGAGACCCGGCAGGTCGCCCAGAATCGGGACTCCGACACGGCGGTAGCCGCTTGAGTTCTTGATCAGTCCGGCGATCAGAATTCCCTGCCCATCGTCGGCAACAAGTTCCGTTGAGACCTCGGTGGTGTTCTTCGAAGGAATCCCCGCGGATATCGTCCCTGAACTGACCTCGGGTCGAATTTTCATCACGATCCGGCCGGACGAATCCACCGACGGCGTGACCCTGAGAATGACGCCCGTTTGCAGGAACTGGATCGATTCGGTGGTCACGTTGTTTATGGTCGTGGTAAGACGATAGCCGAGCTCGTCGCCGATGTTCATCCTGGCCTCTTGATTCTCCAGCGTCAGCAGCTTTGGCGTAGCGAGCGTGTGTACGCGCCCCTTGTTGCTCAGCGCGCTCAGGAAGATCTCCACATTGCGATTGACGAGATTGAAGAAAAGCCCTGGCGATCCCCTCGTCGCCAAGCCAGTCGTGCCGACGCGGTTGACGCCGTCGGCGCTGAAAATTTTGCTCCAGTCGATGCCGAAGTTCTCGGCGGCGTCGAGCGTGATCTCGAGAATTTTAGCTTCGATCATGATTTGCTGCGGCTGCGCATCGATTTTCCGCAACAGGTCTTCAATTCGAACGAGGTTCTCGGCGGTGTCCTCGACGATCAGCATCTTGCGTTGCGCGAGCACCGTGACCTTGCCGCCTTGGGAAAGGTGCCTGGCGACTATGTCGCCGACCAGCTTCGGGTCGGAATATTCCACCTTCATAGAGCGCACCTCCAAGTTGCCGACCGGCGCTTCTACCGGCGCCTCCTTGGCGTTGGCGATGATATAAGCGTTTCCGCGCATGGTCACCGCGTAGCCGCCGGCCTCGGCAATCGCGTAGATTGCCTGACGCGCCGTCAGGTCGTACAGGTTTATCGACACGTTTCCGCTCACGCCGCGCGCGAGCATGATATTGACCCGCTCCTTGCGCGAAATCATTGCGAACAGCTCCGCGATCGGAGCCTCGCGGAACACGAAGGACATCAGTCCGGCGCCTTTTTTTGCTGCGCTCTCCGCCTTGGCCGGCGCGGGCGCGAGCAGCAGCAGCAGGCCGAATACGGCACATTTCAGTTCCCACGATTTCATCGGAGTCCTTCCTTGTCCAGCATGAGTTTGATCCGGACTCCATCCTTCGACAGGACGGCGCTCCGTTCTTCCACCCTGATGAGCCGGTATCCAGCCATCGACTCGCCCGGTGCAAGAATTTTGCCGCCGAGATCGATCAGTGACCGGCCATTGCCCCGCATCACAGCGCGCAGCTCGGGCCTCCACTCGGGGTTCCTCGGCGCTTCCGGTCCAGACTTGGCGACGGGTGTCGCCATAGGATGATCGAATGGGTCGCGCAACAGCTTTTGCGCTGCCGAGTCGGCACTCCAGAGCGCGGTGCCGACGGCCAGCGCCGCGATGCCACGTCTCATGAGCCTCATGGATGCCCCTCCAGCGGCCGGTAGGCGGCAATCCGGATTTTCATCGCAAGCCGCGGCGGCGTGTCCGTGGGATGAATCTCGAAGCGGCTAATCGACAGCGTGGGGAGGGAGCGTTCGATGTCCTCCATCCAATCGACCAGCGATTGATAACTTCCCCTGGCCTCGATGTCGAAGGGGATTTCATCGAAAATCACCGTCTTGCGCGTTGGGCCCGGTATGGTGCCCCTGATTTGCACGCCGTGGCGGGAGCCCGCGCGGTCGACTTCGCTGATCAGGTGCACCAGCATTTGGTCTGCAGAGCCTTGCCAATCGGCCTTGCCGCGATCGCGCGACAGGGCCGCCACCTCGGCCGCCAGGCGTTCGTTCTGAAGCCTCAGGCCGGCCGTGTCGGCCGCCGCCGTTTCCAGCCGCGTCCGTTCTGCCCGCATGGTGCGAAGCGATGCCAGCGGCGCGCGCACAGCCAGCAGCCAGGTCAGCGCGCAGGCGATCAACAGCGCGCCCATCAATACCAGGTTCAGCCGGCGCGCCGGCAGGCGCGCCAAAAAGCTTGTCAGCTGGCTGTTCATGGCTGAGCTCCGCGCACGCTGCGGGTGGCCGCCGTCACGGTGAAGTCAAGCACGTGGCCGCCCTCGATGGCACGCACGCTGCTGTTCACAAAGCGCACGTCGGCGATCGCCGGCTGGGCCGACAGACTGCGCATGAAGCCGGTCAGCGCCGCATGGTCGACCGCTTCGCCGCTGATTTCGATGTTGTTCGACAGCCGCCAGGTTTGGTTTGCGGTGGCCGAGGGCTTGCCCGCGGTCTCGATCGGCAGCACGATCAGATAGCCCGTTGGCTGCGGCGGCACCTGGCCGGCTGCCAGCAATTGCTGGTCACGCGAAAAGCGCAATTCCTTGAACCAGACGCCGCGGCTCAAGGCCCGATCGATCGCGCCGGTGACGCGCTCGATCCCGCCCGCGTCGCGCAGTGCCGATAAGGCCGACAGGCTTTGCTCGATCCGCACCTTCCGCAGGCGCGCTGCCTCAAGCTGTTTTCGCGCCGTTTCGTTCTGCTCAGCGAGACCGCGCAGACGCGCCAGCAGCGGGGTCTCGACTCCGATGCGCCAGCGCAGCGCAGCGCCCGCGAGCAGGCCGAGCAACAGCAGCGCGCCCAGCGCCAGCCCGAATGCCTTCAGGCTTCGCCTCAAGCGCATCGCCTCGCGATAACTGCGCGGGATCATGTCGAAATCAGCCATGGCGATCCTCGCGCAAGGCCAAGCCCGCTGCCAGCGCAATGCCTTGCTCGACGTCCGCCCCGGGCGTCACGGAAGGCGCCGTGGCGAAGGCGTCGAACGGGTTGAGCACGTCGACCGGCAGCGCGACCAGTTCACTGATTCTGGATTGGATGTTCGGGTAGCGCGCCGCACTGCCATTCAGGTAGACGCGGCTGACCGAACCGCCGCGCGTTCGCGAGGCGACGTAGACCTGGGTCCGGCTGAGCTCTTCCGCCAGCAGCGCGAGCTCCGGATGCAGGATTTCCCTGATCGTCCGGCCGACGTCGAGCGGCGCCGCGCCGTCCGTGTGCTGCCCGCGGCCCGGCCCGCCGATACCGTGTTCGCGCAACAGCGCGAGCGCGATGTCCTGCTCCAGTCCGAGCGAGTTGGCGAGCTTGCTCGCCAATTTCGTCTCGCCGAAGTCGATTTCCCGATCGAGCATCAGGCGCCGACCCCATACCACCGTGAGGAAGCTTTTGTTCAGGCCAAAATTGATCAGCAATACCGACTGCTCATAGTCTTCCCGGTGCATCGCGGCCAGCAGCCGCGCGATGGCTGCCGGGCCGATATCCAGCGCCACCGGGTCGAACCCGGCGGCGCGCAGCGTGTCGAGATAAGCCAGCACCTTTCGCTGCTGCGCCACCGCCACCAGCACCTGTCTTTCGGGCCCCTCCGCTTCGAGGCTGCGCACCTGACAGTAGTCGACCACGCTCTCGGCAACGGCTACGCCGAGATGCTCGCGAACCGCCTTCGCCACCGCCTGCGCTTCGCTCTGGCCGGCGGCCACCTGCGCGGTCAACGGCAGTATGCGCACATCGGCCGGCGGCAGGGAGGAATAGACGCGGCGGCCCGAAAAGGGGGCGTCCGACAGCGCCGCCTGGACAAAGCTTTTGAGCTTCCGGGTGTCGGCAAACAATGCATCCCGCTCGCCCGGATAGGGCATCGAAATCGCCGCCCGCACGGCCGTCGCGCCGTCGCGCGTTTCCATTTGCAGCATGTTCAGCCGCTCGGCGGCAAAATCGGTGCCTATCGGCGCTGCCCGCCGGCGGCCGAAGATGGGTAGCGCAAGCCGCTGCTCCAGCGTGCGCAGGTTCATCGGCGTGGCTCGGTCGGTGTGGTGGCGGCGTCTTGCGTCAGCGCCGCTTCAACGGCGCGCTGCCTGATGCCGTTGCCACCGGCGCGCTTGGCTTCATAGAGCAGTTCGTCGGCGATCTTGTAAGCCTGATCGAAACTCGGCCTGGCGTCGGGCATCAGCCTGATCAAGCCGAGGCTGACGGTCGGCGCAATGCGCGCCAAGGCCGCATCGCCGGCAAAAGCTACGATCGATCCGAGCGCATGCGCGATGCGCTCCGGGACGCGCTCGCCGCACATCAGTACAGCGAATTCGTCGCCGCCCACGCGCACCAGGTATTCTCCTTCGCCGGACAAGTCACCGAACGCCCGATGGACGGCCTTCAGGATCTTGTCGCCATGACGATGGCCGAGGGTGTCGTTGATGAGCTTGAATCGATCGATATCGAACAAGCCGAAATAGCTGTCTAGTCCGCAGCGATGATGGGAACCGACCGCCCGATCGAAATCGCGTTCGAGGTAGCGGCGGTTCCATGCGCCGGTCAGATGATCGCGATTCGCCAGCGCTGCCATTTCATTGTGCGCCCGCTCCAGGCTGAAGCGCATGGTCAGATCATGCTTGCGCAAACCCAGCGCGCGCGCCACCAAGGCCAGCGCAATGAGCGCCGCCATCAGCATCAGGAACTGCAGAATCCATAAGTCGACCGAGGAAAATCGCAGCCTGGTGAAGAACGTCGATACGGTAAACATCGCATAGATTGCGCCGGTCGTCATGGCGGCTTCACGCAGTCCCCAGGGCATAACCGGCACCAGCATGAACAACACGGCAACGCTCAGCAGCAGCATCATGTGCAGCTGGCCGGACCGTTGCGCCAGCAGCACCAGCGCCGATGCGCAGACGATCAGCAGCAGCATGGCGAGCAGGTTGAGCGCGCGAACCTGCGCCACCCGCGCCGCCGACAGGCGAATGTGCAGCGACAACGCGGTCAGCAGTGCGTAGGTATAGACGTAGCCATCACCCAAGCGGAAAACCGAACAGAGCAGCGCCGCGGACGCAAGGAACAGCAGTGCCGCGAGACTGAGCAGCGCCACGCCATTGCGGGTTTCCAGGGCGATGTGCGGCTCGGCGTAGGCCGACACATCGGCAAGGGCGAAGCTGGTCGATGACCAGACGTTTGCCAGCCACTTCGAGATCGCTTGCTCGTTCACGACCGATTGGTCCGCATTGCGCTTCATCCGTTCAATCATGATGAATCGTCAACACGGCGGCAAATAGCTGACGTCGATGCTCGGTTTGCTGGACGTGCTGTTTTCCTCGCTGGCAAAACGCGCCTGTTGCAGCGGTCCGTCCGGTTTCAGCAACAGCCCGTAGTTCGGCAGGGTGTTGTTGACCCAACCGTCCAGCAGCGCCACGATACTCCAGGTGTAGGACTGGTTGCCGTTGATGGTGGCGACCGCGACGTTGCCGCCGCCGTAGTCGCCGCCGGCAACGGCCCACGGCGTCAGGAGCTTGGCCGAGGCCCAGGTGGCTGCCGGCGCGTCCCAGTCGCGCAACACCCGGTGCACGCTGACCACCTGCGACGGCTGGGTCGAATTGGACTGGTACTGAACCAGTTTCAGGTCGGCCTTGATGATGCTCGAACCGCTCGGAATGCTCGCCAACGAAAATTGCAGCAGCGCCGTCGTCTCTCCCTGGGTGAGTTCGAGATAGCGCGATCCGTCCGTGCTCAAATTCGGGGAATCGCTGTCCAGATAGGTGTCGCTGATGGTGCCGGGTTGCGCCCCGCTCAGGGTCACATTCGTTGGCCTGCCGAGATTGTGTACGACCACGTTCATCCGGCTGATCTGGAACCGGGCGCCGCGATTGGATGTGCCGGTCGACACGATATCGAGGGTTCTCGACGACTCCCTGGAAACGGTCGCCGAAAAGCTCCCGATGCCCGGCAGGCTGGTCGGCGCCAGGGCGGATTGGCTATTGCACCCGGCTTGCTCATTGCGCCATTTCGCCAGGCTCAATCCGGATTCCGCCAGATAGCGCGCGACCTCGGTGTCGTATTGCGCTTCGACAGCCTGAGCGTTCATCGCGCCTGCGCGGTTCATCACGAACGCCAGCGCGGCGATGATGCTCAGAATGATCGCGACCGACAGCAGCAGCACGCCGCGCTGGTGTCGCTTCCTCATCGCGCGCCGCCCATCCGCGCCACGAGGCTTGCGCTCGCCCGCGAATTGCCCCGGGCCAGCGTGATGCGCACCGCAATCAATGTCTGTCCCGCGGTGACCGTCGGCGAGGTGATGCTGAAGCTGCTGACCGGTTCGGCCAGTACCTTGCCGGTCGCAGCTATCGTTTCGGTCAGCGCCAGGGTGCCGGCGACCGTACCGCTGCGCAGGTCGTAGGTGGCCGGCGCCAGCCAGGTGCCCGAACTGGTGTCGTCCGATTTCGGCGGCAGCAAGGCGTTCGGCGTTTGCCGAATTCGCAGCGCCATGCGCCGCAAGGCGAATTGCGCCTGCGTCTGCAGATCTCGCCGTTCCGAACCGTCGTCGCCGGCGGCGGACGCGCTGACGAGCATCGCGACCAGCGATCCCATCAGCAGTGCGGTGATCGCCAGTCCGACCAGCAGTTCAAGCAGCGTCAGGCCCCGCTGCGGCGGCTTCGGCATCATCGGCGGCTCGGCGGTCATCGGGAAAGCAGTACGGTGAACGCGAACGTCGTGCCCGGCGGCGTGACGCTCGGGTCGGGCGACGACACCGTGAGGTACAACAGACCGGTGTCGGTCGCGACGAAGCTCGGTGCGGCGTCGGGGTTGTATCGGGCAATGTAGACATTGCGCGCGGGGCAGTCGCTGTCTGCAGCCAGCGAATAGCTCGTCGATGCAGCCGCGATATCGCCGGCGGCATTCAGCAGATTTTGATAAGGCTCGGCCAGGATCTTTTCCATGTGGCTGTTCACGCACAGCAGGGCACGGGCGGCGTCTTCGGCAATCTGCGGCGCGGCGATGGCATTCTTGACCGCGTCGACCGCGGGCACCACGCATACGCCGAGCAGGAGCAAGGCAAGGACGACTTCGATATAGGAAAACCCCGACCTGTGTCGTTCTGGACGGGGCCTGAATGTGCGGGTCGCCATCGCGTCAGGAAGACAGCGTTACTCTGCCGGTGACCGCATCCACGCTGATGGTGCGCCGAAATGCGCCGTACGATAGCTGCACCTGCCCCGTGCCGACCAGGGCCTTCACGTCCGCCGGATTCGGGCCGGCGACGTTCACCGGCGATCCGTCTGCGGCAAAGCCCAACTGCGAGGTGATCGATCCGTCGGAGAACCTGAACACCGAACTGGCAATCTCGACGCCCTTGGTCGATGCTCCTGCCGAAAGCGCCAGGTCGTAGATTTTCTTGTCGATCGGGTCGAAGACCGGGTTCGCGGTGTCCTCGACCGGGGGCGTCTGGGTCATGTCCAGGCCGAAGACACGCAGCCTTCCGGTCGCGGCATCGATGCTCACCACGCGGTAATTGCCGGTGCGGATCGCGTCGCTTTGCGCAAAGCGCAGCGCCAGCGCCACTTCCGTCGCCGCGGCCGCCACCGCGGATTGCTTGATCGGTTCGGCGCTCGGCATAGCGAGCATGGACGCTATCCCCAAGATCGCCAGCACCGCCAGCAGTTCGACCAAGGTATGCCCGCGACGCGCGGCGAGGGGCGAAGGCGCGCGTGTTCTCATGATCTCCCTTGCCGCTTCCGGAATCCTAGTATTTGTAATAGGCGACCGGGGGGGTCTTGCTGTCGTTCGCGGTGCTGTTCATCACGATCTCACCGGATTTGGTGTCGATGATCCAGCCACCGGTGGTGACGGTCGGAAGAATCGGCGCGCCCGTGGACTGCACCGCAATGTCGCCCGCGGCGGAACCCAGGTTGTTGATGGGCTCGTTGGGAATGCCCTTGCGCACATAGGGACCGTACTTGTAAGTCGTGTCGGCGACGGTGCAGGTGTTTCCCGCCTCATCCGATGCGGCGGTGAGCTGGTCGATGAACGCTTGCGCGCTGGCCGCCGTTCCCGTGCCCTTGGTACCGGCTGCGCAGCCGGTACCGGCGCCGCTGGCGTTGGCGCCCGGGTACGCGCCATTATGCTGGATCTTGTACAGTTCCATGGCCGAACGCATGGCACTCAGATTCGCGCCGAGGGTCGATTCCTTGGCGTCGAGCGTCGAGTTGCTGAACTGGGGCACCACGATCGCGGCCAGAATGGCGAGGATGATCACGACGATCAGCAATTCGATCAAGGTGAACCCTCGTGCGGCGCGGCGCCGGCTTGGTCTGAGCGTAAGCATTTCTGTCTCCACATGAAAATAGATTGGCTGGAACCGGATGTCATAGGGGCTGCAAATGCCGGGCGGAGCATGGGGCGAGATCGACACGGACATATTCTCCACGAGGTTGTTGTGCATCAGAGGATTGCTCGACGATTCAATGAACAGCGCGTGACAATTTGAAAATCGGCAAGATGAGCGAACTCACGATCGTGCCCACCAATACCCCCATCACCAGCAACATCACCGGTTCCGCCAGCTTTGCCAGCTGGTTCAACTGCTTGGTCAGTTCGCGATCATAGAAGTCGGCGATCCGTCCCATGACCCGTCCGAGCGTTCCGGTTTCCTCGCCGGTGCTGATCATTTGCTGGACGCTGACGGGAATCAAATAGCTATCCTTGAATCCCGCCGCAATTCCCTTTCCTTCCGTGACCTGGGTTTCCAACTGCGCGATGAACCGCCGGAATTCGGTGTTCGGCACCACGTCGCGGCACGCCGACAGGGTCGCGAGTATCGTCACGCCGCGCTGCAGCGAGATGCCCATGATGCGCATCAGCCGGGTCAGATAGATTTTTATAAAAATCTCATTGATCACCGGCGTGCGCAGCTTGAGCTTGTCCATGGCGAGACGCGCAGCCGGACGCGACAGCAGCGCGAACACGACGGCGACCAACGCGGCCAAGCCGACGAGCAAGCCGAGCGCGTGCCGGGTCAGCAGGTCGCTGACGTTCATCAGTACCTTGGTGGTGATCGGCAACTCGTTGTAGATCGAGACGAAGAGGATTGAAAATTTCGGGAACACGAACATCAGGACAAACACCACGACGGCCACGGAAAACACCAACAGGAAGGCGGGGTAGGACAAGGCCGAGACCAGCGTGCTGCGCAGCCTCTCCTGCTTTTCATCCATCTCGACCAGCTGATCCAGGACTTGCGGCAGGAAGCCGCCGGCTTCGCTGGCAGCGATCAGATTGACGTAGGTCGGCGGAAATAAATCGGCGTGCCGGATCAGCGCCTCGGAGAAACGGCGGCCGCCGACGATGTCGTCGATCAGGGCGCCGATCACCGCTCTCAGACGCGGATTGACGGTTTGCTCGTGCAGCGATTTGAGCGCAGCGTGCAAGGCGACGCCGGTCTCGAGCAGGAGCGAGAGCCGCTCGGTAAACAGCATGCGATCGGCCGGACCGATGCGCGCGCTCGACCAACCCAGCCACGACGAGCGCGCAAGCGCTTTGTGCGGGACGTCGTCGCCGCCGGTCGGAACAGTTTCCTGGCTCAATTCGAGCGCCATGTCGGTCCCTCTTCGGTCAGCGTCGCATCCGTTACAGCGAATGGACCACGCGGGCAATTTCCTCGGGGGTCGTCTCGCCGGCGAACGCATGCGCCATGCCGTCGGCAAAAAGATCATGGTGCCCGAGGCGCGCGACGTGCGCGCTCATCTCTTCCTTGCTGGCACTGCTCACGATCATCCGTTGCAGATCGCCGTCGACTTCCAGCAACTCGTAGATCCCCATGCGTCCCTTGTAGCCCGAGTCGTAGCAAGCGGGGCAGCCGCGCCCGCGCGAGAGTCTGAGGTCGCCATGGCCTCGCCAGCGATAGGCGGCGGCGGCCTGGGGTGGCACCAGGTAGCTGGTCTTGCACGACTGGCAGATGCGCCGGACCAGGCGTTGCGCCATCACGCCGATCAGCGCGGAGGACAGCAAGTACGGCTCCAGCCCCATCTCGACCAGCCGCGTCACGGCGCCTAGCGGGTCGTTGGTGTGCAAGGTCGTCAACACCAGATGGCCGGTCAGGGCGGCCTGCACCGCGATCTCCGCGGTCTGACGGTCGCGGATTTCGCCGACCATGATGATGTCCGGATCCTGCCGCAGCACGTGTCTGAGTATCTTCGGAAAGCTCAGGCCGATGGCGTCATTGACCTGGTTCTGGTTGATGATATCGAGCTGGTACTCGACCGGATCCTCGATCGTGACGATGTTTTTCTCGATGCTTCTCAGATGGCTGACCGCGGCGTACAAGCTGGTGGTTTTTCCGCTTCCGGTCGGACCGGTGACCAGGATCAGGCCGTGGCTGCGCGCCAGCAGCTTCTTGAACAAGGCCACGGCTGCCGCGTCCATGCCGAGCTTGTCGACGTCGAGGATCGAGTGGTTCTTGTCGAGCACGCGCAGCACGACCTTCTCGCCGTAAATGCCGGGCAGCGAGCTGAAGCGCAGGTCGACCGTACGGCCCTGCGTCGCCACCTGGATCCGGCCATCCTGGGGCAACCTGCGCTCGGCGATGTCGAGATTGGCCATGACCTTCAGACGCGACACGAGCGCCGGATGCATCTCCACGCGTGGCGACATCACCTCGTACAGGATGCCGTCGATGCGCAACCGGATGCGCGCGCGATTGTGCGAAATTTCGAGGTGAATATCGCTGGCGCCATCGTGGATGGCGCGCTGGATCACGGCATTGACCATGTTGATCACCGGGCTGGCGCTGGCCATCTCGTCGATCTGGGTGTAGTCGTCGGGAATCCGGTTTTCGATCAGTTCCAGGTCGTCCGCGGTGCTGTGAATGAAGTCCGGCATGGTGCCGCCATAGGCGTCATCCCGCGCGCGGTTGATCTCGTCGGGGGAGGCCAGCACCACGCGGACCTTGCATCCCGTGCGCGCCTTGATATCGTCGAAGTTGTGAATCGCCTGCGGTTCGCCGGTCGCGATGGTCAGCGTATTGTGCACGACGAACAGGGGAATCACGTTCAGCCGCCTCGCCACATCCCGATCGAGCAATGCGACGGCCGCCGGGTCGTACAGGCCGCAGCGCAGCGTGACGTAAGGCAAGCCCAATTGCTCGGCCAAGGCCTGAAAAAGGCTGCTTTCGGACAGCCATTTTTTCTCGACCATGATGAATCCCATCCGCTTGCCCGTCTGCTCCTGCAGGCGGGCCGCCTCCGTGACTTGGGCGGGGTTGAGCGCGCCGCGTTCGATCAGGATGTCGCCGAGCTTGCGATGCCCCGGTGCGCGCTGCGCCTTCGCTGCGGCCGGCGGTGCGTCGTACAGGGCGACCTGGTCGGACACGCCGGTCGCGTCGAGTATGTCCTGCAGCAGCGGACTCGGATAGGCGATTTTCAGCCAGCCGCCGAGGCCGCTCAGCTTGGACGCGATGCTGACCATCAATTCCAGCGCTCGGCCGGAAACCAGCGCCACCTTGCCGAGATCGAGGACGATCGTCACCCGATGCATCGCCACGCAATTGGCGATGGCCGCCTCGAGTGCTGCAACGGCTTCATCAGCGACCAGCGCCACGGTCGGCGCGAGATAGCTCATCGAGCCGATCCGATTCATCGTGACGGTATCGTCAGTCACCGGCGGCTCGCTGCTGTTGTGCTGCTGGCGCGACCGCCTCGCGCTGGATGCTGAAGCGCTGCAGCCATTCCGGCTCGGTCAGGCAGATCTCCCGGAACACCGCGACGATCGCCGGATCGAGCTGCGTGCCGGCGCAGCGTTCGATCTCCAGCAATGCCGCCTCGTGGCTGCGGCCTGCGCGATAGGCCCGCGAACTGGTGATGGAGTCGTAGGTGTCGGCCACCGCGATTATGCGCGCATTCAGCGGAATGTCGTTGCCGGCGAGTCCGTGCGGATAGCCGCTGCCGTCGAATTTTTCCTGATGATGACGAGCGCCGGGCATCGCGCCCTTGAGACGGTCGATGTGGCGCAGGATTTCGTAGCTGCGTTCCGGATGCACCATGATGAAGGTGAATTCGTCGCGCGTCAGGCGCGCCGGCTTGCACAGCACGGCGTCCGGGATTCCGATCTTGCCGACATCGTGCAGCAGCGACCCCCAAAACAGATTGTCGAGTTCTTGCGCGGGCAGCTTCATCGCGCCGCCGATCTGCATCGCGATATGATGCACCCGCTCGGAATGGCCGCGGGTATACGGATCCTTCGCCTCGACCGCCTCGATCAGCGAGGCCGCCATCTGCTCGTTGAAAGTATTGGTTTCCGCGAGCATGCCGTACATGCGCGAGAGGCTCGACAACTGGTTTGCCAGCAATTCGCCGAGCTTGCGATCGCTGTTGGTGAAATCGGGCTTTGTCACATGGTTGACCAACACCAGAATCGCCACCACGGCCTTTTCGTCGAGCACCGGACAGCACAGGATCTTGAACGGCAGATCGGTGAAGATGTAGGCGCGACGCGGGTCGGCCAGCTCGTTGATCACAATCGGCTGGCGTGACGAATTCGCGAAACGGAACAGATCGCCGCGCATTTCCACCAGCACCAGATCCAGGTTATGAATCGGACTGCTGAGGTTGGTCGCCGACACGCACAGATTGTCGCCCGGCTTTACAAATGCGGCGACGTCCGCGTTCATTTGAACCGCCCAGCTCTTGAGCAGGCTCTCGAACAGGTCGCCGCCGGGCTTCATGGCGCGTACCTGTCTGTCGATCGCGTACACCAGATGCAACTCTTCGTAGCGCTCCGACAGTTCGTCAGCCATCGCGTTCAGCTCGGATTTCATGGCATGTTCGGCGACGATTCCCGCGCAAACGTCTTCCAGGGTCTCGGCGAGGGTGTCCCAGGCCGCGGGGACCGTGCTCGTGCCTTCGGCTCTGACGGTGACGAATCCCAGCGCGCCGGTCTGGCAATGGATAGGCGCATACAGCAGCGTCGCGTCGTCCGCGTCGTGCCGTTGCATGCCGTCGCCGCTGCAGTGCCACCGAAATCCGTGCGCAACCAGCTGCTGCAGCCAGGCCGGCAGATCGCCCGCGGCATGACTGTGCCAAACCGGCGCGCCGCTGGCGTTACAGACAGCCATCTCGTAGTCGGTGCCCGTGAGGCGACGCAACCAGCGTCCGTACTTGGTGAAATCAATATCGGCCAGCGCCTTATCCGGCATGGTCGATCTCCAGATCTCCCGGCGGGGCAAAACAATAGCGGGCGAGTCGCGCGACCAGCTGGCGCGGACTCAGCGGCTTTTCGAGGAATTCGATATCGCTCAGCTCCCGCACCCAGTCCCGCTCGTCCATTGCGGTCATCGACGTCATGACCAGAATCAGGAAGCTTCTCAGCGGATAGCGTCGGCGCGCGGTCCGGCACAGCGTGCGCCCGTCCATGCCGTCCATTTGGATATCGCTGATCAACACATCCGGCGCATAGCCAGCCATCTTCTCCAGCGCTTCATTGCCGTCATTGGCGGTTTCGACTCGGTAGCCTTCGCGTTCCAGCGTCAGCCGGAGGACGCGAATCACGTGCGGCTCGTCGTCGACGATCAAGACCTTCCTCGGCTTCATAGGACGTTGGCTCCTTGCATCAACGCCGGCATTCTTTTCAGGTGAATCGAGAACGCGCTGCCCCGCCCGGGCTCGCTCTGCAGCGTCAGCCGACCGTGATGCAGCCCGACGATTTGGCTGGCCAGATAAAGGCCGAGACCGTGCCCGCCTCGCCTGTTCTCGTCGCCTTCGCTGACCCGGTAGAATTTTTCGAACACACGCGCCTGATCCTCCTGCGAAATGCCGATGCCGCCGTCGCGCACGGTGATCACGATGTCGTGCTCGTCCTCGTCTGCAATCAACGAGACCGAGCCACCGGATTCGCTGTACTTGATGGCATTGTTGAGCAGGTTGTTGAGGGCAATCCGGAATAGATCCTTGTCGATCGATACCGCGGCCATCTCGCGCGGCACCTGAATATCCAAGCGCACCGATTTGCTCTCGGCGAGCGGCAGCGCATGACTGAAGGCATCGCGCAACAGCTCGTCGAGCTTTACCCGGTGGCACTCCGGGCTCATGCTGCCCATCTCCAACTTGCTCACGTTGAGCAAATTGCCGACCAGCGAATTCATCCGCTCCACCTCGTCCTGGATCACGTTGGCCGCCTCGACGCGCAACTGTTCGTCGCCGGCGCGCGCGCCCTGCAGCATTTCGCTGTACATCGCTATCACGTTCAGCGGCGATTTCAATTCATGGGAGACGTGTGCCACGAAGTCATTGCCGGCCTGTTGCCCGAGATGCTCGCGGGTCGCATCCCGCAGCACGATCAGCGCGCCGAACGCCATTCGGCCCGAGCCGCCAACCAGCGGCAGCGCCGTGGCCCAGAGACGCTTGTCCGGAACCTTGGTCGGGGTGAATTCGATCTTCAGTTGTCGGCTGGTTTCCGGACCGTCGCTTCGATAGCGGGAAAGCAGCATTTTCAAGTCGGCGTCTTCACACCAGGCGTCGAGCGGGTTCGACAGCACCTCATCGATGGCGACGCCGAGCAAGGGCTCGATCTTGCTGTTTGCGAATGTCACTTCGCCTGAGGGATCAAGAATCAGCAGGCCGTCTGGCAGGCACTGCAATACCGCGTTCATCTTGTTGCTGCCATATTCGAGCAGCCGGCCGCTGGCAAGGGTTCTGGCGCTACCCTGCTCGAGTTCCCTGATGCGAGCGGTGGCGATCTCCAGATAGCGATGCAAGGCGTCGGCCAGGCAGCGTACGTCATAGGCTGCAACCGGCACGTGCGCGGCCGTTCCGCCAGCCATCGACTGCAGTTGCCTGACAATCGCCCCGAGCGGCGCCATCTCTCGTTTGCCGGTGAAATAGATCAGCGGCACCAACAGAAACATCGCCAGTGCGAGCAATGCGAAAAACGGCAGGTCTTGTACCGCGAATAGCTGGCTCGGTCCGAAATACCCGATGCGAACGAATGCCTTCAGGTTACCGCCGTCCATCACCGGGCCGTAAAATTCCCGGATCTTGCGCTCACCGCGCGGCGACTCGATCATTCGCTCGCCGAATAGCGACGCTGTTCCGGTGGGCAGCGCCTTGGTCGGCACCACGGCACCGGGGCTCCTCACCTCCGCGAGGGTTGTGCCGTCCGGCGCGCTCACCGCGGCATAGCC
>DATKVJ010000138.1:0-29217 GCA_035530135.1 Rhodocyclaceae bacterium | reverse complement strand
CAGACTCAAGCTCAGGCCGAAGCCGACGGTATAGAGCCCGCTGGTGTCGCGGGCGCGGGTCAGGCCGATGTTCAGGGCCGGAAACTGCGCCAGAATCGCGCCGCGAAACTTCTCTTCCTGGGAGCGGTAGCCCGCCCGCAGCGCGCGCAGATCCGGACGCTGCTTGAGGCGCTGCTCCAGATCGGCGCGCACGCGTTTGGCGTCGATCGCCGCATCGACCACGGCGGGCGCCGGCTCCCCGACCAGATCGAGCGGCGCACCGGCGGCGAGACCGAGCAGGCGATCGAGGGCGGCGCGGTCTTGCAGGCGGCTGCGTTCGAGTTCGTTGCTCCGGCGCTCGACTTGCTGCAAGGCGGCCAGGTCGGCGCTGGCGACGGCCAGACTGACGTCGCCCTCGGCGAGCGCTGCGTGGCTGCGCCGATAGCGCTCAGCCAGCAGTTTGCGCTCGGCCCTTGCCTGATCGAGCAGAGCTTGCTGCGCGATCAGGCGAGCGAACAGCAGGCGCGCTCGTCCCACCACCTGCCATTCCTGCCAGAGCAATTCCAGGTTCACCCGCCGCAGATTCGCGCCGGCCGCGCCGACGCGCAAGGAACGCAGCAGCAGGGCACTCACGTCGTAGCTCGGGTTGAGACTGAAGCCGTTGGTATTGCCCGCAGCGCCGTTGGTGGGGTGGTCGAAGCTTGCACCCAGTTGCGGATCGGGCAGCAGGCCGGCGGCGAAGGCTTGGGCGCGGGCGATGCCCAGCTCGTCCCGCATCTCTCTGAGTTGCGGGTTGTTGGCCACCGCCAGCATCGCCACCTCGTCGCTGTCCAGGCCGTTTGCCGGATCGAAGACATGCGCGGACAGATTGCGGAAGGGCAGGCTCGCGGCATCGACGCTGATGGCAGAAGCCGCTCGCGGCAGATCGACGCGCTCGGGCAGCGGTCTGGGCGTGTAGGCGGCGCAAGCGGCGAGGGCGAGCGAGGGCAGGGCGATTACCAGGGAAGAGAATCTCACTGGGTGTGCTTCCCTTCATCGGACTCGTTAGCCAGGTTCGTTGCCAATTTGGCCACCATCCAGCCGGCGCCGCGGACGTTCCTGATGACGTCGGGCCCCAGCTTCCTGCGCACGCCGTGGATCAGGAAATCGACGGCATTGCTCTCCACTTCCTCGTTCCAGCCGTAGATACGGCTCTCCAGTTCGGCGCGGGTGAGAATCGCACCGGGGCGCAAGAGCAGCGCCTGCAGCAGGGCGAACTCGCGCGCCGATAGGGCTTGCACCAGATCGCCGCGATGCGCCTCGCGCGTCGCCGGGTCGAGGCTGACCACGCCGTTGGAGAGCAGCGGCGCGGCCTGTCCGCCCTGGCGGCGGGCCACCGCCCGGAGACGGGCGAGCAGCTCATTGACGTCGAAGGGTTTGACCAGGTAGTCGTCGGCGCCGAAATCCAGTCCCTTGATCCGGTCGTCGATGCCGTCCCTGGCGGTGATGACGATCACCGGCACGGCGTTGCCGGCTTGCCTCAGGCGCCGCAGCACCTCCAGGCCGTCGCGTTTGGGCAGCCCCAGATCGAGCAGCACCGCCTGATGCTCGCCCAGTTCGAGCGCGCTCGTCGCCGCGGCGCCGTCGTGCACCCAATCGACGGCGTAGGCGGCATCCTTCAGCGCGACCACCACCGCCTCGCCGATCATGCGGTCGTCTTCAACGAGCAGGATGCGCATCGGGGTTTCCTTCAGTCGTCACCGCCGCAGCAGTCCGGAGATTGCACAAAACTTCGTCATTGCGAGCCGCCTGTTTCGGCGTGGCCGAAACTGCACACGGACCATGAACCTACCACCAAACCCGTCATCGCGACTGCCGCGGCCTGCGGCCTCGCAGTGACGGCAGCGTGGCGATCCAGATTGCCACGGCCTTCGGCCTCGCAACGACGACCGGAGGAAGTCCCCGTGGGACGCAGAGGAGGGTTCATGGAAAGCGTAGCGAAGCAATCTCAAGACCGCCGCGGCCTTCGGCCTCGCAGTGACGAGGATGGCGCCGCGCTCGCAGCTCAGCCGTAGATGTGCTCGCGGGTGAAGGGGTAGGACAGCGTGCCGTCGGCCATCGGCCGGCCGGCCAGGATCTGCGACAGAGACATCCAGCCGCGCGCGAAGGCGTGGGCCGACCCGGCCATGTAGATGCGCCAGACCCGGAACTTCTTTTCGCCGACCAGCTCCCGCGCCCGCCCGGCATTGGCTTCGAGCCGCTCGACCCAGTGCCACAGGGTGCGCGAGTAGTGCGGGCGCAGCGACTCGACGTCGAGGCATTCCAGCCCCTCCGAGGCCAGCGCCTCGATCACGCTGGAGACATGCACCAGCTCGCCGCCGGGAAAGACGTACTGGTCGATGAAGTCGCTGATCCCGCTCCTGAGCCCCTGGGTGCCCACCCCCGCGGCGGTGATGCCGTGATTCAGCACCAGGCCGCCGGGCTTCAGCAGGCGGTGGATCTTGGCGAAATAGCGGCCGAGATTGGCGCGGCCGACGTGCTCGAACATGCCCACCGAGGCGATCTTGTCGAAGCTCCGGTCCTCGGGCACCTCGCGGTAGTCCAGCAGGCGCACCTCGACCCGGTCGGCGAGGCCCAGGCGGGCGATCTCGGCAGAGACGTAGTCGTGCTGCTTTTGTGACAAGGTGATCCCCAGGCAATGCACGCCGTAATTCGCCGCCGCCCAGAAGATCAGCCCGCCCCAGCCGCAGCCGATGTCGAGCAGGCGTTCGCCGGGCTGCAACATCAGCTTGCGGCAGATCAGGTCGAGCTTCTGTTCCTGGGCGAGCTCCAGGCTGTCTTCGGGCCGGCGGAAATAGGCGCAGGAATAGACGCGCCGGGCATCGAGCCAGAGGGCGAAGAAATCGTTGGAGACGTCGTAGTGGAAGCCGATGTTCTTGCGGTCGGCGGGCAGGCTGTGGCGCAGCCAGGCGAGCAGCGGACTGCCCTTCTCGTCCTCCGCGGCGTCGGCGGCGCAGAGCTGCTCGCCGACCGCGAGGACTTCGCGGATGTCGCCCTCGATGTCGAACTCGTCCTCGACGTAGGCGCGCGCCAGCCGGCCCAGGGTGGGCAGCGCCAGCGCCCGCAGCGCGGAGGGCGCGTGCAGGGTCAGGGCCATCCTCTCGGGCACGCGCGGCAGGTATTCGCGGCCGTCCCAGAATTTCACCCGCAGCGGCAGTCCGCCTCGGTCCAGGCGCTGCCGCGTCCTCTGGATCAACTGTTGTTCCCACATGCCAGTTTCTCCCTTCAGCCGTTTTGCCATCGGCGAAGTTCAGTATGCCATGCACATGCCCCGCCTTCAAGCGGCGGATGACCCCGACGCGGCCTCAACGGAGATGCAGGGTGACGACGTCGGCCTCGGCGAAGCGCTCGGGGTCGAAGGCCCGGTCGCCCTCCGGGTCCGGTTGCCCGTGCGCCTTGAGGCCGGCGAAGTCGTGCAGACGGCCGTCGGCGAGATGCGAGGGCACGACGTTCTGCAGGCTGCGGAAGATGTTCTGGATGCGGCCGGGATGCCGCCTTTCCCAATCGGAGAGCAGTTCCTTGACCTGCTGTCTCTGCAACTGCGGCTGCGAGCCGCACAGATCGCAGGGGATGATCGGGAATTGCCGCTCCTCCCCCCAGGCGGCGAGATCCTGCTCGCGGCAGTAGGCGAGCGGGCGGATCACCACGTGCCGGCCGTCGTCGGAGACCAGCTTGGGTGGCATCGCCTTCAGCTTGCCGCCGAAGAACATGTTGAGGAACAGGGTCTCCAGGATGTCGTCGCGGTGATGGCCCAGGGCGATCTTGGTCGCCCCGAGTTCCCCGGCGACCCGGTAGAGCACGCCGCGGCGCAGCCGCGAGCAGAGCGAACAGGTGGTCTTGCCCGGGGGCAGGACGCGCTTGACCACCGAATAGGTGTCCTGCTCCTCGATGTGGAAGGGCACGCCGATGCCGCGCAGGTAGTCTGGCAGCACCTCGGCGGGAAAGCCGGGCTGCTTCTGGTCGAGATTGACCGCGATGAGATCGAAGGAGATCGGCGCGTGCTCCCGCAGGTAGAGCAGGATGTCGAGCAGGCCGAAGGAATCCTTGCCGCCGGAGAGGCAGACCATCACCCGGTCGCCCGCCTCGATCATGTTGAAGTCGTGGATCGCCTGGCCGACGTTGCGGCGCAGCCGCTTGGCCAGCTTGTTGGCCTCGTAGCGCTGTTTCTCCTGCTGCTTGGGCGTACTCACGGCGTCACAGTCGGGCGCTGCGGCCGCCGTCCACGTTGATCACCTGGCCGGTCACGAAGGGCGCGTCGAAGAGCAGAAAGCGCACGGTGCGGGCGATGTCGTCGGGCTCGCCGATGCGGCCCAGCAGGGTGCGGCGGACGATCTCGGCGCGGGCCTCGGCGTCGAAGGCGTCGTTCTCCGGCCAGGCGATCGGCCCCGGCGCCACCGCATTGACCCGGACTTGGGGCGCCAGCTCCAGCGCCAGCGCCCGGGTCAGGCCCAGCAGGCCGGCCTTGGCGGCGCAGTACAGCGGATAGCCCTGCAACGGCCACTCGGCGTGGATGTCGGTGATGTTGACGATGGCGCCGCCACTCGCCTTCAGGTGCGGCGCCGCCGCCTGGGACAGGAACAGCGGGCCCTTGAGGTTGCTGCCGATGAGGTCGTTCCAGGCCGCCTCGTCTATGCTGCCCAGCGGCGTCGGGAAGAAGGAGGAGGCGTTGTTCACCAGCGCGTCCAGCCTGCCCGAGCGGGCCAGGGCGGCCGAGACCAGCCCGGGCAGCGCCGCGGCATCGAGCAGATCGGCCTGCAGGCAGGAACAGGAACCCGGACGGGCGTCGTTCAGCTGCGCCGCCAGGGCCAGGGCCTCCTCGCGCGAAGAGCGGTAGTGCAGCAGCACCTCGGCGCCCGCCTGGTGCAGGGCGCGCGCGATCTGGGCGCCGACGCGCTTGGCGGCGCCGGTGATCAGGACCACCGGGGGTGTGGGGACGGCTGCGCTGCTCATGTTCGTCACTTCGTCGTCAGTATATCGCCTGTCTGGTTTCGAGCAGATGCTCCAGGACCCTGGCCGCGGCGGTCAGGCCGAAGCAGGCGGTCACCGTCACCGCCGAGCCGTAGCCGGCGCAGTTCAAGCCCTGCAGGCCGCGCTCGTCGAGCTCGCAGGCCGGGCCGTCGTTCGGCGGCCTGACGATGGGCTCGGTCGAGAACACGCAATCGACGCCGAACTTCTGCTTCGCTCCGCGCGGAAAGTCGTATTCGCGGCGCAACGATGCGCGCAGCTTGGCGGCCAGCGGATCCTGCTCGGTCAGCGCCAGATCGGCCACCCGGATGCGGGTCGGATCGCGGCGCCCGCCGGCGCCGCCGGTGGTCACGACGGGAACGCCCACATCCCGGCAGTGGGCGATCAGCGCCGCCTTGGCGCGGACGCTGTCGATGGCGTCGAGCACCGCATCGCAGGCGGGCAGAAGCTCGGCGACGTTCTCGGCGCTGACGAAGTCCTCGATCTCGCTCACCCGGCAGCGCGGGTTGATGGCCAGGATACGGGCAGCCATCGCGCTCACCTTGGCGCGGCCGTACTCGCCCTCCAGGGCGTGGATCTGGCGGTTGGTGTTGGATTCTGCGACGTGGTCGAGGTCGATCAGGGTGATCCGTCCGACCGCCGAGCGGGCCAGCGCTTCGGCCGCCCAGGAACCGACGCCGCCGATGCCGACGACGCAGACGCGCGCGGCGGACAGCCGTTCCAGCGCATCCCCGCCGTAGAGGCGGACGACGCCGCCGAAGCGGCGCTCGGCGTCCATTTCTGCAATTGCAGCTGACAGCATTAGGCTTCCTTCCGATGCCGCTTTCGCGGCACAAGTACCGCAAGCGGCACAAGTGCCCCGGGTTGTCTCCGGGTATCGGCAACCCGGCGACGACGACGGGCACTAGCGGCGGGCATCATGGCACAATGCGCGCCTGATGACCAACGGGAATCCCCTGCGATGACCAAGCAGAATCCCCTCGGGGGGCGCGCCTCCCTGCCCCAGCCGGATGCCGCCGCGGCCGAGGCCAGCGCCGCCCTGTGCAGGCGCATCGCGGACGAGATCGAAGCCGCCGGCGGCTGGATACCCTTCCGCCGCTTCATGGAACAAGCGCTCTACGCCCCGGGTCTGGGCTACTACAGCGGCGGCGCGCACAAGTTCGGGCCCGGCGGCGACTTCGTCACCGCCCCGGAGCTGACGCCGCTGTTCGCCCGGACGCTGGCGGCACAGGCCGAACAGGTGATGGCGCTCTCGAGTCAGGAGATCATCGAAGCCGGCGCCGGCAGCGGCGCCCTGGCGGCCGAGCTGCTGCTGGCGCTGGAGGGACGAGGCGCGCTGCCCGACCGCTACCGCATCCTCGAACTCTCGGGCGAGCTGCGCCAGCGGCAGGAAGAGACGCTCCGGTCCCGGGCGCCGCGCTTGGCCGGCCGGGTCGAATGGCTGGACGCGCTGCCGCAGCGCTGCTCCGGCCTGGTGCTGGGCAACGAGGTGGTGGACGCCATGCCGGTGGCGCTGGTGGTCTGGCAAACGGACGGCATCTTCGAGCGTGGCGTGAGCTCGTCCGAAGCCGGCGGTCTCACATGGTCGGATCGGCCGGCCGAGGGCGAGCTGCTCGCTGCTGCCGAGCTGCTGCCGGCGGGCGCCCCCTATCTCTCCGAGATCGGGCTGGCCGGTCGGGCCTGGGTCGCGGAGTGGGGGCGCATCCTGGAACGGGGCGCGTTGCTGCTGCTCGACTACGGTTTCCCGCGCCGCGAGTATTACCTCGCCGAGCGCGATTGCGGCACGCTGATGTGCCACTACCGCCACCACAGCCACGGCGACCCGCTCTGGCTGCCGGGACTCTCCGACATCACCGCGCACGTCGATTTCACCGCCGTCGCCGAGGCCGGCTTCGACGCCGGCCTGGAGGTCCTGGGCTACACCGGCCAGGCGCAGTTCCTGTTCAACTGCGGCATCACCGAAGCGCTCGCGCGGCTGCAGGGCAATGGCGACAGGGCCTATCTCGCCGAGGCGAAGAACGTCGGCAAGCTGATCTCGCCGGCGGAGATGGGCGAGCTGTTCAAGGTGATCGCGCTCGGGCGCGGCATCGACGCGCCGCTCCTGGGCTTCGCCCGCGGCGACCGTCTGCATGCGCTGTAGGGAACTAAGCCGCAGCCCGTTTTCCGAACAGCGTCGCGGCGGGCGCCAGCAGGCAGGCGAGACCGAGGCTGCCGCAGGCGAGCAGCCAGGCGGTCGGCGCGGCCCTGCCGCCGCCGGCGTCGAGCACCGCGCCGAAGACCAGCGGGCCGAAAAAACCGGCGCCGAAGCCGAACAGCGAATACACCGCCAGCGCCGCGCCCAGCCTCGCCGGCTCGGCGGCGGCGATCAGGCCGGCGGTGAGCGCCGCCGAATCGGCCATCACCGCGACGTTGTAGAGCACCAGCAGCGCCAGCAGCGCCCACGGCCAGCTCGCCACGGCGCCGGTGAGCCAGGCCAGGCTGCCCGACGCCGCCATGGTCAACCGGATGACGCGGCGGCGGCCGAAACGGCTCGCCAGCTCGTTGCCGAAGATGCTCGCGGGGATGCCGACCAGGTTGATCGCCGCGGCGGCGGTGGCCGGCGCCAGCGGCGAGTAGCCCCCGGCGCCGGCCGAGTAGGCGAGCAGCGCCACGACCCACGAGCGCAGGCCGAACAGCTCCCAGCAATGCGCGGCGTAGCCGACGACGTAGCCCAGCGTCGCCCGGTCGGAGAGCACCCCGAGCATCCTGAGCAGGCCGGGCCGATGCGCCGCGCCGTGGGGCACCACCGGCCGCAGCGAGAGCAGCACCAGAAAGCCCGCGGCCAAGGGTCCCAAGGCGCCAAGAATGAACACGGCGCGCCAGCCCAGGGCACCGCCGACCCAGCCCGAGAGCAAGTAGGAGAGGCTGGCGCCGACGCCGAAGGTCGAGGTGTAGATGGCGATGAAGCGCGGCTGGCGCGGGCCGTCCAGGCGGTCGGAGAGCGCCTTCAGCCCGGGCATGTAGGTGCCGGCGAGCCCCGCTCCGATGAATAGCTGGAACAGGCCGGCGGAGACCGCGCCGCTGGCGAACAGGGCGAAGCACAGGCAGCCGGCGGCGGCCAGCAGGCAGGCGATGAAGTAGATGCGGCGGGCGTCGACGCGGTCGGTGAGACCCGAGAGCGCCGGCACCGCCAGCATGTAGCCGGCGAAGAAGGCCCCGCCGACCGCACCGGCGGCCTTGCCGGAGAGCTGCCAGGCCGCCTGGAAGTGCGGCAGCAGGCCGGGCCAGGCGGCGAAACCGGTCATGCTCAGCGCTTCTGCGGCGCACAGCAGGAACAGCAGCCGGCCGTCCGAGGGACGGCTCATGCGCGCAGCACTCGTTCCAGGCAGGCGCGGATCGAGGGGGGGATCGCCGTCGGCTTGTCGGTCTGGCGATCGACGAAGACATGGACGAAGTGGCCGGTGGCCGCCGCCTTGTCCTCGTCCTGGCGGAACAGGGCGATCTCGTAGCGCACCGAGGAATTGCCGAGCTCGCCGACGCGCAGGCCGGCGTCGATGAGATCCGGAAAGGAAAACGAGCGGTGGAAGCGGCAGGCGCTCTCGACCGCGTAGCCGACCACGGATCCGTGATGGATGTCGAGACCGCCCGCGCGAATCAGGTACTCGTTGATGACGGTGTCGAAGTAGGAATAATAGACGACGTTATTGACGTGGCCATAGACGTCGTTGTCCAGCCAGCGCGTCGCGATGGCGAGGAAGTGGCGGTAGTCGCCGCGCCGCTCGGTGCGGGGCTCCCGGGCACCACCGCTCACTCCTGGCTCAGATAGACGGTGCGCAGGAAGGCCTCGGCGTCGAACGCCGGGGCGACGCGGGCGGCGGCGGCCGGATGAACCAGCTGCGGGCCGGGCTGCAGCGCCGGCTGGGGCAGCCACTGGGCGTTCAGCACCTCCTCCTCGAAGGCGCCGAACTCGTCCTCTATCCTCATCCCCCTAACCGTATCCATGACGATCACCATTTCCGGTCTCCCCGAGATTGGGCACCACACTTGATTTAACGGACGAGCATTGAAAAGGTTGAGCCGGACAGAAAATAATTTCTGCCCGGTTCGATCCGGCGCGCCGGCGGGAAGCGAAGAGGTGGTTTGACATGGTTGTATACACCAGCATACAATATCGCCAATTTCCCACCCGTTTCATAGGAGTGTTTCATGCACAAGAAGTACGACGTCGTCGTGATCGGCGCCGGCAATGCCGCGCTGTGCGCGGCACTGGCCGCGCAGGAGAAGGGTGCCACCGTTGCCGTGCTCGAATGCGCGCCGCAGCAGGAGTCGGGCGGCAACAGCCGCTTCACCGCCGGCGCGATCCGCTTCGCCTACAACGGCATCGAGGACCTGCTGAAGGTGATGCCGGATCTTTCCGCGGAGGAGATCAAGAACACCGACTTCGGCGTCTATACGGAAGATAACTTCTTCGACGACATGTTCCGGGTGACCCGCTTCAGGACCGATCCCAATCTCACCGAAATGCTGGTCAAGCAGAGCTTCGAGACCATGGTCTGGATGCGCTCGAAGGGCCTGCGCTTCGTGCCGATCTACGGCCGCCAGGCGTTCAAGATCGACGGCAAGTTCAAGTTCTGGGGCGGTCTCACGGTCGAGGCCTGGGGCGGCGGCGAGGGCCTGGTCGAGGCCTTGACCGAGTCCTGCAAAGTGCGCGGCATCGAGATCTTCTACGAGACCCGCGCCACCGGCCTCACGCAGCGGGACGGCGCGGTCACCGGCGTCCTCGTCAAGCACGGCGGCAAGACCTCCGAGATCAGCGGCCGGGCGGTGGTGATCGCCAGCGGCGGCTTCGAGTCCAACGCCGAGTGGCGCACCCGCTACCTAGGCCCCGGCTGGGAACTGGCCAAGGTGCGCGGCACCCGCTTCAACACCGGCGACGGCATCAAGATGGCGCTGGAGATCGGCGCCAGCCCCTACGGCAATTGGTCGGGCTGCCACGCGGTCGGCTGGGAGCGCAACGCCCCGGAGTTCGGCGATCTCGCCGTCGGCGACGGTTTCCAGAAGCACAGCTACCCCTTCGGCATCATCGTCAATGGCGAGGGCAAGCGCTTCGTCGACGAGGGCGCCGACTTCCGCAACTACACCTACGCCAAGTACGGCCGCGAAATCCTGAACCAGCCCGGCCAGTTCGCCTGGCAGATCTTCGACGCCAAGGTCACGCACCTGTTGCGCGACGAGTACCGGATCCGCCAGGTCACCAAGGTCAGCGCCAATACCCTGGAGGAGCTCGCCGGCAAGCTGGAGGACGTCGATGCCGAGGCGGTGCTCGCGACCCTGAAGGAATACAACGCCGCGGTGCAGACCGAGGTGCCCTTCAACCCCAACGTCAAGGACGGCCGGGGCACCAAGGGCCTCGCGGTGCCCAAGAGCAACTGGGCCAACGTCCTGGACACCCCGCCCTTTGAGGCCTACGCCATCACCTGCGGCATCACCTTCACCTTCGGCGGCCTGCGCGTCGATGCCAACGCCCAGGTGATCGACAGCGACATGCGGCCGATTCCCGGCCTCTACGCCGCGGGGGAAATGGTCGGGGGGATTTTCTACTTCAACTACCCGGGCGGCACCGGCCTGATGTCGGGCGCGGTCTTCGGCCGAGTCGCCGGCGGCGCCGCGGCCGAGGCCAGCAAGGCGCAGGACGCGGCGGCGGCGTAAGCAAACGGGCGCAAGAAAGCCGGGCCCGAGGGCCCGGCTTTTTGTTGCCCCCTGCCTCGGGGCGGGGCCGGGCATGCCGAGCGATGGAGCGAGGCGGAGGCTCCGGGGCCGGGGGAAAGGCCCCGCTACAGCCAGAGTATCTGCTTGCGGTAGTCGAGGTCGGTGAGCAGGGGTTCGGCCGGCCCGCTGTGGAAGACCGCGCCGCGCTCCAGCGCGAACACCCGGTCGGCCAGCGCCAGCACCAGGTCCAGGTTGTGTTCTACGATCAGGATAGAGACCTGGCTGCGCAGCTGGTCGAACACCGTGAACAATTCCTGCACCACCGCCGGCGCCAGGCCCTCGAAGGGCTCGTCGAGCAACAGCAGCTTGACGTTGCCCGACAGCGCGCGCGCCACCGCCACCATCTGCTGCTCGCCGCCGGAGAGGTAATCGGCCGCCACGTTCAAGCGCTCCTTCAGGCGCGGAAAGTAGTGCAGGATCTGCTCCTCGTTCCAGACGATGCCGTTCTTGCCGTCGGTGGGCCGGGCCAGGCGGCCGAGCGCCAGGTTTTCGGCCACCGTCATGCCGGCGAACAGGCCGCGTCCCTGCGGCACGTAGCCGATCCCCAGGCGGGCGATATCCGGCGCCGGCAGGCCGGCGATGTTCCGGCCCCGGTATTCGATCTTGCCCGACGCCGGCCTCACCAGCCCGGTCAGGGCCTTCAGCAGCGTAGACTTTCCCGCGCCGTTGCGCCCCAGGAGCGCCACGATCTCGCCCTCGCGCACGTCCAGCGTGGCGTCGTTGAGAATGTGGCTCTTGCCGTAGAAGGCATTGACCGACTCGAAGGCCAGCAGCTGCGGCCGCTCGCCCGCCGCGCCGGCGACCCGGCCGGTGACCGGCGGCGTGCCGGTGCCGGTGTACACCTCCTGCACCCGGGCGTCGGCGCGCACCTCGTCCGGGCTGCCGGCCATCAGCACCTCGCCCTGGTTCATCACCGTCACCCGCTGCGAGAAGCCGAGCACCCGGTCGATGTCGTGCTCGACGATCAGCACCGGGATGTTGCTCGCCACGGTGGTGATCAGCTTCGACACCCGCTCGCGCTCGGCCGCCGCCAGACCGGCCAGCGGCTCGTCCATCAGCAGCACCTTGGGCTTGGAGCCGAGCGCGATGCCCAGATCGACCAGGCGCTGGCCGCCGTAGGAGAGGTCGCCGCCCTGGATATCCTCGATGCCCTCCAGCCCGAGGAACTTCATCAGCTCGGCGGTCTCCGCGTCGATCTCGTCGTAGCTGTCGATGTCGCGCCAGGCGTTGAAGCGCGCGGCGTGCTGCGCCTGGACCGAGAGCCTCAGGTTCTCGTAGATCGACAGGCCGCGGAACAGGTTGGTGATCTGGAAGGAGCGGGCCAGGCCCTGGCGGCAGATGCGCTGCGGCGACAGGCGGTGGATCTCCTTGCCGTGCAGGCGCACCGTGCCCACGTCCGGGGTAAACATCCCCGAGATCAGGTTGAAGGTGGTGGTCTTGCCCGCGCCGTTCGGGCCGATCAGCGCGTGGATCTGGCCGGCGTGCACGGCGAGGCGCGCGCCCCTGACCGCCTGGATGCCGCCGAAGTGCTTCTCGATGTCCTCGACCTCCAGCACCGTGCCCTCCAGCCTGTCCGGGCGGAGAAAGCCCGGCAGCGGCAGGCCCTCGTAGATCTTGCGCCGGCTCATCGCCGCGCCCTCTTCCGGCGGCGGCCGAAACCGCCGTTGCAATTGCGCCCAGATGCCGGCCAGACCGGTGGGCGAGTAGATGATGAAGCCGACGAACAGCAGCCCGAACCAGAGCAGCCAATTGTCGGTCCAGATCGAGATCAGTTCGCGGAACAGGATGAAGAACAGCGCGCCCAACGCCGGTCCGAGGAAGTTGCGCATGCCGCCGATCACCACCATCGCCAGGAGCTCGCCGGAGAACGCGACCGAGGTCGACTCGGCCGACACCAGCCGGTGGTGGAAGGCCAGGAGCGCCCCGGCCAGGCCGGTGACCGCGGCCGAGAGCACGAAGGCCGCGAGCTTGTAGCGGTCGGTGTCGTAGCCCTGGAAGGTGGCGCGCTGTTCGTTTTCGCGGATGGCGACGATGACGTGGCCGAAGGGGGAGCGGACCACGCGCAAGAGCAGGTACACCACTCCCAGGGCGATGGCGCCGATCACGACGTAGAAGCTGATCGGATCGTCGAGACTGACCGGACCCAGGTGCGCGCGTTCGATCCCGCCCAGCCCCGATTCACCGCCGGTGAGCGCGGTCCAGCGAAAGGCGATGGCGAAGATCAGCGCCGACAGCGCCAGGGTCAGCAGCGAGAAATAGACGCCCCGCCGGCGCAGGATCAGGACCCCGATCACGGCCGCCAGCGCCGCGACGAAGACGACGGCGAGCAGCAAGGGGAGCAGGAATTGGTCGGGAAACCAGTACTTCTGAAACAGCGCTGCGGCGTAGGCGCCGACGCCGAACCAGGCGCTGTGACCGAAGGAGGTCAGGCCGGTATAGCCGACCAGCAGGTTCAGGCCCATCGCCGCGATGGCGAAGATGACCACGACGTCGGAAGTATCGAGGGTCAGCCCGAGGGCGTGCAACACGAAGGGCAGGACGATCAGCGCCAGCGCGCCGATCCACAAGGGTCGGTATTTCTTGATCACGTAGCCACTCATCATTCGAATCGTTCGATGCGCTCGCCGAGCAGGCCACGCGGCCGGAACATCAGGACCAGGAACATCAGCACGTACATCGATGCCTCGCCCGCCGGCGGGTAGAAATTGATGGTGATGCCGCGCACCACGCCGACCAGCAGCGCGGCGAGCACCACGCCCCAGAAGCTGCCCAGGCCGCCGATCACCACCACGACGAAGGCGACGATCATGATGTCCCCGCCCATCGCCGGCTGGACCACCGAGATCGGCGCGAAGAAGGCGCCGCCCAGGCCGGCCATGCCGACGCCGAGCACCACGATGGCGGTCATGTACGGCTGCAGCCGGATGCCCAGAACGGCGACCATGTCCGGCCGCTGCACGCCGGCGCGCACCACGCGGCCGAAGGAGGTCTTGTTGAGCAGCAGCCAGATCCCGGCCAGCACCACGAAAACCACCGCCAGCATCAGCAGGCGGTAATCGGAAAAGAGGAAGTCGCCGAAATCGTGATGGCCCCTGAAGGCGTGGGGAATCGAGGACTCCAGCGGCGCCGCGCCCCAGATCATGCGGATCGCCTGTTCTCCGACCATCGCCAGGCCGAAGGTGAGCAGCAGGCTCAGGATCGGATCGGCGGCGTAGAAGCGGCGCAACAGGAAGCGCTCGAACAGCACTCCGAGCAGGCCCACCGCCACCGGCGAGATGACGATGGCCGGGCCGAAGCCCAGGCGCTGGGTGATTTCCACCGAGATGTAGGCGCCCAGCGCGTAGAAGGCGCCGTGGGCGAGATTCACCACCCCGCCGACGCTGAAGATCAGCGACAGACCGAGGGCGAGCAGCAGATAGTAGCCGCCCAGCACCAGGCCGTTGACCACCTGTTCCAGCAAGAATACGAGTTGCATGATCAGTCCAATGCCGCGTAAGAAAGCGGCGCCGTCAGGGCTGACAGCGCCGCGCAATCGGCCGACCCGGGCACCGGGAGGGCGCCCGATCCGGCGCTACAGCTTGCAGTCGTTTTCCTGGCGGGTCGTCGCGATGGCTTCCAGGGACTCGCTCGGTCCCGGGACGGCGGGTCCCAATGCCAGGAAATCCCACTTTTGCTTGTAGCTACCCTTGGGCTTCAGCGTGAGCGAGTACATTTCCTGCATCAGCTGGTGATCCCAGGAGCGGAACCAGCCCTTGCGCGCCTTCAGGACGTCGAACTGTGCGCCCTTCTCGAAGTACGCGATCAGCTTGTCGGTGTCGGTGGACTTGGTCGCGTTCATCGCCTGGACCATGATCTTCAGCGCGACGTATTCGACCCAGGCGTGATTCTCCGGGGGCTTGCCGTACTTCTTCTCGAATGCCGCGACGAAGGCCTTGGAGCTCGGGGTATCGACGTCCTGATCCCAGACCGTGGGCCAGATCCCGCCGAAGTTGTCGGCGCCCGCCGCCCAGGCGTCCGCGGTGTTGAGGTTGAAGCCGGCGATCGGGTAGCTGAGGCCGAATTCGGCGTACTGCTTGAGGAAGGTCGTGACCTGGTTGCCGGCCAGGTTGGAGCAGACCACGTCGGGCTTGGACTGGCGGATTTTGATCAGATAGGGGCTGAAATCGGTGACGTCGGTGGCCACCATCTCGTCCCCGATCAGAATGCCGTTATTGGCGCTGATGAAATTCTTGGCGGCGTGCAGCAGGTCGTGGCCGAAAACGTAGTCGGCGGTCAGGGTGAACAGCTTCTTGCCCTTGACCAGATTTTCCGCCAGCAGCGCCCGGCCGACGGCCTTGACGTTGGAGGTGTTGCTGGTGTCGACGTAGAAGGAGTACTTGCTGCAATTCTTGCCGCGCAGGGCGTCTGAGCGGGCGCCGGTGCTCATGAACAGGCGCTGGTGGCGCGCCGCCACCTGGGAGATGGTCAGCGCGGAAGCGGAGTTGATCTCGCCGACCAGCGCCACCACGTGGTCGCGCTCGATCAGGCGCTGCGCCTTCGACGAGGCGACCGAAGGGTTGACCGAGTCCTCGGAGACCAGCTCCACCTGACGGCCCATCACGCCGCCCGCCCGGTTGACCTCCTCCAGCGCGAGGCTGATGCCCATCACCGCGTACTCGCCGAGCGAGCCGAGAAAGCCGGTCAGCGGCGTCAGGTGGCCGATCCTGACCTTGGCCTGGTCGGCGAAAGCGAACCCCGGGAACCCCAGGGTACCCAATGCCGCGCCGCCCGCCAATGCCGCCCCGGCCCTCAATACGCCGCGCCGCTTCGACGACTGCAGAGCCGCTGCGCGTTCTTCGATCTTCTTTGTCATTTGCTCACTCCTCCTTATGTTCGGCCGAATGGCCGGATTTGCCGTGAAAACGCTGGTACCCGCTCAGACCAGCAGGCCGCCGCCGTCGAGATAGACCACCGAGCCGGTGGCGAAGGTGTTCCTGAGGAACAGCAGGACCTGGTCGGCGACGTCCTCGGCCTGTCCGACGCGCTTCACCGGCAGGCTCTTGGCGACGTTCTCCAGCATCGTCTTGCGCGCCTCGGCCGGCATCGCGGCGCGGGTCGGCGTGTCGATGATCCCGGGCGAGACCACGTTGAAGCGGATCGGGGCCATCTCCAGGGCGAGACCCTGGGCCAGGGTCTCCAGGGCGGCGTTGATGGCGCCGATCAGCACCATGTTGGGCTTGGGGCGCCGGCTCAAGAAACCCGAGAGGAAAACGAAGGAGCCGTCCGGGGCGATCTTGGCCCGCCTCACCACGCGGTAGGCGCCCCAGAACTTGACGTCCATCGCGGCCTGGGCGTCCCCCATATCCTGGCCCTGCACCGTGCCGAACTTGAAGGCCGCGCCGCTGATCACGATATGGTCGAACACCGGCGAGGCGGCGAAGAAGGCCTCGACGCTGGCGTCGTCGGTGACGTCGATCGCCCGCGCCTCCACCCTCCCGGAGAGATGGGCCCGAGCCTCGCGCAGCTTCTCCTCCGAGCGGCTGGCGATGGTGACGCTGGCGCCGTCGGCCAGCGCCCCCGCTGCGGTGGCGTAGCCGATGCCGGAACTGCCGCCGATCACTAATACTTTTTTACCGCTCAATGTAACCAATGATGCCTCCGTTGTGTGCCGCGATGATTCCGCCGCCGGGGTTGCCGGCGGCGGACCGGGGTCGATTGCCGGCGTCCGCGAATCGTATACAGTCGCATACGATCATGTCAAGGACTAGCTGTTACGATCCTGGCTCAGGCGACGTCGTCCGGGGGAGAGGTGACGACGATGAAGACCAGCTCGGTGAGCCCGGTGTTGCAGATGCCGTGACTGACCCCGGGGGGAACGAAGACCACGTCGTGGCGGCGCACGACCCGCTTCTGGCCGTCGAGTTCGAGCAGGCCCTCGCCCTCCAGCACGTGATAGACCTGCTCCTGCACCTGATGAACGTGGGTCTCGACGTGGGCCATCGGCTGGTAGCGCGAGATCCTGTGGTCGATCCGGCGCGAATTGCCGGCCTCGGGGCGGACCAGGCGCTTGGACAGCGCGCCGCCGTGGTGGCCGGGCATCTCGTCCCAGGGCACCTCGCTGATATTGCGGACGAGGGCATCCGCGTATCCCGGCTTATCCGAAGCTGCCATGGCCACCCCTCCCCTTCCCGGACTGAACGTCGAATGATTGTATGCAGCCGTATACATTTGTGTCAAGGGGGATTATAGTTGCGCGAAAGGATTGCACGGTAGAATCCGCGGACTGGACAGATTCCGAACCGCGCATTTCCGGACAGAGCACCGATTCCATGGAACGCCTCACGCAACTGCCGAGCAGGGCCCCGAAGATGGCGGAGAACCCGCCGGTGCGGGCGCAGCTCGCCTACGAGCGGATGCTCGAAGCGATCCAGCAGGGGCAGCTGACCTCGGGCACCCGGGTGCGCGAGTCGGACGTCGCGGAATGGCTGCAGATCAGCCGCACCCCGGTCAGGGAGGCGATGCGCAGGCTGGAGGCCGAGGGCCTGCTCTCGCACGTGCCCCACGTCGGCGTGGTCGTCACCGAGATCGACTCGGAGATGGTGACCGAGCTCTACGCGATGCGCGAAGTGCTCGAAGGCACGGCGGCCGGGCTCGCGGCGCAGCACGCCTCGCCGGCCGAGATCCACATGCTCCAGGAGATCGTCAAGACCGAGAAGGAGCTGGCCCAGGAGCCGGCCCTGCTGATGCGGCAGAACCGGGAGTTTCACGACATCATCTACCGCAGCGCGCACAACCGCTACCTGCTGAAGACCCTCAACGCGCTGCACGACTCCCTGGTCCTGCTCGGCAAGACCACGCTGGGCTCCAAGCCGCGCGCCGCGGCGGCCCACTCCCAGCATCAGGCGATCGTCAAGGCCATCGTCGCCCGCGACCAGCCGCTGGCCGAGGAGCTGATGCGCGCCCACATCCGCGGCGCCTACCACGAACGCCTGAACCTGCTGTTCAAGCGGGACTGACAGCGGCGGCGTGCCGCGCCGCGAGGTAGCCGAAGGTCAGCGCCGGGCCGAGCTGCGCCCCCGCCCCCGGGTACTCCCCGGCCACGATCGAGTGCATGTCGTTGCCGCAGGCGTACAGGCCGGCGATCGGATCACCGTCGCCGTCCAGGACCCGGGCCGAGGCGTCGGTCGCCAGGCCCAGGCTGGTGCCCAGCGGCGTCGGCAGCACCGCGACCGCGTAGTAGGGCGGCGCCGCGATGGCGCCGAGGCAGGGGTTGGGCGCGTGCTCCGGATCGCCGTTGGCCCGGTCGTAGCGATTGCCGCCCTTGCCGAATTCGGCGTCGACCCCGGTCTTCGCGTAGCCGTTGTGGGCGCTCACCGTCTGTTCCAGGCCGGCGGCATCGACGCCTAACTTCCGGGCGAGCGCGGCCAGCGTATTGGCGGTCTTGAGATAGCCGCCGTCGAGATGCGGCCGCAGCCGCAGCGTCAGCGGCCTGACCAGGCCCAGCCCGTACTTCCACAGGAACTTGCGGTCGCACACCAGGAACGCGGGGATGCAGGGCTGCCGCCGATGCGCGCGGATCATCGCGCGGCAGAACTCGTGATAGGAGGCCGCCTCGTTTACGAAGCGCCGGCCGGCGGCATCGACCGCGATCAGCCCGGGCTTGGGCCGGTCCAGGACGATGTGCGGATACACCGCGGTCCTGCCGTCGCGGCGGCGCGCGATCGAGCTCGGGAACCACAGCGCGTTGTCCTCACCCTCCGGACCCAGCGCCGCGCCGACCGCCTGGGCGAGCGCCAGGGTGTCGCCGACACAGCCCTCGAAGGCCGCCGTGTATTGCGCCGCCGGCTCGGGCAGGTAGCGGCCGCGCCAGGCTGCGCTGGCGGGGAAGCCGCCGCCGGCGAGCACCACGCCGCGACGGGCGCGGACCCCACTGACGACGCCGCCCCGGGACACGTCCAGACCGGTCACCCGGCCCGCTTCCAGCGTCAGACGCGAGACCCCGGCCTCGAACCAGATGTCCACCCCGCGGTCGATCAGGCCCTTGTATAGCCTGGCAGCCAGCGCATTGCCCAGCACCAGGCGGGTGCCGCGTTCGTGGCTCAGCCGGTCGCGGCCGTAGCGCGCCGCCAGGCGGATGCCGAGCTGCAGTCCGTCCCAGGACTTCCAGGCGCGCAGCAGGCGGCCCGCCTCGCCGCGGGTGACCATCATGCCGCCGGCGAGCATCAGTTCCGGCAGCGGCCAGCGCAGCCTAGCGAACGCCGCGCCCAGGATGCGCCCGTCGAAGGGCAGCGGCTCCAGCGGCCGGCCGCCGGCGGCCGCCCCGGGCAGATCCTGGCGGTAGTCGGGTTGTTCCGGGTAGGCGCGGAAGCGCACCTCGGTGTGCGCCTCCAGGTAGCCGATCATCTCGCCGCCGGCAGCGACGAAGGCCCGTCGGAGCGCCGGGTCGCCGCGGCCGGCGGCCAGGGCTTCGAGATAACTCAGCGCCGCCCCGGCATCGCCGCCGACGCCGAGCGCGCGCTGATGGGGATTGTCCGGGATCCACACCGTCCCCGAGGAGCGCGCCGTGGTGCCGCCGACCCGGTCGCTGTTCTCGATCAGCAGGGTCTTCAGACCCTCGTTCGCCGCGACCAGGGCCGCGGTCATGCCGCCGGCCCCGGCGCCGACCACCACCAGGTCGTAGTCGGCCCGCATCGGTTTCGGCCCCGGGTCTGCCGGCGCTAGGACTTCGGTCCCGGCCGGTAGGAGGAGAGGTCGGCGTACTGCACGAACTCGAGATGATTGCCCTCGGGGTCGCGCACCAGCAGCACCCAGACGCCGGGCCGCACCTCGACCTTGCCCGCGCTGCGGACGTCGGCGCCGGCCGTGCGGAAGCGCTCGAGCAGATCGTCGATGTCGCCGACGATGAAGGTGGCGTAGGCGCCGCCCTGGCGCTCCAGCGCGAAGGCCCGCGGCGCGGCGGCGAGCGGTGCGAGCGTCGGCTGGGCGAGCTTCAGGCGGTCGCCGGCTTCGTTCTCCAGGCGCATCACGCGGTAGCCCTCGGGCGCCAAGCCGGTCTGCCGGCTCTTGTCCGCCGGCGCAGTGACGTCGGAGAGCACCTTGAGGCCCAGGACGTCGCGGTAGAAGGGCAGGACGGCGTCGATGTCGGCGACCGCGAAACCCACTTCCATCGGGGCGAGCGCTTTCATCGCCGCCTCACTTGCCGGGGACGCCGGGGGCGAGGTAGCGCTTGCCGAAGATCGGCTCCTTGTAGGGCGTGGGCGGCAGCTGCCAGGTGCCGGTCGAGGGCGGCCGCACCTCGGCATCGACGTGGACATCGAGCAGGCAGGGCTTGCCCAGCTTCAGCGCGCGTTCGAGCGCGCCCTTCATGTCCTGCTGCCGGGTCACGGTGATGCCCTCGACGCCGCAGGAGCGCGCCATCGCCGCAAAATCGGGGTTATAGCGCTCCTTGGTCTCGCCGTGATAGAAGGCGGTGCCGATCTCGCGGCCGTCGTAGAGGCCGTACTGCAGGTCGCGGATCGCGCCCCAGGCGAAGTTGTTCCAGACGATCCAGATGCAGTTGATGTTGAACTCCACCGCGGTCGCCAGCACGTGTGGCGCCATCATGAAGCCGCCGTCGCCGACGATGGCGACGCAGGGCCGGTCGGGGGCGGCGAGCTTGGCGCCGAGCACGCCGCAGACGCCGAAGCCCATCGAGGAATAGCCCCAGGAGTTGAGCATGGTCTGCGGCCGGCGCGCGTTCCAGAACTGCATGAACCAGTTGTGATGGACGCCCGAGTCGAGGCAGATGATGGCGTCGTCGGGGAGCAGCGCGCGCACGTCGGCGACGATGCCCTCGGGGCGCAGCGGCGAGGTCTGCAGCAGGAAGTTGGGCCGGACGTAGGCCTCCCACTCCTGCTGCCAGGCGGCGATCTCGGCCTGCCACCCGGCCAGCGGCGGCGTCGCCGCCCCCGGCTTCGCGGCGAGCTGCAGCAGCATCTGCTGCAGGAAGGTCTTGGCGTCGGCGACGATGCCCAGATTGACCGGATAGTTGCGGCCGATCTCGTCGTTGTCGATGTCCACGTGGATCAGTTGGGTCGCCGGGAAGTTCCAGGAATAGCCCGGGATCCAGGCCGAGGAGGAGCGGTCGTCGAAGCGCGCGCCGACCGCGATCACCAGGTCGGCGTGGCGCCCGGCCTGGTTGGCGGGATAGGCGCCGTTCCGGCCGATGAAGCCCAGGGCCAGCGGGTGGTCCATGTTCAGGCAGCCCATGCCGTTGGGCGAGCTGATCACCGGGATGCCGAGCTTGGTCACCAGTTCGGTCAGCTCCGGGCCGGCCTCCGCCAGCGTCGCGCCGTGGCCGACGAAGAACGCCGGGCGGTGGGCCTTGGCCAGGAGCTTCAGGCACGCCTCGAGTTCCTGGGGCGAGGCTCCCGGCCGCTGCACGTTCATCCTGGCCGCGCTCTCGGGCACCTCGACGTCGGCCTCTTCCTGGAACAGGTTGTAGGGGACGTCGAGATTGACCGGGCCGGGCCGGCCCGCGGTCATCGTCGCCATCGACTGGCGCAGGGCCAGCGGCAGCATCTCGACCCGCGAGGGGTGGAAGCTGCGCTTCACCACCGGCCGCAGGATAGACGGGAAGTCCGCCTGGTGGTGATGGTAGAGCTCCTGGAAGGGCGCGCGGTTTTCCTGCGAGGTCGGCACGTTGGCGGTGATCGCCAGGAAGGCCGAGGAGTCGGAGATGGCGCAGGCCAGGGCACCCACCAGGTTGGCCGAGCCCGGCCCGGTCGAGGTCAGGGTCGCCACCGGCTGGTGCTTGACGCGGTAGTAGGCGTCGGCCATGTGGCCGGCGGCCTGCTCGTGGCGCGGCGAGATCAGCTTGATGTCGTCCTGGGCGTCGTACAGCGCGTCGAGCAGGCCGACGTTGCCGTGACCGCAGATGCCGAAGATGTAGGGCACCCGCTCCTGCACCAGATAGTCGACGATCAGTTCTCCACCCTTCATTTTTGGCATGGTCTTTCCTCTTGGCGAATGTTCAAAGGCTGATGGTCAGCAGGCGTTCCTCGGTCAGTTCCCTGACCGCGTATTTCGGTCCCTCGGTGCCGAAACCGCTGTCCTTGGTGCCGGCGTAGGGCATCAGGTCGACGCGCGAGCTGCAGGTCTCGTTGATGTGGACGCTGCCCACCTCGAGCTTCAGCGCGGCGCGGAAGGCTTGATCCAGGTTGCGGGTGAAAATCCCGGTGGCCAGGCCGTAGGGCGAGGCATTGACCCGGTCGATGGCCTCGTCCAGCCGCGAGAAGGGCAGGATCGAGACCACCGGGCCGAACACCTCCAGGTCGACCACCTTCATCCCGGGCCGCACCCCGGTCAGCACCGTGGGCGGCACCACCGGGCCCTGGCGCTCGCCGCCGACCGCGCGCTTCGCCCCCTGGGCGACGGCCTCGGCGATCCAGGCCTCGACGCGCTCGGCGTTGGCGAGCGAGATCATCGGGCCGACCGAGGTCTCGGCCAGCCTCGGGTCGCCCGCCTTGAATTTCTCGGCGGCGGCGACGAACTGCTCGGAGAAGCGCTCCAGGATGGACTCTTCGACGTGCAGCAGCTGGATCGAGGTGCACACCTGGCCGGCCTTGCGGAAGCAGGCGTTCACGATCTTGGGCAGGCAGGCGGCGATGTCGGCGTCGGCGCAGACGATGGTGCTGGCGATGCTGCCCAGCTCCATCTGGGTGCGGCGCAGGCCGGCGCCGCTCTGGATGGCCCGGCCGACCTCGGTGCTGCCGGTGAACAGATAGAAGCGGATCGCCTCCTCGGCCATCAGCCACTCGCCGATCTCGGCGCCCTTGCCGTGAACCAGCGACAGGAAACCCTTGGGCACGCCGGCCCGCACCAGCACCTCGCAGAGCAGGCCGGCGGAGAGCGGCGTCGCGCCCGCGGGCTTCAGGATCACCGCGTTGCCGGCGGCGAGCGCCGGCCCGAGCTTGTGGCAGACGGTGTTGAGCGGCGAATTGAAGGGGGTGATGGCGCAGACCACGCCGAGCGGCACGCGCAGGGTGAAGCCCAGGCGATCGCCGGCGGTGGGCGCGCCGCCCATCGGCACCACCTCGCCGGCCAGGCGCTTGGCCTCCTCCGCCGAGATGGTCAGCGTCTGGATCGCCCGGTTCACCTCGTTTTCGGCGTCGGCCAGGGTGAAGCCGGTCTCGGCCACGATGGTGTCGCGAAACGCCTGCCGGCGCGTCCCCAGCGCTTCCGCCGCGCGCATCAGGAACTGGTAGCGCGCGTAGGGGGTGGGCGGCCCGGCCCGGAACGCCCGCTGCGCCGCGGCCACCGCCTGCCGCACCTGCTCGCGGGAGGCCTGGGCCACCTCGGCGATCGCCTCGCCCGAGAACTTGTTCCGCACCGGGAAGGAAGACGCGCCGGCCGTCCAGTCGCCGTTGATCAGCAGTTTGTCGAAGCTCATGGGCAGGTCCAGTCGGGGGAATTCGGAGGAGGGACAATTGTATACGTTCGCATACGATACGGTCAAGAATCGGGGCGGACGATACGGCTCGTCGCTGCGCGGCCGAAGGCCGCGACGGTCCGGAGATTGCCGCGCTGCGCTCGCAATGGCGACGCTGCGGCTCAGCCGGCGGGGCGGCGGCGCCAGGGCGCGACGGCGGGGAGCAGCAGCATGCCCGGCAGGGCGAGCAGCGCGCAGAGCAGGAAGAAGCCGAACCAGCCCAGCCGGTCGACCAGCAGGCCGGCGGTGGAATTGATGAAGGCGCGCGGCACCGCGGCCAGGCTGGTGAATAGCGCCAGCTGGGTGGCGGTATAGAGCGGATGGGTGGCGCGGGCGATGAAGGCGACGAAGGCGGCGGTGCCGAGGCCCACGCCGAGCGCCTCGGCGCCGATCACCGCGGCCAGAACCGCCAGTTGCGGCGCGCCGATCGCCGACTGCGGCCCGAGCCAGGCGAGCGCGGCGAAGCCGAGGATGGACAGCAGCTGCACCGCGCCGAACAGCCACAGCGCGCGGTTGATGCCCAGGCGCACCATCCACAACCCGCCGGCCAGGCCGCCGATCACCGCCGGCCACAGCCCGGCGTTCTTGGCCACCAGGCCGATCTCGGTCTTGGTGTAACCCATGGTGAGGTAGAAGGGCGTGGCCAGCGCGGTGCACAGGCTGTCGCCGAGCTTGTAGAGAAAGATGAAGGCGAGGATCAGCAGCGCCCGGCGCACCCCGGCCCGGTCGATGAACTCGCGGAACGGATCGACCACCGAATCCTTGAGCGATCGCGGCGGACCGACGGCGATCGCCGGCTCGCGCACGGAGAGCACCATCGCCATGCCCGGCAGCATGAACAGCGCGGTGATCCAGAACACCTGGGCCCAGGGCAGGCGGTCGGCCAGGATCAGCGAGAGCGAGCCGGGCACCAGGCCGGCGATCCGGTAGGCATTGACGTGCACCGAGTTGCCCAGGCCCAGCTCGGCGTCGGAGAGGATCTCGCGGCGGAAGGCGTCGAGCGCGATGTCCTGGGTCGCCGAGAGCAGCGCGATCAGGATCAGCAGCGCCACGATCGGCTCCAGGTCTGCCCGCGGCGCCAGGCCGCCCAAGCTGCCGATGGCCGCGAGCAGCCCCGCCTGCGTCGCCAGCATCCAGCCGCGGCGGCGGCCGAGGCCGCCGGGCAGCGGATAGCGGTCGGCCAGCGGCGACCAGAGGAACTTCCAGGTGTAGGGCAGCTGGATCAGCGTCATGGCGCCGATCGCCTTGAGGCTCACGCCCTCGGTGTACAGCCAGGCCGGCACCAGGTTCAGCAGCAGGTAGAGCGGCAGGCCGGAGGAGAAGCCGGTGAACACGCAGATCAGCATGCGCCGCGTGAACAATACACGCAGCCAGGGCGGGCAGGCCAAGCCGCTACCCTCTCGTGATGCGGTACACGGCCAGGCTGCCGAGGAAGTTCTGCTCCTCGGTGATCAGCCGGCCCTCGTCGAACACCCTGCGCTCCTTGACCGCGATGTTGCGCTTGGCGCAGAAGTCGTCGAAGTCGGCGATGGTGCACAGATGGATGTTGGGCGTGTCGTACCACTGGTAGGGCAGGCGCTCCGACACCGGCATGTGCCCCGCCAGGATGTCCAGGCGGTGCTTCCAGTAGCCGAAGTTGGGAAAGGACACCACCGCCTCGCGGCCGACGCGCAGCATCTCGTACACGATCGCCTCGGTGTGGCGCATCGCCTGCAGCGTCTGCGACAGCACCACGTGGTCGAAGGAGGCGTCCTCGAAGCCCGAGAGCCCGGCCTCCAGGTCGCTCTGGATCACGTTCATGCCGTTCTTCACCGCCGCCAGCACGTTGGCGTCGTCGATCTCGATGCCGTAGCCGCGGGCGCCGCGCGCCTCGATCAAGAGCTTCAGCAGCGCGCCGTCGCCGCAACCCAGGTCGAGCACGCGCTCGCCCGGCTGCACCCAGCTGGCGATCACCTGGAAGTCGGGACGGTCGCGGGTATTCATGGGGCCAGCCTCTCCAGGTAGGCGCGGACCAGCGCGTGGTATTGCGGATCGTCCATCAGGAAGGAGTCGTGGCCGTAGTTGCAGCCGAGCTCGGCGTAGCAGACGTCCTGCTCGTTCTTCAGCAGCGCATTGACGATCTCGCGCGAGCGCGCCGGCGCGAAGCGCCAGTCGGTGGTGAAGGACACCACCAGGAACTTCGCCGTCGCCGGCGACAGCGCCCGGGCCAGGTCGCCGGCGAAGTGGTGGGCGGGATCGAAGTAGTCGAGCGCCCTGGTCATCAGCAGGTAGGTGTTGGCGTCGAAGACGCCGGCGAACTTGTCGCCCTGGTAGTGCAGGTAGGACTCGATCTCGAACTCGACGCCGTAGCCGAAGGAGAAGGCGCCGCTTCGGAGCACCCGGCCGAATTTCGCCGCCATCTGGTCGTCGGAGAGATAGGTGATGTGGCCGAGCATGCGCGCCAGGCGCAGGCCGCGCAGCGGGCGGACGCCGTGCTCGTAGTAGTGGCCGCCGTGGAAGTCGGGGTCGGTGATGATCGCCTGGCGGGCGACGTCGTTGAAGGCGATGTTCTGCGCGGTGAGCTTGGGCGCCGCGGCGATCACCAGCGCGTGGCGCACCCGGTCGGGCAGATTGACCGCCCACTGCAGCGCCTGCATGCCGCCCAGGCTGCCGCCGATCACCGCCGCCCAGGCGGCTATGCCCAGATGGTCGGCGAGCCGCGCCTGCGCCTGGACCCAGTCGTCCACCGTGACCACCGGGAAGTCGGCGCCCCAGGGCTTGCCGGTGGCCGGATTGTTCGACGCCGGTCCGGTCGAGCCGTGGAAGCCGCCCAGGTTGTTCACCCCGACGACGAAGAAGCGCTCGGTGTCGAGCGGCCGGCCCGGACCGACGATGTTGTCCCACCAGCCGAGGTTGCCCGGATCCCCGGCGTAGTGGCCGGCGACGTGGTGGTTGCCGGAGAGCGCGTGGCAGACCAGGATGGCGTTGGAGCCGGCGGCGTTCAAGGTGCCGTAGGTCTCGTAGGCCAGGTCGAACGCGGGCAGCACGGCGCCGCTCCTCAAGATGAGGGGCGCGTCGAAGTGGGCGCGCTGCGCCGCGACGATGCCTACGCCTGCTGCTGCCATCCCTGCCATGTGTTCCGAACCCGCCAAAAGAAAAACCCGGTCGTCCGAGCGGGGACCGGGTTGCCCTCGCTTTAGCCGTATTTATCAAGCGCCCGCAAGCTGATTTTTCAAATCGGCGCCGACGGAAAATTAACCCGGCGCCGGGGAAATGTCAAACCCGGTCAAACCCGGTCGAACCGGTCAAGCCGCGTTGATTTTCAGCAGGAGTTCCAGCAGCCGCCCCGGATCGTCCTGGCGCAGCAGGCGGGCAACGCGTCCGCGCAGCAGCGAGTAGTCGCTCCTCATCACCTGCTGCTTGATTTCGAGCAGCTGCGCCGGGTGCATCGAGAACTGGGTGAGGCCCATGCCGAGCAGCAGGCGGGTCAGCGACGGGTCGCCCGCCATCTCGCCGCACACCGCCACCGGCAGGCCGGCGCGCCGGCCCGCGGCGATGGTCATCGCGATCAGGCGCAGCACCGCAGGATGCAGCGGGTCGTAGAGATAGGCCACCGACTCGTCGGTGCGGTCGATCGCCAGGGTGTACTGGATCAGGTCGTTGGTGCCGATCGAGAGGAAGTCGAGGCGCTTCAGGAAGGGCCCCAGCGCCAGCGCCGCGGCGGGGATCTCGATCATGCCGCCGACCTCGATGCGCTCGTCGAACTTCACCTTGGCTTCGGCCAGTTGCGCCTTGGCCAGCGCGAGCATCACCAGGGTCTGCTCGATCTCGTGGGCGTGCGCCAGCATCGGCACCAGCAGGCGCACGCGGCCGTAGTGCGAGGCGCGCAGGATGGCGCGCAGCTGCACCAGGAAGAGCTGCGGCTCGGCCAGGCAGTAGCGGATGGCGCGCATGCCCAGCGCCGGGTTGGTCTCGATCCGCGCGCCGCCGCGCATCCCGCGGGTGACCTTGTCGGCGCCCAGGTCGAGGCTGCGGATGGTCACCGGCTTGCCCGGCAGCGCCTTGACCACCGAGCGATAGGCCTCGAACTGCTCTTCCTCGCCTGGGCTGTCGTCGCGGTTCATGAACAGGAACTCGGTGCGGAACAGGCCGACGCCGTCGGCATCGACCTCCCTGACCTTGTCGATGTCCTGGGGCAGCTCGATGTTCACCGACAGCTCGATCTCCTCGCCGTCCAGGGTCACCGCGTGCGCCGTCTTCAGGCGCATCAGCTTGCTGCGCTCGAGCTCCAGCTCGGCCTTCCTCAGCCGGTATTCCTCCAGGACGCGCTGGTCGGGTGCGACGATCAGCGCGCCGCGCGCGCCGTCCACGATCAGGATCTCGTCCTCCTGGATCAGGCTGCGGGCGTGGTGCAGACCGACCACCGCGGGGATGGCCAGGCTCCTGGCGACGATGGCGGTGTGCGAGGTGGCGCCGCCGACGTCGGTGACGAAGCCGCCGATCTTGAGCTTCTTGAACTGGATGGTGTCGGCGGGCGAGAGGTCGTGGGCGACGACGATGATCTCCTCGTCGCGGCCGCGCCGGCTGATCTTGCGGCGATGGCCGAGCAGGACTTTCAATACCCGCTCCACCACCTGGACGATGTCGTGCTTGCGCTCGCGCAGGTAGGCGTCCTCGATCTCGTCGAACTGCTCGGTGATCTGCTCCAGCTGCTGCACCAGCGCCCATTCGGCGTTGCAGCGCCGCTCGCGGATCAGCTGCCGGGGCACCTCGACCAGCAGCGGGTCGGAGAGGATCATCGCGTGCAGATCGACGAAGGCGGAGAGCTCCGCCGGCGCCCCGGGCGAGGCGCCGGCCTCGACCTTGAGCGTATCCAGCTCGCTGCGCACCGCGCCGAGCGCCGCATCGAAGCGGGAGAGCTCGGCCTCGACGTCGCGCTCCTTCACCTGGTACTGCGCCACCTCCAGCGTGGCGTGAGAGATCAGGCTGGCGCGGCCGATGGCGATGCCCGGCGAGACGGCCAGTCCGTACAGGACGAAGCTCATGCCGCACCTCCGTGCGAAGTGGACTGCCGCGGCCTTCGGCCTTTCCATGAACCCGCCTCCGCGTCCCACGGGGACTTCCTTTCGATGAGGAAACCCGAACGGGTACGGTCGTCGGTGCGAGGCCGAAGGCCGCGGCAATCTCGATCGCCGCGCTGCGCTCGCGATGACGGGTTTGGTGGCGGGTTCACGGTCCGTGTGCAGTTTTGGCCACGCCGAAACAGGCGACTCGCGGTGACCAGGGCTCTGTTCGGCCTCGCGGTGATTTTCTTGCCGTCATTGCGAGCGTAGCGAGGCAATCTGCAGAGCATGAAACCAGGATCAGAAGGGAAGGTCTTCACTGCCCCTCCCCGAACTTGTCGGCGATCAGCGCCAGGAGCGCCGCCAGCGCTTCCTCGGCGCGCTCGCCCTCGGTCTCGACCAGCACCTTCGAACCCTTGCCGGCGGCCAGCATCATCACCCCCATGATGCTCTTGGCGTTGATGCGCCGGCCGTTCCTCTCCATCCACACTTCGCAGGGGAAGCTGCCGGCGAGCTGGGTCAGCTTGGCCGAGGCGCGCGCGTGCAGGCCCAGCTTGTTGACGATCTCGGTCTCGACCCTGGGCATGGGACCTCAGTGCTTGAGCATGTTGATGATGCCGTCGCGGCCGCCGGCGACGGTCTTGGTCACCAGGGTCTTCATGTCCTTCTCGCGATGGTTGAGCGCGCGCAGCAGCATCGGCAGATTGACCCCGGCGACGCCCTCGATGCGCCCGGGTTCGAGCAGCTTCAGGGCGACGTTGGAAGGCGTCGCGCCGAAGATGTCGGTGAGCACCAGCACGCCGTGGCCGCTATCGACGAACTTCACCATGTCGCGCGCCAGGGGCAGCGCGTCGAGCGGGTCGTCCTGCGCCGACAGGCCGAGCTGGGCGATCTGCGGCGGCCGCTTGTTGAGCACGTGGCAGGAGCACTGGATCAAGGCCTCGCCGAGGCTGGCGTGGGTGATGAGGAACAGACCGATCATTTGTGCGCTGGTGC
>DATKVJ010000137.1:0-73770 GCA_035530135.1 Rhodocyclaceae bacterium | reverse complement strand
GCCTGCTCTTCGGCAGCTTCTTGGCGGTGCGGCTTTCCCGCGGCGTGATCGAGCCGATCGTCGAGGTCGGCAAGGTGGTCGAGCGCATCGGCCGGGGCGAGCTCTCGGCCCGCGTCGCGATCGACGAAAGCAGTTCGCTGCACCCCCTGGAACAGGGGGTCAACCAGATGGCGGCGCGGATCGAGTCGGGTCAGGAAGAGTTGCAGCGGCGAATCGCCGAGGCCACCGCCGAGCTGCGCGTCAAGAAGGAGGAGGCGGAACTGGCGGCGCGGGCCCTCTCCCAGGCCAACAACGATCTGGTCACGATCATGGAGGCCAATCCGGACATACTCTACGTGACCGACTTGGCGGGCGGGCTGACGAAATGGAATTCCAATTTCGAAAAGTTCTGCGGCCTGACGCACACCCAGATGATGGGCAGGCATACGACCGAATTCGTTTGCGAGGAAGATCGGGCGACGGTGAGGAAGGGGGTCATGGAGGTTTTCGAGAAGGGCTCGGCCTCGCTGGAGGTGCGCATCGTCAGGCACGACGGCGCGCTGGTTCCCTACCTGTGCAACGGCGTCGTGCTGAAGGACTCGCGCGGGAAGGTGACCGGTTTTACCGGCACCGGCAGGGACATCGCCAAGAAGAAGAAATCGGAAGAGCTGATCTGGCAGCAGGCCAACTTCGACGCGCTGACCGGTTTGCCCAACCGGCGCATGTTCCACGACCGCCTGGAGCAGGAAATCAAGAAGGCGCACCGCGCCGGCCTGCCGCTGGCCCTGATGTTCCTCGATCTCGACCGCTTCAAGGAGGTGAACGACACCCTGGGCCACGACGTCGGCGACACCCTGCTCAAGGACGCGGCGCGGCGGATTGGCGGCTGCGTGCGCGAGAGCGACACCGTGGCCCGCCTGGGCGGCGACGAATTCACCGTGGTCCTGAGCGAGCTGGAAGATCCCGGCAGCGTCGAGCGCGTCGCGCAGGACATCCTGAAGAGGCTCGCCGAACCCTTCCAACTGGGGAACGAGACCGCCTACATCTCGGCCAGCATCGGCATCACCCTCTATCCCGAGGACGGCACCGGGATCGACGAACTGCTGAAGAACGCCGACCAGGCGATGTATGCCGCCAAGAGCCAGGGCCGCAACCGTTGCAGCTACTTCACGCCTTCGATGCAGGAGACGGCGCAGACCCGGATGCGGCTGGCGCGCGACCTGCGCGGTGCCCTGGCCGGCAGCCAGTTCCGGCTCTACTACCAGCCGATCGTGGAACTGGCGACGGGGGCCGTCCGCAAGGCCGAGGCGCTGATCCGCTGGCAGCACCCGGCACGCGGCCTGGTCGGCCCGGGCGAGTTCATTCCGATCGCCGAGGACACCGGCCTGATCGTCGACATCGGCAACTGGGTGTTCAAGGAGGCGGCGCGCCAGGCCAAGCGCTGGCGGGCACAGCAGCCGAACTTCCAGGTCGGCGTCAACATGTCGCCGGTGCAATTCCATAGCGATGACCAGAGCCAGACCACCTGGTTCGAGCATCTGCGGCAGATGGACCTGCCCGGGCAGAGCATCGTGGTGGAGATCACCGAGGGCCTGCTGCTCGATGCCCGTCCCGAGGTCAGGGACAAGCTGCTGGCCTTCCGCGACAAGGGCATCCAGGTGTCGCTCGACGACTTCGGCACCGGCTACTCGTCGCTGTCCTACCTCAAGAAGTTCGACATCGACTACCTGAAGATCGACCAGTCCTTCGTGCGCAACCTGGCGCCGGCCTCGGACGACCTGGCGCTGTGCGAGGCGATCATCGTGATGGCGCACAAGCTCGGCCTGCAGGTGATCGCCGAGGGCGTCGAGACCGGGGTGCAGCGCGATCTTCTGGCCGCCGCCGGCTGCGGCTACGGCCAAGGCTATCTGTTCTCCCGGCCGCTGCCGAAGGAGGAATTCGAGATCCTGCTGCGCGGCAGGCCGGGCTGAGCGCAACATTTATCCGGGACGACCGCCGCTTCTGCCGTAAAATGCCGACGTCATGGCACTCGCCGTCCTCAAGAGCCGGGCCCTGTCCGGCATGGAAGCCGCCGAGGTCACCGTCGAGGTGCATCTCGCCGGCGGCCTGCCGGCATTCACCCTGGTCGGTCTGCCCGATACCGAGGTCAAGGAGGCACGCGACCGCGTCCGCGCGGCGATCCAGAATTGCCGCTACGAATTCCCGCAGCGCCGGATCACGGTCAATCTCGCGCCCGCTGACCTGCCCAAGGAGTCTGGCCGCTTCGATCTGCCGATCGCGCTGGGCATTCTGGTCGCCTCGGGGCAGGTCCGGGACGCCGACCTCGCCGGCTACGAATTCGCCGGCGAGCTGGCGCTGGGCGGCGAGCTGCGCGCCATCCGCGGCCCGCTGGCGATGTGCCTGTCCGCGGCCAGCTCGGGCCGCGCCTTCGTGTTGCCCAGCGAGAGCGCTCCCGAGGCGGCGCTGGTGCGTTCGGCCACCATCCTGGCGGCCGGCAACCTGCTCGAAGTCTGTGCCCATCTCGACGGCCGAACCCGGCTACTGCCCTACGCCGGCCTAGCCTTGGCGGCGCCAGCGCCCTACCCGGAGCTCGCCGACGTCAAGGGCCAGGCGCTCGCAAAGCGCGCGCTGGAAGTCGCCGCCGCCGGCGGCCACAGCCTGCTGTTCTCCGGCCCGCCCGGCGCCGGCAAGTCGATGCTGGCGGCCCGGCTGCCCGGCATCCTGCCGAAAATGAGCGAGGCCGAGGCCCTGGAGAGCGCAGCTGTGCACTCGCTCGCGGGCTGCTTCCGGGTCGAGCACTGGGGCCGGCGGCCGTTCCGCGCCCCGCACCACACGGCCTCCACCGCGGCGCTGGTCGGCGGCGGCGGCGTGCCGCGCCCGGGCGAAATCTCGCTCGCCCACCACGGCGTGCTGTTTCTGGACGAGCTGCCGGAATTCGAGCGCGGCGTGCTGGAGGCGCTGAGGCAACCGCTGGAGAGCGGGCGCATCAGTATCGCCCGGGCGGCGCGGCGCAGCGACTTCCCGGCCAAATTCCAGCTCCTCGCGGCGATGAATCCCTGAGCTTCTGTTGCCCTTTTGCCGCCGCTTAAGGGGGTTGAAGGGGGATTCCTGGACCCGCCACCGCCCGAAGTGTTACCGCTGCCGTACTTGTCTCGCACGGGTGCCGGGGGCGCGTAGTACAGGTTGATCTCGACTTCGCCGTCGTAGATGACGATCCGCTCGGTGATGGCTTCAACAATCTGACGCTTCTCTTCAAGCGGAAGCTCCGGCCACCTGGAATACAAGCCCCGCGCCTCGCTCACTACCTCCTCTTCTGACAGTTGTGTGATCTTCAGGACATCGACTTCCGCTTGCAGCACCGGTAGTTCGTTATCAAGCTGCTCCAGACGTGCAGAGAGCGGCTTGTACTTCTCCGCGAATCCCCGTTTGTCGATAGCGTCTTCCTGGTAGAGGCGATAGAGCTTGTCGGTTTCGGCGGCAAGCTTCTGCCGTTCCTTCTCCAATACAGCCAATTGCGCCTCTTTGGCTCTCACCGTCTCGCCGAACGCGGCAATGTGCGCGGCAATCTCCTCGGAGGAAAAGAAGAAGGTCTGCAACTGCTCATGGAAGATGGCCTCCAGATCGGCTACCGGAATCTTGTTCCGGCAACCCTGGCAGACATACTTCGTGAGGACGTTGGAAGGCACATACATCTTCGTCCCGCAGTGGCAGAATGTGAGCCCGGCGAAAAGCTGCTTCACGTGCTTGGTTTGCAGCTTTCGGCTTCCCTTCCGCCCCTCCAGGATCGCGTTGCATTCGTTCCAGAGTTCCTCCGGGATGATAGCCTCGACTTCATGGAGCACCCATTCGCTCTCAGGCTTCAAGTCCCACGCCTTCTTGCTGTTCTTGCTCTGGGTGTAGTTGGCGCGGCGGATGCCTTTGGCGGTCGGGTCTTGCATGAGGCGACCGACGGTGGTGTCGGAGAACTCGGCGCCGCTCCGGGTGCGGAACCCGCGCTCGTTCAAGAGCCGAGCCACGGTCTTCTTCCGCTTGTGTTCGCGGAAGAGCTCGTGCATGAGCTTCCGTACCGGCGCCTCATCGGAATGCGGGATGAGCTTTCCCTCTACCCACTGATACCCGAACGGTGCCTGACCGCCGAGCGGCTTGCCCATCTTGGCGCGCACCGGCACCGACGCCGCAACCCGCTCGGCAATCTCTTCCCGTTCCCACTGCGCCATCGCGGCAATCATGGTGTAGAAGAGACGGCCGGCAGGGCTGGAGGTGTCGATTGATTCGGCAAGCGAGATGAGATCGGCGTCGCACTCGCGGAAAATGTCGGCGAATTCGAGCAGTTCCTTCGTGTTGCGCGCGAGCCGGGCCAGCTTCGAGAAGATCAGTCCGGTGATGTGACCCGAGCGTATATCCGCGAGCATCCGTTTGGTTTCGGGATACTCCTTCACCGTCTTACCCGACATGGCGTCGAGCCGATACACCTCAACGACGTTCCAGCCCTTCGCTTCGGCATACAGCCGGGCACGGCGTTCGTGATGCTCCGGGCTTTCGCCCTTCACCTGGTCTTCGGTCGACACTCGAATCCATATGCCTGCCCGCTTACTGGATGGATCGTGTTGCATACGAGCCTCCTGTATCTTGAAAGAACGATATTGGGCGTCCACCATGTGTTTGGCAACCGGTTCGGAAGCCCGCGCACGGCGTTATCCCGCGTGTATTTCTGAAAGAACGAAAAGAACAAGCTTGCTCCAATCTCGCAGGCCAGCTTTTCGCCGGAAAGGAGGGAGAATGTGCGCGGAATGCCCATCACAGCATGCCGCGCGTCATCGGTCGGGCGACTCCGGCTCACTATCGATCCGCTGTACCCGCATCGCCTGCACGATATCAAGCCGCTTCGTGGCCGCAAAGAACGTGAGTCCGAGGGTGGCTGCGTCGAACAGGCCTTGTGCCGGAGCTTCGGGATCGAATGATCTGCGCTTGCGAGGCTGTCGTGCGGAGAGAACGGGGAGAAGTTGCGCAACGACGCCATTGAGCTCATGCTTGGTCGCTGCGCCGACCGTAGCGAACACGGCTTTCATGTCCTGTCGGGAATAGGCGCTGACCTCGATCTGCTGCTCCTCTCCGTATCGGGCGATGGCGCGGTATAGGGCGTTGATGCGGGGAGCTCGACGGGATGCTACGCGCGGTGCGCCCACGTCCTCAATCACGAGGACATGCGGCCGGAACTTCTCGATCAATAGCTCCGCCGCATGCAGGGTGTCGGCATGCCTCTTCTTGCCGCGTATCTCCTTGATGCCCCAATCGACGAGCATTCTCGGGTGAATGAAGCAAGTGAAGGCGATTCCGCGACGCGTCACGTACAGGGCGAGCGTGCGAGGGAAAATTTTCGTTGGATTCATGGAATCTGCTATTTAGCTAACCGACTCGATTCGCCTTTGCGCCGAGAGAAGAACATCGCGCTTGTGCTCGGCGCGGCGTCCGTACTCCTCGGCACAGGTACCAAGTGCCGCCGTGATGTCCTCCCAAAGCTCGTTGCGGACGATGGCGGAGCGGTCGGGAACGGCCCTCGCAATCGGCTGGTCGAAGATGACTTCGTACCGAAGCACGTGCTCAAGCTCCATCGCGTGCTCTCCACGCTCGATGCGCGCCAGGCGGTATCGATCTTTCATGCCAAGCAGAGTTGCGAACTCCGATTGCGAGAATCCAGCGGCGCGACGAGCGGCCCGCAGGAAGTCCCTAGACGAGGGGTGCGACATGGCGGATGACGGTTGCGGATAAAGCGTGGAGGAGCGATCCTCCAGGCGTGGGAATATTCGCAAGGAATGAGTGGGCGGAAACGGAGCGAGAATGTGTCCCCGAGACACATTTCCCGGAACAGCGGCGGAAGTACTGGAGAATTGGATAAGCGGCCCTTTTCGAGGCCGCCTGGCAGCTACCAGCTCATCGCTGCGTCGCACGTGATTGAGCGGAATGCGGTGATCGGAACAGTACCGAGGAATCGCGCCTTGTCCGCCGCATGCGGAGCGCGGGAGCCGCGTATCCGGTCGCACAGCGCACTCGCTCGCTTCCTCAATCCGTCGCTGACTTCTAGCGCGGTACGCGGGAAGAGTTCACCGAGCGGCGCACCAAACAACGCGGAGCAAGCGAAGGCGGTTGAGAAGCTCGGGTCGCGTGTCCCCTGTTCAATGTGGCAGACCTGCGCCGCGCTTTCGAGACCCAGAAGCGTCGCCACTTCCTTTTGAGACAGACCCGCACTACGGCGATGCGCGCGGAGCGCATAGCGTATCTTGGGTTTCTTCATATTGGGTGAATCAACGCCCTCTACTGACGGAGGGCGGCCGATAATGGCCTTTGGCACCCCAAAGCGGGGTTTCCTCGCTAATGCGACGAGGGAAAGCTGCCCTGGCACATGCAAAGGACGCAATCCTTATTGCACATGCTTGCTGCATTGTCAAACGTGTGTCACGTGTAACATCGGCGGACGTAGGGATGTGGGGACGTTGAGTTAGTATTCGGGGGATATCTGCCCTTGATATACACAGCCCGGAAACAAAAGGGATGCTGGGGGTAGGCATCCCCCTTCCACGTCCCTTTGTCCCTTCGTCTACCGGATGGCATCTGTGCCGTTTTTGTGTAAGCGGACTCGTAGTAGGTAGCGAGCCACGTTAGATGACGCTACTCGTAGGTGACAGGCGCGTATCCCAATCCGTCATCTCCTTGAGGCCTTTGATGGGTGGAATGCAGCCAGCGGTGCGCTACTCTAGGGCAATTCCCAGCGCGAACGAATCATTCTTGCTGTGCCTTGGGTTGGTGGATTTTCCCACGGTCGCCAGGATCGGATAGTTCCGCCGACCTAGCGACCGGGTTGGGTATTAAGGCTTAGTGCCGACGAAAATGAAGCCATTGCTCCGCGTGCTATTGAGCGCCGCGCTGTAGAGCGCTTTCGTAGCGGAATTGAAATAGCCAATACCTGTTACCGTGTTTGTCCCGTTCGCACAAACGCCGCCGCCAAAGGTAATGGTGAGGTCATACACGTTGCCATGTGCGTGCGGTGTTGCCGATCCTGTGAATTGACATCCGCTGGCTCCGGCACCGCTTACTGCGCCGGAAGCTGATACGGTAACGGTCGCAGATTCTGAGCCACCAATAACTGCGGCGCTTCCGGTATAAGTTCCGGCGAGCGTTGCCAAGCTGGGCGTCTGGTCATAAGCAGTGTTATAAGAACTGGTGAACGTTGATGACTGATTCAGTGACGGGTAAGTCACCGAACCGTTCAGCGTTTGTTTGGCAGTATAGGATGCCGATACGGTGGCATTATTGACGCCAAGACCCTCAAGGTTAAAGTCCTTGGCGTCCGATGACGAGAAATTGCCATTTAAAGATGTCCCGGTTCCCTCGATAACGCCAGCAATTGTTGCGCTGTTATTGGACGAAGAATAGAGAACCCAATAGGTGCCAGTATCGAGAACAATGCCCGTAATAGTTCGAGATGTGCTGGTAGTTCCAGACCATAATCCTTCCGCAGTTTGCGCAGGCGCGGAGGATGCCGCAGGGGTGCTACCGCCACCACCGCCACCACCACAAGCACTCAAAGCCAAAGCCAACAGAATCGTCAGGTATCTCGTTATCATTGTCATCATCTCCCTATTGTTCGAATGTGAATCCTACGCCCAAAGTGAGATGGTAGATATTGCACTAAAGTCATAGATGTAGGGGGATGCTTTCGGTCATAGCGTGCGCATATTGCGCTGATTCATCACCAACGGTTACCAGTGCCCGCAATTGATCGTTTCGAGAACATTCACCACGTCTTTTATGCCTCCGTTTTACTCGTCGCAATATCGCTTGTTTGCAATTCCCCCGTTACCCCAAATCGCTTGCATAGCTCCGCTATCTGCTCCCACACTGCGGACGTGAGCGGCACCACGTACACTCCTTGTCGCTTGTACGTTGGTAAATGAAGCCTGGTACGAAGAAGACTGCCCACGTAGCGATGCGTGATCGGGCGTTCAAATTCGGCGCCATGACGCTCGATCATGAGGCGGGTGATGGCTTGGACGGAGATGGCATCCGGTGCATCGACAGCAAAGTGCTGCACTACGTCAAGCACCAGTGCCTCCGGATTTTCAGCCCGTTCCGCCCTGACCCGTGTATCGAGCGCGTGTGCCGCATCGCGTATTTTCTCCCGCAGCACTTCATCCTCGATAAGCGAAAGTAGCGGGACGAGAATCTGGTTCGTCCGGGAGGAAAGCGAACGGTCAATCAAATTATGATCGATGCGCACCCTATGGAAATAGCGGAAGCGATACATGAGCAGCTGATTACGCAGCGCGGTGGCCTCCTCCTTTTGTATCTCCGGCAGATTGATCGGAATATGCACACGGAGCTTGCGCACCCCCATTTCCTCGGTAAAAAAACGCGATTCCAGCGCGTCGTCCTGGAAGCGGTGGCGCATCGAGACGAGCTTCGGCCCGAAGACGGAAAATGCGCGCGGGTCGAATTCGTTTTGTGGCGTCACCATGGTACGCAGCACCGGTAGGCCGCGCATATTTCCATTGTTAAAAATCTTGACGATCTCGCTGCGTTCGTCGGAATAGCGGAAGTCGGTCTCGTCGAATAGCAACGTGCCTCGGAACAAATCGAGAGTATGGAATATCGGCGACACAGTCGACGCGCCACTGGCAAAAAACGGCTTGTATGTTATGGCGCCGATGACTTGCAGCGCGCGGGTCTTCCCGCTGCCGAAATCGCCACGGAAGCGCAAATACGGCAATTCGTTAAATGCGTCATACACATGGGAAAGCAGAACATACGCGATGGCGATATTTCGGAAGGTATCGGAAAGATCGACGTAACGATCGATATAGGCACCGATGTCTTGAACGAGGTCGGCGATCGTACCAAAATCGTCCGCGCGCTCGGGCAGCAGTATGGCCTGGTGACGTAGGAGATTGTTTTCAGCGCGGATCGGGATGAGCGTCTCGCCAGTCGGAAGCGTGAGCGATGAGACGTAGGTGACCACGCCGTCAGTCGACACGGCGAGCGCGGTGCGACGTTCCTTGGGCACGTAAACAAATTCCACGAGCCGACCGTCGTCAAGCACACGCGAAACGGTGGGAATGTGCCCTGGTTTCTTCTCGCTCTTTTGCATGCGGCACACGGTATCGCATGCCATCAGCAGCGGCATGGGGTGGTAAGGTGCTGTTCGTGCGCAATGCACCACCGTTGCACGAAATGCCGTTTACGCTACGCTGTCGACGCCATATGCGGTATTTCCTCTATTGCCGAAAATCGACCGAGTCGGAAGATCGGCAGGTATTGTCCATAGACTCGCAAAAAAGCGAGGCACTTCGAGCATTCGGGAATATGCCCGGCATCGAAATTATGCGCACCTTCGAGGAATCTTTCAGCGCTAAAGCGCCTGGACGCCCGATCTTCAACGACATGTTGAAGCGGGTCGAGAAGGGCGAAGCAGCCGGCATTATCGCCTGGCACCCTGATCGTCTTGCGCGTAATTCGCTCGATGGTGGGCGCCTCATCCATCTACTCGACCAAGGAAAGCTCAAAGACCTCAAGTTCTCCTCCGCGACGTTCGAGAACACGCCGCAAGGGAAACTGATGCTTTCAATGCTGTTCGGATTCTCCAAGTATTACGTCGATTCGCTGAGCGAGAATGTGAAGCGCGGTAATCGGGCGAAAGTGGAGCGCGGATGGCGACCATCAAACGTGCCACTTGGGTATCGTAACGATAAAGATACGAAAACCACGGTGCCCGATGGCGTGCACTTCGCTATGGTGCAGCGCATCTTCAACCTTGCCCTTTCGGGAACCCACACCGTGCGATCGATACTCCGCGTTGCGACGGAGGAGTGGGGATACCGCAGGCCAGAGACTCGCCGCCATAAGGGCCGAGCATTGGCGCTTTCAACCCTCTACAAAATACTCGGGAATCCTTTCTATGCCGGCCACTTCCAATGGAACGGGCGACTGTATCCTGGGAAGCACCAGCCGATGATTAGCATGGCGGAATTTCAGCGAGTGCAGGCATGGCTTGGTCGCCCCGCCACTGAAAAGCCGCAAAAACACTCCTTCCCCTTCACCGGCATGATGCGTTGTGCTGAATGCGGGCGCATGATTACCGCCGAACACAAGATCAACAAGCAAGGCCGCCGCTATATCTATTACCACTGCACCAAACGTAGCAATGGCCCGCGTTGTACTCAGCGGCATATCGAAGGCCGCTCCCTGGATGAGCAGTTTCTTCGCTTCATCAGCCGCATCGCGATTGACGAGGAAATTGCCAACGAATTGATGCAGCATGTTGCTTCTGAGCGAGTGGATGCGCCGCAGCACAAGAAGCTGGCACCAGAAACCATTGAACAGGAACTTCGCGCGACGCAAGCCCAGCTTTCGACGCTCACTGACTTGCGCGTGCGCAATTTGGTCGGCGACGAGGAATACATGACGCGTCGGCGGGAAATCGAGATGGCACGGATCGCAGTGCAAGAGCGCCTTGATAGATCGTTTCAGGGATCGGAGTGGATCGAACCCGCCGAAATGCTGATTTCGTTCAACAAACAAGCCATTTTCTGGTTCGCGCACGGCACAATCGACATCAAACGCCACATCGCGAAAACACTTGGATCGAACTTCACCGTTATGTCCAGAAAACTGAGCGGTGAGGCCGTAAAACCGTTCTCGCTCGGGGTCGAACAGCCCGAAATTCTCAAAAGGTGCGGATTCGGTGATGACAGTCGAATCCCGCTCGAACCAAGGGTAGCGAGAATCCATCTCGATACGTCCAACAAGAACACCGATATTCAGTCGGACGGAATGCCAGGCGTCAAGACGAAAAAGGTAAAGATCGAATTCCAACGGGCATTCATCCACGACATTCGAACTCGGCTTGAAGCCCATGACCCAGCATTGTTAGAACTGATCGAGCGTGTGCGCGCCATCACAGCCATGGTGGAAGAGGAAGATCATACGGCGGCTCACGGTCTGTCGGAATCTTATGCGAGAGAATCCAGAAGACATGTAGGAGGTTCAGATAGCGATACTTGGCATCGGTAAAAGACAATTCTTCGCCGTGCCCTTCCTTCAGGCGGATGTGGAACCGCTCGATGGTTTCGTCGTCGATTGACATGCGGTCATGATGCAGGGCGACGTTACGATTTGAACGGAGTGAGAATGCGTGTGGATGGCACATTCGATTCGAGACAATCTCACTCCGTATTGTTACCGATACACAGATTTTGGCGAATCAGCCCCGTGGTCTGCTTAACCGTCGTCCGTATCAAGGACGGCGATACGGAAGCCACGCGGTGTATGTTTGGGTTGCATGAGCAAGTTATCCACGCGCATGGCATAGCGAATCATTAATAAAAAGAATACTGTTTGTCTGCACCCAGCTATGCATGGAACATGCTGGGATGATATAGATTATTTCCAACTAACCGTATTACTTATGTCTGAAGGGTTGCCAGTTCCGATTACACGAGGTATTGATATTCAGAAAGAAAAAATTTACGAACTTCAGAAGCAAGCTTTAGCTCAATATAAAGAACTGGCTGAGCTGAGTAGGATTGTCGATGCGCAAATAGACCTCGCCTTATCAAACCCAAAACAAGAAAACCTCGCTGAATTGAAGGGACTCTTTGCAAAGAAACATGCAGTAGATGAAGTCGGGGATGAACTTGAGAAAATAATCGTTCAGACATTTAACGGGCAGTATGATCTGATGGATCGCTGGCTTGTCATTGAGAAAAAATTTACCTCCCTTGAGAAAGTTCTAAAGCTATAACATCTACATATTTAGTGTCGATTGTGAATATCGCTAAGGCGCGTCTCATCCTCTTCTATCCACTCCTTCAGTCGATCAATACTATCCGATATGCTACGCAATTTCTCCTTGTCTTCCTCAATCCACCAAGCAACACGCTCTGCAAACTCTGAGGAGCGAGCTGATTCGAGTTTCTCGAAGTTCGATTCTAAGTTGGCTCGTATTCGAGTATAGGCTTCCGCTGCTTTTTCCAATTTGTCACGATTCGCATGGATGTTGTTTTGTACACGATTAGCTACCTCGCTCCTGCGACTCTCTGCCTCAGCGCGCTGCCGTGTCCTTTGCTCCTTATACTCCCCCCAAAATAGGTCGTGCGTCTGCCGTACGTTCAAGATGCGATCAAAGCACTCATCCTTATGCTCTTTAAGCATTCTGTGTTTATTTTCCGATAGCATTTTCCCGGAATCTTTGAGAACCTGACCGTATAATTTCATCGTCTCACCAGTAGTAGCTGGAAGAAAGAACATGACCTTATCTGCCAGCCAGTCATATCTAGCTTTCTCGGCCAATTGTAGAATCTTATCTCTCAAGGCTTCGGAGTCCGCTCGAATGTCACTTCGTTGTTTATTGGCATGTTCATAAACCTCCGTTCTTAAGTCATTGAATCGCACCCATGCTGCATCTCGATCTCTCTTTGAGGGATATAGAACGCGGCTGTTGAATCCTTCTTGGATCTCTTTTGCTTTTGTAAAAAATGGACCCCAGTCGCGATGCATTACCGATAAAAGGTAATGCCCATCACGGACCCTGTACTGGCTAGTCGCGTCTCTCACCATGTACTCAAGGTCGTTGATAAGGCTATCTAGTTTCGAAGAATCCATTTCTACATATCTTCGATAATAGGTTCAGAGGAAAATAGATTACTCCAAGTCATGATGAGATCAAAATCCAAAACTAACTATGAGAAAGATAGATGTCGTTACGAAGGAAGGTGTGAATCTTTGAAACAACGTTTTAGCGCTTGCATCATCTAAATATTAGTATTCAGAGGAATTTGCCTCAAAATGACCGGGCACAACGGGCCATTAGGACAAAGGCCACCCAGGTAGGGGTGGCCTAAATGAACTGCACAGCTTCGGTTACATCAACCCTCTCTCCGCAAAGCTCATCACCGCGTTCCCGCCCACGATGAAGTGATCAAGCACCTTGATGTCGACGAGGGCGAGCGCCTGTTTAAGGGTTTGCGTCAGCAATTGATCGGCATTGCTCGGTTCGGCAACGCCTGATGGGTGATTGTGGGCGAAGACCACGGCCGATGCGTTGAAACGCAGAGCCCGCTTGACCACCTCCCTTGGATACACCGCCGTTTGCGTCAGGGTGCCCCGAAAGAGTTCTTCGTATTCAATCAAGCGAAGCTGTGCGTCCAGAAAGAGCGCCATGAATATTTCGTGTTCTCTGCCTAGAAAGCTAAGGCGAAAGAAGTCGCGCATGCTCGCCGGATCCGACAGCGCAGGGCCGCGCTGAAGCTCTTCTTTCAGTGCTCGTTGTACCAGCTCCCGCGCTGCGACAATTCGCGGATGCTGCGGCTTGTCAGCTTCATCGCCCAAAATTGTAGCCAAGCTCCGCTCATGCAGTTTCTGCGCTGCCCTTTCGCCCACGAGGACGGATAGCAATTCTAAATCGGTGAGATGTTGAGGGGTCATGTCGGATTCCTTTCTTAAAGAACAGTCCGACATTCATAGTTAGGCCGAGCCGTCGAAGGCACACGGAGTGAAGATGTGCAGGATCAGCACACACCCGCCCCATGCGACGAAATGGCGACCGCATACGATGTAGTGATGCTGCGCAATCCCGATATCTCTTACTTCGGCCGCACCAACCATCACGAACCCCACAAGGTATTCGGGATTCGCCAGGCCGATCGGCTGTTTCACCTGTACGCCATTGGGCAAACCGGCACTGGTAAGTCCTCGCTGCTGGAAACGCTCGCAATCCAGGACATTCGGGCGGGACGTGGCGTCGGCGTCATCGATCCGCACGGCGATCTGGTCGAGCGTCTGGCAGCAAACATCCCGGAAATCCGACGACCCGACCTCATCTACCTCAACGTTCCCGATCCGACCCAGCCCTACGGATACAATCCGCTGCGCAAGGTGCGCCCCGATCGCATCCCGCTCGCGGCATCGGGCCTTTTGGAAGCCATGAAGAAGCTTTGGCAGCACGAGTGGGGCGTGCGCATGGAACATATCCTGCGCAATTCGCTCTACGCCCTTCTTGAGTATGGCGAGGCCACCCTTCCCGACGTACTGCGGATACTCACCGACAAGGGATTCCGTAGCAGAGTGCTTTCGCGCGTGACGAATCAGCAGGTGCGCGAATTCTGGTTGAAGGAATTCCCCAACTACAACCCCCGCTACCGCCAGGAGGCGATCTCGCCGATACAGAACAAGATCGGCGCTTTTCTTGCCGACCCGAAGCTCCACCGCATCCTGACCAATCCTAAGGAGGACATCCGAATCCGTCACGCGATGGACGCCGGCAAGATACTGCTCGTGAACCTGTCGCGCGGCGACTTGGGAGAAGACAGCGCCGGCTTGCTCGGTGCGCTTCTCGTCACTACTATCAGCCTGGCGGCATTCAGCCGTAGCGATGCGCCAGAAGAAGCCCGTCGCCCGTTCTATCTCTACCTCGACGAGTTTCAGTCATTCACGACGGCCTCGATAGCGTCGATGGTGTCGGAACTGCGCAAATACAAGGTGGCTCTCACCTTAGCCCATCAGCATGTGCACCAACTCGAACCCGATGTGCGCCACGCAGTGCTCGGCAATGCCGGCACGGTGATTGCCTTCCGTCTGGGAGCCGAAGATGCAACGCTGTTTGCTAAGGAATTCGCGCACGTCTTTAGCGCAGATGATTTTGTGACGCTCCCCAACCACCATGCCTACATCCGACTCATGATCGACGGGTCGCCGAGTAAAGCTTTTAGCTCGACGACGCTTCATCCGATAACGCTTGAAAAACAAGGAACGGCTGGATCATAATGCTCGGACTATAACGAATAGCGTTTATCCTCCGCCGCGGAAGCGGCTGATGGAAACGCGAAGTCATGGTGGCGGATAAAAGCCATTCGCTCTGCTTGTTGGGTAAGGCGTCAAAACTTGTTCTACTTTGTCTCAGATTAGTGGCGGCGCTCCATCGCCTATCTTGATCTCCGCCGCTTCCTCGACAAACGATTTCCACTCCTTCGACGGTAGTCCGAGCTGAAGGGCGACTGTCCGCACCGCTGATAGATCATGTGCGCCGCGAATGTTGAGCAGTGTGCCTCTTCGCCATATTTCATCCCAGTACGCCTGGAAGAAGTCCCGGAAGGGTGCGCCGGACATGCGAAGCGACGGCCGGCGTTCTGGAGGAACGCTCGTCCAATACGCACCCAACAAAAATTCCTCATCATCGAAGAAGTAGCCGCCCATCGCGGGGCTTACTTCTACCAGGCCTGGGCAATAACTCTTGACCCAGTACTTGCGGCCATCGTAGCGAAGAATATTCGAAAGCGTCTCCTGGAGCCGCCGGAGGTCGTAGAAAATCTCGATGCGCTGCACTTCAAGCGTGCCGGACAATAGCCGCTCGGAAACCAGCGTTCGCCACTCCTGCTGGACGTAGGCAGGGGTTGTATAGGGTGCGGCGAGACGCAGCGCCTTGAGCTTATGCCGTGCGCGCTTGGTAAGCTCGCAAAGTATGTTGGACAGGTGTTCGATAGAATCGAAAAGTACTGCCGAGGTAAGCAACGAATCATGATCCGCATCGCCGTTGAAGAGCGCCTCCGCCTCGACGCCGAGAACCCAAGCGAGTCGTGCTCGATATTTGTCGCGCGGCAAATATTTCCCAGCTTCCCACGCCGCAATCGTTGTCACATCGACCTGCAATTGTTCCGCGACTTCGCCTCGCGAAAGACCTCTCGCACCCCGCAGACGCTTGATTCTCGGCCCTAGATTTCCATGTATCTGCTGCATAGCTCTCCCTCAAGGCATATGACGCAGAATTACGAAACTCTCAGAATCCCCCGAAAACTCTTCCTTGCCGGGATAAGGGTAACACTTAAGAATCTGGAAAGCATGAATATTTATAGTAAAGGATATATACGTTTCGTAGCAGATCTCAGGCAGTAGTACCGATTCCGGACAATTTAACCTGCTCCAAAATCTCGGGTAGGCGACGTGCTGATAGGAGTATTCGGCGGCATCAGGATTTTTTGCCGGACCTTCCGACTACGGTAATAGCATCGCTGGATAGAACCGTTTGTTTCTAGAGTGCTTGGGCAGACAAACGGTCCGTCACGAACGCAAGGGAGACGCCGTGAAGATGACGCATCAGGGAATACGAGCGTTGCTAGGCAGGCTGGGGCAGGCGCTTGGCGTCGTCATGCTCTTCGGATTGTTTATTTCAGCCGCCAATGCGCAATCGCTTCCTGGTCCGGCAAACCCAGGCCGTATTGAGCAGCGATTCCAGCCACCATCTATTCCGAAAGCCACGCCGGAGATCACCATTCCCGGCCCTGAGGCACCGCCGCCGCCGGAAGAAGCACTGAATATTACATTCCCACTGCATGCAGTCGTTCTCGATAACAGTACCGTGTATAAGCCCGCCGATCTGGCGCCGCTCACCGCCAACCTGATCGGGAAGAAAGTATCTCTCATCCAGATATTCGGCCTGCGCGATGCCCTCACCGCCAAATACAGACGCGACGGCTACATTCTTTCACAAGTAATCGTGCCGGCACAGAAGGCAATCGATGGCGTCGTCCACCTGCAAGCCGTCGAGGGCTATGTCGCCAACGTTAGCATTCAAGGCGATGCCCACGATTCCCGCGGTCTCATCAACGCCATGGGTGAGCACATCAAAGCGGCCCGCCCGCTCTCCGCGAAAGTCCTGGAGCGCTACGTATTGCTAATGCAGGACATACCCGGGATCTCCGTGCGAACCGTCCTGCGCCCAGCGGCGAAAATCCCCGGCGCTGCCGATCTCGACCTTGTAGTGGCTCACAAAGCCGTCACCGGCTACGGCTCGCTCGACGACTTCGGTTCCAAGGCCATCGGTCCCCTTCAAGCCCAAGCAGGTATCAGCTTCAATTCCCTGTTCGGCCGTGACGACCTGACCTCGCTTCAAGTTGCGACCGTCAGCCCGACGAAGGAACTGCAGTACGTGTCGCTGCAACACAATGAGATACTCACGGCTGAAGGCGCCCGCCTGAATCTCTCGGCGACCCACAGCCACTCCGAGCCGGGCGGCGCCCTGGTTAACCTGGACCCTCTCGGCAACAGTCTCACTCTGCGTGCGGGTGTCGACTACCCGGTGATCCGATCGCCCTCCCAAACACTGCGAATTGGCGGCGCCTTTACATCGCTCGACAACAGCGTCGACCTTCTTGGCGCTCAATCCTCCAACGACAAGGTGCGCTACCTCTCTTTCACCGCGACCTATGACGTGGCCGACACTTTGCTTGGCGATAGCCGTCCAGCAAGCACGCTCATCAACGCCGAACTGAGCCGTGGTCTGGACATCCTCGGTGCTACCCGCACCGGCTCGCCGGACTTGAGCCGCACCAATGGCCACAGCGACTTCACCCGCCTCTATGCCGACTTGACCCGCAGCCAAGCTATCGCCGGCCCCTTCGGGTTAGGGCTTGCGGCGGCGGCACAGGTCGCGTCGGTGCCGCTCCTGTCGGCAGAACAGTTCGGCCTCGGCGGCAGCCGCTTCGGTCGAGGCTATGAGCCATCCGAACTCACCGGAGACAACGGTCTTGCCGGCTCGATAGAAGCTCGCTACAACCTCCCCGCCGGCGGCACCAGCTTCATCAATCCGCAGCTCTACTTTTTCTACGACATCGGCGAGGTCTGGAACATCGACCCCGCAGTCGGTCAGCCGAAAAGCCAGTCCCTCGCCTCAGCCGGACCTGGCCTGCGATTCGACCTAGCTCATCAGGTCTCGGCCGACTTCGAGCTGGCAGAGCCGCTCACCCGCGACATCGCCTCACGCGGCAATCGGCACGTCCGGCTATTGTTCAGCATTCTCGCGCGATTCTAAGGGGGTTATCCATGGCACATCCGCCGTTCCGCCCTGCCTACACCCGTCTCGCTATACGGATGCTGGTGGCGAACCTTTTCAGCACGACTGCGCTGACCTTGGTTCCGACCCTCGCGAATGCGAACCCGCTGGGCGGACAGGTTGTCGCCGGCTCCGCGACCATCGCTCGGCCTGATCCTGCTAGCGTGGCAGTTACCCAGACGAGTCCCAAGACCGTCATCAACTGGAATTCCTTCAGCATCGGTGCCGGCGAGCAAACCACCTTTGTTCAGCCCAACGCTCAAGCGATCGCTCTTAATCGCGTGGTGGGCGTCGATCCATCGAAGATCATGGGCACGCTCAAGGCCAACGGACAAGTCTGGCTGGTGAACCCGAACGGCATCGTCTTCGGCAAGACCGCCCAGGTGGATGTCGGGGGGCTTCTCGCCACCACGCTGGACATCGGTACCAGCGACTTCATGGCCGGGAATTATAAGTTCAGCAGTCCCGCGAATTCCGGCGCGATGGTGGTGAATGCCGGGCAACTAACGGTGAACGATGCGGGCCTCGCCGCCCTGGTGGCTCCGGGAGTGGAAAACTCCGGAGTCATCATGGCCCGCCTTGGCAAGATCCAGCTCGCCTCAGCCGCCGGCTTCACGGTCGACCTAAACGGCGACGGCACCTTCAACTTCCTTCTCGACAAGCAAGTGACGCAGCAGCTCGTCCGCACCGATGGCACGACACCATCGGCTGCTGTCTCCAATTCCGGCAGCCTAATCGCCGATGGCGGCACCATCCTCCTCACCGCGAATGCCGCCAAGTCGGTGGTCGATAACGCCATCGACATGTCCGGCTATGCCCAAGCTCGCAGCGCCAACCTCCAAGGCGGGACGATTATCCTAACTGGCGGCGATAGCACGGTTCAGGTCTCTGGCACGCTGGATGCCAGCGCCCCACACGTGGGCAACGGCGGCTTTATCGAAACCAGCGCAGCGGATGTTCATGTGACCAACGGAGCGACAGTTATCACCACAGCACCTTTGGGCAAGACCGGCACCTGGCTTATTGATCCCCACGACTACACCATTGCCTCGTCGGGCGGTGACATTACCGGGGCTGCGCTCTCCGCGCAGCTTGCAAGCAATAATGTCACCGTCGTCAGCAGTTCCGGTGGGGGCGGTACTAGCGGTGACATCAACGTAACCGATGCTGTTGGCTGGAGCGCGAATACGCTGACGCTGACCGCCGCGAACAATGTCAATGTCAATTCCGTGATGACAGCGAGCGGCAACGCCTCGCTGGCTCTGAATCCGGCCACCGCAAACGGTACGGATGCTTCCGTGGCAACCGGCACGGTAGTGACCAGCAGAAACTCCAGCGGCAATTTCATTGGCCGAGTCGATTTCAGCGGCACTGGCACGCTTTCTATCAGCGGAGCACAGTACACAGTGATCAACACCTTGGGTGTAGCGGGAGGCAGCGAAACCAGTACTTTGCAGGGTATGCAAAACAACCTCTCCGGCCACTACGCACTGGGTAGCAACATCGACGCTTCGGCCACCAATACGTGGAACAGTGGAGCGGGGTTTTCGCCGCTTGGGTTTACAGGCACGTTCGACGGTCTGGGCCACACTATCAGCAACCTAGTCATCGATCAGCCAACAGCAGAAACTGTTGGATTGTTCAACTCCATTGTTAGTAGTCTAAGTGTGAAGAACGTGGGATTGGTGGGCGGTAGTGTAACTGGACACGACATTGTTGGCGGACTGGTGGGGTGGAATAACGGGACTGTTAGTAATAGTTATTCCACATGCTCGGTAACTGCAAACTACAAGGTGTCCAATGGTACTTCCCAAGTAGGTGGGTTAGTTGGAATTAACTTGGGTACCATTAGTTCCAGCTACTCCGCCGGCAATGTGACTGGTAGCGGAAGTTATGTCGGCGGGATGGTTGGGACTAACAACGGTACTATTAGCAAAAGCTACGCCACAGGCAACGTGAACGGACAAAGCGAAACCGGCGGAATCACGGGATACAACGGCGGTACTGTGAGTTCCAGCTATGCTACAGGCAACGTGAACGGCACCACCTTTGTAGGCGGACTAGTGGGTGGTAACTTCAACAATACTTCCGTTAACAGCGGGAGTATCAGCAGCAGCTACGCCATCGGCAACGTAAGCGGGCAAAGCACTATGGGCGGCACTATCGGCGGACTGATCGGCAATAACTTTGCTGGAAGTACCTACGCCGGTACCATTTCGAACTCGTACTGGGATATAAATACAACTGGGCAACCTACAAGCGCCGGCGGCACCGGCCTGACCACCGCACAACTCAAGGGCGGGTTACCCGCTGGCTTCGATCCAACTGTCTGGGCCATCAACCCGAGCATCAACAACGGCTACCCCTACTTACAATGGCAGGCGGTTTCTACTCCGACGCCGACCCCCACTCCAACCCCGACTCCCACACCTACGCCCACACCGGTTGCCCTAACCTGGAGCATCGCCAGCACCACTGGCACCTATGGCACCTTGGCGAGCTTGGGGGCTGTAACTCTCTCTGGAGTCTCTGCATCCGACAGCAGTTCAGTCATTGGTACGCTCGGACTCTATAGCGGAACCACCGCCGTGACGTTATCAGCCACTACTCCAGCGGGAACCTATACCGAGAAGGTAATCGGAATAGCTGGATCGGCTGCTGGCAACTATACCCTTGCCACCATCGGCGATACCGTTGGCACCGTGGTGATCGCTCCCAAGCCACTGACATGGAGCGTCAGTAATAACACTTCGAATTATGGCTCAGCGCCGTCGATTGGCACACCACAATTGTTCGGTGTTGTCGGTTCTGACACCGTGTACGCTACAGCAAAGGCGTATAGCGGCAGTAGTGTTGTTCCTCTTTATACCACCACACCAGTCGGCACGTACAGCGAAAAGGTTACCGGTCTCGTCGGTCCAGCTGCTGGCAACTATATCCTTGCTTCAACGGGGAATGTGCCGGGTACGCTCATAGTGCAAGGTACTTCTTCGACACCAACGCCCACACCCACCCCGACCCCAACGCCTAACCCAACTCCTACCCCGCAGCCGACACCATCGCCCATACCGACTCCGATACCAAAGTCGGGCAGCGGATCAGGAAGCAAAACGCCGACAACGCCTGTTCAAAATACAGCGTTGAATCAGAGCAGCACCAGCGGTTCAGCGGTTAACGTCGTAGGCACATCGTCTCCTTACGTGCCACCAATAGTGGTAACAGCGCCAAATCCAGCCGCCGTGCAAGCGATAGTCGCAAGTATCATTGACCACGTGCCTCAGCTCGCAACGTATCTGGAGAATAAAGCGGCAAATAGCATAATTGAAGGGGTACTCAAAGTGACAGGAGAATCACTTAACTTTACGATGAAGGACCTCGGAGATTTTATGACTGGATATGTTCAGAGCAGTGGCTATCGAAATTTGATAAATCAATCGGCGGCGGTACAAGTCAGCGGAGATGTTGCTACCAGTATTCTATTGGATGTTTCAGGGAATCTTGCCGCATGGATTGCGAAGAAGAACGGAGCATCTGACACAGTAGCTGATTTCGATAAAAATCTAGTTCAATTATTGGGCACGGGAATTATCCAGGGTCCACAAGCAGAGCTTATATCTGCTGCGATCCAAATCGCAGATTCGGGTAAACAGTTGACGATTTCCGAGGTCAATAATTTCAATCAGGCGATTACTTTAGCTGAATCTGTCGCAGATTCTGCAAACGCAAGGGCGCAGCAGCTACTCGCCAATGGGAATCATGCTGAGGCCGCTATTATTTTGAGCATAGCTGAAAAGCAGCGGCAGGATATTGTCAATATACGCAACGAGCATCCAGTTGTTTCAACGATGAGTGAAATGCCTGGTGTAATTCGTTCCTTCCTCGGTCCGGTGTTTTAACGGTTTATACGTGAGGTATCTACGACTGAAACTCTAATTCTCAGCGTCGGGAATGTCCCTATACGTTACTCCAGTTGGGAAAAGGTCTTTTGTTGGCAAACTTTGCCCTTCAATCAGAAATAAAATCCTGATGAAATAAAATAATGGGTACACTGAAATGAAGAAAATCGCGATTCCGAAGAAGGGATTTATATTAGATACGTAGTAAACGACGCCTATTAAAGATGAAAATAGGATTGTTCCAGTTGAAAAGAATATGGCGTGATGCTTATAAGCGAATTTCTCCAATGCATTCCATGAATCAATTTCGGTCTGAGTAATTTCGAGGGGCTCTGCATTCGAATCTCCTTCGCTCAAAAGTTTGCCGGCAATGCCAGCACCATAACCTCCGAAAAATCTGGCTGTATTATTCGTATATGGCATACGAAAAGGCCCTCCCCAGACATTCAAACGGTTACGTACTATCGCTTTGCCAATTGGGTCGTTGACATCTGACTGCTCTTGATTTTTTGGCTGATCTGCCATTGGGTTAAGTATACATGTTGCATCGCGCAGATTTATTACGCATGTGGATAAAGCCTTTGCTCCACCGGCCGTCATCAGTTTTTACAGAATATCCGCCTGCTGAAGATGCAGTTCGGAGACGACAATCGAAAGGCAGTCTGATGTCTTCGCAAGTATCGGCACCGAACCGGCCTAAGGACTAGCGGAGAACTCTCCTTTTCGGGTACCGTATTTGTTTTCTACATACACCTCGGGAGGGATGCTATGAAGCTGCTGCTACGTCGCGATCAGAAGTCAGGGATGCTTGGAGTCGGCAAGGTTACATTCACGCTCGCTGTCCGAGCGGAGCTGACCGAGGAAGAGAAAAGCAATATCAAGAAATACAAGCTTGGCGAAACCATGCTCTATGAGCGCGCGACGCTGACCGATAAGGGCAGCGGGCTTTTAGGTGTGGCGTCGCGACTTGCCTTCAAGATGATGAATCTCTCCGTATCGGTCAATGATTTGTCGAACGGCAAGAAGATCGATTGCAAGGATATCGTTGAGATGCTCGCGGTCGAGGATCAAATTAGGGAAGCCGCCCAGACTTTCAAGAACGTGCTTGAGGCAGCGGCGCAATTCGGCGGAGAAGAAGTCATCGAGCTCTAGCCGCTTCCATGTCGAACTGGAGGAACTGGCTCTCAGGTGGCACGGAGGGTCGCGAACGGGAGGACACTCTCGTCCTATATCGCGAGTTGCAGCCGTTACGCGAGCGGGCGTTCCTGGCTGACGAGGAGGCTCGTGGGACATTCCTCGTTGACTTCATTATCGAGATTTGCTGCAAGCTCGACATGTCGCCCTCCGATCGGCTGGGGAGCGCTCTGTATGACGCGCTGCTGCAGTTGCTCTACGACGACGGTTTCCTCATTAACCTGCCCGATGAAGCGGCGCTCGCCAATTGCACGCTGGAAGAGGGCGTATTGCTACGAGAAATGTTTCGTCGCTCAATTCGAGTACATAAGGACAGCGAGCGCCTGCTCGCTGAGTGGCGGAGGAAGCTTTCCTACCTCTTCCCCGGCATCCTCCGGTCTTTCCCTGCTTCGGCTTTCATCGATCCGGACGACGATGGCGAGGATGAAGGCAAGGTCGAGTATGTTGTCTTCCCCGATGCCGCCGCATACGACCTCTGCGACGACCTGGGTGACATCATCGAGCGCACGCTCGTTACGCTCTCCGACGAGTACGCCTTCCAGTCCGGACTATTCACAAAAGTCCGCACCCGCTTTGAGGACAATTTGCTGCGCGCCTCGGGCATACCGTTGTCTAAGCGGCATGAGGAAAAGCTCAAGCTGCGGTTCCCCTCCGAACAAAGCAAAATGCGGCCGGAGGAACTGGTCGAGGTCTATCTGCAAGGCACAGCATTTCAGGATTTCTTTCGCGCGCCGCTGCCCTTTGCCATCCCTTTCCCCGCACGGTTTGAGCACACCCATATCGTCGGCGGCACCGGCCATGGCAAGACCCAGCTACTCCAGTTCCTTATTCATCACGACCTGGTGCGGGCCAAGGAGGATGGCCGGGCGGTGGTCGTTATCGACAGCCAGGGCGACCTGATTCGGACGATTTCGCATCTGAAGCATTGCGATCCGGAGGCGCACGGTAGTCTCGCCGATCGCCTGGTGCTGGTTGATCCGACCGACATTGAACATCCCGTATCCCTGAACATGTTCGACTTCGACCGGGGGCGACTGGAGAAGCTCGCGCCGGTCGATCGTGAAATGACGCTCAACGCTGCGGTGGAGACCTTCGAGTTTTTCTTCGGGGCACTCTTGGGTGCGGAACTGACCCAACGGCAAGGGGTGATCTTCCGCTACATCGCCCGCCTCATGCTCGAAATTCCGGACGCGACAATTCATACTCTGCGTGAACTCATGGAGAACGGCGAGAAGTTCCGGCCCTATATGGAACGTCTCTCGGGTTCCAGCAGACACTTTTTCGAGACTCAGTTCTTTGAGCGGCAGTTCGGCGAAACCAAGAAGCAGATTCTGACACGACTGTGGGGCGTGCTGTCGAATGCCACCATAGAGCGAATGTTCTCGCACACCGAGAACAAAGTGAACCTCTTCTCCCTGCTGAATGAAGGAAAGATCGTTCTCATTTCGACGGCCAAGGATTTTCTTGGTCACGAGGGGGCCAGCATCCTCGGGAGGTTCTTTGTCTCGCTCATCGCGCAAGCGGCGCTGCAACGCGCGACGATGCCCCCACATGAGCGCAATCCCGCTTTTGTCTATGTTGATGAGGCCCAGGACTATTTTGATGACTCAATCGGCCGCCTGCTCAATCAGGCACGGAAATACCGGATTGCGCTCTGTCTGGCCCATCAGAACCTCGACCAGCTCGATGCCGGATTGCGGGCAACCGTACTGGCGAGCACCTCGATCAAGTTCGCCGGCGGTTTGAGCAGCAAGGATGCGAATACCCTTGATTCCGAATTCCGCGTCGAGGCATCGTTTCTGCTCGCCCAGAAGAAGCGGAGCGAACATACCGAGTTCGCCTGTTATGTGCGCAACTTCACCAATCAAGCCCTCTCGGTTCGCATTCCGCTTGGCTATGTCGACGCGCTGCCAACGATGTCCGACGAGTCATACGCGAAGCTCCTGCGGCGGAGCCGCGAGGAATACAGCGCGCCGCCCATCGAGCTAGCGTTTGATCGGCCACAGACGGTGCTGAAAGCGAAAGCGGCGAAACCGCGCGTATCGGCGCAAACTATAGAGCCGCAAGAAGCACGAGTCGCGGCACCTGAACCGGAGGAGCTATCCAGAGATACCACTCCCCAGGATCTCGTTTGCCCCGAAAATTTCGTCGAACCGATTCCAAAGCCAGCGCCACGGCCAAAGATACCTCTGGAGCAAGGCGGCGGCGGACGACAGCACAAATACCTACAGCATCTCATCAAACAACTCGCCGATGAGCGAGGTTTTCGGACCTCAATCGAGGAGGTCATCCTCGATGGCGCCGGCCGAGTGGATGTATCGCTCGTTCGCGGCGAACGCCGGATCGCCTGCGAAATCTCAGTGACGACCGGCAGGGATCATGAGCTGGGCAACGTTGAGAAATGCTTGGCAGCGGGCTATACGGAGATTGTTTTGGTGGGGAGTAATGAACGGCATATCAAGTCCCTCACCAAGTTCATCGACGAAAATTTGGAAGAGCATGAGCGAGGGAAAGTACGGTACGCAGTGCCTGAGAGCTTGATTGAATATTTGGACTCCCTTGGAGAACCTCCACTTCCAACGGAACAGATGGTTCGCGGGTACAAGGTGCGGACCGTGCAGCAGGCGGTTGACCCTCAGGAAGCGAATGCACGCCGACAGGCGATCGCCGAAGTGCTGGCCCGGTCGATGCGGAAGTCGTAGCTCGATTGAATGGAAAGGACATTCCGTATGACGATACTTAGCGTATTTTGCTTACTGATTTTCTGGGCACTGTTTATCTTTCTGGTTTGCCTGACGCTTGGGTATCGGTACCCAAACGCAAAAAAATGGTTGGCCGTGGCAGCAGAAGTCCTGTCATTGACGGCAACCATCCTCGGCGGAACGGTTATCTATCACATGGTTTCCGAGCAAGAAGAGGCCCTAACCCAGGTGAGTTATAGAAGCGAGCTGAATGGCGCCTACGAGACGAGCCTGTATTGTCCGAAACTATCACGCATTCCACATTCATCAGCTATAGAAGACTCTTGTGCGGTAGTCGACATGGCATTCAGAGACTCGTTCTCACCGATACCAGGGCATGGACCAGACTATTGGCAGCACCGCATGAATGCGGTCTTGATGGACTTAAAAGATATTGTCGATAGACTGCCGCCGCGAGAATCGCCGACATCGCCCATGGACAAAGAAACCATCGGTATGGCGACACAATCGCTTCGGCCGTACTCCCAACAGTACGAGTCAATAGCCGCCGTGGCACCATGGGGCAAAAAGTTCCTGTTTGCGACTGTCACCGTATTCGTCGTGGTAGCAGCGGCAACGATAAAACTCTACCGTGCCCTTGTTACGCACTTCCAGACTCCCATGCAGAAATTTGCGAAGCACGTGATTTCGTATAACCGGTGATGGTCGAACTGGCATATGGTGTTGCGCCATTTTCGTACAGGCCGTATGCGGAACTACATATCGTCCGTCATATTGATAGATTGCTTCTCTTGGTGGTGACGTGACTCCCTTCTGGTTGGGGGGGGGGTATCAGTAGCCTTTATCTGTAGCTGTTAGCGTTCTCGCATTTGCATCCGGGCTTCGGTTTCGCCGTTTCAACAACATCATAAAAGGATCAGGGAGGAGCGTCTAATGAAAATTGCAACCATCACGTTTGGGATAGTGCTCACTGCCATGTCGCTCGCGAGTATGGCGGTAAGCAATCGGGCATCGTCGCCGGTAGATCTTCAGGCTGCGGCACCCGCTGCACCAGCGGCACAGCCCGCCGCTAAAGCGAATGTACATGCGGCCGACAATGCTTAAGCCGGTGGCAAGAAGAGTGATTCCGCTGGCGGAGGCCGGTCAGCGGGGCGGACAAGATGACAGACGATACTGCTCTTACCGCCGCGACAAGGCGATGCTCTCGGCGAAACTGAACGACACGGCGGGCCAATTGGACGACCAGATCGAACATGCGCCGACCGATGACGACGCTCTGGCACTCGACGAGAAAGCTACCGCACTCCGAAATCAGGCAACGGAATTGATAGCCCAGGCGATAGTTCTCCGGCAGAACGATATCGGCCTAGATGCGACGCAACTTGGCAATGCGGTCAGCCATTGCAATCAAGTCATGGCCCGTGTGGCGGATGAAGAAGAAGATACAAGTCGCCACCGTCCTCGTCACGTTCATCCCCGTGCTCATGACCGGCAGTGTCCCGAACATTGTCAAAGCGGGCATTGATCTCGATAACAGTCTGACCAAGATAGAGAGCGGATAGATGAGCGGCACAGCAGCCAGGTCCTCTTGGATTGGAGGCACAATGAGATCGTTACGACTCGCTTTGCTGGCGATGTCCGTCGCCGCTACTCTGCTCCAGCCGGCAGGCGCCTACGCGAAGGAACCTCCACCCAATGCTGCGGCGAGCCAGCCTGCGCCTCCCGCTCCTAATGAGGCGGACCTCAACGAGCATGGGCACTACACCAACAGCCAAGGCAATGTCGTCCATTCGCCGGCCCATTCCAAGTCTGGCGTGGTTCCAAATGGCGCGACCGCGCAGTGCCGCGATGGAAGCTATTCCTTCAGCCAGAACCACCGTGGTACGTGTTCTCATCACGGCGGCGTGGCGCAATGGCTTTGATGGAGCAGGCGTGCAGGTTGAGATGCGCGGTCAGATTGGAAGAGGTCGAAGCCGACCAGCGAATTTCGTTAAAGCTTCCGCCACTACCGACCGAGCAGATGGTGCGCGGGTACAAGGTGCGGACCGTGCAGCAGACGGTGGACCCGACGGAAGCAAGTGCGCGGAGGCAGGCGATTGCAGAAGTGTTGGCGCGGTCGATGAAGAAGCCCTAAGATCAGTAGTTTTCTGCTAATATAGTTATAGAAGCGGTGCCCCATAACCTTTCTTGTGCGACATTTTTTCCCCCTGGGGGTTGCGCAGGATTGAGAGGGGTCTATACTAAACATTAGATTACTAATCTAAGGACACTTAATATGGATGGAGATAGCTGAACGCCATGCGTTCTAGATGCTCTGTGAAATGCCGGCTACACGCCGGCATTTCAATTATATGAATCTGAGACACGCGAACGCGATATTCCAGATTTTGGCCGGGATCGCATCGATCGTTGGGCTGGTAGTAGTGTTTGTCTCCCAAGATCCCATCAAGGGATGGATTGCCCTATCTGCAGTCATTCTATTTTTAGCTTATATCACCTTCTTGGTTACGCGGACGCTTAACCATCTAGTCAAGCAAAAGTACCCAGATGGCTATACGAGACTTGCAACGCACGTACGATATACGTGCATCGATGGTAAAACTATCGACTATGAAATTCAGAAGATTATTCAATCAAAGGCACCTTGTCTTTTCAATGTTAAGCACGGTTTCAAGTGGTCGGGGAGTGAGTATCCGAAAATAACCTGTAGCCTCCACGAAATTGGAGCCGTCCGGGAAGGTGCGACAAAATCAGAATTCGATACTGTCACAATTCAACTTAAAGACGCTTTACTCTATAATCAGGTCGGAGTAATCCCCATCAAGATGACGATGGATGACTCAAACGGCAAGTCGGGTACATTTGTCAGCCATAAAGTAGAAGCTCCCACGCAAGTAATCTCATGGCGAGTAGAACTTGGCGGTATTCTTGATCGTAGCCATGCTCAAGCACGGCTAACTCGACGCCCAATTACTACTGAATTAGTAGTTGAATGGGAACTAATACGCACGGTACCATATCATCCGATTCATAGGTGTTACGAAGAACAAATACTCTACCCCGAAGCGGGTTATTTTTACCGACTTACTTGGGATCGAATCTAGAAGTACCCAGGTATCTGAGCAAATTCATAGCGTCATTACCTGAAAATTTAAGACGTCTCCGGTATCTGTGGTGGCTGGCGACGAGTGGGTCCTGTTCCACTGATCCCGTATTTTGCGATGAATCTCATGGGCAGGTACCCCAAGGAACCGACAAAGCATTTCTCGGTGTCTCCGGTGCAGAATCGTCTTGCCTCTTTCTCAATCGCCCCACGCCCCTCATCCACCTCAAGTTGCTTAGCAGCCTCCTTAATTGTCCAGCCCTTAAGAGCTGGCAGAATGACTTACTATTCTGGACGCTTCCCAACGGCGTGTAGCTCATACGCCATACACATGCGAAAGAGCACCCTCGACGGGTGCTCTTGTAAATATGCTGACTTCCCTTTACCTCCAGTTCTGCAACCGCTCACCCCAGCGCCGACGCCAGGAACCCTTCGATCCGCTCCCGCATTCGCTTCTGCGGAAGATTCTGCCCGCGCTCCCAATATCCCCAAGTCTCCTCGTGGATGCCGACAGCGGCGGCTGCTTCCTTGAGCGACCAGCCACGGACACACCGGACATAGTGGAGGTGGTCGGAGAGGGATACGGGCTGTGGTAGGGGTACATACCCGAGGAAACGGATCAATCCGGGCCAATCTTTCAGAAGCGGGGTGGTCTTGCCCTTCTCCCAATTCAGCACCGTGTATGCATCCACCCCCATAAGTTCGGCCGCTTGCTTCTGTGTCAGTTTGTCTTGTATCCGCTTGTGGCGAACTTGTTCGCCGAGGGTGGCGTCGTCGGCAAGGACGGTCTCCGGCCTTGGCGCTTTCAGCAATACCGGCGTGAATTGCAAAAAGGCAACGCGTCTATGCCCCTGCGGCTGGCTCGGACACCCCTCCGGCCGCTGCCGGTGCACGCCGGACCAGGTGGCGCGCTATCGCGGCAAGCTCTCCGGCCCGTTGCTCGACCGCATCGACTTGATGGTCGAGCTGCCGCCGCTATCGGCGGCGGAGATGCAGAACCGGAATGAGGCCGAGCCGTCGGAGCTCGTGCGCCTGCGGGTCGCCGCCGCCCGCGCCGTCCAGATCGAACGCCAGGGCAGGCCCAACGCCGCCCTGGGCGCCCGGGAGATCGAGGCCTACTGCGCGCTCGATCAGCCGGCGAGAGAACTGCTGAAACTGGCGATCGTCCGCCTGAATCTCTCAGGCCGCAGCTATCACCGGGTGCTGCGGGTCGCCCGCAGCATCGCCGATCTCGCCGCGGCGCCGGGCATCGCCAGCGCCCATATCGCCGAGGCGGTGCACTACCGCCGGGGCCTATCCGACAAAGAGTGACGGGGCCGGATTCAGAACGTCTGGACGCAGCGGCTCTCGCGGGCGAACAGAATCAACAGCAGCGAGGCCGCGACGCAAGCCAGGATCAGCCCGAAACCGGCCTGATAGGCGGCGGCGTCATAGACCCGGGCGCCGTTGGCCAGAGCGCCGTGCCAGTGACGGTCGAGCATCCAGCCGACGCCGGGCTGCAGCAGCATGCCGCCCAGGAGCGGCCCCATGTTGCAAAAGCCGGAAGCGGTGCCGGTGAGCCGCAGCGGCACCGACTCCTTGGCCCAGGCGAAGCCGATGATGATGTTGCCGGCCGCGAAGCCGGCCACCGCCAGCACCAGCACCAGCAGCCATAGCGGCAGCGGCAGGAACACGATCACCGCCCAGCCGGCCAGGGACACCGCGGTGGTCACCACGTGCAGCGGCTTCCTCCGCCCCAGTCGCTGGGACCAGGTGCCGAGCACGGGCCCGCCCAGCGCCCAGGCCACCAGCAAGGTGGACGTGATCGCCGCCGCCGACTTCGGGTCCAGGCCATAGACCTGGCGCAGGTAGGGAACGCCCCAAAGACCGGCGAAGGTCAGGACGGCGCCGGTCAAGCCGATCGGCGTCAGCACCAGGATCCAGCTGTTGCGGTAGGAGAGCACTTCCGCCAGTCCCTTGATGATCGGCGTGTGCTCGCCGTGGCCGCCGCCCTGGAAATGGCTGGCGTGGCCGGCGTCCTCCGGGTCGTCCCTGACCCACAGCCAGGCGGCGACGCACAGCACCGCGGTCAGGCCGGCGGAAGCCGCCATCACCTCGCGCCAGCCGAAGGCCTCGACCATCAGGCGCAGCGGCACGCCGGCGGCGACACCGCCGGCCACGCCCATCAAGAGCGCCATACCCGAGACCAGCGCGTACTGGCGCGGCGCGAACCAGTGGCTGGCGAGCTTCAACATCGAAACGAAAGCCACCGCCACCGAGGCGCCGATCAGCAGCCGCCCGGCCTCGGCCCAGCCCAGGCTGGGCGCCGCGGCGAACAGCGCGGTGCCGGCAGCCGCGACCCCCGCACCCAGCGTCAGCAGCTTGCGCGGACCCCAGCGGTCACTGATGACCCCGGTCGGGATCTGCATCGCCACGTAGGAATAGAAATAGAAGCCGGACAGATTGCCCAGCGCCGCCGCGCCGATGGAAAACTCGGCCATCAACTGGTCGGTGATGACCGCGGGTGCGACGCGCTGGTAGAAGCCGACCAGATAGAGCAGCGCGCCCACGCCCCACACCGACCACGACAACCAGGACGGAGGCGGACTGCGGACGTCGTTCAGCATTGCTCCCAGGGCAGGCCGTCGAAGCGCCAGCCGGCCTGGGTGCCGCGCCGGTGCTGGTCGTCGAGCTCGCCCTCGAAGCCGTGCAGGACGTTGTAGACCTCGGTGAAACCGGCCTGTTCCAGCGCCGCGCCGGCGTCCTTCGAGCGATTGCCGCTGCGGCAGATCAGCACGATCGGCCGATCGACGCTCGCCGCCTTCTTGACGTGGGCGACGAAGTGCGGATTAACCTCCCAGTCCGGGCCGTCGTTCCACGGAACCATGATGGCGCCGACCGGATGGCCGACGAACAGGAACTCCATTTCGCTCCTGACATCGACGAACAGAGCGAGCGGATTCTGACCGAGAAACTGGTGGGCTTCCTTGGGGCTGAAGTGCTTCATGGCGAACTCCGGGCGGCCGGTCGAACGGGCAATTATAGACCCGGGGGCGGCGCCCCGACCCGCCGGGCGGAGCAAACATCACGGCGTGATAAGATTGCCGGCCGATACCGAGCAGAACACGTCATGCAGCCCGACCGCAGCACCCTACTCCGCGACCTCCTGAGCAGACGCATCCTGATCCTGGACGGCGCCATGGGCACGATGATCCAGCGCCACAATCCCTCCGAGGCCGACTTCCGCGGCGAACGCTTCGCGGCTCATGGCAAGGATCTCAGAGGCAACAACGATCTGCTCTGTCTGACCCGTCCGGAGCTGATCCGCGGCATCCACGCCGACTATCTTGAAGCCGGTGCCGACATCCTCACCAGCAACACCTTCAACGCCACGGCTATCTCGCAGGCCGATTACGGCCTGGAGGCGATCGTTCACGAGTTGAACCTTGCCGGCGCTCGATTGGCGCGAGAGGTCTGCGACGAATTCACCGCACGGAACCCGGCCAAGCCGCGCTTCGTCGCCGGCGTGCTGGGGCCGACCTCGCGCACCGCCTCGATCTCGCCCGACGTCAATGACCCGGGCTACCGCAACGTCGATTTCGACCAGCTGGTCGAGGCCTACGTGGACGCCGCGCGCGGCCTGGCCGACGGCGGCGCCGACCTGCTGCTGCTGGAGACGGTGTTCGACACCCTGAACGCCAAGGCCGCGCTGTTCGCCGTCGAGCGGCTCTTCGACGAGCGCGGGCAGCGATTGCCGCTCATGATCTCGGGCACCATCACCGACGCCTCGGGCCGGACGCTCTCGGGCCAGACCGCGGAAGCCTTCTGGAATTCCCTGCGCCACGCCCGGCCGCTGTCCTTCGGACTGAACTGCGCGCTCGGAGCGACGGAGCTGCGAGCGCACGTCGCGGAGCTGTCGCGCGTCTGCGACTGCGCGGTCTCGGCCCACCCCAACGCCGGCCTGCCCAACGCCTTCGGCGGCTACGACGAGACGCCGCAGATGCTGGCGCGGGCGATCGGGGAATGGGGCGAGGCGGGGATCATCAACATCGCCGGCGGCTGCTGCGGCACCACGCCCGAGCACATCCGCGCCATCTCCTTGGCCCTCGCCGATCTGCCCGCGCGACGTCTGCCCGAAGCGGAGACCAAGCTGCGCCTGTCGGGACTGGAGCCCTGCAACATCAGTGAGGACAGCCTGTTCGTGAACGTCGGCGAACGCACCAACGTCACCGGCTCCAAGGCCTTCGCCCGCCTGATCCTGAACGGCCAGTTCGAGGAGGCGGTGGCGGTGGCGCGCAACCAGGTCGAGGCCGGCGCCCAGATCATCGACGTCAATATGGACGAGGCGATGCTCGACTCCAAGACGGCGATGGTGAGGTTCCTCAAGCTCATCGCTTCGGAACCTGACGTCGCCCGCGTTCCGGTGATGATCGACTCCTCCAAGTGGGAGGTGCTGGAGGCCGGCCTGAAATGCGTGCAGGGCAAGGGCATCGTCAATTCGATCTCGCTCAAGGAAGGCGAGGAGAAATTCCTCGAGCAGGCCAGGCTCACGCGCCGCTACGGCGCCGCCGCCATCGTCATGGCCTTCGACGAACAGGGGCAGGCCGACAGCTACCAGCGCAAGACCGGGATCTGCAAGCGGGCCTACGATCTGCTCACCGGCATCGGCTTTCCCGCCGAGGATATCATCTTCGACCCGAACGTCTTCGCCATCGCCACCGGCATCGAGGAGCACGACAACTACGCCGTCGACTTCATCGAGGCGACGCGCTGGATCCGCGCCGAGCTGCCGCACGCCCACGTCTCCGGCGGCGTCTCCAACGTCTCCTTCAGCTTCCGCGGCAACGACCCGGTGCGCGAGGCGATCCACACCGTCTTCCTCTACCACGCGATCCAGGCCGGCATGACCATGGGTATCGTCAATGCCAGCCAGCTCGGCGTCTACCAGGAGATCCCCGAAGCTCTGCGCGACAAGGTCGAGGCGGTGGTGCTGAACCGATCAATCGAGGCCGGCGAAGCACTAGTGGAATTCGCGCAGACGGTGAAGGGCACGGCCCGCGAGCAGGTCGTCGATCTGGCCTGGCGCGAGCAGTCGGTCGGCGAGCGGCTGACCCACGCCATGATCAAGGGCATCACCGACTACATCGTCGTCGATACCGAGGAAGCGCGCCTGGCCACCCTGGCCAGGAAGCTGCCGCCGCTGGCGGTGATCGAGGGGCCGCTGATGGACGGCATGAACGCGGTCGGCGATCTGTTCGGCGCCGGCAAGATGTTCCTGCCGCAGGTGGTGAAATCCGCGCGCGTCATGAAGCAGGCGGTGGCGCACCTGCTTCCCTACATCGAGGCCGAAAAGCTGCGCACCGGCGCGGCCGCCAAGGGGCGCATCGTCATGGCCACGGTGAAGGGCGACGTCCACGACATCGGCAAGAACATCGTCGGCGTCGTCCTGGGCTGCAACGGCTACGAGGTGTTCGATCTCGGCGTGATGGTGAGCTCGGACCGGATACTCGCCGCCGCGCGCGAACACGACGCCGACATCATCGGCCTGTCCGGCCTGATCACGCCCTCGCTGGAGGAGATGAGCTTCGTCGCCGCCGAGATGCGGCGCCAGGGCTTCACCCTGCCGCTCTTGATCGGCGGGGCGACCACCAGCCGCGCCCACACCGCGATCAAGGTCGCGCCCAACTACAGCGGTCCGGTGGTCTATGTGCCCGACGCCTCGCGCGCCGTCGGCGTGGTCACCAAGCTCTTGTCCGAGGATCAGGCCGCCGACTACCTGGCGGAGGTCCTCGCCGACTACGAGAAGCTGCGCCAGCAGCACGCCAGCAAGAAGGGCGTGACCCTGGTCTCGCTCGAGGCCGCCAGGGAGAACCGCCCAAGGCTGGAATATGCGCCGCCGAAGCCGAATCGGACCGGCGTCACGGCGATCGCGGACATAGACCTTGCCGACCTGGAAGACTATCTCGACTGGGGGCCGTTCTTCCAGACCTGGGACCTCTCCGGTCCCTATCCCGCGATACTCTCGGACCAGAAGGTCGGCGAGGCGGCACGGAGCGTCTTCAAAGACGGCAAGAAGATGCTGGCGCAGATCATCGAGGAGAAATGGCTCTCCGCCCGTGCCGTGTTCGGCCTGTTTCCGGCCAACAGCGTCGGCGACGACGTCCGCCTCTACGCCGACGAATCGCGCAGCGGCACGGCGACCACCCTGCACTTCCTGCGCCAGCAGCACCAGCGCCCCTCGGGCAAGCCGAACGAATGCCTGGCCGATTTCGTCGCGCCGGTGGGCACGCCCGACTGGATCGGCGCCTTCGCGGTGACGGCTGGCCTGGGCATGGAGCAGAAGCTCGCCGAATTCGAAGCCGGACACGACGACTACCAGGCGATCATGCTGAAGTCGCTCGCCGACCGGCTGGCGGAGGCCTGCGCCGAGTGGCTGCACCAGCGCGTGCGGCGCGAATACTGGGGCTACGCCGCGGACGAGGACCTCCCCGGCGCGGCGCTCATCGCGGAGAAGTACCGGGGCATCCGCCCGGCGCCTGGCTACCCGGCCTGCCCCGATCACACCGAGAAGGCGACGATCTTCAGTCTGCTCGACGCGCCGGGGAACTGCGGCATGAGCATCACCGAAAACTACGCGATGAGCCCGGCCGCGTCGGTCTCGGGCTTCTATTTCGCGCATCCGCAAGCGCATTATTTTGCCGTCACCAAGATCGGCCAGGACCAGCTGAAGGATTGGGCGCGGCGCAAGGGCATGAGCCTCGCCGAGGCCGAGAGGTGGCTGGCACCTATTCTCTGATGAAAATCCTCGAATACGTCGGTCTCGATACCAGCCGCGTCAAGAGTGCCTATCTGCGAGTGACCGAAGCCATCGGCCGCGGCGATTTCCGCGCCGCTCAGGTGAAAAAGCTCGCCAATCTAGCCCACGGCAAGTTTTACCGGGCCAAGCTCGATGACGCCGATCGATTGCTGTTTTCGCTGGTGCGTCACGGCGACGATGTCTGCGCCCTGATGCTGGAGGTGATCGCCAATCACGACTACGACAAGTCGCGCTTTTTGCGCGGCGCGGCTATCGACGAAGCGAAGATTCCCGATTGCGCCGACCAGGATATCGCCGAGGCCATCCGCGAAGCCCAGCCGGTGCGCTATCTGCACCCGGAGCGCAGCGCTGTCCATCTGCTCGACAAGCCGATTTCCTTCGACGACACCCAGGAAGCCGTCTATCGTCAGCCGCCGCCGCTCGTCGTCGTCGGCAGCGCCGGCAGCGGCAAGACGGCGCTGACCCTGGAGAAGCTCAAGCACGCCGAGGGCGAGGTGCTCTATGTCACGCACTCCGCCTTTCTCGCCCAGAGCGCCCGCGATCTCTACTACGCCAACGGCTTCGAGCATTCCGGACAGGAGGCGGCGTTTCTGTCCTACCGCGAGTTCATCGAGTCGATCCGCGTGCCGGCCGGACGCGAGGCGCTCTGGCGCGATTTCGCCGCCTGGTTCGCGCGCATGCGCCAGAGCTTCAAGGACACCGACGGCCATCAGGCCTTCGAGGAAATCCGCGGCGTTCTCGCCGCCGCTGCCGGCGGACCCCTGTCGCGCGAGGACTACCGCAATCTCGGCGTGCGCCAGGCGATCTTTCCCGCCGAGCGGCGCGACGCGATCTACGATCTGTTCGAGAAATACCGCGCCTGGCTGGCGGAGGCAAAGCTCTACGACCTCAACCTGGTGGCACAGGACTGGCAGCAGCTGGCGGCGCCGCGCTACGACTTCGTCGTCATCGACGAAGTCCAGGACATCACGCCGGTGCAGCTCGCGCTGGTGCTGAAGACCCTGAAGAAGCCCGGCCACTTCCTGCTCTGCGGCGATTCCAACCAGATCGTCCATCCCAATTTCTTCTCCTGGGCGCAGGTGAAGAGTCTGTTCTGGCGCGATCCGCAACTGGCGGAGCGTCAGGATCTGCGCGTACTCACCGCCAACTTCAGGAACAGCCTGGAGGCGACCCGCATCGCCAACACCCTGCTCAAGATCAAGCAGAGGCGCTTCGGCTCCATCGACCGCGAGAGCAATTTCCTGGTTCAGGCCGTCGGCGGCGAACCGGGACAAGTGGCGCTGCTTTCGGACAAGGATGCCGTCAAGAAGGAGCTCGACCAGAAGATCCGCCAGTCCACCCGCTTCGCCCTGCTGGTGATGCGCGACGAGGACAAGGCCGAAGCCAGAAGGCACTTCGCCTCGCCGCTGTTGTTCTCCATCCACGAGGCCAAGGGGCTGGAGTACGAGAACATCGTCCTCTATCGCTTCGTCTCGGACCATCGCGCCGAATTCACCGACATCGTCGAGGGTGTCGACAAGCAGGATCTCGCCATCGACAGCCTCGACTACCGGCGGGCGAAGGACAAGCACGACAAGTCGCTGGAGGTGTACAAGTTCTACGTCAATGCGCTTTACGTCGCGCTGACGCGGGCGGTGAAGAATCTTTACCTGATCGAGTCGGACACCTCGCACCCGCTGTTCGGCCTGCTCGATCTGACGCCACAGGGGCAGGTCAAGGTCGAAGCGCGGCAATCGACGCTGGAAGACTGGCAAAAGGAGGCGCGCAAGCTCGAACTGCAAGGCAAGCAGGAGCAGGCCGAGGCGATACGGCGCGGCATCCTCAGGCAGACGCCCGCGCCCTGGCCGGTGTTCGACGAGGCCAGGGTCCGCGAACTGCTGCTCAAGGTGTTCCGCGAACAGGCCCCCGGCGGCAAGCTCAGGCAGCAGCTCTATGAAATCGCCACCTGCCATGACGAGCCGGTGCTGGCCGCCTGGCTCGTGCAGGAAGCGAAATTCGACACCGCGAAGAATTTTTCGCAGCAGCGCATGACGCTGGGCCGCAAGACCTATATGCCGTATTTCGCCGGCCATTTCAAGGACGTTTTGCGCCAGTGCGACCAGCACGGTCTCGAACATCGCCTGCCGATGAATCAGACGCCGCTGATGGCCGCGGCCGCCGCCGGCAACGCGGCTCTGGCGGAGGCCCTGCTGGCGCGCGGCGCCGATCGCGAGACGACCGATCAATACGGCTGCAATGCCCTGCACTGGGCCATGCGCGAGGCCTTTCGGGACCCGAAGTTCGCCCGCGGTCCCTTCGCCACGCTGTACGAATTGCTCGCGCCCGCGAGCATCGACGTCAATGCCGGCGACAGGCTCGTACGCATCGATCGGCACCTGTCCGAATACTTTCTGTTCCAGACGCTGTGGACGCTGTTCAAGTCGCGCTTCACCCACAAGCAGCGCCGGCCCTACGGCGCCTTCGAGACCCAGGCGATACTCGAAGCCTGGCAACACCTGCCGGCCAACGTGGTGCGGCCGGAACGCAACAAGCGCCAGCATCTCTCCGGTGTGCTCGCCAGGAACGAGGTGGAGCGCGACTACGCCTACAACCGGGCGTTGTTCATGCGCGTCGTCCAAGGCTGGTACCAGTTCAATCCTAAGCTGTCCGTGCGCCGCAGGCAGGGTGAAGGCGATGTTTGGGTGCCGATCCACCAGGCGCTGAATCTGCCGCTCATCAACGAATTCGCCAAAGATTTCGTTTGGGATCGCATCGACGAATATCTCGCCCGGGCGGGCCTGCCCAGCCGGACGGTGCCGGTCGCCGCCGAAAGGGCCATCGCGCGGCTGGCGACCGCCGAGCAGGAGCAAGCGCGGCAGGAAGCCGAATGGCAGGCCCAGCGGAACGCCCTGCGGGCCAAACCCTCCGCCGAGCCCATGTGGGGAACCAAGGCCGCCAAGCGGCGCGAGATCGAGCAGCTGATGGCGGAAATGGCGGCGCGGAAGAAGTCCTGATTCCGCTAAAGGCCTACTTGCGTAGGACTATTAAATCCTATTAAAATAGGATCCATAATCGCGCTGGGGAGAGAAAAATGCTGCAAACCCTGAGACGGGCCGGCGGCTCGCTGGTGATGACGGTGCCAAAAGCCTTCATCGAGCAGAACCAGCTTAAGGAGGGTTCGCAGGTCGATCTGCTGCTGGAAGGTGAGCGCATGACCGTCAGTGCGCCGCGCAAGCGCCGCTACAGGCTGGAAGACCTGCTGGCCGAGATGCCGGGCAAATTGCCTCGCGTCGAGGGTTGGGATGATATGCGGCCGGTCGGCAAGGAAGCGCCCTGATGGCCTACACCCCGGATCGCGGCGATATCGTGCATCTGCAATTCGACCCGGCGTCCGGGCAGGAAATCAAGGGGCCGCACTTCGGTTTGGTGGTCAGCGCCAAGGCCTTCAACAGCCGCGGGCTGGCGATGATCTGCCCGATCTCGCAAGGCGGCGCGGCTACCGCTCGCACCTACGGCACGGTGGTCACGCTGATGGGGTCGGGCACCGACACGCAAGGCGCAGTCCATTGCCACCAGTTGAAATCCCTGGATTGGCGGGGCCGCAAGGCGAAGTTCAAGGAAGCGGTGCCGGCGATGATCATGGATGACGTGGCTGCGCGGCTCGAAGCGATCCTGTTTGAATAGGGGATTGGCCGCCGTGAAAATAAACTTCTCAGCAAGTATATGACTTGCAAAGGAAAAGCCTGGTCTGGGAAGTTTATTTTCAAGAGAGTTTGAAAATAAAATCGCCTTGCCGGCACCGCCTGCCGGTCAGCCCCCGACCAGCTTCCAGGGAAGCGCGCAGTGCCGGCAACAACTCCCGGTCTATGTTGTCGAAGATTCTGGGCATGCGTTTCAAATGGGGATCGACCGATCAGCAGAAAGAAGTTGGCGGCTGCAATTCATCTGTCAAAGCGTGCGGTTCCTTGCTGTTATACTTTTGCGAAGCGCGGCCGGCTCACTCATCCAGCCCACTCATCGAATGGCTGTGACAGATGAACACCGCAGTCTAAACCCATTCGTTGCCGGTCTAACTTTTCAGCGGCGCATCAGGCACGATCCGCATTCTATCGATAATTCCATGACGCTCCACGTCTGGAGACGGCTGGCACCGATCCTATAGGAGAAACGACATGCAGACCGAAGACACCCGCCTGAGCTACGCCGAAGCCGTCGCTCACGTGAAGCAAGGGAAGGGCGCGGCCTTCGCGGTGACGCCGGTGTTCGGCGACGACAATGAGGCCGCCGAGGGCGCCCGCATCTTCGTCCTGCAGCCGACTGATGCCGGCGGTTTCCAGCTGCGCTTCGTCGCCGGCCCGTTCTTCTCGGCCGCCTACGCCGCCAACGAGACCATCCCTGAGGCAGAGATTCCGGCCAGCGTCGAGGAACTGCGCTTCATGCCGACCAGCTGCCAGGAGGAATGGTTCTCGGCCCAGGTGCAGGTGCTGATCAACCAGCTGGTGAATGCCGCCGGCGCCGGCACGGCGCAGATGCCCGACTACCTCAGCGTCCCGAACAAGGGCGCAGCCCCCGAGGTGGTTTTCCCGATGGCCTTCATCGAGCGGAAGAAGTAGGTCGGGATAAATCCCGACCTACACCCCCCAGACCACCGGCACCCGCTTCTTCAGCGACCACTCGAGGAGTTCGATGAGCGGCGTGGCGCGCTGCGCCAGGCTGACATAGGGGCGGCGGCGGCCGTCGGGGGCAAGCTCGAACTGCGGCTGATCCTCCTCGGCCCGACCCTGGCGCGCCTCCCTGTCTGCGGCGACCGCGGCTGTCAACCGCGCCAGCGCTCCAGGCAGTTGCTCCACGGTGACGATGCCCTGGTCGCCTGCTTCCTTGCCCATGATCTCCATCATCTTGTGCGCCACGTCGGCGAACATGATGACGTCGCCCGACGCCTTCGACTGGAAGGTAACGATCATCTTCAGATTCCTCTCTCTGTCAGCCAGGATAGGATGCGCTCGGCCACCATCTGCCAATCGCGTTCGAGCATCAGGCCGTGGCCCATGCCGGGAAAGATCTCGGCGGGGACGGCGTAGGTCCGCGCCGTCATCTCCACCAGGGAGGCCGGAATCAGCTGGTCGAGTTCCCCGCCCAGGACCAACAGCGGCGTGTCCTTGAGGCGCGAGGGATGCGGCAGGTTGAACAAGGTCATGTCCCAGATGGCGCGGTGCGACTCGGGCTGCGAGCAGCGCAGGTAGCGGGCGAGATCGCTGCTGGCCACCGGCTGCGCGAACAGCGCTTCGCGCAGGGTCTCGGCGGAGACCCGGCCGCCGCCCATCAGGCTGTTCAGGTCCCTCATCAGCCCGGGCTTCTGGAACATCAGGCCGAAGGCGGCCGACATCAGACCCTGCGGCGGCGCCGAGTTCATCAGCACCGCCGCCGGCGCCTGGTGCTTTTCCAGGTATTTCTGCACCACGAAGCCGCCCATCGAGTGGCCGATCAAGACCGGCGGCACCGGCAGGGCCGAGGCCACCTCGGCGACGTCGGCGATGTAATCGTCGATGCCCAGGCTGTCCAGATGCCCGCGCCCGCGGCTGGCGCCGTGCCCGGACAGGCTCAGGCCGTAGCTCAGGTAGCCCTGCTCCGCGAAGAACGGCAGGAAGTGCTCTTCCCAGCACCAGGCCGCGGTGTAGGCGCCGTGGATGAACAGCAGCGGGGTCTGCTGCGCCGGCCGACGCGATTTGGCCGGCGGCGCGTGGATCAAAACCTCCAGTCCGGAGAAGCGCGGGTCATTCACCGCGGCGGCGTGGTGCAGGGCGGCCCGCGAGCCCGCCGCGGCCGTCCGTACCCGGAGTGGATAGCGTTATCATGGCGGGGGAATTCTACTCTGAAGAGCTCATGCCGAAGTGGCTGATCGCCGTGTTGATCACGGTTCTGCTGGTCAACGTGTTTCTGCCGCAGCTGGCGGCGCTGCTGCACCTAGGCCGCCTGCCGGGTGATTTCCGTTTCCGCCTGCGCGGCCGGGAATACTATCTCCCCTTCGCCTCGACGCTGCTCTTGTCGCTCGCCGCCACCCTGATTCTGAGAGCGCTCTGAGTCGGCGCTACCATGCGAGCGCCTTGACCGCGGCGACGCGGGCCTCGTGCAGGCGCAAGGGGATCTGGGCCGGATCGGAGCAAGCGCGGGCGATCGCGCCGGCATCGATGGCGCGCGCGGCCGCGAGCGCGCGCCGCCACAACGCCGCCTGGGGATAGGGCCGCTCCTGATGGCCCAGACGGCCGCGGTAATCGCATTCGCACGCGGCCAGCACCTGGGCGAAGCGCTCGGGCCGGCGCAGGCCGTCGCAGCGCTCGATCACGCGCACCATCGTCGCTGGCCGGAGCTCCGCTGCCCGGTGGATGTCGCCGTGGAACATCGCCACCAGCAGGGCCAGATCGCGGCAGTCCGAGGGCACGCGCAGCCGGTCGCAGAGCGGCCCGAGCAGGGCGACGCCGAGCGCCTCGTGGCCGGTATGGCGGGGCAGCACGTCGGGCGGCGTGGCGGCCTTGCCCAGGTCGTGACACAGCGCGGCGAAGCGCTCCGCCAGTGACAAATCGAGTCGCGCCGCCATGTCGGCCACCATCATCGTATGCACGCCGGTATCCACCTCGGGATGGAAATCGGCGCGCTGCGGCACCCCGAACAGGGCATCGACCTCCGGCAGGATGCGCGCGAGCGCGCCGCACGAGCGCAGACTCTCGAACAGACGCGAAGGCCGCGCTTCCATCAGTCCCTTCGCCAGCTCCTGCCAGACGCGCTCGGCGACCAGATGATCGACCTCGCCCTGGCCCACCATGGCCCGCATCAGCGCCAGGGTCTCCGGGGCGATGGCGAAATCCCGGAAGCGCGCGGCGAAGCGCGCCACGCGCAGGACACGCACCGGGTCTTCGGCGAAGGCAGGAGAGACGTGGCGCAGCACCCGCGCTTCGAGGTCGGCGATGCCGTGGTGGGGGTCGATCAGGCTGCCGTCCTCGGCCTTGGCGATGGCATTGATGGTGAGATCGCGGCGCGCCAGATCCTGTTCCAGGCTCACCTCGGGCGAGGCGTGGAAGACGAAGCCGTGGTAGCCCGGCGCGGTCTTCCGCTCGGTGCGGGCCAACGCGTATTCCTCGTGCGTTTGCGGATGCAGGAACACCGGGAAGTCGCGGCCCACCGGCCGGAAGCCCGCCGCGACCATCGCCTCGGGCGTGGCGCCGACGACGACGTAGTCGCGGTCGACCACCGGCAGGCCGAGCAGCTCGTCGCGGACGGCGCCGCCGACGGTGTAGATCTTCATCTCAGGGGAGATAGGCGCCGCCCTCGCCAGCCATCGGCCCGACCACGCCCAGCCGGCTCTTCAGCGACACGGGCCGGTCCTCGAACAGCGCCGCGTAATAGACCGCGTTGGTCATCACCTTCTTGACGTAATCGCGGGTCTCGCTGAAGGGGATGGTCTCGACATAGATCGCGCCCTCCAGCGGCCGCGCCGCGCACCACCTGCGGGCGCGCCTGGGGCCGGCGTTGTAGGCGGCCGAGGCGAGCACCGGGCAATTGCCGAGACTGGTGAGCACCATCGACAGGTAATGCGTGCCGAGCTCGACATTGGTGTCCAACTGCTCGGCCTTGGCCGGCCGGTAGTCCTTCATGCCGATCTTCTTCGCCACCCATCGCGCGGTACTGGGCATCAGCTGCATCAGACCCTTGGCGCCGACGCCCGACCGGGCATTCATGACGAAGCGGCTCTCCTGACGCATCAACCCATAGACCCAGCCGTGGTCGAGAGACAGGATCTTCGCCTGCGGATCGACGAGCGCACGGAAAGGCGCCGGATAGCGCAGCGCGTAGTCGTGCTGCGCCAGGGTGCGGTCGGCGGTGCTGATGGCGCGGTCGAAGACCTCGCTGTCATCCGCCAGCGCCGCAGCGGCCAGCAGTTGCCGGTCGTCCATGCCGCGCAGCGTCCAGTTCCACTCGCGCACGCCCTCGATGCGTATGCCCAGGCGGATCAGCGCCAGCGCGCGCTGGAGACCAGGGTTGTCGCGCGCCGCCGCCATCTCTTGCGCCGAGGGCGGCGGCGCCGGCGGCGGCAGGACCAGCGGCCGACCCAGCTCGTCGGCGGCGAGCATGCCGTAGAAATTCGCCTGACCGCTGATCCCGAGGTAGAGCGCGCGCGCCGCATCGGCACGCCCCTGGGCGGCCATCGCGCGACCGCGCCAGTAGATCCAGGCGGGCCGCGCCGCCAGCTGCGCCGGCATGCGTCCGATCACCCGCTCCAGCGTCGGCCAGTCTTCCTCGCGCAGCGCGGCGCGCGCCTGCCAGGCGATCTGCTCCTCGGACAGCGGCGCCTGCTCGGCATAGCCGTACCAGGTGAGCGCCTGCGGTAGGTGGGCCCTCGCCGCCGCCATGGCGATCCGTCCCCAGACGTGGCCGCGTTCTTCCACGGAGTAAGCACCCTGGATCTTCTGCCATTCGGAGGCGGCGACCATCGCGTCGACCCTGGCCAGACGCTCCACCGCATAGCGCAGCAGCTCGCGCTTGAGCCGGCCGATATGGGCGGAGTCGAGGCTGTCGTCGAGATAGTGTCGCGGCCGCTCGGCGATGGCCAGCAGCGTCTTGCGCTGCGGCGCCTGGCGTTTCGGCAGGTACGAGGCGATCTTCTCCGCCTGGTCCAGCTTCTTCGCCGCCAGCAGGCGGCGCATCCGCTCCCAGATATCGCGCTCGCTGATCCGTCCGGCGGTGATCAGCTGCGCCATCAGGGGCATGCAGGACTCGGGCAGATCGGCGGCGGAAAACCACTGCGGCCGAAGCGCTTCGAGCGCCGCCGAATCCTGATACAGCGCCAGCCGGCTCTGAGCAGCGTAGCAGACGAGTTCCTGATCCGGCTGCTGCAGCAGCGGATAGGCGTCCTCGAACGCCTGCCATTGGCCGCCCTTGCCCAGCGCCTTCAGCCACTCGCGGCGCAGCTTCTCGGCCGGATAGGTATTCGCCTGGCGCTCGAGGAAACCATTCACGTCGGCCGCCACGCGCCCGTCCAGGACGCCGTCGTCGGCGATACGTTGGGACAGCTGCCAGTATTCGGCCCAGGGTTCGAGGACGTTCGCCTCGTTCCCCTGGTCCTTCAAGGCCCGCAGCGCCTCGGCCAACTCCAGCCGCTCGCCGTTGCGGTAGGCAGCGCGCGCCGCGAGGATATACTCGTCGCCGGGCGCGGCCGCGGCGAGCAGCGGAAAGAGGAACAGCAATAGCCAGAGCGGGCGCTTCATCTTGATAGTCGGGTCATCGTCCTCTACCAGAGTAGCATAGGCCAAGGAGCGGACAGCCGTTGAAAAACACCGCGGAAAATATCGCTAATCGCAGCGCAGTCCGTGCCGCCATGCGGCGCGAGAAGATCGCCGCGCGCGAGGCGCTGCCGCCGCTGCTCCATGCCCAACACTCGATCCCGATCGAAGCGCACCTGGCCTTGCTGCTCGCGCGCCTCAAACCGCGCGTGCTCGGCTTCTGCTGGCCGATCCGCGGCGAGTTCGACTGTCGGCCGCTGGCAACGCGAGCGATCGCAGCAGGCGGCCGCGCCTGCCTGCCGCTGGTGGTCGGGCCCGATACCGCGATGGCTTTCCGCGAATGGCGACCGGGCTGCGCCATGACGACCGACCGTCACGGCATCCATTACCCGGTCGCCGGGGCGGAATCGGTCCCAGACGTCCTGCTGATGCCGGTCAATGCCTTCGACGGCCGGGGCTTCCGCCTGGGCTACGGCGGCGGCTATTTCGACCGCACGCTGGCGGCCCTGAACCCCCCGCCGCTGGCGATCGGCGTCGGCTTCGAACTGGCCCGGGTCGCCTCCACCCATCCCGGCGTCCACGACATCGCCCTCGACGCGGTGGTTACGGAAGCGGGCCTGGAGCTGTTTTCCGGGCGCATCGGCGATCCGGGCGATTGACCCCGGCGCCCGGCGCTCAAGTTAAACTGTCCTATGACGTTGACCACCGAGACGGTGCCTAAGTGGATAACTTGAACCTTCCAGGATCGCCCGAAGAGGATTTCCCGCTGATCACCCTCTCGCCGGTGGACGACGCGCGCCACGCGTGGTCGGCGCTGATGCTGGCCGGCGGCGCCCCCGCCGGACCCGACTACCTGCCGGCAATGGTGCGCCTGTTCGGGCAGTTCGGGCTGCGGGAGGCGCTGGCGACACTGCCGTGCATCCTGCCGCTGGCCGAGCCCGAGATGCTCGATGACGCCCTGGCGGCGCAACTGCCGGCCGAGGCCATAATCCTGCTGGTGCCGCTGGCGCGGTGCACCGATCCCGCCGCAGCCGCCGCGCTCGCACGCCTCAGAAAGCGCGGTTTCCGCCTGATGGCGGCGGGCCTGCCGACGGCGAACCTGCCCGCGGAGATCGGGGCCATCGCCGGCGACGGCCTGAGCCTGCCGGCCGCCGCCGCCCGCCCGCCCGGCCCGCACCTGGCCACCGGCGTGAACGATGCCGCGCACTTCGCCAAAGCGCAGAGTGCGGGCTACGCCTGGTTCGCCGGCGACCATCCGCTCCCTACCCCCGGGGGGAAAAAGCCGAAGGGGGGCAGCTCCCGCGCCCTGCTGCTGAGACTGCTGGCGATGGTGACCAGTGATGCTCCGTCGCGCGACATCGAGGCGCTGCTGAAACAGGATCCCTCGCTCTCCTACCACCTGCTCAAACTGGTGAATTCGGTCAGCTTCGCCCTCACCACCCCGATCACCAGCTTCGGCTACGCGATCACGCTGCTCGGTCGCCGGCAGCTGCAACGCTGGCTGCAGCTCTTGATCTACGCCCAGCAAGGCGACGGCGCCAGCCCGCTCATGGCACGGGCGGCGCAGCGCGCGAGCCTGATGGAGGCGCTGGCCCAGAAAATCGGCGGCAGCAAGGAGGACCAAGAGCACGCCTTCATGGCCGGCATGTTCTCCCTGCTCGACGCGCTGTTCGCCATGCCGCTGGAGAAGATCGTCGCGCCGCTCAATCTGGCGGCCGACGTCGAGGATGCGCTGCTCACCCGCGGCGGCTGGCTGGGCGGGCTGCTCCATATCGTCGAACAGTCGGGGAAGGCGCCGCAGCCGGCGCTCGCCGCGCAACTGGCGCAGGTATTGCTCACCCCCGCCGCCTACGTCCAGGCCCAGGTAGAGGCCTACCGCTGGACCATCCACGTCAGCCGGGAGACATGAAAACCCCGCCCGATCCCGGCGTGGCGGACCTCGCGGCCATCGCAAAGCTGGCCGAGGCGGCACTCGACCAGGATCCCGAAGCGATCGGCGGCGCCGTCCGAGCCTTGATGGCAAGCCCCAAGGGCGGCTTCTTCGAGGCTCCGGCTGCGGATTGGGAGATCGTCAGCGAGATCAGCCACGGCGGCTGCGCTTATGGTTGTTACGCGCTGTCCGGGCGCGTCGGCGGCTACGGCGAGATCGAGCGCCGGCGCCTCGCGGCGCTGGCCGCCCTGACCGGGCGCCTGCTCCACGTCCGGGTCGATGCCCTGCGGCGCGAGCGCGAACTTTCCGAGGCGGAACAGGACAACCGCCGCCAGGCGCAGATGCTGGACCAGATCCACGAGTCGGTGATCACCATGGATCTGGCCGGCTACATCACCAGCTGGAACAGGAGCGCCGAGCAACTTTTCGGCTACAGCGCCGAGGAGGCGGTGGGGCGCAACATCCTGTTCCTCTACGTCGACGAGAGCGACGAGGATCTGCAGTTCCACGACGCCTTCCTGGAACACGGCGGGCGCGAGATGGAAGTGCGCAGGCGGCGCAAGTCCGGCGAGGTCTTCTGGGCCAGCCTGTCGCTGTCCCTGATGCGCGACTCCGAAGACGTGGCCGTCGGCCTGATCGGCTACTTGAGCGACATCACCGACCGCCTCGCCGCCGCCGAGAGCCTGCGCCTGCACGCGAGCATCTTCGAGCACAGCGACGAGGGCATCCTGATCACCGACGCCGACGAGCGCATCGTCTCGGTGAACAACGCCTTCTGCCGCATCACCGGCTATTCGAGAGAAGAAGTGCTGGACCGGCCCTCGCGCATGTTCGATTCCGCGCACCAGGACGAGGACTTCTACCGGCACATGCGGGAAGAGATCAGCACCTCCGGCAACTGGCGGGGCGAGATGCTGGAGCTGAAGAAGAACGGCGAGGTCTATCCCAAGTGGGCATCGGTCAGCGCGATGAAGAATCCCGAGGGCAGGGTCACCCACTACTTCTCGATTTTCAGCGACATCAGCGAGCGTAAGCGCGCCGAGGAGCGGATCAATCACCTCGCCTACTACGACGCCCTGACCGGCCTGCCCAACCGCAGCCTGCTGCACCGGCTGGTGACCCAGACGCTGGCCGCGGCACAGCGCAGCCGCGCCCACGGCGCCCTGCTGTTCATCGACCTGAACCGCTTCAAGCCGATCAACGACACGCTCGGCCACGACGTCGGCGACCGCCTGCTGAAGCAGGTCGGCGAACGCTTCCGCGCCACGCTGCGCACCGAGGACGTGATGGCGCGCTTGGGCGGCGACGAGTTCGTGGCCGGACTGTTCAACATCGCCAAGCGCGAGCACGCCGGCGTCGTCGCCCAGAAGCTGCTGGCGTCGCTCGACGAACCCTTCCTGATCGACGGCAACGAGCTGCGCCTGGGTGCCAGCATCGGCATCAGCATCTATCCCCAGGACGGCAGCAACACCGAGACGCTGTTGCGCTACGCCGACGTCGCCATGTATCGCGCCAAGCAGGCCAATCAGAACGGCTACATGTACTACAGCGAGGAAATGAACCGGCGCTCCCTGGACCGGCTGAAGATCGAGACCGGACTGCGCCAGGCGCTGGATCGCGGCGAGCTGCTGGTCCATTACCAGCCCAAGGTGAATATCGCCAGCGGCGAAATCATCGGCGCCGAGGCGCTGGTGCGCTGGCGCCATCCGACCGAGGGCATGATCCCGCCCAACGAATTCATCCCGGTGGCCGAGGAAACCGGCCTGGTCGTGCAAATCGGCGAATGGGTGCTGGAACAGGCCTGCCTCCAGGCGCGAATCTGGCAACGCACCGGACTGCCGCTACTCAAGATCGCCGTCAATATTTCGGCGCGTCAGATCACCGCCGGGCTGCCGCGCATCATCACCGCCCTGCTGGCCAGACACTGCCTCTCCCCCGAGTGGCTGGAGCTGGAGCTGACCGAGAGCATGCTGATGCACGGCAGCGACGGGGTCATCGACATGATGGACGAACTGCACGCGATGGGCATCGCCCTCGCACTCGACGATTTCGGCACCGGCTTCTCCAGCCTGTCCTACCTCAAGCGCTTCCCCATCGACACCCTGAAGATCGACCGCTCCTTCGTCGCCGGCATTCCGCAGGACGCCAGCGACTGCGCCATCGCCGGGGCCATCGTCAGCATGGCCAAGCAGCTCGGACACAAGGTGATCGCCGAAGGCGTCGAGAGCCATGACCAGCTCGCCTTCCTCACCACTCTGGGCTGCGACGAAATCCAGGGCTACCTGTTCTCGCCCGGCGTGCCGGTGGAAGAATTCGTGACGCTGGTGCGCGCGGGCCGCCGCCTGGGCGACTGCTAGGGATTCACGGGGAGCCCCGCCGCGAGCCGCCGCTCCAGGCTGCTGCCAAAGCGCGACAGAGAATAGCAGCAGATCCAGTAGATCAGGCCGATGAACAGATAGCCTTCGAGATAGAAGGAGCGCCACTTTGCATCGCCCGAGAGCGCCAGAGACAGCGAACCGGTAAGTTCGTAGAGGCTGACCACGGTGACCAGCGAGGTGTCCTTGAAGATGCTGACCGCGCTGTTCATCAGCGACGGGATCACGGCACGAACGGCTTGCGGCAGGACGATCCAGCGCATCGCCTGCCAGCGGGAGAGACCGAGGGCGGCGGCGGCATCGTGCTGGCCGGCGGCGACCGCCCGCAAGCCGCCGCGCAGGGTCTCCGACAGATAGGCGGCGGCGAACAGCACGATGCCGGCCAGGACGCGCACCAGCACGTCGATCGAAAAGCCCTGCGGCAGGACGATGGGGAACAGGAACGAAGCCAGGAACAGCACCGAGATCAGCGGCACGCCGCGCACCCCTTCGACGTAGAGCGCGCACAGTCCGCGCACCAAGGGCAGGCCGGACTGATGTCGGCCCAGCGCCACCAGCACGGCCAGAGGAAAGGCGGCGAGCATGCCCAGGGTCGCCAGCAGCAGCGTCAGCGGAAAGCCGCCCCACTGGTCGCTCGCGACCGGAGAGAGGCCCGCCACGCCGCCCGCCATCAACAAGAAAAAGCTTGGCAAGGCCAGCGCCCAGGCCGCCAACAGGGTGCCCCGCCGCATCAGGCGCAAGCCGCTGGCGACGATCACCAGGAGCAGCAGGACCGTCGCCGCCAGCGGCCGCCATTGCTCGGCGTAGGGATAGCGGCCGAACAGGATGAAACGATATTTCGCCGCCACCACGCCCCAGCAGGCACCGGCGTGGTCCGCCGCGGCGCAGGCCGCAGCGTCCGCCCTGAATACCGCCTTCAGCAGCAGCCAGTCGATCAGTCCCGGCAGCCAGTGGAGCAGGCCGGCGACGATTGCCAGCGTCGTGGCGCTGCTCCAGACATCGGAGAACAGGTTCCGCCTGAGCCAGCGAACGGCCCGTTCAGTCATGACGCTCCGCCCAGTGCCCGGTCCGGCGTTCCAGCCAGGCACTGAGCCAGGCAGTGACCAGGGAAAGGAGCAGATACACCGCCATGATCACGGCGATGCATTCGGCCGCCCGGCCCGTCTGGTTGAGGGTGGTGTCGGCGATGGAGACCAGATCGGGATAGCCGATGGCGACCGCCAGCGAGACGTTCTTGCTCAGGCTCAGGTGCTGGTTGGTCAAGGGCGGAATGATGCTGCGCAAGGCTTGCGGCAGCTGCACCAGGCGGAAGCTCTGGACCCGCGACAAGCCCAGCGCCAGCGCGGCCTCGCTCTGCCCGCGCGGCACCGACTGGATGCCGGCGCGCACGGTTTCGGCGACGTAGGCCGCGGTGTACAGGGAGAGGCCCCCCAGCAGGGCGAGATATTCCGGGGTCAGGGCGGCGCCCCCGGTGACGCCGAAGTCGCCGCGCACCGGCAGGTCGAACAGAGTGCCGCCGTCGCCGCCGAACCAGGGCAGGGCCAGGCCGCTCTTGCTCAGGAACACGTGCGGCGCGATTTGCAGCGCCGCGCCCGCGTCGGGCAAGAGGTCGGTCACCACGAAGTACCAGGCCAGCAGTTGCAGCAGCAGCGGCACGTTGCGCAGGGTCTCGACATAGGCCTGACAGAGGCGTGACAGCAGCAGATTGGGCGACAGCCGCCCCAGCCCGATCAGCGTGCCGAGCAAGGTGCTGACGACGATCGCCGGCAGCGCCACGCGCAAGGTGTTGACCAGCCCCACCACCAGCGCCCACAGGGCGCTGTCTGAGGAATCGAAGGGCAGCAGGCTCTCGCCGATGGCGAACCCCGCCGGCTCGCGCAGGAAACCGAAGCCGCTGCGGATGCCGCGCGCGTGCATGTTGGCGGCGGTGACGTGGAACAGCAGCCAGAGCAGCAGGGCGAGCCCCACCGCCACCGCTCCCTGCAGCGCGAGGCTGCGCAGCCGCCTGCCGGACATGGGGGGCTGCCTCGTCGCCGGGCCGCGCTCCGAAGGAAGTCCCCTTGGGGTGCCCCAAGGCGAGGCAAGCCATAGCCTGCGAACGAAGTGAGCCATAGTCACCCCCTTTCTCGGGAAGGGGGCCGGGGGGCAGGCACTACCGCACCGGCGGCGCGTACATCAGCCCGCCCTGGGTCCACAACGCATTGAGGCCGCGCGCGAGCTTGAGCGGCGAATCGGCGCCGACGTTGCGCCGGAAGATCTCGCCGTAGTTGCCCACCGCCCCCACGGCCCGCGCCGCCCAGTAGCGATCCAGCCCGAGCGGCCTGCCGCTGTCCTCGGTGCTGCCGAGCAGCCGCCCGATGGCCGGATTGGCGCTGGCCTTCAGCGCCTGGATATTGCCCCGGGTGACGCCGTATTCCTCGGCGTCGATCAGCGCGAAGACGACCCACTTGACGATGGTGAACCACTCGTCGTCGCCGCGGCGCACCACCGGTCCGAGCGGTTCCTTGGAAATCCGTTCCGGCAGGATCTGATAGTCGTCCGGCTTTCGCGCTTCCTTGCTGCGGATGAAGGCCAGCGCCGAGGCATCGGTGGTGTAGGCCTGGCAGCGGCCGCTGAAAAATGCCCTGATCGACGCCTCGAAGTTCTCGAACACCACCGGCTTGATGTTCACGCCCTGCGCCTTGAAGTAGTCGCCGAGGTTCTTCTCGGTGGTGGTGCCCGACTGCACGCAGATCTCGGCACCCCGCAACTGCGCGGCGCTCTTCAGCTTGAGCCTCTTCGGCACCAGGAAACCCTGGCCGTCGTAGTAGGTGATTGCGGTGAAGGAGAGGCCGAGCGACGCATCGCGGGTCAGCGTCCAGGTGGTGTTGCGCGAGAGCAGATCCACCTCGCCAGATTGCAGCGCGGTGAAGCGCTGCTCGGCGTTGAGCGGCACGTACTTCACCTTGTTCGCGTCGCCTAGCACCGCCGCCGCGATGGCGCGGCAGACATCGACGTCGAGGCCGCTCCAGCGGCCTCGACTGTCGGCGGCAGAAAAGCCGATCACGCCGGTGCTGACCCCGCACACCAGCTGCCCCCGCTGCCTGATCTGGTCCAGGGTCTTGCCGGCGTGGGCCTGAGCAAACGGCAGCAGCAGCACGGCGGCGGCACCCAGCCGGGACGCGACGCGCGCAACATTGAGGAGTCTCATGAGATGTGCCTGCCCGGGAAGCGGAGGAGAGAAGTTTCTATTCTAGCAACTGGCACCCGCTGCAGCGGTGGTGTGGCAGCATGGTGGCTCCTTGGTCACGCAATGGCGCGGAAATGAACGAACTCGTCGTCGGAATCTTCATCGTCGTCTATCTGGGAATGATTTTGGGCGGCTTGCCCTTGCTGCAAATCGACCGTACCGGCGTCGCCCTGCTGGGGGCGATCGCGCTAATCGGATTCCATGCGGTGAGCCTCGAGGAGGCGGCACGGTCGATCCACCTGCCGACCTTGATCCTGCTGTTCGCGTTCATGGTCGTGTCGGCGCAGATGCGTCTGGGCGGCTTCTACGACGGCTTGACGCGCTGGGTCGCGCGGCTGCCGCTGGCGCCGCCGCTGCTGATGGGCGCACTGATCGCGGTGGTGGCCGCGCTGTCGGCCGTGTTCAGCAACGACATCGTCTGCCTGGCCGTGGCGCCGGTGCTGATCGACGCCTGCCGCGGCCGGCGCCTGGCACCGATGCCCTTCCTGCTGGCGCTGGCCTGCGCCGCCAACATCGGCTCGGCCGCGACCCTGATCGGCAACCCGCAGAACATGCTGATCGGCGAGACGCTGCGCCTGTCGTTCGCCGGCTACCTGCTGGAGGCGGCGCTACCCGTCGGGCTGGGCCTGCTGGCGACCTGGGCGCTGGTGCTTGCGCTCACGCGGGGCCGGCTGGTCGCCGCGGCCGGCATCTCATCGCACGGCGGCAACCCGGAAGAAGCGAGGCTGGACGAAGGCATCCCGCCGGACCTCTGGCAAACGATCAAGGGCCTGACCGTCGCACTGGTGATCGTCGCCTGCTTCCTGTTCACGGATTGGCCACGCGAAGTGGTCGCGCTGACCGGTGCCGGCGTGCTGCTCACTAGCCGCCGCCTGCATTCGCGCCGGATGCTGGGCCTGGTCGACTGGGAACTACTGGTGCTGTTCATTGGCCTGTTCGTGGTCAACCACGCGCTGCAGAAGACCGGCCTGCCCTCGCGTATGATCGCCGACCTGGCCGCTGTGGGGGTACCGCTGCAGCACCTCGGGCCTCTGTTCGCAACGAGCTTCGTGCTGTCGAACATCGTCTCCAACGTCCCCGCGGTGATGCTGCTGCTGCCCAGCGTCGCTCACACGCTGGCCGGGCCCACACTGGCACTGGTGAGCACGCTGGCGGGCAACCTGTTGATCGTCGGCAGCGTCGCGAACATCATCGTCGTAGACGCCGCCGCGCGGCGCGGCATCGCCATTGGTTGGCGCGAGCATGCCCGTATCGGCATCCCGGTGACGCTCGCCACGCTGGCGATCGTCGCGGCTTACCTGGCGCTGCGCTGGACCGCGACCCGCTGAAAGCCGGCCCTCGAGAACCGCGACCGGCTGGCAGGCTCAACCGAGAAACAGCTTGTAGGCCGGGTTGCCGCTCTCGTCCCAGAAGTCGTAGCCTAAGCCCTTCAGGAAGGCGCGAAATTCCCTCATTTCCTTCGGCGGCACCTGCATGCCGACCAGCACCCGGGCGTAGTCGGCGCCGTGGTTGCGGTAGTGGAACAGCGAGATGTTCCAGCCGGCGCTCATGCTCTCCAGGAAACGCATCAGCGCGCCGGGGCGCTCGGGGAACTCGAAGCGGTAGAGCAGTTCGTTCTGCACCTGGGGGGCGTGGCCGCCGACCATGTGGCGCAAGTGCAGCTTGGCCATCTCGTCGTCGGTCAGGTCGAGCGTCGCCAGGCCGTGCTTCTTCAGCGACTCGACCAGCTTCAGCGATTCCGCCCGGTCGCCGACCTGGATGCCGGCGAAGACGTGGGCTTCCCGGACATCCGAGTAGCGGTAGTTGAACTCGGTGATGCTGCGGCTGCCGACCAGGTCGCAGAACTTCTTGAAGCTGCCCGGCCGCTCGGGGATGGTCACCGCCAGCACCGCTTCGCGCTGCTCGCCGACCTCGGCGCGCTCGGCGACGAAGCGCAGGCGGTCGAAGTTCATGTTGGCGCCGGAGGCTACCGCCACCAGGGTCCGGTCCTTGAGCTTGTGGCGCTTCGCGTATTCCTTGGCGCCGGCGATGGCCAACGCACCGGCCGGCTCCAGGATCGAGCGGGTGTCCTCGAACACGTCCTTGATCGCGGCGCAGATGGCATCGGTGTCGACCAGGATCATCTCGTCGACGTATTCCTGGCAGAGGCGGAAGGTCTCCTGGCCGACCAGCTTCACCGCGGCGCCGTCGGCGAACAGGCCGACCCGGTCGAGCTTGACCCGGCGGCCGGCGGCGAGCGAGCGGGCCATGGCGTCGGCGTCCGCCGCCTCGACGCCGACGATCCGGGTCTGCGGCCGCAGCCGCTTGATGTAGGCGGCCACCCCGGAGATCAGGCCGCCGCCGCCGACGCAGCAGAACACCGCGTCTATCGGGTCGGCGTGCTGGCGCAGGATCTCCATGCCGATGGTGCCCTGGCCGGCGATGACCTCGGGGTCGTCGTAAGGGTGGACGAAGGTCAGCTTCTGCTTCTTCTCCAGCAGCAGCGCGTGGGCGTAGGCCTCGTCGAAGGAGTCGCCGGCCAGCACCACTTCGGCGCCGCGCAGCTTCACCGCGTCGACCTTGATCTGCGGCGTCGTCACCGGCACCACGATCACCGCGCGGCAGCCGAGCTTCTGCGCCGCGAGGGCGACGCCCTGGGCGTGGTTGCCGGCCGAGGCGGTGATCACGCCGCGCTTCCGCTGCGCGGGCGTCAGATGCACCATCTTGTTGTAGGCGCCGCGCAGCTTGAAGGAGAACACCGGCTGCACGTCCTCGCGCTTCAGCCAGATGCGGTTGCCGCTCCTCGCCGAGAGGTTGGGCGCGAGTTCCAGCGGCGTTTCGATGGCCACGTCATAGACGCGGGCGTTGAGGATTTTTTCCAGGTAATCGGGATGCATGCGGAGGCGATGGGACCGGGTGGCAAGGGGCTAAGCGTAGCAGGCGGCGGCGCCATCGGGCAAGCTCGCCCTAGCGGCCCGTGCCGCCCGGCACGGCGCTGCCGTGAGCCGCGACATTCTCTGCGACACGCGCCACCCGCAGCAGATACGCCGCCGTCATGCCGCCCGCGAGCGCCAGGCTCGCCGCCGCGGCGAGCCAGAAGCCCTGCACCCCCGACCGCGCCGCGACCCGGTCGGTCAAGCCCAGGACATAGCCGCCGCCCAGACCCACGCCCCAGAGCGCGACCGCGTAGATCGCCATCGGTACCGCGCTCTTCCTGTAGCCGCGCAGCACATTCACCGCCACCGCCTGCAAGGCGTCGAACAGATGATAGACGGCGACGTAGCCGATCAGCGTCGTCGCCAGCCGGCGAACCGGGCCGTCCGATGTGTACAGCCCGGCGATCGTCCCCGCCCCGAGCCACAGCGTCAGGCTAAACAGCGCTCCCGCGGCGAGGCCGGCGACCATGCCGATCAGGGCGACGCGGCCCGCCCGCCGCGCGTCGCCGGCGCCGAGGGCCTGGCCGGCGAGAACGCCGGCGGCGTTGCCCAGCGCCAGCGGCAGCATGAAGGCCAGCGCCGCCAGGTTCGCCGCGATCTGATGCGCGGCGGAGGTAACCGGACCGAGCCGGGCGATGAATAGCGCCATGAAGGTGAAGGCGGTGACATCGACGAAGAAGGTCGCGCCGATGGGCAGGCCGAGCTTCAGCAGACCGACGATCAGCCTCGCTCGCGGCGGACTGAAATCGGCGAAGACGCGATACCGCCGGTAGTCGGCGGCCTGAGCGCACCAGCTCCAGGCCAGCAGACAGGACAGGCCGCTGATGAGCGCGGTGGCCACGGCGCAACCCGGCCCGCCGAGCGGCGGCGGGCCGCCGAATCGCTCCAGGGTGCCGAACATGAAGATCCAGTTCAGGGGCAGCTTGAGTGCCACGCCGATCAGGTTGAAGCCCATGATCGCCCGCGGCAGGCCGACGCCGATGGTGAAGCCGGAGAACACCCGCAGCAGCATCGCCGGGGCGGCGCTCCACGACAAGGCGTAAAGATAAGCGCGCACCTTGCTCTCCACTTCCGGCGTCAGGCGGGACAGCGCCAGGAAGGGCTCGGGATGGCGCAGCAGGACGACGGCGATCACGGCCAGGAACAACGCCAGCCAGGCGCTTTGCCGCACCTCCTCGCCGATCTCTCCGTGTCGGCCGGCGCCGTGGAGCTGAGCGACGGTGGGCGTGAGCGCCAGCAGCACCCCGGTGACGCTGACGAAGACGGTGACGTAGATCGAGGCGCCGATGCCCACCGCGGCGAGATCGACGGCGGACAGCCGCCCGGCCATGACGGTGTCGATGACGCCGTTGGCCATCACCGCCAGCTGGGCGACCAGCACCGGCCAGGCGAGATGGAGCAGGCTGCGCAGCACGGAAGGTTTGACCACGATGTCGCCAGGGATAAGTTCGGCAGCGTGCTGCGCCACAATTGCGGGCACTCGTACCCAGACACGGGTACAAGTGGCCTAAAATACCACGCTTTCCCCGACGCGCCTCCCTCCCCATGTCCGCCCGCCTGCGCGAGATCCCGTACAACTACACCTCCTTCTCCGACCGCGAGATCGTCATCCGCCTGCTCGGCGCCGACGCCTGGGAGACACTCGACCTGCTGCGCGCCGAACGCGTCACCGGCCGCTCGGCGCGGATGCTCTACGAGGTGCTGGGCGACATCTGGGTGGTGGAGCGCAATCCCTACCTCGAGGACGACCTGCTCGCCAACCCGGACCGGCGCAGGGCGCTGATCCAGGCGCTGCGCCACCGCCTGACCGAGATCGAGCGGCGCCGCCAGGGCAACGAGCGCGTCGGGCAGCTCCTGGCCGCCGCGCACCAGGCGGTCGATCGCTTCGAGCAGCGCTTCGCCGCCACCCTGGCGCTGAGGAAGAAGGTGCTGCGCGTGCTCTCCCGGCACAGCCGCCGCGACAACATCCGCTTCGACGGCCTCTCCCGCGTCTCCCACGTCACCGACGCCACCGACTGGCGGGTCGAATATCCCTTCGTGGTCCTCACCCCGGACACCGAGGAGGAGATCGGCCCGCTGGTGCGCGACTGCATCGAACTCGACCTGACCATCATTCCGCGCGGCGGCGGCACCGGCTATACCGGCGGCGCGGTGCCGCTCACCCCCGACTCGGTGGTGATCAACACCGAGAAGCTGATTACCCTGGGCGCCGTGGAACAGACCCGGCTGCCGGGCGCCGACCGGCCCTACGCCACGATCCGCACCGGCGCCGGGGTCGTCACCCGGCGCGCGATGGAGGCGGCCGAGGACGCCGGCCTGGTGTTCGCCTGCGACCCGACCTCGGCCGACGCCTCCTGCATCGGCGGCAACATCGCGATGAACGCCGGCGGCAAGAAGGCGGTGCTCTGGGGCACGGCGCTGGACAATCTGGCGTCGTGGAAGATGGTGACACCCGACGGCCAGTGGCTGGAGGTCGAACGCCTGGAACACAATTTCGGCAAGATCCACGAGCAGGAGTTGGTGCGCTTTCGCCTTTCGCGCTTCGACGCCTCGGGCAGGAAGCTGCTCTCCGAGGAGACGCTGGCGATTCCCGGACGGCAATTCCGCAGCGCCGGCCTCGGCAAGGACGTCACCGACAAGTTCCTGGCGGGACTGCCGGGCGTGCAGAAGGAGGGCACCGACGGCATCATCACCTCGGCGGTGTGGATCCTGCACCGCCTGCCGGCCCACACCCGCACCGTCTGCCTGGAATTCTTCGGCCAGGTGCGCGAAGCCGTGCCCTCGATCGTCGAGATCACCGATTACTTCAAGCCCGGCGGCGCCGGCGCGCAGGCCGGCGTGCTGCTGGCGGGCCTCGAGCACCTGGACGAGCGCTACCTCAGGGCGGTGGGCTACGCCACCAAGGCCAAGGGCCACGGCCGGCCGAAGATGGTGCTGATCGGCGACCTGGTCGGCGACGACGAGCAGGCGGTGATGGCCGCCGCCTCGGAGACGGTGCGGATCGCCAACCTGCGCGGCGGCGAGGGCTTCATCGCGGTCACGCCCGAGACCCGGAAGAAATTCTGGCTCGACCGGGCGCGGACCGCGGCCATCGCCAAGCACACCAACGCCTTCAAGCTGAACGAGGACGTGGTCATACCCCTGCCGCGGATGGGCGACTATTGCGACGGCATCGAGCGCATCAACATCGAGCTGTCGATCAGGAACAAGCTGGCGCTTTGCGATTCCCTGGCCGAATTCCTGGGTGGCGACCTGCCGCTCAACGCCGGCGACACCGGCCTGTCCGCCGAGGTGCTGCTCGGCGACCGAAGGGAGCAGGCGCTGGAGCTGGTCGCGGCGGTGAGCGCTCGCTGGCGCTGGCTGCTCGACAATCTCGATCTGCCATTGACCCAGGCCGAGGGTGAATTCGGCGGGCTCGGAATCAACGCCGGACCGCTCTCCAACCGGGCGGAACACCCGACGCTGTTCCATCGGCTGCAGGATTACTCCATCCGTGCGTCTTGGAAGACCGAGCTCGCGGCACCCCTCGAAGCGCTGCTCGAAGGCAAGGCATACCGCCGCATCATCGAACGCATCCACGGGCTGCACCAGGAGGTGCTGCGCGGGCGCGTCTTCGTCGCGCTGCACATGCACGCCGGCGACGGCAACGTGCACACCAACATCCCGGTCAATTCCGACGATTACGCGATGCTCGCCACCGCCAACGCGGCGGTGGTCCGGATCATGGCGCTGGCCAGGAGTCTCTCCGGCGTCATCTCGGGCGAGCACGGCATCGGCATCACCAAGCTGGAGTTCCTCAGCGAGGAGGAGATCGGCCCTTACCAGGCGTACAAGCGCCGGATCGATCCGGAAGGACGCTTCAACAAGGGCAAGCTCTTGCCCGGCGGCGATCTCGCCAACGCCTACACGCCGTCCTTCAGCCTGCTCGGCACCGAGAGCCTGATCATGGAGCAGTCGGAGATCGGCAAGATCTCCGCCATGATCAAGGACTGCCTGCGCTGCGGCAAGTGCAAGCCGGTGTGCTCGACCCACGTGCCGCGCGCCAACCTGTTCTACAGCCCGCGCGACAAGATCCTCGGCACCTCGCTGTTGATCGAGGCCTTCCTCTACGAGGAGCAGACGCGGCGCGGTATCTCGCTGCAGCACTTCGACGAGTTCTCCGACGTCGCCGACCATTGCACGATCTGCCACAAGTGCGCGAATCCTTGCCCGGTGGACATCGACTTCGGCGACGTCTCGATCGCCATGCGGAACTTCCTGCGCCGCCAGGGCAAGAAGAAGTGGAACCCCGGCACCGCCGCGGCGATGGCCTTCCTGAACGCCACCGACCCGGCGACGATCAAGCTGATCCGCGCCGGCATGATCCGCGCGGGCTACGCCGCGCAGCGCCTGGCGTATCGGGCGGCGAAAGCGCTGGGCCTGACGCGCGCGACCGTCAGGCACCCGCCGGCGACGCTGGGCCGGCCGGGCTTGAAGGCGCAGGTCATCCATTTCGTGAACAAGCCGATGCCGGGCGGATTGCCCAAGCGCACCTCGCGGGCGCTGCTCGACATCGAGGACGACAAGGTCATCCCGGTGATCCGCGACCCGCACAAGACCGATGCCGACGCGGTCTTCTACTTCCCCGGCTGCGGCTCGGAGCGGCTGTTCTCGCAGGTCGGCCTGGCCACCCAGGCGATGCTCTACCACGTCGGCGTCCAGACCGTGCTGCCGCCGGGCTACCTGTGCTGCGGCTACCCGCAGACCGCCTCCGGCGACGACGACGCCGGCGGCCGCATCACCACCGACAACCGGGTGCTGTTCCACCGCGTCGCCAACACCCTCAACTACCTCGACATCAAGACCGTGATCGTCTCCTGCGGCACCTGCATGGATCAGCTCCTGAAGTACGAGTTCGACAAGATCTTCCCCGGCTGCCGCCTGCTCGACATCCACGAATACCTGCTGGAGAAGGGCGTCAAGCTCGAAGGCCTGAGCGGGGCCCGCTACATGTACCACGAGCCCTGCCACAAGCCGATGAAGACCCACGATGCGCTCAAGGTGGTCAATACCCTGATGGGCCAGCCGGTGGCGCTCAACGACCGCTGCTGCGGCGAGTCGGGCACCTTGGCGGTGAGCCGCCCGGACATTTCGACCCAGGTGCGCTTCCGCAAGCAGGAGGAAATGGAGGGCGGCGCGTCCCGGCTGCGGGCCGACGGTTTCGCGGGCGAGGTGAAAATCCTCACCTCCTGTCCTTCCTGCCTGCAGGGCCTGAGCCGCTTCGACGACGACGCGGGAACCCGCGCCGACTACATCGTGGTGGAAATGGCCAGGACCCTGCTCGGGCCGGAATGGATGGCCGAGTACGTGGCGAAGGCAAACCGCGGCGGCATCGAAAGAGTGTTGCTGTGACGATCTCCGATGCCCACTGCGAACTTTGCCAACAGCAGGGCGGCGAAATCCTCTGGGCCGACGGCCTATGCCGGGTGGTGCGCGCCGCCGGGCGCGAGGCCGAGGATCATCCCGGGCTGTGCCGGGTGATCTGGAACGCCCACGTGCGCGAGATGACCGATCTTCGCTTCGACGAGCGGCGCCACCTGATGGCGCTGGTGTTCGCGACCGAGGCGGCCCTGCGCAGACTCTATCAGGCGGACAAGATCAATCTCGCCAGCTTAGGCAACCTGGTGCCGCATCTCCACTGGCACGTCATCCCCCGTTTTTCGGACGACCGTCACTTCCCCGCGCCGATCTGGGCCGAGGCCAGGCGCGCGTCCTCCCCCGATCGGGCCGAGGTGACGAGCGCCGCGCTCCATGGTGCGATCGTCGAGGCGCTGGCCGAGGAACAGGGCGGCGGCAACTAGGAGCCTATTTCAAGCGGCTCTTAGTCTGCTCAGGCGGCGGGCAGGCAGCGCCGCGCCGGGAAACGGATGCCAAAGCAACTGCCGCGGCCGGGCTGGCTCTCGATTTCCAGCACCGCCTGGTGTCGGGTCAGGACGTGCTTGACGATCGCCAGGCCCAGACCGGTGCCGCCCGACTCGCGCGAGCGACCCCGGTCGACCCGGTAGAAGCGCTCGGTCAGACGCGGCAGGTGCTGCGCTTCGATGCCGATGCCGGTGTCGCAGACGCGGAACAGGCCGCCGCCGTCGACCGCCGTCCAGGAGATCTCGATGCCCCCGCCCTCGGGCGTGTAGCGCACCGCGTTGCTGGCGAGGTTGCCGAAGGCGCTTTGCAGTTCGATGCGGCTGCCGAGCAAATAGCCGCCGGCCGGCGCCTTGAGTTCCACCCGGTGGCGTCCGGCGGACAGCGCCCGGGCCTCGTCGGCGACCTCCGCCAGCAGTTCGGCCACGGGCACCCGCTCTTCGGGCACCGTCGCAACGCCCGTCTCCAGCGCCGACAGCGTCAACAGATCCTCGATCAGCCGCTGCATGCGCAGCGCCTGTTCGCGCGCCAGGCCGAGGTAGCGCTCGGCCTCATCGGCGGGGATCTCGCGCAGGCAGTCCAGCAGGGTCTCGAGGAAGCCGCTGACCACGGTGAGCGGCGTCTTCAGCTCGTGCGAGACATTGGCGACGAAGTCGCGGCGCATGGTCTCCAGCTTTTCCAGCTGACTGATGTCGCGCGACAGCAGCAGCTTCTGCGCGGCGCCGTAGGGCACCACCTGCAGCGCCAGGGTGCGGCCCGGACTGCGGTTCGGATGCAACACCAGCGGTTCCGCGTACTGGCCGCTCTCGAGGTAGCGGACGAATTCCGGCTCGCGCACCAGGTTGGTCACCCGGAATCCCCGGTCCTGTTCGAGGGTCAGACCCAGGTGGCTCTCGGCGGTCGCGTTCAGCCACTCGATGGCGTGCTGGGTGTCCAGGATCAGGACGCCGTCGGGCAGCGCCTGGGCGGCGTTGCGGAAGCGCTCCAGCGCCAGCCGCAGCTCGAGCTGTCTCTCGGCGGCCCTGCGGCTACGGCGGTGCAGCGCCGCGAACACCATGTCCCAACTGCCGATCCCGGCGGGAACCGGCGTGCCGGCCGGCTGGTTCAGCCAGCGCCACAGCCTGGCCAGGTGGAAGACGTGATACAGGCACAGCGCCGCCAGACCGACCGCCGCCACGGCGAGGCCCCAGGCGGGCGTCAACAGGGCCCAGACCGCCAGACCCGCCAGCACGATCGCCGCGCCGGCGGCCAGGGCCTCCAGCCAGGCCGGGGCGATGCCGTCATTCAATCCGCCACCTTCAGGGTGACCGAGAGGCGGTAGCCGCTGCCGCGCACGGTCTGGATCAGGGCGTCGTGGCCGGTGGCCTCCAGCGCGGCACGCAGGCGCCGGATATGGACATCGACGGTGCGCTCCTCGACGAAGACGTGATCGCCCCAGACCTGGTCGAGTAGCTGGCTGCGGCTATGCACCCGCTCGGCGTGGGTCATCAGGAAATGCAGCAGGCGGAATTCGGTGGGGCCGAGCTCCACCGCCTGACCGCCCGCGACGATCCGGTGGCTGGCCGGATCCAGCCGCAGGTCGCCGATTTCGACCGCATCCTCGGTCGCCTGCGGTGCGCGGCGGCGCAGCACGGCCTTGATCCGGGCGACCAGCTCGCGCGGCGAAAACGGCTTGGTGATGTAGTCGTCGGCGCCGGTCTCGAGGCCGAGGATCTTGTCGTGCTCGTCGCCGCGCGCGGTCAGCATGATGATCGGCACGGCGCGGGTGCGTTCGTCGCCGCGCAGGCTGCGGGCCAGCTCGATCCCGCTCACGCCCGGGAGCATCCAGTCGAGCAGGACCAGATCAGGCAGCGCCTGCTTGACCAGGCGCTGGGCGGTCTCGGCATCGGCCGCGCTTTGCACCTCGTGGCCGGCGCGCATCAGGTTGGTGGCGATCAGCACCTGGATCGCCGGCTCATCTTCAACCACCAGAATATTGGCCATCGTGGAAGCCTTCGGGCTGTCGCAAAGGCGGCAGTGTATTGCGGGCGGGTGACAGTTTGATTACGGCCGCTCATTTGGAGATGCCCTGCCCCGGGTTCTGCGCTATGATAATCCGCTTGTTCCACGCGCAGATAAAATCATGGCCGGCCCCCACACTCCCTATCCCGCCCCGAGCGAAATCAAGCTGCACCAGAAATCGCGCCAGCTCGAAATCAGCTTCCCGGACGGCAAGAACTTCACCTTGAGCTACGAGTTCCTCCGGGTCAATAGCCCCTCCGCCGAGGTGCGCGGCCACGGCCCGGGCCAGGAGGTGCTGCAGACCGGCAAGCGCGACGTGGACATCACCAACATCGAGCCGGTCGGCAACTACGCGGTCCTGCCGAGCTTCTCCGACGGCCACGATACCGGCATCTACTCTTGGGATCTGCTCTATCACCTCGGCGAACACCAGGAGGAACTCTGGCGGGCCTATCTCGCCAGGCTGGAAGCAGCCGGCGCCAGCCGCGACGTCGACTCGACCACCCAGGCGCCGAAGAGCGGCGGCGGCTGCGGCCACCACTGATCATGAGCGAGCGGCAGACCCACTTCGGTTTCGAGCAGATCCCGGAGCACGAGAAGGCGCAGCGCGTCGCCGGCGTCTTCTCCTCGGTGGCGCAGAAATACGACGTCATGAACGACCTGATGTCGCTGGGCCTGCACCGGCTGTGGAAGCGCTTCGCCATCGAGCTGTCGGGGGTCAGGTCGGGCGAGCGGGTGCTCGACGTCGCCGGCGGCACCGCCGACCTGGCGTCCGCCTTCGCCCGGCGCGTCGGCGAACATGAAAAGACCGGCGGCCAGGTCTGGCTCACCGACATCAACAACGCGATGCTCGAGGTCGGCCGCGACCGACTGCTCGACGAAGGCATCAGGGCGCCGGTGGCGCAATGCGACGCCGAGCATCTGCCCTTCCCCGACGCTTACTTCGATTGCGTCACGGTCGCCTTCGGCCTGCGCAACATGACCCACAAGGAGCGGGCGCTGACGGAGATGCAGCGCGTGCTGCGCCCGGGCGGCCGCCTGCTGGTGCTGGAATTTTCCAAGGTGTGGCAGCCGCTGGCGGCCGCCTACGACGTCTATTCGTTCAAGATCCTGCCCTGGCTGGGCGCCAAGGTGGCCGGCGACGCCGAGAGTTACCGCTATCTGGCCGAGTCGATCCGCGTGCACCCGGACCAGGAATCCCTGAAGGCGATGATGGAGCGCGCCGGCCTGGAGCGGGTCGAATACTTCAATCTGACCGCGGGCGTGGTGGCCCTGCACCGCGGCTTCAAGCTCTGATCCCGGCGCTACGCGCAAGCCATGCTCGATCGCGCCGCGCTCGCCGTCCTCAATCATCTGCTCGCCGACGAGCCTTGGGCCAGGGCACGGCTCAAGCCCTACGCCGGCCGGACCGCCCGGCTCACGTTGCCGCCCTGGCGGCTCGATTTCGCCGTCGATGAAGCGGGTCTGCTGATGGCTGCGGAGGCCGCGGCCGAGGTCGAAATCACCCTGCCCATCGCTGCGCCATTTCTGCTGTTTCGCGGCATGGATGCGCTAAGCAAAGAGGTGCATGTCGTCGGCTCGGCCGAGTTCGCCGATACCCTGGGCTTCGTGCTGCCCCGGCTGCGCTGGGATTTCGAGGGCGCCCTGGCCGGGCGGATCGGCGGCCTCGCCGCCCACCGCATCGCCCGAACGGTCGAGGCCCTCGCCGCCTGGCAGGCTATGGCGGCAAGAAATCTGGCGGAGAACGTCGCCGAATATCTCACCGAGGAACGGCCGGTGCTGGCCAAGGCGGCCGACGCCGCGGATTTCTCGCGCGAAGTCGGCCGTCTGGAGGAAGATCTGCTGGGACTGGAGCGACGCCTCCCGCCCCGGCTACCGAGAGCCTGAAGCCGGCTCAGTGACCGCGTTTGCGCAGTTTCTGGATCGCCGACAGTTGCGCGATCGCTTCGGCCAGTTCGGCTTGGGCGCGGGCGTAGTCGAGCTCCGAACTTCTGCTGGCCAGCGCTTCCTCGGCCGCCCGCTTGGCTTCGAGCGCCTTGGCCTCGTCGAGATCCTTGCCGCGGATCGCGGTGTCCGCCAGCACCGTCACCTTGTTCGGCTGCACCTCGAGGACGCCGCCGGCGACGAAGATCAACTCCTCGGCCTCCTGGTCGGGCAGACGCAGGCGCACCGCGCCCGGCTTGATGCGGGTCAACAGCGGCATGTGGCCGGGCAGGATGCCCAGCTCGCCGGCCTCCCCGGGCAAGGCGACGAACTCGACCAGGCCGGAGAAGACCGACTCCTCGGCGCTGACGACATCTACGTGGATGGTCATGGCCATCATTTCACCTTTTTATTGCAGCGCTCATTGCAGGGTCTTGGCCTTCTCGAAGGCCTCGTCGATGGTGCCGACCATGTAGAACGCCTGCTCGGGCAGGTGGTCGCACTCGCCGCTGATGATCATCTTGAAGCCGCGGATGGTCTCCTTGAGGGACACGTATTTTCCCGGCGAGCCGGTGAACACCTCGGCGACGAAGAAGGGCTGGGACAGGAAGCGCTGCACCTTGCGCGCGCGGTAGACCAGCAGCTTGTCCTCCGGCGCCAGCTCGTCCATGCCGAGAATGGCGATGATGTCGCGCAGCTCCTTGTAGCGCTGCAGCGTCTGCTGCACGCCGCGGGCGGTATCGTAGTGCTCCTGGCCGATGACGTTGGGGTCGATCTGGCGCGAGGTGGAATCGAGCGGATCGACCGCCGGGTAGATGCCCAGCGAGGCGATGTCGCGCGACAGCACGACGGTGGCGTCCAAGTGGCCGAAGGTGGTGGCGGGGCTGGGATCGGTCAGGTCGTCCGCCGGCACATACACCGCCTGGATCGAGGTGATCGAGCCGACCTTGGTCGAGGTGATGCGCTCCTGCAGCCGGCCCATCTCTTCGGCCAGCGTCGGCTGGTAGCCGACCGCCGAGGGCATGCGGCCGAGCAGCGCCGAGACCTCGGTGCCGGCCAGCGTGAAGCGGTAGATGTTGTCCACGAAGAACAGCACGTCGCGGCCTTCGTCGCGGAAGGACTCGGCCATGGTCAAGCCGGTCAGCGCGACGCGCAACCGGTTGCCCGGCGGCTCGTTCATCTGGCCGTAGACCAGCGCCACCTTGTCGAGAACGTTGGACTCCTTCATCTCGTGGTAGAAGTCGTTGCCCTCGCGGGTGCGCTCGCCGACGCCGGCGAACACCGAATAGCCGCTGTGCTCGATGGCGATGTTGCGGATCAGCTCCATCATGTTGACCGTCTTGCCGACGCCGGCGCCGCCGAACAGGCCGACCTTGCCGCCCTTGGCGAACGGGCAGATCAGGTCGATCACCTTGATGCCGGTCTCGAGCAGCTCGTTGGTCGAGGACAGTTCGTCGAACTTCGGCGCGGCCTGGTGGATCGAGCGGCGCGCGTCGGTGCCGATCGGGCCGATCTCGTCGATCGGGCGGCCGAGCACGTCCATGATCCGGCCCAAGGTCGCCGTCCCCACCGGCACCGAGATCGGCTTGCCGGTATTCTCCACCATGACGCCGCGGCGCAGGCCGTCGGAGGATCCCAGGGCGATGGTGCGGACCACGCCGTCTCCCAGCTGCTGCTGGACTTCGAGCGTCAGCTCCGTGCCTTCCAGGGTAAGCGCGTCATACACCTTCGGAATTTCGTCGCGCTTGAACTGGACGTCCACCACCGCGCCGATGCACTGAACGATTTCACCTTGACTCATCGTCATTCCCCAAACAATAGATTCGAATATTCAAATAACCGTAGATCCACCATCGCCTGGCACTGCCGCGTCAAACCGCCGCGGCACCGCCGACCTTGGGCGATTTGGTCTCGCCGTAACGCTCGCGCTGCTCACGTAAGTCTCGCCCATCGCCTGGCTCTGCCGCGTCAAACCGCCGCGGCACCGCCGACCTTGAGCGATTTGGTCTCGTCGTAACGTTCGCGCTGCTCACGTAAGTCTCGCCCATCGCCCGGCACTGCCGCGTCAAACCGCCGCGGCACCGCCGACGATCTCGGCGATTTCCTTGGTGATGGCGGCCTGGCGGGTCTTGTTGTAGACCATCTGCAGATCCTTGATGACGGTGCCGGCGTTGTCCGAGGCGGCTTTCATCGCCACCATCCGCGCCGACTGCTCCGAGGCCATGTTCTCCGCCACCGACTGGTACACCAGCGCCTCGACGTAGCGCACCAGCAGCTCGTCGATCACCGTCTGCGAATCGGGCTCGTAGAGGTAGTCCCAGCCGTGCTCCTGGTCGGGGCGCAGCCGCTCGCCGGTCAGGGGCAGCAGTTGCTCCAGCACCGGCTCCTGCTTCATGGTGTTCACGAAGCGGGTGTAGGCGATATGGACGACGTCCAGTTCGCCGGCGGTAAATGCGTCGAGCACCACCTTGATCGGGCCGATCAGCTTTTCCAGGTGCGGCGTGTCGCCGATCGCGGTGACCTTAGACACCACCTTGGCGCCCAGGCGCTGCATGAAGCCCAGGCCCTTGTTGCCGACGCAGGTGACGCTGATGTCCTTGACCCCGGCGGCGTCCCACTCCTTCATCCGCGCCAGCGCCAGCCGCAGCACGTTGGTGTTGAGGCCGCCGCACAGGCCCTTGTCGGTGGTGATGACGATGATGCCGGCGCGCCCGATCTTGTCGACCTTGGCGAGAAACGGGTGCCGATACTCCGAGTTGGCCTGCGACAAGTTGGCGGCGATGCGCCTGACCTTGTCGCCGTAGGGACGCGCGGCCTTCATGCGCTCCTGCGCCTTGCGCATCTTCGAGGCCGCGACCATCTCCATCGCCTTGGTGATCTTGCGCGTGTTTTGCACGCTCAGGATTTTGGTGCGTATTTCCTTGCCGCTAGCCATGGTCAGCTCCGTTCATCCGGGTCAGGCTTCAGGCCCAGGTCTTCTTGAACGAGCCGATCGCGGCCTCCAGTTCCTTCTCGCTCGCGGCGTCGAGGTCCTTGGTGCTTTCGATCCTGTTCAGAAGCTCGGCGTGGCTCTGCTTGAGGAAGCTCAAGAGGCCGGCTTCGAAGGCCAGCGCGCGCTTGAAGTCGAGGTCGTCGTAGTAGCCCTTGGTGACGGTAAACAGCGTCACCGCCATCTCCGACACCTTCATCGGCGCGTACTGCGCCTGCTTCATCAGCTCGGTCACCAGGCGGCCGCGCTCCAGCTGTTTGCGCGTCGTCTCGTCCAGGTCGGAGGCGAACTGGGCGAAGGCCGCGAGTTCGCGGTACTGCGCCAAGGCCATGCGGACGCCGCCGCCCAACTTCTTGATGACCTTGCACTGGGCGGCGCCGCCCACGCGCGACACCGAGATGCCGGCGTTGATGGCCGGGCGGATGCCGGCGTTGAACAGGTCGGTCTCGAGGAAGATCTGGCCGTCGGTGATCGAAATCACGTTGGTCGGAACGAAGGCGGTGACGTCGCCGGCCTGGGTCTCGATGATCGGCAGGGCGGTGAGCGAGCCGGTCTTTCCCTTGACCTCGCCGTTGGTGAATTTCTCCACCCAGGCTTCGGAGACCCGCGCGGCGCGCTCGAGCAGCCGGCTGTGCAGGTAGAAGACGTCGCCCGGGTAGGCTTCGCGGCCCGGCGGCCGGCGCAGCAGCAGCGATACCTGGCGGTAGGCCCAGGCCTGCTTGGTCAGGTCGTCGTAAATGATCAGGGCGTCCATGCCGCGGTCGCGGAAGTACTCGCCCATGGTGCAGCCGGAATAGGGCGCGAGGAACTGCATCGCCGCCGATTCCGAGGCGGTGGCGGCGACGATGATGGTGTATTCCATCGCCCCGGCCTCGGTCAGCTTGCGCACCACGTTGGCGACGGTCGAGGCCTTCTGGCCGATCGCGACGTAGATGCAAAAGACGTTCTCGCCCCGCTGGTTGATGATGGCGTCCACGGCGACCGCGGTCTTGCCGGTCTGCCGGTCGCCGATGATCAGCTCGCGCTGGCCGCGGCCGATCGGCACCATCGAGTCGATCGACTTCAGGCCGGTCTGCAGCGGCTGCGACACCGACTTGCGCCAGATCACGCCGGGCGCGACCTTCTCGATCTTGTCGGAGAGGCGGGCGTTGATCGCGCCCTTGCCGTCGATCGGCTCGCCCAGGGCGTTGACCACGCGGCCCAGCAGTTCGTGGCCGATCGGCACCTCGAGGATGCGGCCGGTACATTTGACCGTGTCGCCTTCGGAGATGTGCTCGTATTCGCCCATGATCACGGCGCCGACCGAGTCGCGCTCGAGGTTCAGGGCCAGGCCGAAGGTGTTGCCGGGAAATTCCAGCATTTCGCCCTGCATCACGTCGGCCAGTCCATGCACGCGGCAGATGCCGTCGGAGACCGAGACCACCGTGCCCTCGGTACGGGAGGTGGCGGCGAGCTGCAGGTTCTGGATCCGGCTCTTGATCAGGTCGCTGATTTCAGAGGGATTGAGGTTCATGAGATAACTCCTAATTCTGTAGCGCGGCGCTCATTGCGGCGAGCTTGCCGCGGACCGAGGCATCGATCACCTGGTCGCCGACGGCGATGCGCACGCCGCCGATCAGTTCCGGATCGATGCTGACGGATGCCTGGATCTTGCACTGGAAGCGGCGTTCGAGTTCCGCCACGAGCTTGGAGAGGCCGGCCGCGTCGATCGGGAAGGCGGAGGTGACCTGCGCCTCCTTGGTGCCCTCGCAGCCGTTCTTCAGCAGGACGAACTGCTCGCTGATCTCCGGCAGGACGCCGAGGCGCCCGTTGTCTACCAGGACGCGGACGAAGTTCTGCTGCTCGACCGGCAGGCCCTCGCCGACCACCCCGAGGAAGAACCGGGCCAGATCCTGGGACGACAGGCGCGGATTGTCGATGCAGGCGCGCATGTCCGGATCTTCGGCGACCGCCGCCATGCGCGCCAGGGCCTCGGCCCAGCCGCTCAAGGCATTGCCCGTCTGGGCCAGCTGGAAGGCGGCCTCTGCGTAGGGACGCGCCACGGTGACGTTTTCAGCCATGGCGGATCACAACTCCGATTTCAGGTTGGCCAGCAATTCGGCGTGCACCTGGGCGTTGATCTCGCGGCGCAGGATGCGTTCTGCGCCCGCCACGGCCAGCTGGGCGACGTGCTCGCGCAGCGCCTCCTTGGCGCGCTGGGCGGCGACCGCGGCCTCGCCCTCGGCCGCTTCACGCGCCTGGGCGATGATGCGGGCAGCTTCGATGCGCGCCTCCTCGAGCAGTTGCGCGCCCTGCCGGTCGGCGTTGGCCCGCACGTCGGTGGCCGACTCGCGCGCCTTGCGCATCTCCTCGACGACCATCTTCTCGGTCAGGGCGAGATCGCTCTTCGCCTTGTCTGCAGCCGCGAGTCCGTCGGTGATTTTCTGCGCACGCTCATCCAGGGCCTTCATGATGGGAGGCCACACGAATTTCATCGTGAACCACGCCAGAATGAAGAACACACCGAGCTGAGCGAACAGCGTTGCGTTCAGATTCACGGTTTCGCTCCTTAAAGCGTAAGGTTGGCGATTACTTGACGAGGATGAACGGATTGGCGAAGGCGAACATCATCGCGATGCCGACGCCGATCAGGAAGGCGGCGTCGATCAGGCCGGCGAGCAGGAACATCTTGGTCTGCAAGGCGTTCATCAACTCGGGCTGGCGGGCGGACGCTTCGAGAAACTTGCTGCCCATGATGCCGATGCCGATACAGGCACCGACCGCGCCCAGGCCGATGATCAGGCCGGCGGCCAATGCGACAAAACCGAGAACTTGTTCCATGACGACTCCTTGTCGATAAAGTTGAGGATTGAAATAAACCGGGATTGAGAAAGCTGGATCAGTGACTCTCGTGCGCCTGGCCGATATACACCAGGGTCAGCATCATGAAAATGAAGGCTTGCAGGGTGATGATCAGGATATGGAAAATCGCCCAGACGGTGCCGGCAATCAGGTGCATGCCGATGCCCCACCAGGTCGCCGTCGCCCCGAGCAGCGCGATCAGCATGAAGATCAGTTCGCCGGCGTACATGTTGCCGAACAGCCGCATGCCCAGCGAGATCGACTTCGCGGCGAACTCGATGATATTGAGCAGCAGGTTGAAGGGGTAGAGAATAATTTTGTCGCCGAAGGGTGCCGCGAACAGCTCGTGGATGAATCCGCCGATGCCCTTGATCTTGATGTTGTACCAGAACATCAGGAGCAGCACGCCCATCGACATGCCCAGGGTGCCGTTGAGGTCCGCCGTCGGCACGATGCGCAGGAAGGCGTGCGGATTGCCGCTGGCCTGCTGCCAGATACGCGGCATGAGATCTACCGGCAAGAGGTCGAGGGCGTTCATGAAGAACACCCAGACGAATACGGTCAACGCCAGCGGCGCGATGAAGCTGCGGTCACCGTGCACGATGGCCTTGGACTGCGACTCGACCATGTCGACCATGATCTCGACCGCCGCCTGCAGCCGTCCGGGCACGCCCGAGGTGACCCGGCGCGCCACCAGCGCCATGATCAGGACGGCGGCGAGGCCCATGGCCAGCGAAAAGACCAGGGTATCAATGTTGATCAGCGAGAAGTCGATGATGTGTGTTTGCCTGACACCGGTGTTCGTCAGTTGGGTCAGGTGATGGACGATGTATTCCGAGGCGGTCGGTGCTTCTGCTTCGTGTCCTGTGATCATGATCAGTTTTTCAACAAGAATGCCAACAAATTCGCCTTGAGCGCCACGAACAATCCGACCACCAGCGCGATCCACTGCAGGTCGGGTACGGTCATCTGCGCGCCCACCAATATCCCCACCGTCGCGGCGACCTTCACCAGCTCGCCGACAAAAAAACTCGCCGCGCTGGCGCGGCCGCTTGCCGCCGCCGCCCTTAGGCGCACGACGAACAACAGGTTCGGCACCAGATACGCGGTGCCGCCGATCACCAGCGAGGCCGCGCTGCGCATCCCGAAGAACGTCGCCGCAATCGCCGCCGCGACGAGCACCATAGCCGCTTGCAGGAGGATCGCCTTGAACATTCCAGCCACCGAGTGCGCGAAGACGGGTACCCTCCCGCCTGTCTGCCCGCGCCGGCCAATCCGATTCCGCGGGCCGGCCGATGCAAAAAATCCCTTATTACCCGCAAAAAACTCCTTATTCTAAGATCCCGGCTAAACTATGTCAATGGCGATACTGCATCGCGGCAATGCCGCCACGGGCCCCGGCCAGCACGGATAAACAGTTGATAATTATAATATTGACATGAATGATTTGCCGCCGAAAACCGCCTCCAGGCTCCTCGCCCCGAATGCCACCGGCCGCGAAGTCTGGGCCTGGGCGATGTACGACTTCGCCAATTCCGGCTACACCACGGTGGTCATCACGGCGCTGTTCAACGCCTATTTCGTCGCCGTCGTCGCCGGCGGCGCGCCCTGGGCGACCTTCGCCTGGACCGCCGCGCTGGCGCTCTCCTACGCCCTGATCATGCTCTCCGCGCCGCTGGTCGGCGCCTGGGCCGACATCCACGCCGCCAAGAAGAAACTGCTGCTCGCGACCACCGTCGGCTGCGTCCTATGCACCGCCGGCCTGGCGCTGGCCGGGCCGGGCGATCTCGGCATCGCGGTGCTGTTCGTGGTGCTGTCGAATTTCTTCTTCGGCAGCGGCGAAAACCTGATCGCCGCCTTCCTGCCGGAACTTGCCCACGAGGACGGCGTCGGCACCGTCTCCGGCTGGGGCTGGAGCCTGGGCTACATGGGCGGACTCGTCAGCCTCGGCGCCTGCCTCGCCTACATAGCCTGGGCGCAAGCGCGGGGCTTGGGCGCCGCGAACTTCGTGCCGGTCTCGATGCTGATCACCGCGGCGCTGTTCGCGTTGTCCAGCGTGCCCACCTTCCTCTGGCTGCGGGAGCGCGCCCTGCCCCAGGGCGACGGCCTGCCGCGCGGCTGGGTTGCCGACACCTTCGCCCGCCTCGGGGAGACCCTGCGCCGGGCGCAGGACTTCGCCGATCTGCGCCGGCTGCTGGTGTGCATCGTGTTCTACCAGGCCGGCATCCAGGCGGTGATCACGCTGGCCGCCGTCTATGCCCAGGAGGCGATGAAATTCACTACCCAGCAGACCCTGGTGCTGATCGTGGTCGTCAATCTGATGGCCGCGGTCGGCGCGTTCGCCTTCGGCTACCTGCAGGACCGGCTCGGCCACATCCGCAGCATCGGCCTGACGCTGGTCGGCTGGATCGCGATGACCGTGCTGGCTTGGTCGGCCACCGGCGCACCGCGCTTCTGGGCCGCCGCCGTGCTCGCCGGAATCTGCCTCGGGGCGAGCCAGTCGGCGGCTCGCGCGGCGATCGCGGTGCTGAGTCCGGCGACGCGGCGAGGCGAGTTCTTCGGCTTGTGGGGACTGGCGGTGAAGCTCTCCTCGATCCTCGGACCGCTCACCTACGGCTTGGTCACCTGGCTCACCGCCGGCGACCACCGCCTGGCGATCCTCGCCAGCGGCAGCTATTTCGTCGTAGGCCTGCTGCTGCTCTCGGGCATAGACCTGGAGCGCGGCAAGCGCGCGGCGCAGGCGGCTGAATAGACCTACCCCCCGGCCCCCTTCCCAAGGAAGGGGGTGACGGCAGTTCGCCCCTGCGGGGCTCCATGCATGACGCTGGCCCCGCCTGGGGGCGGCCCGGCGGCGGTCCCACCTCCCCCCC
>DATKVJ010000136.1:0-30713 GCA_035530135.1 Rhodocyclaceae bacterium | reverse complement strand
CTTGCTGCTGTCGCATGCCGTAGTAAGACGTCGCGGCCAGCGCCAGCAGCAGCGCGAGCACCGCGAACGGTGCGAGCATCAGCTTGACGCCGATGCTGAGACGACCCAGAAGAGATCCCAAGGCGATTCCTTTCTTCTTCTTCTCGCTACCCCCGCCGCATCGTCACAACGACGGCGGCGGGGGCAAGCTCAACGCGACCCGGCTATTTGTAGATGCCGACGCCGATATAGCCGTCGTAGCCCGGGATCCGCTCCGCAAAGGTCGACTTCTGCTCGGTCTTCTTGGTGATCGGATTGGTGAACAGGTAATCCACCCAGCCGCTGCCCTTCGCCTTGACGATGTCGCCCATGTCCTTGGTGAACAGCTTGCCGTTGGCGTCCTTCATATCGATGAAGTTCTTGCCGACCATGGCCTTGTTGCCGCCGTGAGCGACCATCGTGCCGTCGAATTTGATGATGATGATGTAAAGATCCTTCTCCTGCCATCCGCCGCCGTGGGCGGTGAAGTCCGCGGCCGCCTTGTCGATGCCCACCTCCTTGATATGGGCGAGACCCTTCGCCACCAGGGCCTTGGCCTCATCGGCCGTGCCGTGCACCACCTGCGCGAGGGCCGCGCCCATGAAGAACGACTGGAGCAGCGCCAGGACAACGAACATTTTTAGCTTACTCATGATCTCCCTGCCTCCTCATTTAAACACTAGAAAAAAGTCCCAGACGGAAACGTCCTTGAAAGAAACTTCATTATATCTTTCAGGCTAGTGGAGTGTAGCACTTATTGTCATTGTTGTAATGACAAATTGTTTTATATACCAACTATATGGAACGCCCCATACTGGGCGCGCCGCCGTGACCGGGCGGATCAGTAGTCGCGCCGCTCGCACAGCGCCTGGGCGATGGTGCCGGCGTCGGTGAATTCCAGCTCGCCGCCCACCGGCAGGCCGCGGGCGATCCGGCTGACCTTGAGACCGCGGGCGTGCAGCAGCTCGGAGAGGTAGTGGGCGGTGGCCTCGCCCTCGTTGGTGAAATTGGTCGCCATGATGACTTCTTCCACCAGGCCGTCGGCGCAGCGCGCCAGCAGCCGGTCGAGCTTGAGCTCCTTCGGGCCGATGCCGTCGAGCGGCGAGAGGCGCCCCATCAGCACGTAATAGAGCCCGCGGTAGGCGTGGGTCTGCTCCATCATGTTGAGATCGACCGGCATCTCGACCACGCAGAGCAGCGACGGATCGCGCTTGCTGGAGGCGCAGCGCTCGCAGATCTCCGCCTCGGTGAAGGTGTTGCAGCGCTGGCAATGGACGAGGTGCTGCAGGGCGGCGGCAAGCGCGCCGGCCAGCCGTTCGGCGCCGGCCCGCTCGCGCTGCAGCAGATGGTAGGCCATGCGCTGGGCAGATTTCGGCCCGACGCCGGGCAGGCAGCGCAGCGCTTCGACGAGCCCGTCGAGCGTGCCCAATGAGCTGCCCGATGCCGACATCAGAACGGCAGCTTCATGCCCGGCGGCAGCTGCATCCCGGCGGTGAAGCCGCTCATCTTCTCCTGGGTCGCGGCCTCGACCTTGCGCACCGCATCGTTCACCGCGGCGGCGACCAGATCCTCGAGCATCTCTTTGTCGTCCATCACCGAGGCGTCGATGCTGACGCGGCGCACGTCGTGCTTGCAGGTCATCAGCACCCGCACCATGCCCGCTCCCGACTGGCCCTCGACCTCGATCGCAGCCAGTTCCTCCTGCGCGCGGGCCATGCGCTCCTGCATCTGCTGGGCCTGCTTCATCAGGCCCGCAATGCCGCCTTTCATCATGTTGCTGCTCCTAAATGGGTTTGATGGATGATTCGTTGATCGTCGCGTCGAAGAGTTCCACCACCCCGCGCACGAAGTCGTCGCCCTCGATCGCGGCGATGGCGCGCTCCTGGCGCTCGCGCAAAACCGTGCGCGAGCGTTCGGCCGGCGTCTCGGCCTCGGCCTCGGCCAGGACGACATTGAGTTTCAGAGGGCGTCCGTAATACGCCTGCAGCTCCGCCTGCAGCTTGTCCTGCTGCGGCTTGCCCAGGAGGTGCCGGTGCGCCGGCGGCAAGCGCAGGGTGATGGTCTCGGCGCCGAGCTCGGCCAATTCGCAATGCTGGGCCAACTGCCTGGCCATGCCGCCGAGCTTGAGACCGGCCGTGACCGCGTGCCAGTCGTCCGCCACGGGAGCGCTCGCCGGCACCCCAGCCGTCTTGGCGGCGGGCCGCGCGGGTGCGTTCGCTGTCGATGGCGCCGTGCTCGGTGCAGGAGCGGGCTTGACTCCCCCGTCGCCGGCCAGCGGCGCCGGCGTCTCGGGGCGGAAGGCGAAGAGCCGCAACAGGCTCATCGTGAAGCCGGCGCGCTCGTCGGGCGCCAGCGCCAGCTCGTCGCGTCCATGGATACTGATCTGATAGGCGAGCTGCAGGTATTCCGCGTCGAGCGCCCCGGCATAGGGCGCCAGACGCTGCCGCTCGGCGTCGTCTGCGAGCGCCTGGGGCGCGAGCTGGCATAAGGAGATGCGATGGACCAGGGTCGCGAGTTCCTGCAAGGCCGAGTCGAAGGAAAGGCTCCTCGCGTCCATGGTCTCGGCCACAGCGACCAAGGCCGCGACGTCGCCCGCCACCAGCGCATCGAGGATGCCGTACAGGTAGTCGTCGCCGACCGTGCCCAGCATGTCGCGCACCTCGGCCTCATCGACGCGGCCGGCGCCGTGGGCGATCGCCTGATCGAGGAGCGACAGGGCATCGCGCATGCTGCCGGCGGCGGCCCGGGCCAGTTGCTTCAGTGCCGCCGGCTCGGCCGGGAGCCCCTCGGCCGCGAGGATCGTCGCCAGGTGCGAGACGATCTGGTTCGCCGGCATCTGCTTCAGATTGAACTGCAAGCAGCGGGAGAGCACCGTCACCGGAATTTTCTGCGGGTCGGTGGTGGCCAGGATGAACTTGATGTGCTCGGGCGGCTCCTCCAGCGTCTTCAGCATGGCGTTGAACGCCGAATTGGAGAGCATGTGCACTTCGTCGATCACATAGACCTTGTAGCGGCCGCGCGTCGGCGCGTAGCTGGCGTTCTCCAGCAACTGGCGCATCTCGTCGACCTTGGTGTTGGTCGCGGCATCGACCTCGATCAGATCGACGAAGCGACCGCCGTCGATCTCGACGCAGGAAGAGCAGGTGCCGCAGGGCGTCGAGCTGACGCCGGCCTCGCAGTTCAAGGCCTTGGCGAGAATGCGCGCGATCGTGGTCTTGCCGACGCCACGGGTGCCGGTGAACAGATAGGCGTGGTGCAAGCGTTGCTGATCCAGAGCGTGGGTCAGCGCGCGCACCACGTGCTCCTGCCCGACCAGGGTGGCGAATGACTTGGGGCGCCACTTGCGCGCCAGGACCTGATAGCTCATGCGGCGAGATGAGAACCAAAGAATGGGGTGTGGCGAGCCTGACCCCGGCACTTGCGGTAGATGGCTGTGGCTGCTTCCTTCCGGACCTGACCAGGTTCACCACCCCGCAATGCGGGGAGACCCGCCACAAGGAATTCTAACAGAGGATCAGCCCCCGCCGCGCCGAAAATACAGCTCGAAGCGGCGCATGAAGGCGGCGATCTCCTCCTCGCCGTAACCCTCGAAGGCCAGAACGACTTGATGGCGCTCCAGGCGGACGAGACCGATGCGCAGATCGGGCATCGCCCTCAGGCGAATGGTCCAGGACCGGTCTACGTCACGATGGCCGATGCGCTCGCCTTCGACGCTAAAGGGCTGATGAGCGACGGCGGCGGGCAAGAGGCGCAGAAAATCCGCCCGCGTGATGCTCATCTCGAAGTGCTGCGGCGGCCTCACCCGCCGGCGATCGGCGGCCAGATGGCGAGCACGTCGCCCTCTGCCAGGGCGCGCGTGGCGCGCGCCTCGGGCGGCACGAAGGCGCCGTTGATCAGCACCAGATGGCAGAGTTTCGACGGCAGGGCGTAGCGCGCGATCAGCATCGCCGGCGTCGTTCCGGGTTCCACCTCCAGTTCGAGCCGATTGTTCTGCCGCGCATCGAGCGGCAGATAATCGGAGAGCATCGCGTAGAGCTTGAGCGCGACCCTCATGCGGCGAATTATGCCGCCTTCTGGGCGCAGCCCAGATAGGCCGCCATGAACTGAGACGGGTCGGCTTGCAGGCGCTGCTTCCAGGCGCCGAGCTTCACCCTGCCCTGGATCAGGCCGCGCAGGGCGCCGACGTGGTCGGTGAGACCGACGGCGGTGGCGCCGATCAGCACGTCGTCATGGAACTGCAGACTCAGGTAGCGGAACTTCTCCTCGTCCACCGCTTCCACCCCGTCGCCCGCCCACCACTGGCCGAAGGAGGTCGAAACGAGACCCAGCGTGTCGAGCACGTTGATCGCCAGGCTGCCCTGGGTCCTCGTGTTCTCGCCCGCCATGTTGCCGGCTGCGATGCGCGCCTGCTCTGCGGCATTGGGCTGGATGGCGTTCACCGTCGGTTCGCCGGAGTGGAAATCGGCGGCCTCGGCGACGTCGCCCGCGGCGTAGATGCCGGGCACCTTGGTCTGCATCGAGGCATCGACGCGCACCCCCCGACCGACGTCGACGCCGCTGCCCTTCAGGAAGGCGACGTTGGGCGCCACGCCGGCAGCGCAGATGACCAGATCCGCATGCACCGTCTCGCCGCTGTCGAGTTTCGCCGCCAGTGCCCCGTCCCGAGCGGCCAATGACTCGACGCGGCAATTGACATGTACGGCCACGCCGCGGCCCTCGACCCAGCGGCGGATCATGTTGCCCGCACCCTCGGTCATCATCCGCGGCACCATGCGATCGCCCATCTCGACCACGGTCAGCTTGACGCCGCGCGCCACCAGCGCCTCGAGGATGATGCAGCCGATGAAGCCGGCGCCGATCTGCAGCACCCTAGTCCCCGGCTTGGCTCGCTCGGCTATCGCACGCGCGTCGGCCAGCGTCCAGCAGGCGTGCACCCCGGGCAGGTCCATGCCCGGCGGACGCAGGGCGTGCGAACCGCTGGCGATCAGCAGGCGATCGTACGCAAGCACCCCGCCGTCAGCGAGGGTCACGGTACGTGCGGTGCTATCGACTTTTTCCGCGCGGCCTTGCACCAGGCGGATGTTCAGGCGCTCGAAGTGCCCGGGCTCCTTGCGCAAGCGGGTGCCCTGCTCTGCGATGGCACCGCTCAGGAGGTAAGGAATCGCCATGCGCGAGTAAGGTGGCTCCGCCTCTTCGCCGATGACCGCGATGTCGGCCGCGGGATCGAGCCGGCGCAGGGTCTCGGCCGCGACTATGCCGGCCGGACCGTTGCCGATGATCAGATGCCTCATGGCGTGATCACAGGCCGAGTCTGGCCAGCGTCTCCTTGCTCGGCACGCCGCCGGCATCCCAGCCGCGCGCCTTGTAGTACTCCGGCCGCATCTTGTCGATGCCGCTGACCAGCCCCTTGGCCGGGCCGGTCTTGGCCGGCTCGGTCTTCAGGCGCGGCGGCAGGTCGTCGTCCTTGGCTGTGAAGCCCGCGGCGTTGTTGAACTGGCGCTCCATGTTCCAGATGCGCTCGCCCACCAGGGCCAGCTTCTCCATCGACCAGTCGCCCTCGCAGGCGGCGTCCAACTGCGGCTGCAGGTCGGCGAGCGTCCAGGCGAAGGTGGTGAACACGCACACACCCGCCGAATCGAAGACCGAGGTGGCGTCCTGGAAGGCCTTGACCAGATCGGCCTTGCCCGTCGTCACCAGCGGATCCGTCTTGACCGGGATGCCCAGCACTTCGGAGGCGACGGTGTAGCCGCGCAGGTGGCAGGCGCCGCGGTTCGAGGTGGCGTAAGCCAGACCCATGCCCTGGATGCCGCGCGAATCGTAGGCCGGGAACTCCTGGCTCTTCACCGTCATCGACAATTCGGGCCTGCCGTACTTGGCGCACAGGCGCTTCGAGCCCAGGCCCAGCTCCTTGCCGAAGCCCACGCCCTGCGCCGTCATCTCGGCCAGCTTGACCAGCGCCTGGGCCGAGCCGAAGGGCGCCTCGATGCCGATCTGTTCCTTGGTCAGTATTCCCAGGTCGTAGAGTTCCATCGCGGCGCCGACCGTGGCGCCGAAGGAAATCGGGTCGTAGCCGTCCTCGTTGCACACCAGGTTGGCGTACTGCAGCGCCTCCAGGTCGCCGACGCCGTTGGCCGCGCCCAGCGCCCAGGCCGCCTCGTATTCGAGACCGCCGGAGGCGCCCCAGTACTCGGGCTTGTTGACCACGCTGAAATGGCTCTCGTCGATCTTGGAGATGCGTCCGCAGGCGATGGTGCAACCGAAGCAGGCGGCGTTGGTCACCAGTTGCGCGCGGCCGTCGGTGGGCCGCTTCTCGCGCATGGCCTCGGCAGAGATCTTGCGCGCATCCTCGAACTGCACGTCGCGATGGTTGCGCGTGGGCAATGCCCCCATTTCGTTGATCACGTTCATCAGCACCTGGGTGCCGTAGGTCGGCAGTCCCTGGCCGGTGACGGCATTGTCGGCCAGCACCTTCTTGGCGACGGCAGCCGCCTTCATGAAAGCCTTGGCGTCCTTGATCCCGGCCACCCCCCGGGTGCCGCGCACCGCGACCGCTTTGAGATTCTTCGAACCCATCACCGCGCCGACCCCTGAACGGCCGGCGGCGCGATGCAGGTCGTTCACGATGCAGGCGTAGAGCACGCCGTTCTCGCCGGCGCGGCCGATGCTGCAGACCCGCACCTGCGGGTCCTGGTGGGACTTCTTGATGATCTCCTCGGTCTGCCACACCGTCTTGCCCCACAGGTGCGAAGCATCGCGCAGCTCCGCCCGGTCGTCCTCGATGGACAGATACACCGGCTTCGCCGACTTGCCTTCGAAGATCACCATGTCCCAGCCGGCGAACTTCAGCTCGGCGCCGAAATAGCCGCCGGAATTCGAGCAGGCGATGGCGCCGGTCAGCGCACCCTTGGTGATCACCGAATAGCGCCCGCCGGTGGAAGCCGGCGTGCCGGTGAGCGGCCCGGTGGCCATGATCAGCTTGTTCGCCGCCGACAGCGGATCGACCGTCGGCGCCACCTCGTCGACGAAATACTTGGTCGCCAGGCCGCGCTGGCCCAGGTACTGCTGTGCCAGTTCCATGTCGAGCGGCTCGGATTTGCAGGTCCCCTGGCTCAGATCAACGCGTAGAATCTTCCTTGTCCATCCCATGTCTATCTCCTCTTTCCGCGCCGCCGGGCCGTCCCGAGGCGGAGCATCGTCTGTCTGTGAGCGTAGCGAACCCCGGTCAGGGGCGGGTGATCAACTCGCGCGGGCCTGGGTGTCGGTCCTGCCGGCCCACTGACGCATCTTGTCCAGGCCGGTCCAGTCGGCGTCGACGTAGCTGATGGCGCCGGTCGGACAGGCCGTGGCGCAAGCCGGATCGCCGCCGCACAGGTCGCACTTTTGCACCTTGCCGGTCTCGGCGACGTAATTCACGGTACCGAAGGGGCAGGCGATGGTGCACACCTTGCAGCCGACGCAAGTGGCTTCATGCACCACCTTGGCCCCGGTCGCGGCATCGATCTTGATCGCATCCACCGGGCAGGCGTTGAGGCACCAGGCCTCGGCGCACTGGGTGCAGGTATACGGCACCATGCGCCCCTCGTGCTCGAAGTTGAAGACCTTGATGCGCGACTTGGAGATGCTGAAGACGCCGTAATTCTCGAATGAGCAGGCCATCTCGCATTGCAGGCAGCCGGTACATTTGACGGGGTCGATGTGCAACGATTTTTGCATGAGCTTGCCTCCTGGTGGATGCGCGACTGACTGACATATGCAAACGCCTGCCTATTCTAGGTCTCTAATATCCACGAGCCAAGGATTTTTTCATGCTGCGTCGCACCAGCTAAGCTTTCCCGCGCTAGTGCCCGTAGTTGTCGCCGTGGTGCTTGTCTTCGGAGACAAGCCAGGGTACTTGTGCCGCTGTGCGGTACTTGTGCCGCATAGCGGTGCTAGCCCGCGCCGGCGAGCAGGAAGTCGCGGACGATGGCGACCTGCGCCGCGTCGAGCAGCATCGGCGCATGGCCGACGCCGGGAATCTCTGCGGTCTGGGCGCGCGGCCCGCGGCCGGCCATCTGCGCCGCGGTCTCGGCCAGCAGCAGATCCGAGTTGGCGCCGCGCAGCACCAGCGTCGGGCAGCGGATGGCGTCATAGAGCGGCCACAGGTCGATGTCCTTGCCGCCGCCGGCATCCTGGACGAAGGGCTGGGCGATGCCCGGGTCGTAGCGGAACTCGATCCTGCCGTCGGCGGCGGTGCGCACCACGTGCGTCGTCAGGTGTCGCCATTGCGCATCGCTGAGCTTGCCGAAGGGAGCGCTGACCAGGCGCACGAACGCCTCGGCTTGCTCGATGCTTTCGAAGCGCGGCGCCTGACCGAGATATTCGCCGATGCGTCTGAGCGAGACCGCGGTGATCGAGGGACCGACATCGTTCAGCACCAGTCGCGTGATCGGCGTGTTCTCCTGGGCCGCCAGCGCCATGCCGATCAGCCCGCCCATCGAGGTGCCCAGCCAATGCACTTGCTCCACGTCGAGCCGCGCCAAGAGCGTCACCATGTCCGCGGCGTACTGCGGAACGCCATACAGCGACTTGTTCCTGAGCCAGTCGCTCTGCCCGCGGCCGACCACGTCGGGACAGACCACCCGGTACTCGTCGGACAGCGTCTGCGCCAGGAAATCGAAGTCTCGGCCGCAGCGGGTCAGGCCATGAACGCAGACCAGCACCCGGGGGTTGGCGGCATCGCCCCACTCGGTGTAGGCCATGCGGTGCAGGCCGGCGGGGGAGACACACTGTACGGTACGGCTGCGCATGACGGCTCCTGTTCGGGGGTGGGCCCCAGTCTAGCTCATCGGCCGTACCAGTAGCGGGGTCGCGCTTCTCGCTCTGCGACGATCACCGGCCCAGGCGCCGCGAGGCGCAGGCTGACCGCGCCGTCGCGATCGGTGCGATAGAGCACCGCGCCGCTGGCCCGATAGCGTGCCACCACCGCAGCGTTCGGATGACGGAAGCGGTTGCGGTAGCCGACCGAGAAAATCGCGGCGCGCGCGCCGACCGCGGCGATAAAGTCCGACGACGAAGCGCTGCGACCGCCGTGATGGGGCACGATCAGGACGTCGCTGGCCAGTTCCGGACGGTGGCGCAGTAGCAACGCAAATTCCGATACGGTCTCGATGTCGGCAGTCGCGAGCGCGCTACCGTGGGCATTGCCGACCCGGAGCACGCAGCTCATGGCGTTGCTCTTCTTGACCGCGTGCTCGTACTGCGCCGCGCTCGGATGCAGCAGGGTGAAGCTGACGCCGTCCCACTTCCAGCTCTGGCCATCCTGGCAACGAATGGCATTGACCGGGGGGGCGAGGAGTTCGTGCCCGGCGGGCAGCGAGCTGGCCAGCCAGCCCACCGGCACTGCTCCCAGCAGCGAGCCGGCGCCGCCGGCATGATCATTGTCCTGGTGCGAAACGATCAGGCCGTCGATGCTTGAGACGCCCCGACTGCGCAGGTAGGGGATGATGACGCGGTTGCCGCTGTCGGCTTCCGGCGAATATCTCGGTCCGGTGTCGAAAACCAGGTCGTGGCGGGCGGTCTGGATGTGCATCGCCAGGCCCTGGCCGACGTCCAGGACGGTGACCAGGGCCTCGCCCGGGGCCGGCCGAGACGGCGCCGTCAGCAGCATCGGCAGCATCAACACGGCGCCCAGGGAACGCGAGGGCAGTCCGCGCGGAGCGAGCAGCCAGACGCCGCCCAGGAGTGCTGCCAGCACCGTCCACAACGGCGGCTCCGGCTGCTGCCAGACCGTCCAGGGCAGATCGGCCAGAGCGGCCATCAAGGCCATCAACCAGCTGGTCACCCAATGCGCTGGGACCAGCAGGAAACCCAGCTGCGGCACCGCCGCGGCTGCGAGCACCAGCGGCGTCACGACGAAGCTCACCACCGGGATGGCGATGGCGTTGGCCAGCGGCGAGACCAGCGAGAACTGCTGGAAGAGCAGCAACAGCGCCGGGATCATCGCCGCGGTCACCGCCCACTGCGCCCTGGCCCAGCCGCCCAGCCAGTGGCCGGCGCCGAGCCTGCCGCTGCCGGCATAGAAGAGCGCGGCGACGGCGCCGAAAGACAGCCAGAAGCCGGCCGCGAGCACCGCCCAGGGATCGAGCAGCAGCACCAGCAACAAGGCCAGCGCCAGCACCCGGCTGGATGAGGTGCTGCGGCGGCTGAGCAGCGCTGCCGCCACCACCGCCAGCATATAGAGGGTGCGTTGCGCCGGCACCGCAAAGCCCGCCAGCAGACAGTAGGCGAAGGCCGCCAGAAAACCGCCGATCACCGCCGCCTTCTGCGCCGGCAGCCGCAGCATCAGGGCGGGACTCTTGCGCCACAGCCAAGACAACAGCGCGTAGGCCAGGCCCGCCAGCATGGTCACGTGCAGACCGGAGATGCTCATCAGGTGGGTGATGCCGGTGCGGGCAAAGAGTTGCCACTGTCCGGATCCGATCGCCTGCTGGTCGCCCACCGCCAGGGCCACCAGGACCCCGGCGTAAGGCGCGTCGGGCAGGACGGCGAAGATGCGCTCGCGGATGGTTTCGCGCGCGCGCTCGATCAGGTGGCCGGGCGCGGGCACGAAGGCATCGAGGCGGCGGTTGTCCGGGGCCGGTCGGACCAGGCCGGTGGCGCGTATCCCGGCCGCGAGCAGCCATGCCTCGAAATCGAAGCCGTCGGGATTGCGGTTGCCGTGCGGGCGTTTCAGCCGCACCGTCAGCTGCCAGCGCTCGCCGGCGTGAACTTCCGGCGCGCCGGCGGCTTCCTCCTCGGTATCGCGGCGCCAGCCGCGATACCACGCCAGGGAGATGTGCGCGGGCACCGGCGCATCGGCCCGCTCGACGGAAAAATCGAAACGCGAGCCGTTCTCGAAACGCTGCGGCAGCTTGCTGACCACGCCGACGATATGGATGTCGGGCCCCTCGGCCGCCGTCGGCAGGGCGTCGGCCAGGCGCAGCGTCGCCATCCCGCCGGCCCAGGCAAAGCCCAGGAGCAGCGCGGCCAAGGCCGGCGCGAAACGCCGGCGGCGGCCGGCAGCGAGCAGCAAGGCGGCGGCCGCGGCCAGCAGGAGGAGCGTGCGGAGCTCGGGCAGCGCCGCCTGGTGCTGCAGCGCGACCACGCCGAGGGCGAAGCAGATGATTGACAAACGCATAACGCCCATTTAACCAGAGAGCATGGGCGATCCGCTAGAATTCCGGCATGAGGAAGCATCTGCGCAAGTACCTCCCCGACCACCACGCGGTCCGGGGCAACCGCTGGCTGGCGCCCTTCGGCGGTAGCCTGCTGCATCCGCGCCTGTGGCACTTGAATCGCCGCTCCGCCGCCGGCGGCGTCGCGGCCGGGCTGTTCTGCGGACTGATTCCGGGGCCCTTCCAGATGCTCGGCGCGGCGATCTGCGCGGTGCTGTTTCGGGTCAATCTGCCGCTGGCGCTGCTCACGACCCTCTACACCAACCCGCTGACCATCGTGCCGCTGTACTTTGCCGCATTCGCGCTGGGTCAGGCGGCGCTCGGCGAGCCCGACGGCGGCGCCTTCAGCGCGCCCCCCCACTATGGGCCGGCCGGCCTATCGGCCTGGATCAGAGCCTTGGTCGAGTGGATGGTGGGCCTGGGCAAGCCGCTCGCGCTCGGGCTCCTGCTGCTCGCCTCGCTGCTCGCGCTCGCGGGCTATGCCGCCACGCGCCTCGCCTGGCGCCTCTACCTGATCCGCAGTTGGCGCAAGCGCCAGCGCAAGGCGGCGGCCTGAGCGTGCAACCGGCGGTCAATCGACGCGGAAGCGTCGCACCTCGGTCGCCAATTCTGCGGACAGCCGCTCCAACTGCTGCGCCGCGGCCGAGGTGGTGAGCACCGCGGCGTTATTCTCCTCGGCCATCTGGGCGATGCGCTCGACGTTGCGGGAGATCTCGTTGTTGGCCACGGACTGTTCGCGCAGCGCCTGCGAAATGTCGGTCACCGCCTGGGATACCTGGCCCGCGCCGTCCTTCACCTTGCCGATCGCCTCCCCGGCCTGACGCGACAGGGCCACGCCGTCGGCCACGCGCGTGACGCTCGCCTTCATGCTGGCGACGGCGTTGCCGGTGCCGCTCTGGATCGACTGGATCATGGCACCGATCTCCTGGGTCGACTGGCTGGTACGCTCGGCCAGCTTGCGCACCTCGTCTGCCACCACGGCGAAGCCGCGTCCCTGTTCGCCTGCGCGCGCCGCCTCGATCGCGGCGTTGAGGGCGAGCAGGTTGGTCTGATCGGCGATCTCCTTGATCACGCCGACCACGGCCGAGATATTGTCCGAGTGCAGACCGAGCTCCGCGATGATCTTCGCTGAGTCATTGACCATCTGCGCGATCTGCTCCATCTCGCGCACGGTTTTCGCGACGATTTCGCCGCCCTCGCTGGACAGGCCGCCGTTTTGCATCGAGATCTGCTGGGCCGAACCGGCGAGCTCGCTGATCTGGCCGACCCCGACCGTCATCTGCTCGACCGCCGCCGCCATGCTTCCGGCCGCCTCGCTCTGCACGTGCGAGCTCTCGGAAACCTTGATCGAGGATCTCGCCGTCTCGTTGGCGGCGGTCGCGACATTGGCGGCGGTCTGCTGCACCTTGTGCAGCAGCTTGCTGAAGCTCTCCGCCATGTGGTTGAAACTCACCGCCACCTGGCTGAGCTCGTCGCGGCTGTCGAGAGCGATGCGCGAGGTCAGGTCGCCGCCCGCCAGGGCGGCACTGCCGGAGGAGAGCTGGCGCACCGAAGTCATCACCGAGAAATAGATGCCCAGCGCCAGGTAAGCCAGCAGCGCGAACATCGCCAGGGCCAGCGCGCTCTGCCAGAGCAGTTGCCGCTGCAAGCCGGCGATGCGGGCCTTGATTCTGGTATCGAGGGTCGGCAGCAGGGTGTCGAACAGTTTCGAGTAGCCGACGTCGATCGCGGCGGTGGCCTTGTCGAAATAGTCCTTGGGAGGAATGCTGAAACCGGAGGTGAGGATGTCGTTATTCACCATGTCCAGCACGCCGCCGCTGGTCGCAGCGAGTTCCTTGGAGAAGGTGTCGAGGCCGGCGGCGAGCGCGTGATTCGCGCTCGCCGCCTTGTCGAGATCCTGGCGCAGGCGGTCGAGCGCCTGGTTGAGCACGTGGACATGCACCGCGAAATCCGCCTGCTGCGGCCCGCCCAATTCCTTCTTGGTCAGCACCAGTTCTCCCAGGCTGCGCAAGCGGCCGAGCTGTTCGAGCACCTCGGGCAACTGGGTCACGGCCGCCGCCCCGAGGTAGTTGGCGTCGATGTCGGGATCGACGGTCAGGCCGCCGGCGTCGGCGACCTGCACCTGTTCGCGCAGCAGCTGCCCGATCAGCGCGCTGTGGGCGGTGGTGTTCTCCACGGTGGACAGACTCATGCCGTCGCTGCGCAGCGCCTCCCAGCGCTTCTTGAGCTTCTGCCAGGCAGCCTCGGCGTGCAGTACCGGATCGAGCTTGGTCTCGACCTTGGATACCGCGGCGACCGCGGCGTCGAGCTCAGTCTGATTGGCGCTCAGCGCATCCTTCATCGCAGCGTTGCCGCGCAGCACGCTGACCGACAGGTCGCGATGCTGCTGGGTCAGTTGCACGACCTTGGCGAGGGGGCGCAGCAACTCGGTGGCGACCAGTTCGTTGCGCGCCAGACCGGCCTGGCCGGTCAGCTTGAGGGCCTGAGCGCCGAGCTGCACGGCGATGGCGATCAGGGCGAGCAGACCGATCAGGGAAAATTTGACCGGGTATCTGAGGCGGTTCATCAAGGCCACCGCCGGCGCGAACAGGGAATAATTCATGAGCATCCGATGAAAGAATGAATGGTCTATGACGAAAAGCGTAGGCGGAAATTACAGGGTGGAAGCCCCGCCGTCAAATCCGGGGGGCGGTTCTAGAGCAGCAGTCTTCCGTCTTCCAGGCGCAGCACGCGCTGCGCCCGCGCCGCCAGCTGCGGGTCGTGGGTGACGACGATGAAGCTGATGCCGTGTGAGGCATTCAATGCCAGCATCAGATCGAAGACCGCGTCCGCGGTATGACGATCGAGGTTGCCGGTCGGCTCGTCGGCGAGCACGCAGGCGGGCCGCGTCACCAGAGCGCGGGCGATCGCGGCGCGCTGGCGCTCGCCTCCCGACAGCTCGCCCGGGCGATGTTCGAGACGGTGGCCGAGGCCGACCTCGGTCAGCACGGCGGCCGCTTGTTCCAGCGCCTGCGCCTTGGGCCGACGCCGGATCAAGAGCGGCATGGCGACATTCTCCAGCGCCGAGAACTCCGGCAGCAGGTGATGGAACTGGTAGACGAAGCCCAGCGCCTCGTTCCGCAGGCGCCCGCGCTCTGCGTCCGACAGCGAGGTGAGCTCCCGGCCGGCAACCGCCACGCTGCCCGCGCTGGGCGCATCCAGCCCGCCCAAGAGATGCAGCAGCGTGCTCTTGCCCGAGCCGCTGGCGCCGACGATGGCCACCCGCTCGCCGCGCTCGAGTGCGAAATCGATGCCTCTGATCACTGGCACTTCAACGCCGCCCTGCCAGAAGGACTTCTTCAGCCCGGCGCAGGAGACCACGGCCCCGCCGCCGGGCCGCGCCCCGAAGGAAGTCCCCTGGGGGGACCCCAAGGCGGGGCCAGCGTGGGACACGGAGTCCCGCGGGGGCGAACCGTCGTCACCCCCCTCCTCGGGAAAGGGGTGGGGGGGAAGGCCGACGGCCTCGTCGCCGGGCCGCCCCAAGGCGGGGCCAGCGTGAGACACGGAGTCCCGCGGGGGCGAACCGTCGTCACCCCCTTCCCTGGGAAGGGGGCTGGGGGGAAGGCCGTCACTCATAACGCAGCGCCTCCGCCGGATTGATGCGGGAGGCGCGCCAGCTGGGATAGAGCGTCGCCAGGAGCGTGAGCAGGAAGGACACCGAGGCGATGATCCCGACGTCGTGCCATTGCAGGTCGGAGGGCAGCTCGGAGATGTAATACACGTCCTTGGCCAGGAAATGCGTGTGCAACAGACTCTCCAGGGCCGGCACCACGACATCGACGTTCTTCGCCAGCAGCACGCCGCCGGCCACGCCCAGCGCCATGCCGATCGCGCCGATCAGCGCCCCCTGAACCACGAACACCGCCATGATGCTGCGCGGACTGGCCCCGAGCGTGCGCAGGATGGCGATGTCGGCCTGCTTGTCGGTGACCGCCATCACCAGGGTGGACACGATGTTGAACGCCGCCACGGCGACGATCAAGAGCAGGATCAGGAACATCATGTTCTTCTCGATGGCGATGGCGCGGAAGAAATTGGCGTGGCCGCGGGTCCAGTCGGTGACGAAGTCGTCGGCGTCGACGTAGCGCTGCTGCAGTTCCTGCGCCACGCGCGGCGCGGCGAACAGGTCTTTGAGCTTCAGGCGCACGCCGGAGACATGATCGCCCATGCGGTAGAGCTTCTGAGCGTCGGCCATATCGACCAGCGCCAGGCCCGAGTCGTACTCGAACATGCCGACGTCGAAAATACCCACCACGGTGAACTGCTTCAGACGCGGCAGGATCGCCGCCGGCGTCACCAGTCCCTGGGGCGCGATCAGGGTCACCTTGTCGCCGGGCAGCACCTGCAGCGCCCGGGCCAGATCGGCGCCGAGGATGATGCCGAAGCCGCCCGCCTTGAGATCGGAGAGATGGCCGGCCTTCATGTGCCGCTCGAAGTCGGCGACCCGTTCCTCCGCCGCCGGCAGCACGCCGCGAACCACCACGCCGCGCACCTCCTGATCGAAGGACAGCATGCTCTCGGCCTCGACATAGGGAGCGGCGGCCAGGACGTCCGGGTGCTGCGAGGCCTGCTGGGCCGTCCTCGTCCAGTCGGCCAGTTCGCCGTTGGGACCGGAGATCTCGATGTGGGAGGCCACCCCCAGGATGCGCGTGCGCAATTCCTGCTGAAAGCCGTTCATCACCGACAGCACCACGATCAGCGCCGCCACGCCCAGCGCGATGCCGAGCATCGAAATCAGGGAGATGAAGGAGATGAAATGGTTCCGGCCGTCACCGCGCTTCTTGGGCCGCGTGTAGCGCAGCCCGATCCATAGTTCGTAGCGCATGGCGCATGTTAGCATGGCCCGATGCAACTCCATCTCGTCCTTCCCGGCTTGCTCTGGCCACAGAAGGCGCTGCGCGACACCGCTCACGATCTCGATCTGCCGGCCCTCTCCAGGCTGCTCGGCCACGGCCGCCCGGTCTGGCGATCGCCGCTGGCGCTGGAGGACTGGCTCGCGCGCGAGTTCGGCATCCCCGCCGGGCAGGCGCCGACGGCGGCGCTGCGCCTGCAGGGCGAGGGCGGCACCCCGGGGGCGGACTGCTGGCTGTGCGCCGATCCTGCCCATCTGCGCTTCGAGCAGGGCCGCCTGACGCTGGCCGGCGGGGATCTCGGCGTCGCCGCGGCGGAGATGGGCGAGATCATCGCGGCGCTCACCCCGCATCTCGCCGCGCACCTGCCCGGCTTCGAAGCCTTCACCGCCGGCGCGCCGGGCCACGCCTACTTACGGCTGGCGCGAGCGCCGCAGCTCCAATGCACGCCGCCCTCGGCGGCGATCGGCCGCGGTCTCGACGCCGTGGTTCCGCGCGGGCCGGACGCCCGGCTCTGGCAGCGCGTCGGCAACGAGCTGCAAATGCTGCTGCACGCCCTGCCCGCGAACCGGGAACGCGAGCGCCAGGGCCGGCCCGGCTTGAACACCCTGTGGTTGTGGGGCGCGGGCGCGCTGCCGGAGCGTCGTCCCTGCAGCTACGATACGATCGTGACGCCGGCCCCGGGCGGGGGGGCACAGCTCGACGCGCTGCTGAAGGGCTTTGCCGCCTGGGCCGGCATCGCCGTCCAGGAACCTGGGCAAGGCCTCGCGCAATTGCCGCGGGCGGGCGGCACCCTCTTCGTCTGCGATCACTTGCTGCTGCCGGCCCAGGAGCTGGACGCCAACGCCTGGCGCGAACGGCTTGCCGACATCGAGCGCGACTGGCTGGCGCCGCTCGCCCCGGCCCTGTCCGCGGGCATCATCGAGCGCCTGCGGCTCACCGCGCTCGGCGAAGAGGCACGCTTCGACGTCGATCTCGGGCGCAGCGATCTGTGGAAATTCTGGCGCAAGCCGCGCGCGCTGCACGAGCTCATCTACCCGAGCGAGCTTCTGCCGTGACGCAAATAATCACCCGGCGGATCCCCATCAGGGCCAGCGCGATGCTCGAACAGCAGGGCATCCCGCCGCTCCTGGCGCGCCTCTTCGCCGCGCGCGGCGTCACCAATATCGACGGACTCGATACCCAGCTCGCCAGCCTGCTGCCGCCCGAGCGACTGTTCCGGGCCGATGAAGCGGCCTGCCTGCTCGCCGACGCGATCTCTGCCTGCCGCCGCCTGCTGATCGTCGCCGACTACGACTGCGATGGCGCCACCGCCTGCGCCGTCGGCTTGCGCGCGTTGAGGGGCTTCAATGCCGAAGTCTGCTACCTGGTCCCCAACCGCTTCGAATACGGTTACGGCCTGACCCCGGAAATCGTGCGCCTGGCCGCCTTGCAGAAGCCCGATCTCCTGATCACGGTCGACAACGGCATCGCCAGTTTCGAGGGCGTGGCCGAGGCCAGGCGCCTGGGGATGACGACCCTGATCACCGACCACCATCTGCCGGCGGCGATGCCCTCGAATGAGCTGCCCGACGCCGAGGTCATCGTCAATCCCAACCAGCCCGGCTGCGATTTCCCGAGCAAGGCGCTGGCCGGCGTCGGCGTGATGTTCTACGTGATGCTGGCGCTGCGCGCCGAGCTGCGCCGCCGCGGCCGTTTCAATGGCAGCGCCGAGCCGAACCTGGCCGCCCTGCTCGACCTGGTGGCCCTGGGCACGGTCGCCGACGTGGTGCCGCTCGATCGCAACAACCGCATCCTGGTGGCGCAGGGAATCGCCCGCATGCGCGGCGGCCGGATGCAGCCCGGCATCGCGGCGCTGTTTCGCGCCGCCGGTCGGCAGGCCCCCCAGGCCTCGAGCTTCGATCTGGGCTTCGCCCTGGGCCCTCGCCTCAACGCCGCCGGCAGACTTTCCGACATGGCCCTGGGCATCGAATGCCTGGTGAGCGACGACGCCGCGCGCGCGCTCAACATCGCCCAGGAGCTCGATGCCCTGAACCGCGAGCGGCGCGCGATCGAGACGGAGATGAAGGACGAGGCGCTGATGCACCTGGCGGACATCGATGCCGGCGGCCGCGCCAGCCTCTGCCTGTTCGATCCGGCCTGGCACCAGGGCGTGATCGGCATCCTCGCCGCGCGCATCCGGGAACGCCTGCATCGCCCGACCTTCGCCTTCGCCGGCGGCACGGAGGACGAGCTGAAGGGCTCGGGCCGCTCGATTCCCGGACTGCACCTGCGCGACGCGCTGGATCTCGTGGCCAAGCGCCATCCCGGCCTGCTGCTGCGCTTCGGCGGCCACGCCGCGGCGGCCGGTTTGAGCCTGCGCCGGACCGACCTCACGCGCTTCGAGGCCGCCTTCGAGGAGGTCGCCCGGGCCCTGATCGCGCCCGCCGATCTTTCGCGCACCATCGAGACCGACGGTCCGCTGGAAAACGCCCACATGTCGCTCGCCTCGGCGCGCGAGCTGGAGGCGCAGATCTGGGGCCAGGGCTTCCCGGCGCCGGTGTTCTCCGACGAGTTCGAGGTCGTCAGCCAGCGCATCCTCAAGGACAAGCACCTCAAGCTGTCGCTGGCCAAGAACGGCGCGCGCTACGACGCGATCCAGTTCAACTTCGCCGAGGCGGCGCCGGCGAGGATACGCTGCGCCTACCGCTTGGGGGTCAATGCCTACAACGGCGCGGAGAGCGTCCAGTTGCTCCTCGATCACTTCGAGCCGGTGTAGTCCGCCAGCATGCGGCCCAGCTCGGGCGCGGCGACCGGCTTGGAGAACAGGTAGCCCTGGAACTCGTCGCAGCCCAGGCCGTCGAGAAAACGCCACTGGGCCTCGGTCTCGACCCCCTCGGCCACCACCCTGAGGCGCATGCTGTGGCCCAGCGAGATGATCGCCGCGGCGATGGGCGAGCCACCGACGTCGCCGTTGCTGACGAAGGATTTGTCTATTTTCAGGATGTCGATCGGGAAGCGCTGCAGGTAACTGAGCGACGAGTAGCCGGTGCCGAAATCGTCGATCACCAGCAGCACGCCGATGTCCTTCAGGGCGCGCAGCATGACGATGCATTCCTCGACGTCGCCGATGACCGCGCTCTCGGTGATTTCCAGTTCCAGAAGCGCGGCCGGCATCCCGGCCTCCTTCAGCACCGCGGCGATCAGTCCGGGCAGGCCCGGCTGTCTGAGCAGGCGCGCCGACAGATTGACGGCGAGGCGCAGTTTTGCCGAGCCCCGCCGGTGCCACGCGGCGGCTTGCAGGCAGGCGCTGCGCAGCACGAACTCGGTGATCGACTCGATCAGGCCGGTCTCCTCGGCGATCGGAATGAACTTGTCCGGCGGCATCCAGCCCAGCTCCGCGCTGTTCCAGCGCGCCAGCGCCTCCACCCCGACGATCCGGCCGGACCGATCCACCTTCGGCTGGTAATGCACCTGCATTTCGCCCCGCTCCAGCGCGCAGCGCAGATTGCCTTCGAGCCGCACCCGCTCGGTGGCGAGGCCGTTGAGGTTCTTGGTATAAAACTGGAAGTTGCTCTTGCCCCGCTCCTTGGCGAGATACATCGCGGCATCGGCGTTCATGATCAAGGTCTGTGGATCCTCGCCGTCGGAGGGATAGTGGCTGACCCCGATGCTGCAACTGACGAACAGATCCTGCTCGCCGACCGCCACCGGGCGGGCGATTTCCTGGATCACCCGTTCCAGCACCTGGACCACCTGGCCGATCTGATAGTAGTTGTTGATCACCAGGACGAATTCGTCGCCGCCGTAGCGCGCCACCGTATCGGTGCTGCGCAGACACAGGGAGAGGCGCATGGCGATCTCGACCAGCAACTGGTCGCCGGCCTGGTGACCGAGGCTGTCGTTGATGAACTTGAAGTTGTCGAGGTCGATGAAGGCCACCACGGCGAAATAGCCGTAGCGGACGGCGGCGCCGATCGCCTGCTGCAGGCGATCATTGAGCAGGCTGCGGTTGGGCAGCCCGGTCAGCAGGTCGTGATTCGCCTGGTGCTCCAGTTGCTCCTGGTAGCGCTTGCGCTCGGTGATGTCCTGCACCGTGCCCTCGTAGTACAGGAAGGCGCCGTCGGCCGAACAGACCGTCCGGGCGTTCTCGGAGATCCAGATGACCTCGCCGTCCTGGCGCCGGATCTGCGCCTCGAAGCCCTGCACCGAGCCGTGTTCCACCATGATGCGCTTGAAGTCCCGGCGCCGGGAGGCGTCCAGATAGAGCTGGTTGCCGATGTCCTGCAGCGCGACGATCATCGCCTGCGCCGACGGGTAACCGTAGATTCTCGCCAGCGTCGGGTTGGCGTTCAGATAACGCCCGTCGGCCGAGGTCTGGAAGATCCCCTCGCTGGAATTCTCGAAGATGCTCCGGTAGCGACTCTCGGCCTCGGCCAGCGCCTGGCTCGACAGCATCTGCTCGGTGATGTCCTCGATGAAGCCCTCCAACACCAGCTCGCCGGTCTCGTCGAGGATGGCGATGCCGCGCTCGGCGACCCAGCGCACCGCGCCGTCGGCGTGGCTGATCCGATATTCGATGCGATAGCGTTCGCGACCCTGGACCGCCGCCAGGATCTGCCGGCGCACCTTGTCGCGATCGTCCGGATAGGTGAGCTGCTCGTAGGACAGGCGCCGGTTCATCACCAGGCTCTCCGGCGGATGACCGGTCAGCTTATGGCAGCCGCCGCTGACGAACAGCATGGTCCAGAACTCGTCGATACGGCAACGGAAGGCCATGCCGTCGAGGTTGTTGATCAGGGTGCCCAGGACCCTGCCAATATCGAGTTGCTGATCGGCGGAGAACCAGGATTTGGCGACGAGCAGGGCTTGCAGGGCTTGGTTATTCATCGACGAACAGCGAGAAACATGGAACGTGGTGGGCAGCCTGACGCAACATGCGTGCCATTCATGGAGCGGGAATATCCCCGGAAGATGCACCATCAACGCCCATGACTCGGCCATCGATCGCAAAGACGCACCATCCTGGTGACCAGCGACCGGCAAAGCGGTCAGTGTATAATTCGGCGTTTTGGAAGCGCCCCGCCATGGAAGCCGAACGCATCAACATCCTCGCCAACCGCTTGACCGACCTCTCAGGACGCTGCACCGAACTGCGGAGGTATCTTTGACTTCGATGCCAAGGCAGCGAAGCTGGAAGTCCTGTCGCGCGACCTGGAAGACCCCGACATCTGGAAAGACAGCGGGCGCGCGCAGGAATTAGGCAAGGAAAAAAAGCTGCTGGAAGACGTGGTGCTCTCGCTCTCCGGGCTGGACCAGGAGATCCGGGACACCCGGGAACTGTTCGAGATGGCGCGCACCGAAAACGACGACGACACGCTGAACAGCGTCGCCGGCGACATCGACGGCATCGATCAGGAGATCGCCGGCCTGGAGTTCCGCCGGATGTTTTCCAACCCGGTCGATCCCAACAACTGCTTCATCGACATCCAGGCCGGTGCCGGCGGCACCGAGGCTCAGGACTGGGCCTCGATGCTGCTGCGCATGTACCTGCGCTACTGCGAACGCAAGGGTTTCACCCCGGAACTCCTGGAACAGTCCGACGGCGACGTGGCCGGGATCAAGACCGCGACCATCAAGGTCAATGGCAACTACGCCTACGGCTATCTGCGCACCGAGACCGGCATCCATCGCCTGGTCAGGAAGTCGCCCTTCGATTCCGGTGCGCGCCGCCACACCAGCTTCGCCAGCGTCTTCGTCTATCCGGAGGTCGATGACTCGATCGAGGTGGACGTGAACCCCGCCGATCTGCGCATCGACACCTACCGCGCCAGCGGCGCCGGCGGCCAGCACATCAACAAGACCGACTCGGCGGTGCGCATCACCCACATCCCCTCGGGCATCGTCGTCCAGTGCCAGAACGACCGCTCGCAGCACAGGAACCGCGCCGAGGCGATGGCGATGCTCAAATCCCGGCTCTACGAGGCCGAACTCCGCAAGCGTCAGGCGGAGCAGCAGAAGCTGGAGGACTCCAAGACCGATATCGGCTGGGGCCACCAGATCAGGAGCTACGTCCTCGACCAGTCGCGGATCAAGGATCTGCGCACCAACGTCGAGATCGGCAACACCCAGGGGGTGCTGGACGGCGACCTCGACCCCCTGATCGAAGCCAGCCTGAAGCTGGGCGTCTGAGGGTGGGCGCGACATGAAGCTCACCATCATCACCGGCGCCTCGCGCGGCCTGGGCGCCGCGCTGGCCGCCGCGCTGCTCGAACCCGGACAGCATCTCGTCTGCCTGGCGCGATCTTCGCTGGCTGCCCTGGCGGAAAAGGCCGGTGCCAAGGGCTGCACCCTCGACGTCCTGCGCGCCGACCTCGCCGACCCGGCCGCCGCCGCGGCGGCGCTGGAAGATCATCTCTCCGGCATCGATGGCGGTGGCCTCAGCGAAGCCAGATTGATCAACAATGCCGGCACCGTCGCCCCGGTCGCACCCGCCGACAAGCTCTCGGCGGCGGAGGTCGCCGAGAGCGTCACGGTGAATCTCGCCGCGCCGATCGCGCTCACCTCGGCCTTCCTGCGCGCCAGCCGCGCCTGGAATGCGGACAGAAAAATACTGAACATCTCCTCCGGCGCCGCCCACACGCCCTACCAGGGCTGGAGCGTCTATTGCGCCACCAAGGCCGGCCTCGATCAGTTCTCGCGCTGCGTCGCCCTGGAGCAGCAGGGCTTGTCCCACGGCGCGCGCATCGTGTCGCTGGCGCCCGGCATCATCGACACCGACATGCAGGCATCGATCCGCGCCGTGCCCCCCGAAGACTTCCCCGCCCAGCCGCGCTTCGTGGCGCTCAAGGAATCCGGCCAGCTCGCCACTCCGGAAGCCGCCGCGCAGCGCATCATCGCCTACATGGAACGCGGCGATTTCGGCGCGCGTACCGTCGCCGACCTGCGCGACACCGACTAACCACCTCCCAGAGACCGCCATGACCGCTCCAGACCAGCCAAACGCGCCCCCCCCGGCCGCCGACGAGAACCACCTGATCGCCGAGCGCCGGGCCAAGCTCGCCGAACGGCGGGCTGCGGGCAACGCCTACCCCAACGATTTCCGCCGCGAGAACACCGCGGAAAAACTCGACGAGCTCTACGGCGGCAAGTCGCGCGAGGAACTGGAGGCGACGCCGATCGCGGTCAGGATCGCCGGCCGCATCATGTTGAAGCGGGTGATGGGCCGCGCCAGCTTCGCCGCGATCCAGGATCTGTCCGGGCGCATCCAGATCTTCGTCAGCAACGACAAGACCGGCGAGGCGGCGCACGCCGACTTCAAGCGCCTCGACATCGGCGACATCGTCGGCGTGGCCGGCACCCTGTTCCGCACCAAGACCGACGAGCTGACGGTCGCCGTCACCGAGTTGCGCCTGCTGACCAAGTCGCTGCGGCCGCTGCCGGAGAAGTTCCACGGGCTCACCGACGTCGAGCAGAAGTACCGCAGCCGCTACATCGACCTGATCACCAACGAGCAGACGCGCTTCACCTTCGTGGCGCGCAGCCGAATGATCCAGTCGATCCGGAATTACATGATCGGCCACGGCTTCCTCGAGGTCGAGACGCCGATGATGCACTCGATCCCCGGCGGCGCCGCGGCCAAGCCCTTCAAGACCCACCACAACGCGCTGGACATGGAGCTGTTCCTGCGCATCGCGCCGGAACTGTATCTCAAGCGCCTGGTGGTCGGCGGCTTCGAGAAGGTATTCGAGGTCAACCGCAACTTCAGGAACGAGGGCCTGTCGCCGCGCCACAACCCCGAGTTCACCATGATGGAGTTCTACGAGGCCTACGTCGACTACCGGATGCTGATGGACTTCACCGAGGGCCTGCTGCGCCATTCGGCCCGCGAGGCGCTGGGCACCGAGGTATTCGAGTACCAGGGGCGCACGCTCGATCTGTCCAAGCCCTTCGCCCGCCTGACCATCGTCGAGGCCATCCATCGCAACCATCCCGGCTTCTCGCTGGCGCAGTTGAACGATGCCGCCTGGCTGAGACAGAAGCTCGCCGACATGAAGGCCGAGGCGAAGCCGAACGCCGGCCTGGGCGCGCTGCAGCTCACGCTGTTCGAGGAGACGACGGAGGCCGAGATCTGGGAGCCGACCTTCATCATCGACTACCCGGCGGAAGTCTCCCCGCTGGCGCGGCGCAACGACGCCGATCCGGAGATCACCGAGCGCTTCGAACTGTTCATCGTCGGCCGGGAAATCGCCAACGGTTTCTCCGAGCTGAACGACCCGGAAGACCAGGCGGCGCGCTTCCTGGAGCAGGCCCAGGCCAAGGAGGCGGGCGACGAGGAAGCGATGTACTACGACGCCGACTTCATCCGCGCGCTGGAATACGGCCTGCCGCCCACCGGCGGCTGCGGCATCGGCATCGACCGGCTGGTGATGCTGCTCACCGACAGCGCCAACATCCGCGACGTGATCCTCTTCCCCCAGATGCGCTCCGAGTAGCGAAGCTGCTGCGCTCGGCCTGGCCCAACAAGTGCCGAGATTGCTTCGTCCCAAGAGGACTTCCTTTGGGCGCCGCCTCGCTCCTCGCAACGACAAATCCGCGTCATTGCGAGCGCAGCGAAGCAATCCCTATGGAATCGCAAATTGTAGCCAGCCGACTCCGCAGTAATTTGAAATGATCGTTCCCGCCAGGCTCGCGTTCACTTCCGACGGCACGCCCTATTCGGCGGCCTACGACGACGTCTATCACGCCGCCGCCGGCGGGCTGGAGCAGGCACGCCACGTGTTCCTCGGCGGCAACGACCTGCCCGCCCGCTGGCGCGGCCGCGACGCCTTCACCATCGTCGAGACCGGCTTCGGCCTCGGCCTCAACTTCCTCGCCGCCTGGCAGTCGTGGCTGGACGACCCTGATCGTTGTCCGCGGCTGCACTTCGTCTCGTTCGAGCAGCACCCGTTCTCCGCCGACGACCTCGCCCTGGCGCACCGCCGCTGGCCGGAACTGGCGAGCCTGTCGGCAAAACTGCGGCAACGGTGGCCGGTGCTCGCACCCGGCGTGCAGCGCCTGAATTTCGCCGATGACCGCGTCACCCTGACGCTGTTCCTGGGCGACGCCACCGGGCTGGTGCCGCAACTGGTCGCCGGCGTCGACGCCTACTTCATCGACGGCTTCGCGCCCGCGAAGAACCCCGAGCTGTGGTCGCCGCAGTTCCTCGCCGCACTGACGCGGACCGCCGCGCCCGGCGCCACGCTCGCCACCTGGAGCGTCGCCGGAACTGTGCGCGAAGGGCTCGCGGCCTGCGGCTGGACGCTCACCAAGCGCGCGGGCTTCGCCGAGAAGCGCGAGATGCTCGCCGGGCGGCGCGGCGACCCGCGAGCGGCAGCGCAGCGGCCCGAGAGGCGGGCGGTGATCGTCGGCGCGGGACTGGCCGGCACCGCCTGCGCCGAACGCCTGGCGGCGCGCGGCTGGTCGGTGACGATCATCGACCGGCAGCCAGGACCGGGGCTGGAAGCCTCGGGCAATCCCGCCGGAGTGCTGCGGCCCCTGCCGAGCATGGACGACAACTATCTCGCCCGCCTCACCCGCGCCGCCTACCTCCATGGGCGGCGCCACCTGCAGGCCTTGAGCGCAGCGGGCCTGCCGCTGCGCTGGGATGCCTGCGGCGTGCTGCACCTCGCCCGCGATCCGGTAAACGAGGAGAATCAGCGCCGCCTGGTGGCGCGCCATCAACCGCCCGCCGACTACTTCTCCTTCGTCGCCAGGGACGAGGCGGCCCGGCTCGCCGGCTGGCCGGTTCAACTGGGCGGCTGGTGGTTTCCCGGCGGCGGCTGGGTGGATCCCGCCAGCCTGTGTCGCGCCAGTCTGGAGCGCCACCCCGGGCGCATCCGGACGCGCTTCGGCTGCGCCGCCGAAAGCATAGCGCACGGAGAGGATGGCTGGCGCGTCATCGATGCGGAGGGCGCCGTACTCGCCTCAGCCCCGGTGCTGATCCTGGCCTGCGCCGCCGAGGCACTCCGCCTGCTGCCCGAACTGCGATTGCCGCTGCGCGTCGCCCGCGGCCAGGTCAATTACCTGCCGCAGAGCTTCGCGGCGCCGCCCGAAATCGTCGTCTGCCGTCTGGGCTACGTCACGCCGGCGGCAGGCGGCAGGCGCAGCTTCGGCGCCAGCTTCGTGCTCGACAACGCGGACGAAGGGCTGAAAATCGGGGAGACCCGGGGAAATTTGGCGCGGCTCGAGTTCATGCTGCCGGGATATGCCCGGAACGTGGATCCGGAATCGCTCGCGGGCCGGGCCGGCTTCCGTGCCATGACCCAGGACCGGCTGCCGCTCGTCGGCGCCCTGCCGCAGGCCGACGCGGTCCTGGCCGCGGCCCCCGGCGCCACGCCGCTCGGCCAGTATCCGCGCGAGGCCGGACTCTACGGGATGCTCGGGCTGGGCGCGCGCGGCCTGGTCTGGTCCGCGCTCGCCGGCGAACTCCTGGCCGCCCAGCTGGAGGACGAGCCGCTGCCGCTCGAGCGCGAACTGGTCGATGCCCTCGATCCGGCGCGCTTCCTGCTGCGCAGCAAAAGACGCGAAGCTTAGCCATCCCCCGGCGCTAGCACCGCTACGCGGCACAAGTACCCCGTCCCCGGGTAAAACTTCCCGGTGACAGGCTGCTAGGACAGCACCCGCGCGAGGCGCGCCAGCACGCGCTCGCGGCCGAGCACCTCGAGCACCGCGTCGATCGCCGGCGACTGCGGTTGGCCGAGCAGCACCACGCGCAGCGGGATCGCCAGCTGCGGCAGCTTCATGCCGTGCTCGGCGATCGTCTCCTTGATCGCCGCGGACAGCGCCGCCGCCTGCCAGTCGACCGTCGCGAGCCTGCCCGCCAGCGCCGCGAGTGCGGCGCGAACCGGGTCGCTGAGATGCTGCGCCAGAAGCTCGGGCGAGGGGTGCAGGGCGGCGCAAAAGGGATGCGCCGCGTCGGCCAGTTCGTTGAGGTTGGCGACGCGCCCCTTGTACAGCGCCATGACGCGGGAGAGTCCGGCAAAGCCGCCGGCATCCACCCCCTGCGCGGCCAGCCGCCGCACGGTCTCGGCGGCCAGGCGAGCGTCGTCGGCGTGCTTCAGGTAATGGGCGTTCAGCCAGTTGAGCTTCTCGGTGTTGAACTGCGCGGCGGAGGCGGTGACGTGGGCGAGATCGAACCAGGCACAGAACTGTTCCATGGTGAAGATCTCGTCGTCGCCGTGCGACCAGCCCAGCCTGGCCAGGTAGTTCTTCACCGCCTCGGGCAGATAGCCCTCCTCCTCGTACTGCAGCACCGACACCGCGCCGTGGCGCTTGGACAGTTTCTGCCCGTCGTCGCCGAGGATCATCGAGAGATGCCCGTATCGCGGCAGCGGCGCGCCCAGCGCCTTGAACATGTTGATCTGGCGCGGCGTGTTATTGACGTGGTCGTCGCCGCGGATGACGTGGCTGATCTTCATGTCCCAGTCGTCGACCACCACGCAGAAATTGTAGGTCGGCGTGCCGTCGCCGCGGGCAATGACGAAGTCGTCGAGTTCGGCGTTGGCAATCGAGATCGGCCCCTTCACCAGATCGTCCCAGGCGACCACGCCCTCGGTCGGATTCCTGAAGCGCACCGCGGGCGCCACGCCAGGCGGCGGCGCGGGCAGGGTCTTGCCCGGCTCATTGGCCAAACTCGGCCGCCAGAAGCCGTCGTAGCGCGGCTTCTCGTTGCGTGCGCGCTGCGCCTCGCGCATCTTTTCCAACTCGTCGGCCGAGGTGTAACAGTGGTAGGCGGTGCCCGCCGCCAGCATCTGCCGGATCACTTCCTGGTAGCGATCCATGCGCTGCATCTGGTAGTAAGGCCCCTCGTCGACATCGAGGCCCAGCCAGTTCATGCCGTCCAATATCGCCTGCACCGCCTCGGGCGTGGAGCGGGCGACATCGGTGTCCTCGATGCGCAGGATGAAGCTGCCGCCGTGGCGGCGCGCGTAGGCCCAGGCGAACAGCGCGGTGCGGGCGCCGCCGATGTGGAGAAAACCGGTCGGGCTGGGAGCGAAGCGGGTACGGATCATGGCGGGAGTCGGCGGTCGAAGACCGCTCGTGGTGACCAGGCGAGATTGAGGGCGCGAATTTTACCATTTCGCCCGCGCCGCGCTACGCCGCACGGTCGTGCTCGCCGCAAAGGGGCAGCATCGCGCTGCGCGCCGCCTGGGACAGGGCCAGTGCGGCGGCCCAGTCTTCACCGGCGGGCGTCAGCGTCGGCCCGATCTCGAACTCGATGGCAGCCCGCCGCGGCAGCCAGGTCTCGTCGCGCAGCGCGGCGCGGGTCCCGCGCAGCCCGCAGACCACCGCCGGAACCCCGGCGCGGCAGGCGGCGACGAAGCCGCCCATGGCGAAGGGCCTGAGTCCGGCCTCGCGGGTGAAGGTGCCCTCCGGGAACAGCACCAGGCTCTGTCCCGCCTGAAGTGCCGCCGCCATCGCCGCCACGTCCTGCGCACTCTTCTGCGCCTCGAAGCGTTCGACGAAGATCACGCCCAGTCCCTGCAGCACCGCGCGCAGCACGGGGCGGGCCAGCAGTTCGCGCTTGGCGACGAAGGTGTAGCTCGGCGCGAGCGCTGCAGCGAGCAGGATCACGTCGAGATAGCTCGCGTGATTGACCAGCAGCACGTGGGGCCGGGACGGCAGCGCGCTTCTGCCCTTGACGGTCAGGGGCAGGAAGGCCAGGCGCAGGAAGCCCGCCGCCGCGAAGTGGGCGATGCGCCGCCCCGGGACCGGGCGCCGCAACAAGGCCGCGAGGCCTCCCGCCAGCGGCGCCAGCAGCAGGAACAGCGCCCAGAAATAGCCGGCGTAGCCCCAGATTGCCGCCCGCCTCAGCGCGAGCGCGGCGCGTGCCGCTGCCGAGATCAGGACGAGCCTGGCCGCCTGCACCCTCACCGGCATGAGCTCCTTGCCGAGTTGGCCCCGCTCGTAGGCAGCGCGGCAGGCGGCCCGGCGGATCTTGCCGCTGGAGGTCTTGAGCACGGCGTGGGGCGGCGCCAGGACGATGTCGTCCGCGGGCATGCCGATGACGTCGATGGCGGCTTCGTTGATGCGTCGGCGCAGCTCCGGGCTGGCGAGGAGCGCGCGCTCCCGGGTTTCGGCCAGCACCACCAGGCGCTCGGTGCCGCCGACCGCATCGGTGGCGGCGAACACCGCGACGCAGCCGCGTCTGACGCCCGGCAGATTACCGACGGCCTCCTCCAGATCGTAGGGATAGATGTTGCGGCCGCCGCGGATGATGAGATCCTTGACCCTGCCCGCGATATAGACCTCGCCTGCCGCCATGTAGGCCAGGTCGCCCGAGTCGAGCCAGCCCTCGTGCTTGAGCAGCGCCGTGGCCTCGGCATTGCGGTAGTAGCCGCTGGTGGCCGAAGGCCCGCGGAACTCCAGGCGGCCGACGCGGCGCGCGGGCAGCTCCAGGCCGGCGCCGTCGAGTATGCGGATCTCGTGCCCGGGCAGCGGCCGGCCGCAGGAAGCAATCGACAAGGCGTCGGTCTCGGCTGCCGCCGCCGGCAGCGCGCGGCCCTCGCGGACGAAGGGCTCGCGCCGGATGCGGTCGATCAGGGGCCCGCGCTCCAGGGGCGGGAAGGCCAGCCCGACCGAGCACTCGGCCAGGCCGTACACCGGGGCGATGGCCGCGCGGCGCAGGCCCCAAGCCGCGAAGCGCCGCGCGAAGGCCTCCAGCGTCGCCGGGCTCACCGCCTCGGCACCGTTGAAGGCGAGTCGCCAGGCCGACAGGTCCACGCCGCGCAAGTCCTCGTCAACGATCTTCTTCAGGCACAGCTCGAAGGCGAAGTTCGGCCCGGCGGAAACGGTGCCGCGATGGCGCGACAGCGCCGTGAGCCAGCGGGCCGGCCGGGTGAGGAAGGACAGCGGCGACATCAGCACCAGGGGGATGCCGTGGTAGAGCGAGCCGAGCCAAGCGCCGATCAGGCCCATGTCGTGGTAAAGCGGCAGCCAGGAAACGAACACGTCCTGCCCGCCGACCCCCGCCGCCCGCCCCATGGCGCGGATGTTGGCGAGCAGATTGGCGTGGCTGAGCACCACCCCCTTGGGGTCGCCGGTGCTGCCCGAGGTGTATTGCAGCAGCGCGATGTCCTCGGCGCGCGTGCGGTAAAAGTCTGTCGACAGCCCCGGCCCGCTGAGCTCTTCCGGGGTGAGTATCCCGGCGAGACTCGGCACCGCCGCGCGCAGCACCACCGCCACCGGCTTTGCCTGCGCCACGGTGATCATCAGCACCGCCTCGGCATTGGCCAGGATGCGTCCGTGACGGCGCAAGTGGTCCTCGATTTGCGCCAGCCGCGCCGGCGGATAGATGGGTACCGGGATGCCGCCCGCGATCAACACCGCGAAGAAGCATTCCAGGTAGGCGCGTCCGGTCGGTAGCATCAGCGCCACCGTCTGCCCCGTCTGCAGTCCGCGCCGCCGCAGGCCGGCGGCGCTGCCCTGCGCCGCTTCGAGCAGGGCGCCGTAAGTGACGGTTTCCTCTCTTCCGTCTTCGCCGAGCAGGAGCACATGCACGCGTTCCGGCTGGCGCGCGGCGTGCCATTCCAATGCCTCGACCAGGGTGAGGGCCGCCGCGGGCGGGGCGACGAGCCCCTCCGGGACGACCGCT
>DATKVJ010000135.1:0-8748 GCA_035530135.1 Rhodocyclaceae bacterium | reverse complement strand
TCGCGCTTGTGCGTCAGCGCCAGCGGCGCGGCGCAATCCGGGCAGGCGCGCGGCATGGCGATGGCGACTTCCATGCCGCGCACGATGACGCCGTCGCGGCTGCGGAAGTCCTCGTCCAGCACGACCGTGTGGCGGTCGAAGGCGGCGATGCCCCAGTCCTCCAACTGCGCCAGGAGCTGGTCGAAAAAGGCGATCGTCTTCGCCCCCTGCTCCTGGGCAAGCCTCCGCCCAGAGGCGGTGAACATCGAGCGCGGCGCCGCCTGCGCATAGGTCAGTTCCCGGCTCAGCGTCTGCGCCAGCGCATCGACCAGACCGCGTCCGCGCAGGGTCGCCTTGGTGAAGAAGGCGCCCACGCCCAGCGGCCCCAGCTTGTCGAGCCGGTCCGCGTCCTGCACGATGCGCGCCGCACCGAGGCAGGGCAGCCGCTCGTCGTAGAGCGAGCGCAGCGCCGCCGCTACCTCGTCGATGTCGCCGCGCTCCAGCCCGAAGCCGGCGAGCATCTCGTCCGCCAGGAGCGCCGCGTGCTCCTCTTCCGCGACGCCGTCGGCGTGGTATTCGCCCTCGTGGAACTTGCCGGCGTCGTGGAACAGCGCCACCAGGGCAGGAAGGAAGGGGTCGCAGCCCTCCAGCGCGGCGATCTTGTGGGCGATGGCCGCCGTGCGCCGGGTGTGCTCCAGCAGGAATTCCGACGGCGCCTGGCCGGAGCGCGCGTTGAAGCCCGCCTCGGCCTCGACGATCAGCGTCTCGATAGCGGCGTGCAGTCCGGGAAAGCGGGCCTCCAGCACCTGGCGCACAGCGTTCATCGTCGCATCCTAAGTTCCGAGCCGCAGCCCCCGGAAGCAGTCCCGTAAGTCCGCGACGAACAGATCCGGCTGCTCGAACGCCGCGAAATGCCCGCCCCTGTCCGTCTCGTTCCAATGGATGATATTGCTGAAGTGGCGTTCCGCCCAGCGCCGCGACGGACGCGAGAACTCCCCGGGGTAAATGGTGACGCCGACCGGCAGTGACAGCGGCTGGCTTCTGAAGCTGGCCAGGCTCTCCCAATAGAGCCTGGCCGAGGCGGCCGCGGTCGCCGGCAGCCAGTAGAGCATGATGTTGTCGAGCATGGCGTCGCGGCTCAGGGCGCTCTCCGGCTCGCCGCGATGGTCGGTCCAGGCGTAGAACTTCTCATAGATCCAGGCCGCCTGCGCGGCTGGGGAGTCGGTGAGGCCGTAAGCCAGCGTCTGCGGCCGGGTGCGCTGCAGTTGCGCGTAGGCCGAGTCGCTGCGCCGGTAGAACTTCATCGCGGCGACGGCGGCCCGCTCGGCCTCGGTGAGTTGCGCCAGGTCGGCCGGCTCCGGGTAGATCAGCGGAAAGTTGAGATGGACGCCGGCGCATTCGGGCGGCGCGAGCGCGCCGATGGCGGTGGTGACGGCGGCGCCCCAATCGCCGCCCTGGGCGAAAAAGCGGCTGTAGCCCAGCCGCTTCATCAGGCTGATCCAGGCGGCGGCGATGCGCTCGACCCCCCAGCCGGTGGTCGTCGGCTTGTCGGAATAGCCGAAGCCGGGCAGCGACGGCACCACGACGTGGAAGGCATCGGCGGCATCGCCGCCGTGGGCGAGCGGATCGGTCAGGGGACCGATCACGTCGAGGAACTCGACCACCGATCCCGGCCAGCCGTGGGTGAGGATCAGCGGCGCGGCGTCCGGATTCCTTGATCTGACGTGGAGGAAATGGATGCGCAGGCCATCGATGCGGGTATGGTACTGACCCAGCGCGTTCAGCCGCGCCTCGCAGCGCCGCCAGTCGTAGTCCCGCGCCCAGTAGTCGCACAGCGCCCGGATGCTGGCCAGCGGCACGCCCTGGCTCCAGTCGGCGACGGTTTCCCGCTCCGGCCAGCGCGTCCTGGCCAGCCGCGCGCGCAGATCGGCGAGCGTCTCCTCGGCGATGGCGAGCGCAAAAGGGGTGATCGCTTCGCTCATGTCCAACGGGCCCGCCGCCAATACCAACTAGGCCTGGTCGCGGACATCGACGTCGGGGGGAAAGACGATCCAGTCGTGTGCCGAGCGGGTCCAGATGTGGCGACTGGGCTTGAACCAGGTCGGATCATCGAAGGTTCCGCCCGGAACGACACGAACACCGGGATTCTTTTCCAGCGTGATCAGCACGGTGGTGCCGCAGTTGCCGCAGAAGTGGGAGCGCAACCACCGCCCGCTCTCGTCCGAGCGATGGTCGTACCGACGGGGCGTCGCTCCGCTCAGTTCGACCTGATCTTCCTTGAAGGCTGCGATCAGCGCAAAAGCCGAACCGGTGCGTCGCTGGCAGAAGGTGCAATGACAGGCCTGGACGAGTGCCGGCGGTCCGGACACGCGATAGCGGATCGCAGCGCAGACGCAGCCGCCTTCGTGCATCAAACCCATTTTCAGAACCTTCTTCGGAGCGGAGACGACATCTTAACGCCCCCTGCCCGATTCCGGCTCACTTCTCCTTGCCCATCTCCTGCAACCGGGCGATGACCGCCTCCATCCCGTGCTGCCGCATCAGCGCTTCCAGACCGAGCTCGAGCTGGCCGGGCGCCGCTGCCGACGGCTGCTCCCGTGGCACTTCCCGCTCGCTGTAGGTCAGCGCCTCCTCGCCGCAGACCTCGACGCACCAGGGCTGTTTCAGCGGCGGCGTCGATTCGCACATGTCGCACTTCAGCGGCAGGCCGGAGTCGGGCTCGATGAAATGATCCCGCGTCGGGCAGGAGGCGCGGCAGAAGCTGCATTCGCTGTAGGTCTTGCCGTCGATGGTGTAGACGTGCCGGCCGTCGCAGCCGGATTTGGTGTGGTTGCCCGCGAATACCGGCACGTACTCGTCGGTGAGCTCGTTCGACACCACGCGTATCCGGGCCTTGGCCGGATTGATGCTGCTGAACTGCGGATTGGAATGGAATGCCGAGCAGGCCATCTCGCAGGCGCGGCAGCCCGTGCACTTGTCGACATTGACCAGGATTTCCTTGACGGTTTTCGTCTCCGTCCCGGGATTCACCGCGCACCTCCGTCGGCCGGGTCCAGGATGCCTCTTTGCTCCAGGTCGTCGGCAACGTAGGCCAGATCGAGTTCTTCGAGCGTCTGCCGGGTCGGGATGCCCTCGCTGTTCCAGCCCTTGAACGCGTAGTACTTGGAGAGCAGTTCCTGTTCGTACTTTTCGTCGCGCACCGCCCAGTGGTCCTCGGGGGGACGTTCATCCTTCCGGCGCAGGCCCCGGCGCACATTGACCGCCCTGATCAGGGTGCGGATCCGCTGGAAATTCTTCCACAGCTTGGGCTTGTCCATCTCCGTGCCGGTGGCCAGGGCGATGGTCTGGGGAATGTTGTTCATGTGATAGGGAACGTCGCCGCCGAACTGGCCGCGGAACGAGGACACGAAGCCGCAAAGGCCCAGCGAGTCGTCGATGTAATGCATCGCTTCGTTCCAGTCGACGATGTCGCAGGTCGCCTCGTCCGAGATGTCGCTGCGCTTCTTCCAGTTGAGAAAATACTGCTTGAACTTCTCGTCGGGCACCGCTTCCCATTTGTTGACGAACTCGTGCCGCTGCTCTTCGGTGGGCAGCGGGTCCTGCGGGAAGGAGCCTTCGATCTGGGTGATGCTCATCTTCTCGCCGGTTGCGATCATCAGGAAGTAGGCGGGGTTCAGCTTGCCCAGCTTGATCGGCAGCTGCTCGAACTTCTTGGTGGTGTTGTGATCGAAGGCCTCGGCGCCGTTGCCGATGCGGCGTGCGGCGTGGGAAACGCTGTCGGCCAGGATGTCGCCTATCCCTTCCCGGCGCACGATCTTGTCGAGCAGGTAGAAGAACCTGCCCCTGACATCCGCCGGCATTTCCGGAAAGTCCTTGTCGGTCAATATTCCGGCTTCGAGCAGCTCGAGGGCGAAGGCGATGACCTGCGGCGTCGAGTAGGAATCGACGCCGTATTCCTGGGCGACGCCGAGAATGTCGTAGCTGAAGTCGAGCTCCTGGAAGGCCGCCATGTGATAGGTGTCCTTGCCGAAGCACTTGTAGCCGAACCGGGGGCGGCCCGGCCAGCTGATGACGTTGCGGCACTTCTTCGGGCAGTTGTAGCAACCCGTCTGCCGGTCCAGGTGGTCGTATTTCCACTTGGTCCAGCGCTCCTGGAGCTCCGGGTTCCAGTAGCCGGGCCGCCGCGTGCGGGCGTTGCCCCAGGCGAAGTGGTTGTGATGGAAGCTGTCGTCCTCATCGACCGCCATCCAGTCGCCGCAGCCCGAACTGCCGGCCATCTTCTGGTGGATGCGCTGGCTCACCTCGAACAGTTCGGCGGGGCGGGCGACATTGACGGCCCGGGTGCCGCGCACCGCGATCGCCTTCAGCCGCTTGTCGCCCATGATGACGCCGACGCCGCGGGCCGCGCTGGCGTGGTTGTGATCGATCGACGCCATATAGACCCGGTTCTCGCCGGCCAGGCCGATGGCGGCCACCTGGACCCGCTGGTCGTTCAACTCCTTCTTCAGCAGGTCGCCGGTCTCGGTGCAGCCCTTACCACGAAGGTGAGTGGCGTCGCGTATCTCCACCTTGTCGTTGTTGATGTACAGATAGACCAGGTCCGGGGCCTTGCCGCGAATGACGATCTTGTCGTAGCCGGCGTATTTCAGCTCCGGCCCGAAGAAGCCCCCGAACAGGGAATGCGACATCAGGTTGGTCTGCGGCGAAAAGGTGTTGACCACGGTGCGGTTGCAGGCGGGCAGGGGCGTGCCGTGCAGCAGGCCGGTGCTGAAGATCAGCAGGTTGTCGGGCGAGAACGGGTCGACATCGGGGGGCACCCGCTCCCACAGCAGCTTGGCGGCCGATCCCTGCCCGCCCAGGTAATGCTCGGCCAGATCGGTCGCGGTCTCCACCTTCTCGATGCGGCCCGTCGTGAGATCGATTTCCAGATTGAAGCCAGTCTCGGCGTACCTCATTTGTTTTCCTCACCACTGTCTTGCGCGCGGCGCTGCTGGCGCTTTCCTCCGTGCGAAACCAGCCGCCCAGACCTGCAGAATGAACGTTCATTCAGTAACGCAAGTGTACCCGGCTGCGAAAAATTTGCAACCACAAAAATCAAGCGCAAAATCCCGCGATCGAGCGGCACTCAGGCTGCTACAGCGTCGTGGTGTAATCGGCCATCGTCGGCCGCGATGCCGCGGGCTTTCCCCTGACCGGCGTCCCCACCGTGATGAAGCACAGGAGTTGCTCCCCCTCGGCCAGCCGGAAGAAGCGTCTGAGCCGCTCCGAATACAGCGACCTGCCGCTGGAAACCCCGGCGCCGAAGCCCATGGCGTGGGCGGCGAGCAACACGTTTTGCACGGCGCAACCCGCCGATATCAGGCGTTCGTGGGGATGCACATTGCCCAGCGCCGGGCCCAGGCGGCCGATGACCGCCACCAACAGCGGCCCCCTGTGAGCCTTTTCGCGGGCTTCCTGTCGCTGCGCTTCCGTCGCCTCGCTGTCGCGTTCGCCGAGCGCTTCCGCGAAAGCTTCGGCGAGAAGATGGCGCTTCTCCGCCGGAACGATCACCAGGCGCCAGGGCGTCAGGTGCCGATGGTCGGGCGCGGCCCCCGCCGCACTGAGAATGGACTCGACCTGTGCGCCATCCGGCCCGGGATCGCTGAGAAATTTCGGCGAAGTGGTCTGTCGGGAGTGGATGAGCGTCAGTGCGGACCCCAGCGGCTCTCGGTTTTCGTCCCAATGCACGCTAATTTCCCCGCGTCATTGCGATGCTCTCCGGAGCAGCTCGCGCCAACCCGGGTAGCTGTCATGGGTCAGCGCATACTTGCTGGTGAATTCACTATGGGTCGCACCGCTCCTCAGGGCCGCAACGAACCCTTCCCGGTCGGTGATCCAGCTTCCGCCGAGGAGCGTGACGCCGCGGGCGAAGAGCGCGTCGGGCAGGCAGCCCGCGCTGGGTCCGATCATGGCGAACCAGCGGGCATTGCGGCAGTACGCCAGCATTCGGTCCAGCGTGTCGTTGAGGAGCAAGGTGCTCGTGGAAATCACCTTGGTGCAAGCGGCGAGTTCCCCGGCGTCGAGCGTGACGCGGTAGCCGTCGCGCTCGCCGACAAGATCGGCCTTCAATTCGACGACGGTCAACCGCGCCCCGCTCGCCAGGACGCGTCCCAGCAGCGGTTTGAAAAATCCGATCATGCCGATGGCGTCGCCCTGCTGGGGGTTCATCTGTCCTATCGAATCGCCGCTGTCGCGGGGGCGGAATCCGGCGCGGTCGAACAGGCAGCGGGAGATGGCATTCGCGGTCGCAAAGCCGATGGTCCTCCCGCTGCCTTCGTCGCTGACAAAATGCCGGGCCACCTCGAGCGCGTCGGCGCCGGCGAGGCCTGAGCCAGCGCCCCCCTGATGCAACTGCGCCAGCGTGTCGTCGAGACGGACGTAGGAGAGGCCGACAGAGCCATCCGTGAGCTCCACGGCGCAGAACTCGCCCTTGTTGCCCTCGACGGCTAGAATCGGCGGCAAATGCAAGGCGCGCACGCGCGGCAAGGGGCTCTGCTCGGCAAAAGCCGCCAGTTGGGCGAGGTATTCTGAGGAGAAATTCATCGGAGGTCGCGTACCGCTCTCGGAAATTCGATCGGGGTTACAGATGGGCGACTGCCAATCCGCATCAATCAGCCGCCCAGGAGCGGCCGCAGGTGAAAGTCGGCGAGGAGCCCGGCGCAGATCGCCGCACCCACCCAGTTGTTGTGCAGGAAGGCCTTGAAGCAGCCCTCGCGGCCGCGGCTGCGGATCAGCAGGTAGTGGTAGGCCATCATGCCGGCGGCGACGATCAGCCCGGCGTAATACCAGATTCCATAGCGGAGCTCGACGCCGATCCAGGCCAGGATCGCCAGCATCGCGGCGTAGCAGAGCATCACCGCCGCGACGTCGAAGCGGCCGAAGGTGATGGCCGAGGTGCGGATGCCGATCCTGATGTCGTCGTCGCGATCGACCATCGCGTACTCGGTGTCGTAGGCGATCGCCCAGAAGATGTTGGCCAGCAGCAGCAGCCAGCCGAGCAGGGGCACGGTGCCCAGGACGGCGGCGAAACCCATCGGGATGCCGAAGCCGAAGGCGATGCCGAGATAGGCCTGGGGGATGGCGAGGAAGCGCTTGGTGTAGGGATAGCTCACCGCCAGGAACACCGCCACCACCGACAGTTTCCACACCAGATGGTTGAGCGGCAGGATCAGCAGGAAGGCGGCGAGCGCCAGCACCGCCGCCAGCCACATCGCCTCGCGCACCGACACTTCGCCGGTGGCCAGCGGCCGCGCCCGGGTGCGCTTGACCTCGGGGTCATACTTGCGGTCGGCGTAGTCATTGACGACCACGCCGGCCGAGCGCATCAGCAGCGTGCCGAGCGAGAAGATCCAGACCACGAAGAGATTCGGCCGGCCGTCCGCCGCGATCAGCAAGGCCCACAGCGTCGGCCAGAGCAGCAGCAGCGTTCCGATCGGCTTGTCCAGCCGCATCAGCCGCTCGTAGCTGCCCAGCCGCCCCGCCAGCGCCCGCAGACTCATCGGGTCCTCAAGCGGCCATGGCGATGCCGGGCATGGCAAAGCCCAGCGCGTCGAGTTGGCTGATGAGTTGTGTCCGCTGGCCGGCATCGAGCTCGACCAGCGGCGGCCGCACCCGGCTCCAGGCGTCGTCGTCGCTGTAGTGGGCGATGGTCGCCTTGACCGCGGGGACCATCGGGAAGGACTGGAGCACCTTGCGCGTCGCATCGAGGCGGGCCTGCTGGCGGTCGGCATCGGCGGCGCGCCAGTCTCGGCACAGCGCCGCGATCGGTCCCGGATTGACGTTCCCCGTCGCGGTGATGCAGCCGACGCCGCCGTGGCGCAGCCCCTCCAGGAGCAGCAGCTCGGAACCGGGAAAGACGTCGAAATCTGTGCCGGAGAAAGCCTCGAGCAGCGCCCGCAGGTTGGCGGGATCTCCCGAGCTGTCCTTGATCCCGGCGATCGCGCCGGGATAGGCGGCGCGCAACCGCTGGATCAGGGCAATGGTGATCGGCACCTGGCTCACCTGCGGGATGTGATAGAGGTAGATCTGCAGACGCGGGTCATTCACCCGCTCGATGATCTCGGCGTAGTTACGGAACAGCCCCTCCTCGGAGACCCCCTTGTAGTAGAAGGGCGGCAGCATCAGCACGCCGGCGGCGCCCGCGGTCACCGCGTGGCGGGTCAGCCTGACCGAATCGCTGAGCGCGCAGCAGCCGGTGCCGGGCATCAGGCGGGCGGGCGGGATCCCGTCATCCAGCACTCCGTCGAGCAGCGCGATGCGCTCGTCGACGGAGAGCGAATTGGCCTCGCTGGTGGTACCGAAGATCGCCAGACCACTCGCCCCCTGCGCCAGCAGCCACTTGCAGTGCGCCGTGAAGCGCTCGCGGTCGGGAGAGAGGTCACGCTTGAATGGGGTGACGACCGGGGAGAGCACCCCCTTGATTCTTGCTTGATTCATTCTTTCCTCGCTGGACGATTCGGGTCATGCATTGTGAAATAAGACGGGGAAAATATAAAGGGGGAGCTTACCGCTGTAATCCGTTTTGAGATTGCTTCGTCCCACAGGGACTTCCTACGGTCGTCGCTTCGCTCCTCGCAATGACGCAACTTTGTCATTGCGAGCCGCCTGTTTCGGCGTGGCCAAAACTGCACACGGACCATGAACCCACCACCAAACCCGTCATCGCGACTGCCGCGGCCTGCGGCCTCGCAGTGACGGCAGCGTGGCGATCCAGATTGCCACGGCCTTCGG
>DATKVJ010000134.1:0-11035 GCA_035530135.1 Rhodocyclaceae bacterium | reverse complement strand
GCGCTCCGCCAAGCTCATCATGGACGACGGCGCAAATTCGGCGGGCCGCTGCAGCAGCGACGCCGAGGCGGCAACCCGCGCCATGGGCGACCTGCTGGTTCTCGCTCAGGACATGGCGCACACCGCCGCCGCCTCGGCGCTGCTGTCCAACGTCGAGCACGCGAACATCGAGGAACTGCAGCTCAAGCTGGAAGTGTACAAGGTGTTCATGGGCCAATCGCAAATCCGCCCGGAGGAACTGCCCGACGAAACCCAGTGCCGCCTCGGCCAGTGGTACTACAGCGATGAGGCCAAGGCGAACCTGTCGCGGCTGCCCGGCTACCGCGAGATCGAGGATCCCCATCGCGCCGTCCATACCCAAGCCCGCCTCGCCGTGGCGCTCTACCACGAAGGCAGACTGGACGAAGCCCTCGCGGCGCTGCGCGCGATGGAGGCGGCCAACCTGACGGTCATGAACGGCGTCGCGCGCATCCTCGCGGGAACGCGCGCCCAGGCGCGCGCGGAATGATGAGCTCCGGTGCGCTCGTTCGCCAGGCCGGGTATGGCGGCCAGCTCGACGATCCTGCCGTGGCTTGCATTCTCGCACGCTGGTGTTTAGTCTTAATGTTTGAAGGAGCCTAGTCATGCCAACCCGCATCGAGATCTGGCACAAGGATCACGCCAACTTTTCCCGGCTGCTCACGCTTCTCGAGGCGCAGATCAAGCTGTTCCATGAGGATGCCGCACCCAACTACGAACTCATGCTCGACATCATGTATTACATGACCCATTATCCGGACCTCTTTCATCACCCGAAAGAGGACGTGGTCTTTGAAAGGGTCAAAAAGCTCGACCGCGGTGCTCGCGTCATCGTGGACGAACTGCTGAGGCAGCACGTCGTTCTGCGGGAGAGCGGCGCGAAGCTGCTGCAAAATCTCGAAGGGGTCGTCGTCGACGCGATGCTGGCAAAGACCAGCGTTGAGGCGCCCGGTCAGACCTATATCGCCTACTTTCGCAGCCACATGAGCAAGGAGGAGGGCGAAATCTTTCCGCTCGCGGCGAAACTCCTGTCCGACGAGGACTGGCGCGCCCTCGACGCGGCGGAACCGCTGCCGACCGACCCGCTGTTTGGTGAGACGGTGCAAAAGCGCTACCAGTCACTCCATCAGCACATCGCTCGCGAGGTTGGCTGCGGCTGCGGTGAGTGATCCGCCGCACCCGCCATGAATACGCTCGCTTTGCCTCGGTTATAAGAGCGGCGGGCGCGCGGTGCCGCCGCGCTACGATCGCGCAGACTCCTTCGGCAGCCGCATCCCGATGATTCCCGCGCGGCTATTTGCCGCACAGCGCGGACTCGTTCGCCTGCTTGAGATAGGAGATCAGGTCGGCGCGCTCCTTCCTATCGACAACGCCGGCATAGCCCATCGCCGTCCCCGGTATGGCTTTCAGCGGGTTCGCGAGAAAGCGATCGAGCGTCTTCTCGTTCCACACGATCCTGGATCGTTTCATCGCCTTCGAGTAGGCGAAGCCCTTCACGCTCCCGGCGCGGCGGCCAAACAGCCCGCAGTGTCTGGGGCCGGTGCGGTCGTAGGCGAGGGCATGGCAGGCGAGGCAGCGCGCATAGATCGCCTTGCCCGCGCTCGGGTCACCCTGCAGCTCTGCCTCCTTCGCGGCCGCCGCGACCGCTGCTAGAGCCAGCGCGACGGCGGCGATAGCCCGCGCCAACCGAGGCATGCTCAAGACATGAATGCAGAAGGGACCGGCGCTTCGCCAAGCGCGTTGCGCAGGATCGCCCAGTGCATCGCCTCATCGCCGAGGATGCTCGCGGCCGCCTTGGCGAGGTCGCGATCACCGAAAACCGGCACGGCTCCGAGATAGGCGCTCACCGCGCCCTTCTCGAGCGTTGCCGCAAAGCGCAGCACATCGGCCTGGGTCTTCAGCGTCTCGCTCGGGAAGCCGTATTTTTCCTTTGCCGACACGGGCTTGCCGCCGAGCTTCGCGATCGTCTTCGACAGGATTTCGGCGTGCTTCTTGTGATGGCCCTGGAAGGTCACGGCCAGGGCGAGTACCGGCTTTTCCAGCAGCCCGCTTTCCGCGCCGACCTGGTAGGCCGCGATCGCCTCTAGCTCGGCGCCCAGTGCCGTGTTGAGGATACGGACGTCGGAGGCGGTGGACTTGCCGCCCTTGGCCAGCGCATCCTGGCCGGAGAGCAGCGCGACGGCCGCACCGGAGAGCAGCAGGCCGGATTTTCCGAGGAAAGAGCGGCGCGCTAGGCCTGCCGCGGGGTCGTTGGCGAGGATCAGAAGTGACATGGCGGTTCTCCTATCGGTGGTGGTACGAACAATCAGGCGCCGCGCGCCGGCGAAATTTTCAACCGCTCCAAGACGCTGGCGACAATCCGGTCGCAGCGCGCGCCGGCAAAGGAAAATGCTTCACTGAAGCTGAAGTCGATCTCGCGCGCGAGCGCCTCGCGCAGCAGGCCCCTCGCCCGGAAGTAGCGCGTGCGTACCGTCGCGGGCGGGATGCCCAGGCAGGCCGCAGCCTCCTCGACGCTCATTTCCTCCAGCGCGCGCAGTACGAACACCGTGCGAAAGGAGTCGGGCAGCTGTTCGATCTTGGCCTCCAGCAGGCGGCGCGTTTCCGCGCGCAGCGCGACGTGCTCGGGTTGTTCCGGTGAGACTTCGTTCATGTTCGCCTCCGTTGCTTCGGCATACTGCGCGGTATCGCCATTCAGACCGATCACCTCGGCGCGGCGCTTGCGTTTGCGCACCCGCCCGATCGCCTCGTTGACCACGATGCGCACCAGCCAGGTCGCCAGCTTGGCGTCACCGCGAAACCGGGCCATCGCCCGGTAGGCGAGCAGGTAGGCTTCCTGCACCGCATCCTCGGCCTCGGCGTCGTCCCTCAAGACGCTGCGCGCCGCGCGATAAAGGGTCTGGTTGTAGCGGCGCATCAGCGCTCGCAGCGCGTCCAGGTCTCCGGCGGCGATCCGCCGGGCGACTTCGATATCGGGCAAGTCGCAGGCCGCCTTGATGAATAGTGTTCGCATGTGCCCCTCGTTGCTCCGCAGCTTGGTTTTGCGCCATTAGATGACGGCGACGCGCCCCGCGTTCCCGGCGGCGGGGAAACGTGTTCGCATGCGGAAGGTTTAAGCCCGTGCGGGCCGCAGCGGGTGTGATGGGAGCGATTTCCCGTGCCGGTGGCGATCTCGTCCCTCGGCAATGCGACTTTCACCCTCACCGCGGCGCACGGATGCGCCGATACGCGCCGTTGCGGGCGACGCGGCGCGAGCAGAAACGGTCAGCTAGCGCGCGAGCCCGGCGCCGATACGCAGTCGCGCTTCGGCCTCCGCGCCGATCCCGGCAACGAGCGCGGCCGCGCTGTCTACGCCCTTGATCAGGTCGACGGCCTCGCCGGCCCAGACCACCGCGGTATCGTAGTCGCCAGCGGCGGCGGCCGCCTGATACCCGGGACGCTCGCGCTCCAGCGCCAGCGCCAGTTCGCTCTCGCGGCCGTCCCAGCGTTCCATGAAGCGGTTGTGCAGTGCGCGTCCGGGGTATTCCTGGGGCCAGGCGTAGCCGCGCACCAGGTCGAAAACGCGGGTCCGCGCGGTCTGGCTGCCGTGTGCGGCGACGATGCGCTGCTTCGCCCGCTCCTGCCCGAGGGCTTCGACGCTCGCGTAGAATCGCGTTCCGATCAACGCGCCTTGGGCGCCGAGCATCAGCGCCGCGGCCAGGCCGCGGCCGTCGGCGATGCCCCCCGCGGCCACCACCGGCGTCGGCGCCACCGCATCGACCACGGCCGGCACCAGCGGCAGCGTGGCGCGGCCGCCACCGTGCCCGCCCGCTTCCGTGCCCTGGGCGACGATCAGGTCGGCGCCCGCTTCTTGGGCCAGCCGCGCTTCACCGAGGTCCTGGACCTGGCAGATCAGCTTGCAGCCGGCCGACTTGATGGCGGCGACGTAGGGTCTCGGGTCGCCGAAAGACAGCATGACCGCGTCGGGCCGGTACTCGAGCGCCAGGTCGAGGACGCCGCGCGTCGCAGACCAGGTGATCAATCCGACGCCCCAGGGCCGCTCGGCGTCTTTCTTGACGCGAGCCAATTCCGTGCGCAGCCAGGACGGGTCGCCGTAACCGCCGCCCACCAGACCCAGCCCGCCGGCGTTGGAAACCGCCGCCGCCAGGCGTCCGCCGGAGACGCTGCCCATGGGTCCGAGGATGATCGGGTGCTGGAGTCCGAACATCTCGGTCAATGCGGTTGCGATCATGATTCATGTCCCTTCGTTCATTGCGGCTTTACCACGGTTGCGCGAAGTCGTTTCCCGAGCTTTCGCGACCGCGACCGCACTAGTCGATGTCGACCAGGAGATTCGGGTCGAACAGCGGATTCTCGTTGACGCCGTCCTTCGCATAACCGCGCGGATTGCACACCACCCGCGTTCCGTTCAGCGCATAGTCGAAGCTGTCGTGGGTATGTCCGTGTACCCACAGGCGGGCGCGGCCGCCGTCGAGCAGGCGCTCGGCGGCGGAGACGAAGCAGGCGTTTATCAGCGAGCCGGCAAACCTCGGGTGTATGCTCATTCGCGACGGGGCGTGGTGGGTGATCACCACGGTCGGCCCGGCGTGCGGCTCGGACAGCCTGCCCTCGAGCCATCCGGCCTGGCGTTCGAACAGCGCGGCGGCGTCTTCGGGAGTGAATAGCGCGCCGGCCGCGCTTATCCTGCTGAAATCGCGCATGAACGCCGAGGCTTGGCGCATCGCCGCGGCGCGCTGCTCGCCGGCGCCGAAGAGCATGAAATCCGTCCATAGGGTGGCCCCGAGAAAGCGCACCCCGGCGATGATCACCTGGTCCTGGTCGAGTATCCGGACCTTGCTGCCGGCGCACAAGCGCTTGAGCTCGTCCACGGTGCCGCCGATGCTGCCGCCGTAGAACTCGTGATTCCCGGGAACGTAGAGTACCGGTTTGGCCAAGCCGCTTGCCCAGGCAACGGCGGCCGCCGGGCGCGCGATGTCCCCCGCCAGGATGACCGCATCGGCGTCGTTGCGCGGCACCGCCAATGCGCCTTGAGCGAGATGCAGGTCCGACAGGATGTGGAGTTTCACGGGTTCCGGATTGCTTGCGCGGGCGCCGGGGTGCGGGCCGATTCTTGCAACTATATCACCGCGTGATATATTGTGCTCATGAACCAAGAGCGCGCGCAAGCGCCCGGGCCGGAGCGGGCTCGGGAGACCGAATCGGAGCTATTCCGGGCCATCGTGGAGCAGGCCGGAGAAGGCGTGATCTTCGCCGACCGCGACGGCGCGATCCGCGTCTGGAACCGCGGCGCCGAGTCGATTTTCGGCTACGCCGCCGCCGAGGTGATGGGCTCCAGCCTCGACGTGATCATTCCCGAGCGCTTCCGGCGAGCCCACTGGGAGGGCTTTCATCGGGCCATCGCCAGCGGCCAGACCAAATACGGGAACCGGGTGCTGACCACGCGGTCGCTGCACAAGAATGGCGGCAAGCTGTATTTGGACATGAGCTTCGGCGTGATCACAAACGCGGCCGGCGAGGTCGTGGGCGCGTTGGCCGTCGCCCGCGATTGCACCGCCCGGCAGTTTGCGGACAACGCTCTCCGGGCACGCGTCGCAGCGCTGGAAAAGAATGGAACGGAGAGCTGACCCGCAGCACCCGGGAGCATCGAAAGCCTTGCCGGCCAACGGATCCGGTCAGCGCGGCGGCGCCTGAAATGGTCAAGGCGAAGACATCATGAGACTTTCCGGTGCCCGTCGGCCCGTATTCCTCAACCTGTTCAAGATCCGCTTTCCGATCGGCGCCATCGCCTCCATCGGCCATCGGCTTGCGGGCGTGGCTCTCGCTGCCGCCCTGCCCTTCCTGGTGGCGGCATTCGAGCGCAGCCTGAACAGCGAGCAAGCCTATCGCCAGGCGCTGGCGGCCTGGCGCAGCCCGGCCGGCCGCCTCGCCGCGCTGCTGCTGTGCTGGGCACTGGCCCATCACCTGCTGGCAGGAGTGCGCCATTTGCTGATGGACGTGGATATCGGCTCATCCCTGCCGACCGCGCGCAAGACCGCCTGGATCGTGGTGGCCGGCGGCGTGGTTGCGGCGGCGGGTCTGCTCTGGGTGCTGCGCCCATGAGGTTATTGGGGGGCTTGCGGCCGTGGGTGATCCAGCGGCTCAGCGCGCTCTTCGTGCTGGGGTGCTTCGCCGTCCTGGCGGCCTGCCTCGCTATCGGCCCGCCGCTGAGCTTCGCCGCCTGGCGCGCCTGGATGTCAGAGCCGGGCGCGAAGGTGGCGGCCTTCCTGCTGTTCAGCTCGCTGTTCCTCCACGCCTGGATAGGCTTGCGCGACGTGCTGCTCGACTACGTCCAGCCGCTGCCGCTGCGCGCGCTGCTGTTCGTCGCCATCGCCCTCGGCCTGGTCTCGCTGGAAGGCTGGGTGGTGGTGATTCTGGCGGGCGTGCACTAGGAGGCGAAATGCGCTTTTCCATCTATCGTTACGACCCCGGCCAGGGCGGCAAGCCCGCGATGCAGGACTACGAGCTCGAGCCTGAGCACGGCGACAGGATGCTGCTCGATGCCCTGGTGCGCCTCAAGGCGTCGGACGACAGCCTGTCGTTCCGCCGCTCCTGCCGCGAAGGCGTGTGCGGCTCCGACGCCATGAACATCAACGGCCGCAACGGACTGGCCTGCATCACGCCCTTGGCGGGACTGAAAGGCACGGTGGTGCTGCGGCCCCTGCCCGGCTTTCCGGTGATCCGCGACCTGATCGTGGATATGGAGCAGTTCTTCGCGCATTACCACGCGGTCAAGCCCTATCTCATCAACGACGAGCCGCCGCCCGAGCGCGAGCGGCGGCAGTCGCCCGAACAGCGCGCCGAGCTGGATGGCTTGTGGGAGTGCATCCTGTGCGGGTGCTGCAGCGGCTTCTGCCCGTCCTACTGGTGGAACCCGGACAAGTTCCTCGGACCGGCCGCCCTGCTCCAGGGCTACCGTTTCATCGCCGACAGCCGCGACACAGCGACGGCCGAGCGACTTGAATTTCTCGACGACGTCTATCGGCTGTACCGCTGCCGTTCGATCATGAACTGCACCGAGGTATGCCCCAAGGGTCTGAGCCCTTCGCGCGCCATCGAGAAAATCCGCCTGAAGCTGCTCAGGCATTCGCTCTGACCAGACCACGAGAGGAGACAGGCACCATGGCGTTCACCCTCATACACGAACCGGCGGCAAGAGCGACGTTTTCTCCTGACAAGCACACCAAGACGGTGCTCTACAACGATGACGCCTTGCGCGTCGTGCTCTTCGGTTTCGAGCCGGGCCAGGGCATCGCCGAGCACACCTCGTCCATGCCGGCCATCGTGCAGGTCGTGCACGGCGAGCTGGAAATGAGCTTCGGCGCCGAGCGCGCCGCGATGAAGGCCGGCGCCTGGGTGCATCTGCCGCCGCAGCTGCCGCACGGCCTGCACGCCCGGACGCGTTGCGCGGTGCTGCTGACCCTGGCCAAGGGCGGGCAATGAGCGGAGCGGATCGAGGCCGGCGGCGGTGGCGGCACTGAGGGCCCCGGCGAGCGCGACCGGATATCCGACGCTCGAGACGCTGCTCGCGGCCGTGCGCGATTGCCGCGCCTGCGCGCGGCACCTGCCGCTGGGCCCGCGCCCGGTACTGCGCGCCGGCGAGGCCGCCCGCCTGCTCATCGTCGGACAGGCGCCCGGGGCGCGCGTACACGCGACGGGCATTCCCTGGGACGACGCGAGCGGCGAGCGCTTGCGCGCGTGGCTGGGAATAGACGGGGATACTTTCTACGACGAGTCGCGCATCGCGATCATCCCCATGGGCTTGTGTTATCCGGGACGCGGCAAGAGCGGCGACCTGCCGCCGCGCCGCGAATGCGCCGAGCTGTGGCTTAACGCCTTGCTCGGCCGGCTGCCCAGGATAGAATTGACCCTGCTCATCGGCCAGCACGCGCAACGGCACTTTCTGGGCCGCCGGCGCAAGGCGTCGCTGACGGAAACGACCCGGAGCTGGCAGGAGTACGCGCCGCAGTACTTCCCCTTGCCCCATCCTTCGCCGCGCAATACCCCGTGGTTCAAGCGCAATCCGTGGTTCGAGCGACAGCTTCTGCCGGCGTTGCGCGCGCGGATCGAGGCACTCGGCCGACAGACCTAAAGGCGCAAGGCTGCGCTGCCGCCGATGCGCCCACGGTCATTACCCCGCGCTATCTTTCGACGAATGCGCGCTCGATCACGTAGTGGCCGGGCTGGCCGATGTGGGGGGAGATGACGAAGCCTCTGGCGTCCAGCAGCTTGCAGGTATCCTTCAGCATATTCGGGCTGCCGCAGATCATCGCCCGGTCGTACTCGGGGTCGAGCGGCGCGAGGTCGATGTCCTCGAACAGCTTGCCGCTCTCGATCAGATCGGTCAGCCGGCCCTGATGGCGGAAAGCCTCGCGGGTCACGGTCGGATAATAGATCAGCCTCTCCCTCACCGCCTCGCCGAAGAACTCGTTCTGCGGCAACACCCGCTGGATGTAATCCGCGTAGGCCAGCTCGGCGACGTGGCGCACGCCATGGACCAGCACGATCTTCTCGAAGCGCTCGTAGGTCTCGGGGTCCTTGATGATGCTCATGAAGGGGGCGAGTCCCGTTCCCGTACAGAGCAGATAGAGATTCTCGCCCGGCAGCAGGTCATGCAGCACCAGGGTGCCGACCGGCTTGCGGCTCACCAGCAGCGGGTCGCCGACCTTGAGGTGTTGCAGGCGCGAGGTGAGCGGCCCGTTCTGCACCTTGATGCTGAAGAACTCGAGATGCTCCTCGTAATTGGCGCTGGCGATGCTGAATGCGCGCATCAGCGGTCGGCCGTCCACCTCCAAGCCGATCATGACGAAATGGCCGTTGTGAAAGCGTAGCCCCTGATCGCGGGTGGTCCTGAAACTGAACAGGCTCTCGTTCCAGTGATGAACATCGACGACGCGCTCTGTCACAAAATCCGCCATGGACGAATCTCTCCAATTGAAATTTGCCAAGATCTCCTGGGCCGTTCGGCCCCGGCCGTCAATCGCGCTGCAGCAGGGCGAACTTCTCCTTGATGCGGGACCACTTGTCCGCCTCGGGCAGCGCCGCCTTTTTCTCCACGATCGGCTTCCAGGTCGCCGCCAGCTCGTGGTTGAGCGCCGTATAGTGCTGCATGTCGCTCGGCACGTCGCTCTCGGCATAGATCGCATCGACCGGGCACTCGGGCACGCACAGCGTGCAATCGATGCATTCGTCCGGATCGATGACCAGGAAATTGGGGCCCTCGCGGAAGGCGTCGACGGGACAGACATCGACGCAATCGGTGTGCTTGCAGTTGATGCACGATTCGGTCACGACATAGGTCATTTCTTTCTCCTTGCTGAAGGTCTAGGTGTCCCTAGGCCACGGCCTCTCCGAGTTTATGCAGGATGATCTGCTTGGTGACCACCGGGCAATCGGCCGCCTGGTTGCACGGCTCGGCGGGCTTCTTGACGGCGACGGCCGACCAGCGGCGGCGGCGGACGGTCTCGACATAGCCCTCCTGCCCGGCGGTCGGCGGGATGGGCTTGCCCTCGGCGAGCAGCTTTTCGATGCGCCGCAAGCCAAGGAACGCCGCGCCGTAGGCCCCGTTGAGCTGGCCCAGGCCGTTGGGCGCCACGTTGAGCTTGGCCGCCAGGTTCTTTTCCAGCGCATCGACCATGGCGATGTTGCGCGTCATGCCGCCGGTGAGCATGAAACCGGGCTCGAGCCCGACGCGGCGCATCAACTGCACCGCCCGGCCGCCGAGCGCCACCATCGCGCCCATCATTATATCTTCCGCCGGAACGCCGTTCGACAGGTGGTTGATCACCTCGGACTCGGCGAACACCGCGCAGACGCTGCTCACCTCGACCGGCTTGGTCGAGCGCATGGCGTAGGGGCCGATGTCGTCGGTGGTGAGCCCCAGGTAACGCGCCGTCTTCTCAAGGAAGGCGCCGGTACCGGCGGCGCACTTGTCGTTCAGGCGGAAGGCGCGGACGCGTCCGTTGCCATCGACGCGGATGGCCTTGATGTCCTGGCCGCCGATGTCGAGGATGGTGCGCGTGTCGGGGAAGAGATGCACTGCCGCCTGGGCGTGTGCCGTGAGCTCGGTCACCTGCGTGTGGCGGTAGGCCACCGTATAACGGCCGTATCCGGTCGCCGCGGCGTAGTTTATCTGGGCGCGCTCGAGGCCACAGGCCTTGAGCAGTTCGTCGAATACGCCTTCAGAAGCCTGACCCAGCTTGAATCCGGTGCGCCGGACGGCCGTGCCGACCACCTCGCGTTTGTCGTTCAAGACGATGGCCTTGGAATAGGTCGATCCGATATCGATACCGGCAACGTATAGCATCATGCCTCCTCCGCGACAGCGGTCGCGAGCTGTTGTTCAATGCCGAAGGCGCGGTCATGGGCGAACAGTGCCGCCCCGAGTGCGCCGATGAAGTGAGCGTCCGGACTCACGTTGATCGGAATTCCCAATTGCTGTGCGAGCAGCTTGACCATGGCGATGTTGCGACTGACGCCGCCGGTGAAGGTGGCTTCAGACTCGATGCCGACACGCCGCGCCAGCGAAACGCAACGGCTGGTGATGGCCTGATGCACGCCCATCAGCACGTCCTCGGGCAGACAGCCCTTGGCCAGATGGCTGATGATCTCGGACTCGGCGAAGACCGTGCAGGTCGTGGTGATGCGCACCGGATTGGTCGCCTTGAGCGAGAGCGGTCCCAGCTCCGAGAGCGGCATCTCCAGGGCATAGGATGCCGCGCCGAGAAAGCGCCCGGTGCCGGCGGCGCACTTGTCGTTCATGGTGAAATCCTCGACCTGACCCTCGGGACCGACGCGGATCGCCTTGGTGTCCTGACCGCCGATATCGATGACCATGCGCGTCTTCGGAAACAGATGGACGGCTCCGCGCGCATGGCAGCTGATCTCCGTCACCTGTTCGTCGCCGAAAGTCACCTTGTACCGGCCATAGCCGGTCGCGGTGACATATTCGACCTGATCTTGCGCGATGTCGGCATTCTTGAGC
>DATKVJ010000133.1:0-97845 GCA_035530135.1 Rhodocyclaceae bacterium | reverse complement strand
AGTTGCCGTTCGAGGTCGACCGCAAGAAAGCGCGGGCTGGTGTCGATGTGTTTGTAGCGGGCCATGGGCGTGCATCCAAAGGAGACAAAGCTATGACGCTTGATATACCGGATGGTTCACAGCAAAATGCCGGCATGAATGGCGTTTTTCTACAGCTTCGTTAGGCTTTTTGGCAACTAGTTGCTATCCTAGCACCATGAAAGTAAGCGATATTCTGACCATGCTCAGGACTGACGGCTGGTTTCTTGTTGCCACACGCGGCAGTCATCGGCAGTTTAAACATCCAGTCAAGAATGGTCGCGTTACGGTAGCAGGGAAACCCAGTGATGATTTGGCTCCCGGAACATTGAACAGCATCATCAAGCAAGCAGGGCTTAAGGAGTAATCCATGCGGTACGCCATCGTCGTCGAAAAAACGGAAAATAATTATTCGGCTTATGTTCCTGATCTGCCCGGTTGCGTTGCTACTGGACAAACCGTTGAGGAAACAGAGAACGAAATTCGCGCTGCCATCGAGTTCCATATCGAAGGCCTTCGTGAAGATGGCTTGGTCATTCCGCCTCCAGCCAGTATCGTCGAGTATCTTGAGGTCGCGGCCTAATCGGGTAAGGGCCGGCTTCTAACCGGCCCTCCCCACACCACCCGGCATGCGGGTCCGCACCGGGCGGTTCATGAACAGGGCGCACATGATTTCCCTCATGCGTAGCCGTGAGCCTTCATCCAAAGATCACGGATACTCGCCAGCCCTTGCGCTTTCAACCAATCGTTCGTCATCCCCACTTGCGTCGCCTGCGACCGCGACAAGTGCCAGTAGCTCTTGCTGCTGACGCCCGTCAGGATCGCCGTGCGTTTGCCAACACCCAGAAGGTGCCTTCGGCTAGTGGTTATCATGAATCTATGACGCACCCATGTCGGCACTCCCACAGGGGACTTCCACCCCATTACATCGCGCCCATGCTGGGCGCACACCCGGCAGTCCACCGGCGCTGCGCGATAAAGCCGCGCAGCGCCGGTGACCTCCACGTTCGACGCCACACCACGTGTAGAGGTACAATTCCACACGCTCACTCTTGGAGATGAACCGTGAACTTCAGTATTGAGTGCGAGGAAGAAATGGACGGCCGTTGGCTGGCTGAAGTGCCGCAGCTTCCCGGTGTCCTGTGCTATGGCCAGTCGGCCGAGGAGGCCACGGCCAAAGCTGAGGTACTTGCGCTACGCACAATGGCCGAGCGCCTTGAGCACGGCGAATCGAAGGCCGTCGCAATAAGTATTTCCATTCCCCTCGCTGCATGAGCCAATGGCCCGCCACCAAGGCCAAACTTCTGCTCGTAGCACTGTTTGGCATAGAGTGGAGCCTCAGACAATCTGGCTCGCACCGCACGCTGTCGCGCGGAGGTTGGCCCGATTTCGTCTTCGCATTTCACGATGGCGAAGAAATCGGCCCCCGTATGCTTGCACGCATAGCGAAACACACTGGCCTTACGCCCAAAGATCTGTAACCCATGCGGAACAGCTATGTCGCCGAATACTTCGTTCCAGGGGACGCTGCGCGATAAGGCCACGCCGCGCCCCTGAACTTGGACATTAGACGGCACAGAGCGACTTGGCGGCACTTCGGAAAGCCTCAGAATTCACACGTAGAGTTCAAACGAAGGAAAGAACAAATGTTTAGTCACGTGATGGTCGGTTCGAATGACATTGAGCGCTCTAGGCGCTTCTATGACGCTGTTCTTAACGTGCTCGGTGCTGGAGAGCCAATTCAGAATGAAAACAAGACCGGGCAACTCCGTCTGTTCTATCGACACGACGGTGGGACGTTCTGTATAAGCCAGCCCATCAATGGCGAGTCCGCAACGTTCGCCAACGGTGGCACCATTGGCTTCAAGTGCAGTTCCCCTGAGCAAGTTCAGAAATTCCACGACGTCGCAGTTTCAAACGGCGGTGCGTCCATTGAAGAACCGCCAGGTCTTCGCGAGGGCAAGCTTGGGTCTATGTATCTGGCATACGTTCGCGATCCGGATGGAAACAAGCTCTGCGCCCTCTTCCGTCCAAAGTAAACGCCATGTGTACCCAACGTTTCGGCCAAATTAGGGTGCCGCCCAATCGGGTAAGGGCCGGCTTCTAACCGACCCTCCCCACACCACCCGGCATGCGGGTCCGCACCGGGCGGTTCATGAACAGGGCGCACATGATTTCCCTCATGCGTAGCCGTGAGCCTTCATCCAAAGATCACGGATACTCGCCAGCCCCTGCGCTTTCAACGTAAGCGATGAATCGCCCCGGTTTTAACGGACACCTCGAAGTCTTAAAATTGAGGCAGCCAGGGAGGTGTAAACACGGCTGGTCTCGGCAACGGCTGGCCGCGGCCAGGCGGCGCCAGGCCGGCGCGAACAGGCGCGGCGCCGATAAAATTCCAAGTCGCTCAACCCGCCGGGACGCCGAAACCCTTGGCGATCTCGCGCAGGACGAACTTCTGGATTTTTCCGGTCGGCGTCCAGGGCATGTTTTCGATGATCTCCAGGCGCTCCGGCCAGAAATGCTTGCTCACCCCCTCGGCGGCGAGATGGGATTGCATTTCCTCCAGCGTCAGGCGCCGGCCCTGGCGCAGCGTGACGAAGGCGCAGGCCCGCTCCTGCATGCGCGGATCGGGCATGGCCACGATCGCCACCTCGGACACCTGGGGAATCCGGTACATGGCGCTCTCGACCTCGACCACCGGAATGTTCTCGCCGCCGCGGATGATGATGTCCTTCTCGCGCCCGCAGATCCGGATATAGCCCTCCTCGTCCATGCGCGCGATGTCGCCGGTGTTGAACCAGCCCTGCGCATCGACGGCATAGAGCTGCGGCCGCTTGAGATAGCCGACGAACAGCGAGGCGCCGCGAAACTTCAGGGTTCCCGGCTGGCCGCGCGGCACTTCCACGCCCTGATCATCGACGATCATGAGCTCCGCGCCGGGCACGGAGACGCCGTCGGACTCGAGTATCTTGTGACAGGACAAGAGCGTCGTGCTCGCCGAGCAGCACTCGGTCATGCCCCAGGAGGCGACGACCTTGGCGTGCAGTTTTTGCTGCGCCAGTTCGACCAGCACCGGGGGTATCGGCGCGCCCGAGGTGATGAACAGCCGGAAGGCGTCGAGCGAACGCCGCTCGACGCCGGGGAAATGGGCCAGATCGGCGAGAAAGGGCGTGGCCGCGAAGGTCAGAGTCGCGCGGTGCGCCTCCATCAGTTCGACCGCGCGCGCCGCACTCCAGACGTCCAGGAGCACGATGGGAACGCCGAGTATCACCGACAGCGTCAGGCCGTAGGCGAAGCCCGCCTGGTGCGCCAGCGGCGAGGGCATGAAGACCACCTCGCCGGCATCGAGCTCCATGCGCTTGATGAATTGCAGAATGGTGCCGATCAGGGTGTTCGAGGTGTGCAGCACGCCCTTGGACTCGCCGGTGGTACCCGAGGTAAACAGCAGTTGGGTCACGTCGTTGGGCATGAGCCGCGCCCCCGTCTCGATCTCTGCGCCGCCCCCCGCCAGCGCGTTCTCGAAGGAGTACTCGCCGGCGCCGCCGAGCATGAAGACGTGTTTCAGCGCGGGGCAATCGCGCTGCAGTTCGAGCGCCAGCGCGCCGTGGTCGAAGCCGCGGAAGCGGGTCGGCACGACCAGCACCTTGGATTCGGCGTGCTTGACCATGAACGACATCTCGCGGCTGCGGAAGATCGGCATCAGCGGATTGCTGACCGCGCCGATGCGCGCGCAGGCGAGATGGATGGCGACGAACTGCCAGCAGTTGGGCAACTGAAAGGAAACCACGTCGCCATGGCCGACGCCGCGCGCCGAGAGCCCCCGGGCGATGCCGGCGACCTGCGCACCGAGCTGCCGCCAGGTGAGGGTGGTGGTGCTCGCATCCTCCTCGCGGAAGGAGATGATCGCCGTCGCGTCGGGCTTTTCCACCAACCAGCGGTCGAAATAGTCGGTGATCACGCGATCGGGCCAGATGCCGCGCGCGCGCTCGAGATCGAGCCGGTTCTGGTTCAAAAATACGCCTTCCACTGCCACCTCCATCACTGTTTCTCCAGGAACCGGCGGACGCGGTCCTGGGTATCCGGCGTTGCCAGCAGCATCCGGCTGCCGTCGAGTTCGACCTCGTAACCATTGCCGCTGCCGTCGGTCGCCGCGGCGATGCACTGCTTGCAGGCCGCGAGCGCTTGCCGCGGCAGTTTTGCCAGACGCGCCACCAGCGCGCGCGCCTCGGCCTCCAGCTCGGCTGCGGGCGCCACCCAGTGGGCGAGGCCGAGCGCCACGGCGTCGCTGCCCGCGACGATCTCGGCGCCCAGGATCAGGCGGCGGCTGATGCCCTCCCCGCACAACCGGGTCAGGCGCTGCGTACCTCCGGCCGCCGGCAGCAGGCCCAGGCGCGCTTCCGGCAGACCGATCTTCGCCGTGTCGGCGACGATGCGCAGGTCGCAGGCCAGCGCCAGTTCGAAACCGCCGCCCAGCGCCGCGCCGCCGATCTCGGCGACGGTGACGATGCCCAGTCGCTCCAGCCGGGCATAGACCTCCTGCAGGCCCCGGGTGAATGAAATCATCAGAGAGCGCCCCTCCTCGGTCAGAAAGCGCTCCCTCATGAATTCGAGATCGGCGCCGGCGCAGAACACCCGCTCGCTGCTGCGCAACCACAGCACGCTCACCTCCTGGTCGCCCTCCAGCTCGTCGAGGATCGCGCTCAGGCGCGCCACCCATTCGTCGTTGATGGCATTGACCGGCGGCCGGCAGAGCGTCGCGATCGCGGTCGCGTCTTCGATGATGAGAGAGATCATTTTGTCCTGGTGCGGACGCGGGCCCGCTTGTCGTGGGAGAAGTTGCCGGTGCTGCGCCGCATCGTTGCCAGCGCGGCCTTGCCCTTGGCGGTGAGAAAGGGCTCGACCAGCAGCTTGAGGCCTTCGGAGACGTATTCGGCGGGCGTCAGCTCGCCCTGGAACGCCCAGTACTTCAACGCCCAGGCGTGACAGAACATGACGAACTGGTAGACCAGCAGGGATTCATTCACCGGGCGCATGTAGCCGCCGGCGATGCAGTCGCGCAGGCAGGCCTCGAGCAGGCGATTGCTCCTGATTTCTTCGTCCTTGATCAGGTTCCTGCGGTCGGCGCGCAGCGACTTGGTAGAACGGTAGGCCAGCACGGTCGCTTCGCGCAGCCGATCGACGATGCCGCAATAGGCCCAGATGGCCATGGCGAGACGCTCCACCGGATGCGTCAGGCCCTCCAGGCGCAGCGGAATCTCGTGCTCGTAGGTTTCCAGAACCATTTTCAGCGTCAGGAACAGGATGTCGTCCTTGTCGCCGAAGTACTGGTAGATGAGGCCGATGCTCACCCCGGCCTCGCGCGCGATCATCTGGATGGTGGTGGTGTAGTACCCGTCCTCGGAAAACAGCTTGACCGCGGCGCGGAGGATCTGTCCGCGCCGCTCTTCTATCAGCTTGGCGTCGGTGACCACACTGCCGACATGTCCGGGCGAAGCCATCTGTTTTCCTCCATCATGAACCGGCGGCCGCCGAGCGGCGCGCCGGGTGGATCAAGCGCTGCTGCGCGTTGAGCTAGCCCTGAAAAGTCCGTCATCGCGGGCGCGGTGGCGCTCCGGGATTGCGGCGCCTGCGGCTCGCAATGACGGAATCGAGCTCAGTTGCCCTCGAAGGCCGGCTTGGCCTTGGCGACGAAGGCGTGGTAGGCGCGCTCGAAGTCCTTGGTCTGCATGCAGATGGCCTGCGCTTCGGCCTCGGTCTCCAGCGCCTGCTCGATGGTCTGGTTCCATTCCTGGTGCAGGCATTTCTTGGTCACCGAGTGGGCGAAGGCCGGGCCGTCGGCGAGCGACTGCGCCATGTTCTTCGCCGTCTCCAGCAGCTTCTCCTGGGGCACGATGCCGTTGAAATAGCCCCAGGCCAGCCCCTCCTCGGCGCTCATGCTGCGGCCGGTGTACAGCAGTTCGGAGGCGCGGCCCTGGCCGATGATCCGCGGCAGGATGCTGCAGGCGCCCATGTCGCAACCGGCCAGGCCGACCTTGACGAAGAGGAAGGCGGTCTTGGCGGCCGGGGTGCAGTAGCGCATGTCGCTGGCCATCGAGATGATGGCGCCGGCGCCGACGCAGATGCCGTCGATGGCGGAGATGATCGGCTGCGGGCAGGTGCGCATTTCCTTGATCAGGTTGCCGGTCATCCGCGTGAAGGTCAGCAGGCCGTCCATGTCCATCTTGGTCAGCGGCCCGATGATCTCATGCACGTCGCCGCCCGAGCAGAAGTTGCCGCCCTCGCCGGTGAACACCACGGCGCGCACGTCCTCGGCGTACTGCAGCTTGTGGAAGGTGTCGCGCAATTCGGCGTAGCTCTCGAAGGTCAAGGGATTCTTGCGCTCGGGGCGGTTCAGCGTGACCGTGGCGACCCGGTCCTTGACCTCCCACTTGAAGTGCTGCGGTCGCCAATCGGCCGCTTTCAGCTTGTACATGATTTCTCCTGATTGTCGGTTGGGTGATGGGTTTGCGCCGGCGCTCAGCCGGCCATGGCCAGGCCGCCGCTGACGCTCAGGACCTGTCCGGTGATGAAGTCGGCGCGGCGGCTGGCGAAGAACAGCACGGCGTCGGCGATCTCCGAGGGCTTGGCGAGGCGGCGCATCGGCGTCGCGCGGGCGAAGGCCTCGCGGTGCTTCTCCGGCACCGCCGCCAGCAGCGGCGTGTCGGTCGGCCCCGGGCAGACGCAATTGACGTTGATGTTGAAGCGCGCCATTTCCCGCGCCAATCCCTTGGTGAAGGCGATGGCGCCGCCCTTGGCGCCGGAGTATACCGCTTCGCCCAGGCTGCCGACGCGCCCCGCGTCGCTGGACACGGTGACGATCTTGCCGACCCCGCGCTCGATCATCGGATCGAGGAAGGCGCGCGACACCGCCACCGGCCCGAGGAAGTTGAGGTCGGTCACCCGGCGCCAGAACTCCGGGGTGTTGTCGACGAAGGGCTGGATCTTGCCCCAGCCGGCGACGTTGGCGACGATATCCACCTGTCCCTTGAGCGCGTATGCCTTGCTCCGAAAGGCATCGATCGATGCCGCGTCGGTGACGTCGAGGCGGATGAAGTCCGCACCCTGGCCGCGCTCGCGGATCGCGCCGGCCGTGGCCGCGCCGTTGGCCTCGTCGATGTCGCCCACCAGCACGTGGGCGCCCGCCTCCGCCAGCACCTCCGCGACCGCCCGTCCGATTCCGGAAGCCGCCCCGGTCACCACCGCCGTTTTGCCGTCCAGCCTCATTTTTCGCACCTCATTTTCACGCTCCAGGTAAGGGTAATCGTAATGATGAATGATCGTTCATTCAGTTAAAATTATCACGGGCCGTTTCAAATTGCAAGGCTGATCGCGCGGCCTAGGCGGGCTGACGGCCGGCGTCGAAGTCCTTGAGGACTTGGCGGCCGATGATCAGCTTCTGCACCTCGGTCGCGCCCTCGTAGATTCGCAGGGCGCGGATCTCCCGATAGAGCAGCTCCACCGCCATGCCGGATTTGACGCCGAGGCCGCCGAAGATCTGCACCGCCCTGTCGATCACCCGCTGGGCGGTCTCGGTGGCGACCATCTTGGCCATGGCGACTTCGGCCGTCGCCGGCACCCCGAGGCAGTCGCGCGACCACGCCGCGCGGTAGGTGAGCAGCGCGCTCGCGTCGATGCCGGTGGCCATGTCCGCCAGCGCCGCCTGGGTCAGTTGAAAGTCCGCCAGGGCCTGGCCGAACATCTTGCGCGCGGTGGCTCGGGCCAGCGCCTGGTCCAGCGCGTGGCGGGCGAAGCCGACGGCGGCGGCGGCCACGCTGGTGCGGAAGATGTCCAGCGTCTGCATCGCCAGCTTGAAGCCGGCGCCGGGCTTGCCCAAGAGCTTCGCCGCGGGCACCCGGCAATTGGAAAAGCGCAGCGTCGCCAGCGGATGGGGCGCGATCACCGGGATCTTCTCGGCGATCTCGAGGCCCGGGGTGTCGGCATCGACGACGAAGGCGGAAATGCCGCGGGTGCCCGGCGCCTCGCCGGTGCGCGCGAAGACGCAATAGAAGTCGGCGATGCCGCCGTTGGAGATCCAGGTCTTGTCGCCGTCCAGCACGTAGTCGCCGCCATCGCGCCGGGCGCTGGTGGCGAGCGCGCCGACGTCGGAGCCGGCTTCCGGTTCGGACAGGGCGAAGGCCGCGATCGACCGGCCGGCAGCCACCCGGGGTAGATACCGCTGCTTGATTTCGTCGGAGCCGCCCAGGGAGATGGCGCCGCTGCCCAGGCCCTGCATGGCGAAGGCGAAGTCGGCGAGCCCGGAGCGGTGGGCGAGATGCTCGCGCATCAGGCACAGGGAGCGGACGTCGATGGACTCGCGCGCGCCGCCGTATGCGCCGGCGACGCAATGGCGCAGCCAGCCGCCCTCGCCGAGCGCGGCCACCAGATTCCGGCAGGTCAGCTCGACATCGTCCCCCGCCCCGGCGCCGGCCAGGTGCTGCGCCGACCAGGCCTCCAGCTCGCGCACCAGGCCGCGGTGGGCGTCGTCGAAAAACGGCCACGCAAGATAATCGTTCATCGCTGCTCTCCCGGCCGCCGGGATGGCGGCCATTCGGTCCCAATCAAGACTGAATGATCGCTCATTCAGTTTGCGCGGTCAACTCCCCGGAGGGGGTGGCCCGCCGTCAGGCGGGCACGGCGGCGCCGGGTTGCGCGGGCCAGACGCGCATCGGCCGGCGCAGCGCCCGGGCGTCCTCGAAGGGCGAAGCGGGCAGGAGGACGGCGTCGAAGATCCCGCCCCCGGCCAGTCGCGGGTCGTCCCAGCCGAAGTGGCGTCGCGCCGCGGCCGTGGCCGCGGCGAGCGCCGCCGCCAGCGGCAGGCCCGCCTCCAGGTAGCGATCGATCTCCTCGAACACCGCGTGGCCGTGCGCCACGCCCATGCTGCCGGCGTCGGTGCCGAGCAGCAGCGTGACGCCCATTTGATGGGCCAGCAGCAGATGCTCGGCGTGGGAATCGAGGATCCGGCGCAGCTTGCCAACGGTATTGGGCGACCAACCCGCCGCCTCCGGATGCGCCCACTGGAAATGCACCGGCGAGAAGGTCGGCGTCCAGGCCACGGATCTCTCCGCCATCATCATCAGGGTCTCGCGGTCCATGAAAAAGCCGTGCTCGATCGAACCGACGCCCGCCCGCGCCGCGATCGCCAGACCCTTGGCGCCGCTGCAATGGGCGAAGCTGTTCCGGCCGCGGGACCGCGCCGTGTCCACCACCAGCCGGGTCTCCTCCAGGGTGAACTGGGGCTCGTCGGTGACGGCTCCCGCGTCGAAGTCGATGATCCCGGTCAGGATCAGCTTGATCTCGTCGTTGGTGCCGGAGAGCTCCGTCACCGAGCGCCGGATGCTCTCCGCGTCGGAGACGTCGGTGGCCATGAAAGCCCCGTAGCGCTTGGCGCGCTTGACGCCGAGGCCGCCCGAGCGGATCCGCGGCAGGCCGCTCCCGGGCGCCATCGCCTCGGCGCGGATCCGGTTGTTGATGCCGTGCCGGTCGCCGGCGTCGCGCACCGCGGTGACGCCGCAGGCGAGCGCCTGCCGGGCGCTGGCCCTAGCGGCCTCGGTCAGCCGGTCCAACGGCTGCTTCAGATGTTCGGAGCGCAGTCTTGCGTCGGTGGTCGCGCCGTCGAGGAACAGGTGCGCGTGGGCATCGACCAGTCCGGGCATCAGGAAGCCGCCGCGATGCACGGTGACGCCCCGCCGCGCGAGATCCGCTCCGTGGTCGCCGGCGGCGATCTCCTCGATCCGCCCGCCCCGCACCAGGAAGCTGGCCGGGCCGCTATGCCGCGCCTCGCCGTCGAACCAGCCGTCGACGACCACGGCGAATGCCTGCTCTCCCATGCTCAGGCCCGGTAGAACTTACGCACGGCGCGCAGCGCGTTGCTGCCGCTTTGCGCCAGGAAATTCCGGTAGGCGCCGAGCACGTAGTTGTCTTCCGGCAAGGGCGCGTAGCCGCGCCAGGGGGTGCCCAGCACGGTGTCGAAGCCCGCGGGTACGGCCAGGGTGAGGAAGGCGTTTTCCAGGCTGTGCTTGAGGTCGGAGCCGTCGACCGCCTTGGACGGCATCTGCTGGCCGATGTTGGACAGCCCGCCCATCATGTGGATGCCCGCAAGATCGGGATCCGAGCCGATGGCCCCGATCGCGTCCAGCGTGGCCCGGTTCAGGCCCTCGGTGTCGGCGATGATGGCGGAGACCGACATGTCGATGAAAATGTCGTCCATCGCCATCCCGTATTCGTCCTGCAGCCGCAGCGCCGCCCGGCGCGCCGTTCCGGCGATCTCCGGCGCCGTCTTGTTGCCCTTGGCGACGCCGTCCTCGACCCGTTCCGAGGCCATGACGATGACCTTGAAGGGCCGCAGTTTGTAGAGCTGCATCGGCTCCCAGCGCTGTTCGGTGATCGAGTTGACGATCGGCAGCTGGCCGCCGGCCCGCGCCTGGTCGTAGGCGGCGAGGCAGAACTCCTGCACCTTGACGCTGGGAAAGTCGAAGGACAGCGGCACCGTCGCCACCGCCTGGATGGCTCCGATCACCTCGGCCATGAAGCCCAGGTCGGTCAGCGCGCGGGCGCCGACATTGACGTTCAGATAGGCGGCGCCCGATTCGACCTGCCGCACCGCGAGCGCCTGGATGGCGCCCAGATCCTTGTCGTCGAACATCGCCTTGGTGCTCTTGAAGCCGGGATTGATGCGTTCGCCGATGATCCGGATGGCGAATCCTTGGGGCGTGGTCACGATGATTTCCTCATGGCAGGGTACGAAGGGAAGCCGATGTGCTTGATGAAGCACTTCTGGAAGCCGGCGATGGTGGACAGTTCGACGTAGCGGCAGGCCGCGGCCAGCTCGGCGGCGCGCGTCCTGGCGCGTTCCGAGGCGAGCATCCGCCTGATGCCCAGCCCGGCGGCGTTGCCGACCTGGTGAAAGCGCGCCGGCGGCAGATCGGGGAACAGGCCGGTGGCGATGCCGCTGGCGACGTCGAGGTAGGCGCCGAAGGCGCCGGCGATGATGAAGCGCTCGAGGTCGCGCTCCTGCAGCCCCGCCTTCATGAGCAACATCTCGACCCCGGCGCGGATCGCGGCCTTGGCCAGTTGCACCGCGCGCACGTCGTCCTGGGTGAAATGGACGCCGGGCGCCAGGACCGCGACCCGCTTGCCCGCCGTCTCCAGGACGTCGGGGTGTTCGCCGGCGATGCGGCCGCGTTCGTCCACGATGCCGGCCCGGTGCAGCGTCGCCAGGGCGTCGAGCACGCCGGAGCCGCACAGGCCGACCGGCTCCTGGTCGCCGATCACGGCGACGGCGATCCGGCCATCGACCAGAGCCACCCGCTCGATCGCGCCCTCCGCCGCGCGCATGCCGCAGGAGATGTGGCCGCCCTCCAGGGCCGGGCCCGAGGGGCAGGAGGCGGAGAGAAACTCGCCATCGTGGATCAGGGTGATCTCGGTGTTGGTGCCGATGTCCATCACCAGGCTGGCGCCCTCGGCACGCCAGCGCTCCTCGGTGGCGAGCAGCGCCGTGACGTGGTCGCCGCCGACGAAGCCGCCGACGTTGGGCGCGACATGGACCATGGCGCCGGGACAGAAGGACAGACCGAGCTCCCGCGCCTTGATGTCTACGCCCTCCCGCAGCGCCGCGACGAAGGGGGCGCGGCCGAGCTGGGATACCGGCAGGCCGAGCAGCAGGTGGTGCATGGCGGTATTGCCGCACACCGCCAGGTCGACGATGTCGCCGGTCTGGGCGCCGACGGCGTGGCACAGGTCGTGGGCCAGCGCTTCGATGGCCGAGCGCGCGGCGGCGCGCAATTCCGCCCCGCCCTCGGGCTGGCGCACCGCGTGGTTGATCCGGCTGATCACGTCGGCGCCCCAGGCCACCTGGGGATTCTCGATGCCCAGGCTGGCCAGGCGGATGCCGCTGGCAAGATCGACCAGGAAGGCGGCGGCATTGGTGGTGCCCAGATCCACCGCCAGGCCCAGGCTCGGACTGCCGACCGGGGCGAAGCCGATCAGCGCGTCGCCCCGCAGCCGGGCGCGCAGCGACCAGGCGCCGTCGCGCAGCAGCCCGGGCAACTGCCTGGCGGCTGCGATGTCCACGCTGCCGACCGATGCGCCCAGGGCGCGCCGCACCCGCTCCAGGTCGGAGGCGGGGTCGTTCAGGCTCGGCGCTGCGACGCTGATGTCCTGAGCCGAGATCAGGGTATCGACGGCCAGCGTCTCGGCGGCATTGCCGGCCTCCGCTTCGGCGCGAACCACCGGCGCCAGGGAGCGCGGCGCCACTTCGAGGGTGCAGTCGGAGCGGGCGCGCGTCTGGCAGGCGCGCACCCACTTGTTGCCGGCCCGTTCTTCGCCTTGATGCTCGACCTCGCCTGCGACGACGCGGACCACGCAGGTGCCGCAACTGCCCCGCCCGCCGCAGGCGCCGACGATGCGCAGCCCGCCGCGGCGGGCGCTCTGGAACAGGGTGTCTGCCCCCCGGGCGGGGATGGTCCGCGCCAGTTGGGGGAAGCTCAGGGTGTAGGAACGCTCGCTCATGGCAGTCCTGGCTGCGCCGACAAGGCGCCACCGCCGCCGCACTTCTGCCGCGAGGGACAGGCGTCGCAGCGCGACCACCGGGTCGGCGGCAGGTCTATGCCGACGCCCAGCACCATCGAGGTGGACTTCATCGGCTGCATCAGCTGACCGTGAGCGAGACGGACGCCGATCGTCTCCGCCCAGCCCAGACGCAGCACCGCACCCTGAGCCTCCAGCGCCAAGCCGGGATCGCCGGCGCGCAGCTCGCCGGCCATGGAGAGGCCGCGCCGGCGGGCATCGACCAGCATCCGGTCCTGGGCGCGGCGCGAGACGGCGAAGAGCATTTCGTTGCCCAGCGCGTCCAGGGCCAGCGCCAGCGAGGCGCGGCGCTGCGCGAACAGTTCGCCGACCCGCGCCTCGAGCCGCGGGCCTACGGTGCACACGCCGCAGGCCAGCGCGGTCAGTTGGCCGGATTCGGGGATCAGCCAGGGCGCGTGAAGTTCCTCGCCGCCGACGCGGAGCAGTTCCGCTGCGGGCGCTTCGAGCGGCACGATGCGGTAACTGTAGGCGGCCTCGACCAGATGCTCGTCCCGCACCAGCGCCGCCGCCTCCAGGCGCAGGCGCTCGCGCGCGATGGATGTCCGCCCCTTGATCGGGGCCGCCAGCGCAGCGCGCAGGACCTCGAAGCCGCGGGCGACGGGCATGCTCAGCCGGCGTACTTGCGCGCGGCGTCGAACATGGCGCGCACGTTCGCCACCGGCGTCTCGTCGGGCAGGCCGAAGGCGCAGTCGAGGATCAGCCGGCCGCCCTTGTGGAAGACGTTCTCCGCCAGATGGCGCACGGCGGCATCCACTTCCTCCGGCCCGCCGGTGGTCATCATCGAGGGCGAGAGGTTGCCGCGCAGGGCGACCACGTCGCCCAGCACCTCGAAGGCCCTGACCATGTCGGTGCGCTCGAACCAGTAGATGCACTTGCCCGGCGGCACGTCCCTGATGATCTCCAGGCGCTTGGTGCAGTCCGCCTCCCACAGCGGCATCGGGATCAGCCCCGCGTCGATCATGCCGATCAGCATCTTGCGGAACGGCGGCCACCAGAACTGGCGGAACTGCTTGTCCGACATGAAGGCGTCCGGCGCCCAGTGGATCGGGATGAAGACGACCGGGTTGCCCGAAGCCCTGGCCGCCGTGACCGTCTGCTTGAGCAGGAAGATCGAGCACTTGTCGAGCAGCTCCAGGAGCTTGTCCTTGTGGCGGAAGATGTCGGTCATCATGCCGCGCGCACCGCGGAAATAGTCGGCGATGAAGTCGTAGGGCGAGACCGCGGTCGCGCCGTTGGTGCAGGGATAACCGAGCGAGCCCATGCGCGCGGTGAAGGCGGCGTGGTGTCCGGCGAAGCGCTCCACTTCCTCCGCCGCCGCGATGACCTTTTCCAGGGCGGCGCGGACGCTGGGCTTGGCGAAAGAACGCATCCCGGCGATCAGGCGGAAGTAGTGGAGGCCGGGGAAGACGGGCAGATCCTCGAAGCCTTCGAAGGCCGAGGCGACGCGCGGCAGGTAGGTATGCAGATAGTAGCCGGTGGGGTCGAAGATGAAGTCGTCGTATTCGTCCGCCTTCATGTATTCCCGGTCGAGGTACTGGTAGGGCTGGTTGTCGCCGACGCCGTGTCCCGGCCACTGCAGCTGCTTGAAGCCGATGGCTTCGAGGGAGGGGCCCGAGGCGGTGCTGAGCACCAGGGTGCTATAGACGTCCGGGTCGAATTCGAGCACCGCCCGCTCGGCGATCTCCTTGATCTTCTCGTAGTCGTACATCAGCTCGCGGCACGAGATGTTGCCGTACTTGGCCAGCCAGAAGGTGGCGTAGAAGGCCACCGGCATCCGGTCGGGCTGCTTCAGCGCGACGCAATCGAGGATGCGCTGCCAGCGCCGGTCGTATGCCTCGGTGGCGGGGGTGTCGTCGCTCATGCCGCGGCCCCCATCCAGCCCTTGCACAGATTGACGGCTTCGACGGCATTGACGCCGAAGGCGTCGGCGCCGGTGTAGGCGCGCACGGTCTCGTCGATCTGGCCGCCGCCGATCATGATCTTGACCTTGTCGCGCAAGCCCGCCCCGTCGATGGCTGCGATGGTCTCCTTCATCGAATCGAAGGCCAGGGTGAGGAAGCCAGACAGTCCGACCACGTCCGGCTGGTAGCCGTTGATCTCCTCGATGAAGCTCGTCACCGGCACGTCGATGCCGATGTCCTTGACCTCGAAGCCGTTGATGTCGAGCATGAAGCTGACGATGTTCTTGCCGATGTCGTGCAGGTCGCCATGCACGGTGCCGATCAGGATCTTGCCCAGCTTCTTGGCCTCCTCGCCGGGCGCCTGCTTGATCAGCGGCTTGGCGATGGCGCCGATCGACTCCAGCATCTCGCCGGCCAGAACCAGCTCGGGCAGGAAGTACTCGCCCTCCTCGAAGCGCTTGCCGACGATATCCATCGCCATCCGGCAAAGCTCCAGGACGCGCAGCGGATCCTTGCCGTCCTCGAGCAGCATCCGCTTGGCCAGGGCCAGGGCGTCGTCCTCGTTCATCTCGGCCAGCCATTCCACCAACTGCTTTTCCTCTTCGTTCATGTCCCGTCTCCTGTCGTTGTGATTCCTCGGCGCAGTCCCGACTCGATTATGATCTCGGCCAGGACCTCCTCGTTTCTGTGACCCATCACGTGCACGCCGGCCACGCCATCGATGCCGGCGACGGCGGCGATGATCTCGATGCAGGCGCGCTTCGCTTCCGCCTTCTGGTCGGAGGCGCCGCCGATGCGCGCGAGCAGCGCCTCGGGGATGTGGATGCCGGGCACGTGCGCCGCCATCCAACGCAGCGCGCGGGCGTTGCCCAGCGTGCCGACGCCGACGATGATCTTGCAGCGCCGGTGCAGTTCCCTGGCCCTGAGCGCGCGCATGAAATCCTCGAGCAGCGGCAGATCGAAGCAGAACTGGGTCTGGATGAACTGGGCGCCGGCCTCCACCTTCTTTTCGAGATTGACGATCCGGTCGCGGTGGGGGGGGACGAAGGGATTGGCGGTGGCGCCGATGAACAGGCTGGGGGCTCGGTCGAGCTTCCTGCCCGAGGCGTATTCGCCGCGGTCGCGCATGCCGCGCGCGATGCTCAGCAAGGAGACCGCGTCGAGATCGAACACCGGCTTGGCCTGGGGATGGTCGCCTTGGCTGACGTCGTCGCCGGTGAGGCAGAGGATGTTGTTCACGCCCAGCGCCGCCGCGCCGAGCAGATCCCCCTGGATGGCGATGCGGTTGCGGTCCCGGCAGGCGATCTGATAGACGGGAACCATGCCGTCGGCGGCCAGGATCGCCGAGGCCGCGACGCTGGACATGTGGCAATTGCCGCCCGCCCCGTCGGTGATGTTGATGGCATCGACCAAGCCCTTGAAGCGCCCGGCGCGGGCCAGCAGGGCGGCGGGGTCGGCGGAGTCCGGCGGAGCGACTTCGACCGTGACCACCGGGCGCCCCGAGTTGCAGGCCCGCTCGAAGCCGGCGGCCTCGTGTCCGACGGCGGCGCCGACGGCGGGGGGCGAACCGGGCTCGGGCTCGCCGCTGATCACCCGCAGCCAGGTGGAGCGGCCAGCGCGGCTGTGATCGACGGGCGGCAGGATCGTCGTCGGGACTTCGCCGCGGCTGCCGGCGATGCGCGCGCCGCCTTCTATGGCCTCGATCCAGACGCAAGGCATGTCGGGCTTCACTTCGCAGCCGCCGTCGGACCGGACGCCGCCGCAGGGGCCGTTGCGCATCGCCTTGGCGCAGTTCATCGGGCAGGCCATGCCGGTGGCCGAGAGCACGCATAGTCCGCACATCCGGCAGTCGAACAGCAGGCCCTTGGCGGCCCGTTCCAGCGGACGCAGGGCGGCTTCGCTCGTCCTGGCGCCGACCAGTCGGATCAGGGGTGCCAAGCGGGGAGCGCAGCGTTTGAAGACGTCATAGATCCGGCGTAGCGCGCGGGCATGGCGGACCGACCAGAGACGGGCCTTGTACATGATCAGGAATTCATGCTCGGCGGCTCGGATCTCAGGCGCCGCCGCGGCGGCGGATCAGCGGCGCGCCCGGAAAATGTTTCATCGCCTCGCCGTTCCTCAGCGCCAGTTCGAGATTCTTGCGGGCGTTGCGCGAATGCTCCCTGACCAGGGGTTCGACCCTGGCGCTGGAGCGCGCCTCGATCGCGCCGACGATCTCGTGGTGCTGCAGTTGGGCGATTTTCAGGATTTCCAGGGAGCCGGGAATCTCGGCCTGGAGCGCGACGAAGGCATCGGCGGAGGCAAACGGCAGCGAGGTCACGCGCGTCAGCGCGCGCGCCACCATTTCGCTGCCCGAGGCCTCCAGCAGCAGCTCGTGGAAGCGACCGTTCAAGGCGCTGTACCGGCTCAGGTGCGCATCGCCCGGACTGGCCGTGGCCAGCGTCAGATCTATCTGCGCCAGCGTGTCGCGCATCTCGTCCAACACCAGCTTCGACACGCCGCGCTCGGCCGCCAGGCGCGCCGCCAAGCCCTCTATCGTTCCGCGCACCTCGATGGCATCGAAAATATCGTTGTCGCTGAAGCTGCGCACCAGATACCCGGTCGACGCCGCCGGCTCCAGCAGGCCTTCCTCGGCCAGCTTCTGCAGCGCCGCGCGAACCGGGGTGCGGGAGACTCCGAGGAGCTCGGCCAAGGCCAGTTCCGGCAGGCGCTCCCCGGCCTTGAACTCGCCGCGCAAGACCAGATCGCGGATGCCGAGAACGGCTCGGTCGGTTTGCGTGGCGTCGCGCGCGAGCGGAATCGGGGTGGCCATGAGCGGAACTCCATGCGGAATGGGCGAGGCTTACGTATACGCACTGTATACATAATTCCCATATCGCTGTCAATGGCAATTGACCGCGTCGGCCCCCGCAACCCACCTGAAACGGCTTGGACGCTGGCTGAAACCGGGAATAAGGGAGAAAATCAGAGGTCAGCGCGGAAGGGCGCTAGGCCTGGATTTCGAAAAAAGCGGCTAAACGGTATACAAGACGGCTCGACGGAATGGATGGGCGGCGGCGCCGCCCATCCCCGGCTATTTACTTGCCCGGATCCTTGACCGCCTTGAAGGTGTCGAACTCGACGTTGTAGTAGTGGCCCTTGATCTTCTCGACCCGGCGAATGTAGATGTTCTGGACGATGTCGCGGGTCTCCGGATCGATCATGATCGGACCGCGCGGGCTCTCCAGCTTCATGCCCTTCACCGCCGCCATGAACTTGTCGCCATCGGTGCTGCCGCCGGTCTTAGTCAGCGCCGCGTAGATCAGCGCCATGCCGTCATAGCCGGCAACCGCCATGAAGCTCGGGCGCATCTGCGGATCGATTTCGGCGTAGCCCTTGAGGAAGGCCGCGTTCAACGGCGACTTGTGCTCATCAGAGTAGTGATGGCTGGTGATCAGGCCGAGCGCCGCATCGCCTTCGGAATCGATGACGCTGTCGTCGGAGATGTCGCCGGTGGCGATCAGCTTGATGCCGGCCTTGTCCAGACCGCGCTCGTGGAAGCCCTTCATGAAGGCCACGCCCTGCTCGCCGGCGGGCAGGAAGAGGAACACCGCCTGGGGATTGGTGTCCTTGATGCGCTGCAGATAGGCCGAGAAATCGGGGCTCTTCAGCGGCACCCGCACGTCGCCGACGATTTGCCCGCCGCCCGCGGTGAAGGTCTTCTTGAACTGGCCTTCGGCGTCATAGCCGGGGCCGTAGTCGGAAACCAGGACATAGACCTTCTTGATGCCGTGCTGCAACGCCCAGGTCGCCATCGGCGCGGTCACCTGCGGCAGGGTCATCGAGACCCGGACGAAGTAGGGCGACTTGGCGGTGATGATCGAGGTCGCCGCGTTCATGATGACGGCCGGCATCTTCGCCTCGGTGATGAGCGGCGCCACGGCCAGGCCGTTGGGCGTCAGGCCGAAGCCGGCGAGGAGATTGACCTTGTCCTTGACGATCAGTTCCTGCGCCTGGCGCTTGGTGATCTCGGGCGCCGGGCCGGTATCGTCGCGCACCAGCACCTCGATCTTCTTGCCGGCGACGACGTCGCCGTGCTGCTTCATGTACAGCTTCATGCCGTTGTCAATCTGCCGGCCGTAGCTGGCGAAGGGCCCGGACATCGGCAGGATGGCGCCGATCTTGACCGTGTCCTGAGCCGCGGCCGGCAGGGCCACGGCGGCGGCGAGTGCGGTGAGTAAAACTCTGAGTTTCATGCTTGGTCTCCTTGGTTGAAATGGTCGTGCATCATCGGTCTTAAAACTGCCGATTCCCCGGCATCTTACTCGGCATCCGGTTGTTTTGCTGGCGCCGCGGCGGCTTCGGGCGCGTGCCTAGACCAGCTTGATCGACAGTTCGCACAGGCCGTCGACGCCGCCGACCAGGGTATCGCCCCGCTGCACCTTGCCCACCCCCGCGGGGGTCCCCGTGAAAATCAGATCGCCCGGCTCCAGGGTGAAATATTCGGAGAGATTGCTGATGACCTCCGGGATCGACCAGATCAGTTCGCCGAGGTCGCCCCGCTGCTTCTGCACGCCGTTGACCTTGAGCCAGATCGGGCCCCGCTCCATGATGCCGGTCTCGCCCAGGCGATGGATGGGGCTGATCGGCGCCGACTGGTCGAAGGCCTTGCCCAGCTCCCAAGGCCGGCCTATTTCGCGCAGCGCCAGTTGCAAGTCCCGCCGCGTCATGTCGAGGCCGACGGCGTAGCCGAAGATGTGCACGTTGGCGCGATCGACGGGAATGTTGCTGCCGCGCTCGCCGATCGCCACCACCAGCTCGATCTCGTACTGATAGTTCTCGGTCCTCGGCGGAAAGGCCACCGCGCCTACCGTGTTGTTCGGCACCGGCACCGCCGCGTCGGCGGGCTTGCAGAAGAAAAAGGGCGGCTCGCGGCCGGTAAAGCCCATTTCCTTGGCGTGCTCGGCGTAGTTCCGGCCGACGCAATAGATGCGCCGCACCGGATAGAGATCGTTGCCGCCGGCGATCGGCAAAGCGGCCTGGGGCAAGGGAAAAGCGTAGCTCATTAGTCAACCTTTTTGTCTGTCGTAAACCCGCCGCCTGCCTGGCGTCCTATGCCCAAGGGTGGGCATAGAAACTGGCGCGGTCGTTCATCAATGATCCTGCATCTGGCCTGGACGCCGGCCATCGGGCTGCTGCGCAGAAGTTGATCCTGGCTATTTTGCCACAAAGTTTAGTATAGTTTGGGGACCAAACAATACCAGACGACCCCCGATGCCCGCGCCCAAGACCCGAAAGCCAGCAGCCGCCAGTACACCCAAGCCCGCGCCCAAGCGGGCAGCCCCCACGCCCGCAAAGCTCGAACTCGACCTGCTGCCGGGCCTGGTCGGCTACCAGTTGCGGCTGACCCAGTTGGCGATCTTCGGCGATTTCGGCCACTCGCTCTCCGATCAGGCGATCTCGCCCGGACGCTTCGGCGTACTGGTGCTGATCGGCGCCAATCCGGGGATGACGCAGAGCCGACTGGCATTGGCCACCCAGCTCGACCGTTCGACCATGGTCGCGGTGATCGATCAGCTGGAGGCGCGCCGCCTGGTCGAACGCCGCGCCGCCCCGAACGACCGGCGCTCCAACGCGCTGTGGCTGACCGAGGACGGAAAGAAGCTGCTGCGGGCGATGAAGCGGCGCGTCAGGGCCCACGAGACGCACATCGCCGCGGCGCTGGGAGACGACGATACGGCGCGGCTGATCGACATGCTCTCGCGCATCCGCAAGCACCTGCAGCCGCGCGAGGCCGGCGAGGGCTAGCGCCCGTTTCGTCGCGGGGCGGGGGACAATTACGGGCACTTGTGCCGCAAAGCGGCTACCGCGCCCAGCGGTGTTGTAAAATATTTAAATATAAAGCATTATCGCGCCGCTAGCTGAAATACCCAAGACAAGTTCGTCCTGAAGACGACCGCGGACCACCCGCACCACGGAGACAATACGATGTACCCAAGGCGGCTCAGCCTCTCCTTCCTTGTCTCCGTGCTGCTGGCCGAGCTCGCGCTGGCGGGAATTGGCCGGCTGATCCCGGATGCCTCGTTCGCAACACGGGCGGCGGCGGGATTGTCCGTGGCGCTCGTCGCCACGCTGATCTTCAACCGCCTCCTTCTCGGCCGGATCCGCCGTCTGGGCGAGCTGGTTTCGGCGGTCGCGGCGCTGGGCAGGGGCGATCTCACCGTGAAGATTCCGTGGGCGGCGCCGGAAAAAGCCGGAGAGCATCCCGAGCTGACGGCCAGGACGGACCAGCTGGCGCGGGACTTCGCCGGCAATTTCGAGGGGGGATTCTCGCTCCATCCCGAGGCCCTGCTGACGGTCGGCAAGATCCGCGTCCCGGAATTGCGCTGCGGCCAGACCACGCTCAACCTGGAGACGGCCATCGTCGACCGCTTCAGCGACAGCAGCAGCGGGGTCGCCACCGTCTTCGCGCTGCGCGGAGACGACCTGGTGCGGATCGCCACCTCGCTGAAGAAGCCCGACGGCTCGCGGGTGGTCGGCACCATGCTCGACAGCACGCGGCCCGTGTACCAGAAATTGCTGCGCGGCGAGAGCTTCGTCGGAACGGCCCAACTGTTCGGCAAGAACTACATGACCCGCTACGACCCCCTGAGGTCCGAGCAAGGCCGGATCATCGGCGCCCTGTTCGTCGGCATGGAACTGGTTCAGGAGGGCAGCTCCGGAGATGAAATCCTCGCTCTGGCGCGGGGGATCAACACCTTGACGGCGGATTTCGGCGGCTTCGTCGCGGGACTGGCCAAGGCGGCTGAAACGGTGGCCGATGCCGCCACCGAACTGGCGGTCAACACCGGCCGGGTGGCGGACAGCTCCCGGCAGCAGAGCGAAGCGGCCGCCACCACGGCCGCCGCGGTCGAACAGGTGACGGTGAGCATCAACCACGTCGCCGATCACGCCAGCGCGACCGAAGCGATTTCCATCGAGACCTGCGATCTGTCGGAGGCCGGAGAAAAGGTCGTCCAGGAGGCTTCCGGGGAGATCACCCGGGTCGCCGGCTCGGTGGAAGCCTTGTCGGAAGTGGTCGCCTCCCTGGGCGAGCGCTCCACCGAAATCAGCGGCATCGTTCAGGTGATCAAGGAGATCGCCGACCAGACCAACCTGCTGGCCCTGAACGCCGCGATCGAGGCGGCGCGCGCAGGCGAGCAGGGACGCGGCTTCGCCGTGGTGGCCGACGAGGTGCGCAAGCTGGCCGAGCGCACCGGGCAGGCGACGCTGCAGATCGCCGGCATGATCGACAGCATCCGGCGCCAGATCGACCACGCCGCGGTCAACATGAACGACAGCCGCAACCAGGTCCAAGCCGGCGTGGCCCTGGCAGAGCGGGCGCGAGACTCCCTAGGGAATATCCGCACGGAAACCCGCCACACGGTGGAGATGGTCAGGGAAATCAGCGCCGCGACCAAGGAACAGAGCGTCGCCAGCAACGAGATCGCCCGCAACGTCGAGACCATCGCGCAGATGACCGACGAGAACAGCTCGGTAATCGTGCAACTGGCTGGCGCGGCGACCCATCTGGAGCAGATGTCCTCCAACCTGCAAAGCCTGGCCAATCGCTTCCGGCTGTGAGCGGCTCACACCGGGTTGTCGATCTCCAGGTATTCGCACGCGAGTCCCAACTCGTCGCGCAGGTGAGCCGCCAGCGCCTGGACGCCATAACGCTCGGTGGCGTGATGGCCGGCGGCGATGTAGGGAACGCCGGATTCGCGCGCCATATGCACGTTCTGCTCGGAAATCTCGCCGGAGACGAAGCAATCCGCGCCGGTGGCGATCGCCTGTTCGAAATAGTCCTGGGCGCCGCCTGAGCACCAGGCGATGCGCCGCAAGGGTCTGTCCGGATCGCCGATCAGGAGCGGCGTCCGTTCGAGGGCCCGGTCCAGGCCGGCGGCCAACTCGGCCGCCGTCGCGGCGGCGGTGCGGCCGAGAAAACCGATCTCCTGCTCGGCGAAGCGGCCGTCGATCCGCCAGCCCATCAGCTTCGCCAGTTGCGCGTTGTTGCCCAGTTCGGCGTGGGCATCGAGCGGCAGGTGGTAGGCGAACAGGCTGATGTCCTGGGCCAGCAGCGCGGCCAGCCTTCGCTTGCGGGTGCCGGTGATGCGTCCGTCCTCGGACTTCCAGAACCAGCCGTGGTGCACCAGCACGGCATCCGCCCCCCGCGCCGCCGCGGCGTCGATCAGCGCCTGGCTGGCGGTGACGCCGCAGACGACGCGGCCCACCTCGGCGCGACCTTCCACTTGCAGCCCGTTTGGGCAATAATCCCGGAAGCGCGCGGCCTCCAGGAGTTGGTCGAGATGATCGCGCAGATACTCTCGTGATACGGGCTTGCGCTGCATGGGCCTCACCGGCAGGAAAACGTAACGGACCAAATTATGCGCCGACTCTGGCTGATTTTCGCTCAGGCTGTCACCGTCAGCCTGGCGTTCCTGTTCGTTGCCCAGACGCTGAAACCGGAGTGGCTCGGCCGCGCGGCGGGCAGCAAAGTCGTCGCGGTGCAGGAAGCCGCGTCGCCGCCCGGCGACGCGCGCAAGGTGGTCTCCTACAGCATGGCGGCGCAGAAGGCGCTGCCCTCTGTCGTCTATATCTACACCAGCCAGGAGGTCAAGGCGCCGGTGAGCCCGCTGCTCAACGATCCCTTCTTCCGCCATTTCTTCGGTGACCGCTTCGAGGTGCAGCCGCAGCGGCGCTCGGGCCTGGGCAGCGGCGTCGTCGTCAGCGCCGACGGCTACATCCTGACCAACAACCACGTGATCGAGGCCGCCGACCAGATCGAGGTGGCGCTGCAAGACGGCCGCAAATTCAAGGCGCGCGTGGCCGGCGCCGATCCCGACTCGGATCTCGCCGTGCTGCGCATCGATGCCGGGGGCAAGCTGCCCGCGATCACCTTCGCCCCATCGGGGTCGCTGCGCGTCGGCGACGTGGTGCTGGCCATCGGCAATCCCTTCGGCGTCGGTCAGACGGTGACCTCCGGCATCGTCAGCGCGCTCGGCCGCTCGCATCTGGGCATCAACACCTTCGAGGACTTCATCCAGACCGACGCCGCCATCAATCCCGGCAACTCGGGCGGCGCGCTGATCGACTCGAACGGCAATCTGGTCGGCATCAACACCGCAATCTATTCCCAGAGCGGCGGATCGATGGGTATCGGCTTCGCCATCCCGATTTCGCTGGCCAAGAACGTCATGGAACAGATCATCAAGACGGGCACCGTGACGCGCGGCTGGATCGGCATCGAGGTGCAGGAGATCACGCCGGAGCTAGCCGACTCCTTCAAGCTGCCAGACACCCAGGGCGCGCTGATCGCCGGCGTGATGCGCGGGGGCCCGGCCGACCGCGCCGGCATCCGCCCGGGCGACATCCTGATGACGGTGGCGGGCAGGCGCGTCACCGACGCCCAGGGCATGCTGGAGATGATCGCCGAGCTGAAACCGGGATCTCAGGCGCAGTTCGGCCTGCGCCGCGAAGGCAAGACCGTCGATCTCGCGGTGACCATCGCCAAGCGGCCGAAGCCCCGGCCGGAATAGCCGGCCCGGTCCAGACTCACGTCGCGGTCCGCCCCGCTATTCTTTTTGAGACTTGGCCTCGCCCGCGTCGGCTGCTTCCGCCTTATCCAGCTCGCGTTCCATCTCGGCATCCGAGAGCGGCCGATAGTCGCTCTCGACCGGTGCCGGCGGCTGGACGACGAAGCGCGCGAGGATGATCCCGATTTCATAGAGCAGCCACAGCGGAATCGCCAGCATGAATTGCGACAGGGCATCGGGCGGGGTGAACACGGCGCCGACGACGAACGAGCCGACGATCACGTAGGGGCGGATCTCCTTCAGCTTGGCGATGCTGACCAGGCCGATTCTGACCAGCACGATGACCACCACCGGCACCTGGAAGGTAACGCCGAAGGCGAGGAAGGTGGTCAACACGAAAGACAGATACTTGTCGATGTCGGTCATCACCACGACCCCCACCGGCGCGAATCGGGTGATGAAACCGAAGGCCATCGGGAAGACGATGAAATACGCGAAGGACATGCCGGTGAAGAACAGGAACACGCTGGCGACGATCAGGGGCGGTACCAGCCTTTTTTCGTGGGCGTAGAGACCGGGAGCGACGAAGGCCCAGATCTGGTAGATCACATAGGGCAACGCGAGCAGGAAGGAGAGCATCAGCGTCACCTTCATCGGCACAAAGAAGGCGCCGGCGACATCGGTGGCGATCATGTGGCCGCCCGAAGGCAGCGCCGCCAGCATCGGTCGCGCCAGCAGCGTGTAGATGTCGCGCGCCCAGGAGAACAGGGCGACGAAGATGATGATAACGGCTGTGACGGAGCGGATCAGCCGGGTGCGCAACTCAATCAGATGCGAGATGAAACTTTCCTGGGCGTCGTCCATGCGTCAGGCTTTGGTCTTTTCCGCGCCCCGGTCGAGCCCCAGTTCCATCTGGTTTACCGGCGCGTTGGATGCCTGATTTGCAGCCTGATCAGGCTGCAAATCTGCCGTCGGGGGCTGCGCCTGGGCCTCCATGTCGGGTGGGGCGATCGACTGGTTCAGTGATTCGTGGACGGCGTGCATTTCGTCGCTGAGCGAAGACTCCATGGCGCGGGCATGATCCGCGATCTGCTCCTGCATCTTCTTCAGTTCGTCCAACTGCATCTCGCGGTTGATGTCGGCTTTGACGTCGCTGACGTAGCGCTGCAGGCGGCCGAGCAGCAGGCCGGCGGTGCGCGCCACCTTGGGCAGCCGCTCGGGACCGATGACGATCAACGCCACCAGGCCGATGACCACCAGTTCGGAGAAACTGACGTCGAACATGAAGGAGTAAGGGGAATCGGGGATGAGCGACGGGTTGGCACCCGTCGCAGACGACTAGCTCTTGACCTTTTCCTTGACCTCGCCTTCGATGACGCGGCCATCGGTCGGCTGCGGCTCGGCGGATTTCTCCGCGGTGCCGTCGCGCATGCCTTCCTTGAAACCCTTCACCGCACCACCCAGGTCCGTGCCGATGTTGCGCAGCTTCTTGGTGCCGAACACCAGCATCACTATTACCAGCACGATCAGCCAGTGCCAAATGCTGTCTAAGCCAAGCATAAAGCCTCCTTATTTGCGGAGCATCGCGCCCAGCGGCTCCGGGCCGCCGAGGATATGCAAATGCAAATGATACACCTCTTGCCGGCCGATATGGCCGGTGTTGATGATGGTCCGGAAACCGTCGACCAGCCCCTGGCTACGCGCCAGGGTGCCGGCCATCGCGAGCATTTTTCCGAGCAGCGCCTGGTGCGACAGGTCGGCCTCGGCCAGCGAGGGAATATGGATTTTCGGAATGATCATGAAATGCACCGGGGCGATCGGATTGATATCGTCGAACGCGAAAATGTCCTCATCCTCATAGACCTTGCGGCTGGGAACCTCACCCCTGGCGATCTTGCAGAAAATGCATTGCTCCATCTTGCAAACTCCCGTTGGCTAGCGGCCGCGATCAGGCCGGCCGCGACTTCTTCTCGTCTATCCCGGAAATGCCTTCGCGGCGGCGAAACTCGAACAGGACGTCGTCGACGCCCAGATCGAAATGGGCCAGCAGGATCATGCTGTGAAACCACAGATCGGTCACTTCGCGCACCAGGTGCAGCCTATCTCCGTCCTTCGCCGCCATGATGGTCTCGGCTGCCTCTTCCGCCACCTTCTTGCAGATGCTGTCGGTGCCCTTGGCGTACAGGCTGGCGACGTAGGAGGCGTCGGGCGCGGCGTTCTTGCGCTCGGCCAGCGTTGCCTGAACGCGGTGGATCACTTCGAGATCGATCATGGGTGGATTCCGGGCTTGGAAAATGCCGCATCATACCGCCTGCCGCGCGGCAAGACAAAACCATAGGATCCCATTGATGACGCGGCCGGCAGTTCAAGTGCATAATATGACGAATTGCTTAGTCAAAGGTCGCCATGGTCGATTTTCTGCGCACGATGAGCCTCAAGATCCGGGTCCTGGTCCTGGTTTCGCTGCTCATCGTCATCGGCATCTGGGGTCTCGCCGCCGGCACGGCGGCAGTCTTGCAAACCGACCTGGAAAAAATGGTCGCGCAGCAATTGTCCGGGACGCTCGACTATGTCAGCGCCGACGTCGACCACGCGGTCGCGTCCCGAATCACGGTCTTGAACCGGCTCGCGGCAGCGCTGAGGCCCGACCTGCCGACCGACCCGGCCGGGCTGCAGCGCCTGCTCGAAAAGGCCAGCCTCTCCGGCCTGCCCTTCTCCGCCGGCGTCCTGTGCGCCGATCGACGGGGAGTGGTCGTCGCCGCTACGCCCCAGTCCGGAACACGCCCGGGCGCTTCCATCAGGGATCATGAATACTTTCGCGAGGTCATGGCGGGCGCAGCGCGGGCGGTCGGCAGACCGGTGCCGGGAATAGCCACACGCGCGCCGGTGATTGCCGTGGCCGTGCCGCTGAAGGACACCGCGGGCAACACGCTCGGCGCTCTGGTCGGCGCTTCGGCGGCCTCCGACCAGGATCTGTTCGGCCAGCTCGAGCAGACCACGATCGGCAAGACCGGCTATTTGATCGTCGCCTCGCCCAAAGACAAGCTGATAATCTCGTCCAGCGACCGCAGCCGGATCCTGACGCCGATGCCCGCGAGGGGCGTTAATCCGCTGCTCGACCGCCGTCTCGACGAGGGCTTCGAGGGTGCCGGGATCTCCGTCAATTCCCGGGGCGTCGAGGCGCTGACCCTGAGCCGCCACATGAGGAGCACCGGCTGGATCGTCGTCGCCGGTATCGCGACCTCCGAAGCCTTTGCGCCGATCGCCTCGCTCGAGCGCCAAGTCTATCGGGGCGCCTTGCTGATCTCGCTGGTCGTCACGGCCATTCTGTATCTGGTCTTGCGCTGGCAACTGTCGCCGCTCGGGGAGGCGGCGGCGGCGATGCGGCGGATGGGCGGCGGCGATGCGCCGCTGGCGCCGATTGCGGTTGCGCGGCAGGACGAGATCGGCGAACTGGTGGCCAACTTCAACGCCCTGGTGGCCGAGCGCCAGCGGCTATTCGATGCGTTGAGCGAGAGCGAGCTCAAGTACCGCGCACTGGTGGAAAACATCCCCGACCTGATCATTCGCATCAGCGCCGATGGCCGCTGCCTCTATGTCAACCCCTCTTGCCGCCAGTACTCCCACCATCCGCCCGAACACTTCATGGGCAAGACGCTCGCCGAACTTCGGTTTCCCGAGCAGCCGACCCGTTTCTGGACCGACCTGCTGGCAAGCGTCTTCGCCAGCGGCGAGGCGGGCAACTGCGACCTGGAAATCGATACCCTGATCGGTACGCGCGTCTTCAATTGGCAGATGTACCCGGAACTGGACGACTCGGGGCGGGTGACCAGCGCAGTCGCGGTTTCGCGCGACATCACCGAACGCAAGCGAGCGGAGCAGCGGATCAGGGAGCTCAATCTCGATCTAGAGCGTCGCGTCGCCGCCCGCACCGACGAATTGCTGATCGCCAATCAGAGGTTGGAAGCCGAGATTGACGAGCGCAAGCTGGCCGAGGCGTCCGCTTTGAATTTTGCCGCCCGCCTGCAGGTCATGACGCGCCGCTACGCCGGCGCGCAAGAGGCGGAGGGGCGCAGGCTGGCGAGGGAACTCCACGACCGGGTTTCATCCAGCCTGACGGCCGTCGGACTCAACCTGGGCCTGATCGCGCGGCAGTTGCCTCAGGATACCGCCGAAAAGGTGAAGGAGCGACTGTCCGACACCTTGGCCTTGCTCAAGGACACGATGTTGAATGCCCGGGAGATCAGCCATGACCTGCATCCCTCGGTGCTCGACTACGGCGGCGTTGTTCCTGCCCTGGAGGACTACGGCCGGAAGTTCTTCGACCACACGGGCATCGCCGTCCTGGTGAGCGGGGAGGATCCGGAGTTCCGCCTGCCGGCCGAGACGGAAATCGCGCTCTATCGCATCGCCCAGGAGGCGCTCACCAACTGTGCCAAACACGCCGGCGCCAACAAGGTCACGATCGCCCTCAACGGCGACACCGAACGCGCCAGCTTCGTCATCTCGGACGATGGCGCCGGCTTCGACCCGAACATGCTGGCCCAGGGCAGGAAGACGCACGGACTGGGATTGCTGTCGATGCGAGAGAGAGCCGAGGCGATCGGCGGCAGGCTCACGCTGGAGTCGGCTCCCGGCAAGGGGACGCGGATCCGCGTCGAGATTTGAGGCTCATTTGTAGATTTTTCCGGGGTCTTTGAGCACGGGTTCGACGTCCTGCCAGCGGTTATCGACAAAACGCCGGTAAAAACAACTGCGCCGTCCGGTATGGCAACTGATGCCGCCGACCTGCTCGATCTTCAGCAGGATGGCGTCGCTGTCGCAATCCATCCGGAGCTCCCGCACCCGCTGGAAGTGGCCGGACTCCTCGCCCTTGTGCCAGATCCGGCGCCTGGAACGCGACCAATAGACCGCCTCGCCACCCTGGACGGTGCGCTCCAGCGCCTCGCGGTTCATCCAGGCGAACATCAGCACTTCGCCGCTGTCCGCATCCTGGGCGATGACCGGAACCAGGCCTTGCGCGTCCCATTTCACTTCATTCAGCCAACTCGTGCTCATGGCTCACCTCGCACTCGACCGGCTTCGCCGGGTCACAGCCTCACCTCGATACCCCGCTCGCGCAGGTATTGCTTGGCCTCGCGCACCGTGTATTCGCCATAGTGAAAAATGCTCGCCGCCAGCACCGCGTCGGCGCGGCCCAGAAGAATGCCGTCGGCGAGGTCCTGAAGACTGCCGACGCCACCGCTGGCGATCACCGGGATGTCCACCGCCTCCGAGACGGCGCGGGTCAGCGCCAGGTCGAAACCGTTTTTGGTGCCGTCCCGGTCCATGCTGGTGAGCAGTATCTCGCCAGCGCCCAGCGCCTGCACCTGGCGCGCCCAGAGCACGGCATCGAGGCCGGTGGCCCGGCGGCCGCCGTGGCTGTATACCTCCCACCTCCCGGGCGCCGCCGCCTTGGCATCGATGGCGACGACGATGCACTGGCTGCCCACCTTGCCCGAGGCCTCGGCCACCAGCTGCGGATTGTCGACCGCCGCGGTATTCATGCTGACCTTGTCGGCGCCGGCATTGAGCAGCCGGCGCACGTCCGCCACGGCGCGCACGCCGCCGCCGACGGTGAGGGGAATGAACACCTGCTCGGCCACCCGTTCGACCACGTGCAGGATGATGTCGCGCTGATCGGAGCTGGCGGTGATGTCGAGGAAGGTGATCTCGTCCGCCCCCTGCTCGTCATAGCGGCGGGCGACCTCGACCGGATCGCCGGCGTCCTTCAGCGCGACGAAATTGACGCCCTTGACCACTCGGCCGGCGGCGACGTCGAGACAGGGGATGATGCGTTTGGCTAGCATCAGCCCTTCGCCGACAGCTTGTCCGCTTCCGCCTGCGCCTTCTTGAAGTCCAGCGTCCCCTCGTAGATCGCGCGGCCGGTGATGGCGCCGATGATGCCCTCGTGCTCCACCGCGCACAGCGCCTTGATGTCCTTCAGGCTAGCGATGCCGCCGCTGGCGATGACCGGGATCTTCAGCGCCTGGGCGAGCCTGACCGTGGCTTCGATATTCACGCCGGAGAGCATGCCGTCGCGGCCGATGTCGGTGTAGATCACCGCTTCGACGCCGTGGTCCTCGAACTTCCTGGCCAGATCGACGACGTCGTGGCCGGTCATCTTCGACCAGCCATTGACCGCCACCTTGCCGTCCTTGGCGTCCAGGCCGACGATGATGTGCCCCGGGAAGGCGACGCAGGCGTCGTAGAGAAAGCCCGGCGTCTTCACCGCCGCGGTGCCGATGATGACGTAGGTGATGCCGTCGTCGAGGCAGCGCCCGATGGTGTCGAGGTCGCGGATGCCGCCGCCCAGTTGGACCGGGATCTCCTCGCCGACCTCTTTGAGGATGGCCTTGATCGCCGCCTCGTTCTTCGGCTTGCCGGCGAAAGCGCCGTTCAGGTCTACGAGGTGCAGGCGGCGCGCGCCCTGCTTGATCCAGTGGCGCGCCATCGCCGCCGGCTCCTGGGAAAACACCGTGGCATCTTCCATGTCGCCCTGCTTCAGGCGGACGCAGTGGCCGTCCTTCAGGTCAATCGCGGGGATCAGGAGCATGGCAGTCGATCGGGTCTCGATGGGAGATCGTGCGGAAGTTCAAGGTGATCTCAGGGATTCCAGCGCATGAAATTGGAGAGCAGCGCGAGTCCGTCCTTCGCGCTTTTTTCCGGATGAAATTGTACGGCGAAGATATTATCGCGGGCGACCGCGCTGGTAAAGGGGATGCCGTAATTCGTCGAGCCGGCGATCAGCCCGGGCAGCGCCGGCTCGACGTAATAGCTATGCACGAAATAGAAACGCGAGCCGTCCTCGATGCCGGCCCAGAGCGGATGCGGTTCGGCCTGGAACACCTGATTCCAGCCCATATGCGGCACCTTGAGGCGGCTGCCGTCGGCGGCCACCATCGCCGCGCGCGGAAAGCGCGGCACCCTTCCGGCCAGGACGCCGAGGCCCATGACGTCGCCCTCCTCGGCGTGGCCGAAGAGCATCTGCAGGCCGACGCAGATGCCGAGAAAGGGTTTTTCCGCCGTGGCCCGCACCACGGCATCGGCGAGGCCGCGCGCCGAGAGTTCGCGCATGCAGTCGGGCATCGCTCCCTGCCCCGGCACGACGACGCGGTCGGCGGCCGCGATATCCCCGGCGCTGGAAGTGACGAGCACGCGCTCACCGGGCGCGACGTGCTCGATGGCTTTAGCCACCGAACGCAGATTGCCCATGCCGTAATCGACGACCGCGACGCTCGCCATTTGATCTACAGGCTGCCCTTGGTCGACGGCACGCGGCCGGCCGCCCTTGGATCGACCGCCACGGCCATGCGCAGCGCCCGGCCAAAGGCCTTGAACACCGTCTCGGCCTGGTGATGGGCGTTGGCGCCGCGAAGATTGTCGATGTGCAAGGTAATGGCGGCATGATTGACCAGGCCCTGGAAAAACTCGCGCACCAGGTCCACGTCGAATTCGCCGATCATCGCCCGCGTAAACTCGACCTTGAAGACCAATCCCGGCCGGCCGGAGAGATCCACCACGACGCGCGACAGGGCCTCGTCGAGCGGCACGTAGGCGTGACCGTAGCGGGCGAGGCCCTGCTTGTCGCCGACGGCGCGGGCGATCGCCTGTCCGAGCGTGATGCCGATATCCTCGACGCTGTGGTGAGCGTCGATATGCAGGTCGCCCTTGGCCTCGACGTCGAGGTCGATCATGCCATGGCGGGCGATCTGGTCGAGCATGTGGTCGAGAAAACCGATGCCTGAGGATAGGCGCGACTGGCCGGTGCCGTCGAGGTCCACGCGAACGATCACCTGCGTTTCTAGGGTATTGCGAGAAATTTCGGCCTGGCGCATTTGGACACCGTCAAAACCCGCCGCGGCCCCGTGGCGCGCTGCGATCCTAACACGCAGGCATGATACCATTTCGCGCATTCTCGCCTAGTACCCATCGGGCACCGCCGCCCCTCCGAATCGAACATGAGCAAATACTGGAGCACCGTCGTCCGCGACCTCACGCCTTACGTGCCCGGCGAGCAGCCCAAGCTCGCCAATCTGGTCAAGCTCAACACCAACGAGAACCCCTACGGGCCCTCGCCGCGGGTGCTCGAAGCCCTCAAGAATGAGGCCGGCGAGACGCTGAGGCTCTATCCCGATCCCAACGCCTTGCGCCTGAAGGAAGCGATCGCCGACTACCACGGTTTGAGTCCGCAGCAGGTGTTCGTCGGCAACGGTTCCGACGAAGTCCTGGCCCACGTCTTCCTCGCCCTGTTGAAGCACGAGCGGCCGGTGCTGTTTCCCGATGTCAGCTACAGTTTTTACCCCGTTTACTGCGCCCTGTACGGCATCGATTACCGCGCCGTGCCGCTCTCCGAGGCCTTCGAGATCGAGGTCGATGACTACCGCAAGGCCAACGGCGGCATCATTTTCCCCAATCCCAACGCCCCCACCGGCTGCCTGCTGCCGCTGTCCGAGATCGAACGCCTGCTCAAGGCCAACGAGGAATCGGTGGTGGTGATCGACGAGGCCTACGTCGACTTCGGCGGGGAATCCGCCATATCCCTGATCGACCGCCATCCGAATCTGCTGGTGGTCCAGACCCTGTCCAAGTCGCGCTCCCTGGCGGGTCTCAGGGTCGGCTTCGCGGTGGGCGACGCCGCTCTGATCGAGGCGCTGGAGCGGGTGAAGAACAGCTTCAACTCCTATCCGCTAGACCGCTTGGCCATCGCCGGCGCGGTCGCCGCCATCGAGGATCGGGAACACTTCGAGCGCACCCGCCAGATGGTGATCGCCAGCCGCGAGGCCTTGATCCGCTCGCTAGTCGAACTGGGCTTCCAGGTGCTGCCGTCAAAAGCGAATTTCGTCTTCGCCCGGCACCCGGCAATGGACGGCGCGGAACTGGCCCGATCGCTGAGAACCCGGGGGATCATCGTGCGTCACTTCGAGCTGCCGCGCATAGCCCAGTTCCTGCGCATCACCGTCGGCACCGACGGGCAGTGTCGGGCATTGACGGCCGCCTTGGCGGAGATACTGGGAGCCTCGGAATGAGTCCGTCATTGCGAGCCTCAGGCGAAGCAATCTCGATGACGGCCCTTGGCTCATGGTGCCGGCGGGTTGATGGCAGCGACAGTTGCCGGGTCTCGCCCCGGCGGGCGACTCACTTTCTTGTCCCGCGACAAGAAAGTAAGCAAACGGGTTTGCCAACTGAAGCGCCCCGCTACCCCGGCCTGCGGCTTCCCTCGCTCCAGGCCACCAGCCCTGCCGGCCGCTAAACTCGCTGCGCTCAAACAACGCGGCCGGACGGCCCAGGTCCGGCGCCCCTCCACTCGGCGGGGTAGAGGGGAGCCAAAGTCAAATTCTCCGTTGCGCTTGTTATTCCGGTGTCCAGAATCCAAATCGGAAAGTCCTGGCGCCCCGAAGCGGCCCGTCGCAACTATGAAATGCAGACGTTCACATAGAGATGTCACTGGTACCGCACTGCATTATTGCGCAGCATCACCACCACTGATACTTTTTACACCAGCCGCTTTCTGAACCGTTGCTACGTCATCTGCTGTAAGGCTCGCTAGAGCCTGCATGACACATGCTGGCATATCTGGCAGTGATTCCTTCGCAAAATGAGGTAGGGGCTCTTCGATGTCAATGAAAGAGGGTTTCTTCCTGCGCAACCAGACATCTCTCCGCCACCAAACGCCGCGCAGTTCCTTTTCTAGGGCTATACGCAATTCTGAAAACGCCTCTTGATAGACCTTTTCATCGTCTCTCGCCCTTTTCGCAAGGCCAACGACAGCACCTTCCACTATCGCGATGACGTATGGGCCAACAGCCTTTTGATAATCTTGAAGTGTGCTCTCTGGGTTTGTACTTTGACACTTCGCCATTTCACGTTGCAGTTCAACCACTGAGGCGTTACGAAATTTATCTGCCTTGATAAGATCTACATAGGAAGTCTGTGACATATGAAGAGCATCGAACAATGGGCCATGGCCCCGATTTTCGAATAGAAAACCTAGCGACTTGAAGTCAATGGTATATCCAACATAAGTGTGAAACGAAGGTCGAATAACTAACCATAAAGGCGAATCTTTAGGCCTCTTTTTTGAGGCCATGTCTTGACGTAAATTTTTGCGGAAAAGAAGGAATTCATTGAGCTGACTTTTCACAGCGAATAAAGCCAAATTTCCCGAGGCGACGTTTTCGCGATAGCGCCTCGCTACATCATGCATCCGAGTCGTTAAGAACGCCAAACCAGCACCTACGAACGGGCCAAACGCCTGTTTGAAGAGTTCCCCCAGATGTGTGCCTAACCAGAAGAGCATATGTGACCTAATATTCCAATGGATAGCCACATCGTGCCGCAATCAAAATGCGATAGCAACCTCGACTGGCCGCTACGGACCAACTGCGACCATACCCCTCTGCCCCGCCGAGTGGAGGACCGCCAGACCTGGGCGGTCCGGCCGCGTTGTTTGAGCGCAGCGAGTTTAGCGGCCGGCAGGGCTGGTGGCCTGGAGCGAGGGAAGCCGCAGGCCGGGGTAGCGGGGCGCGTTTCTTTGCTCACTTTCTTGTCGCGGGACAAGAAAGTGGGTCGCCCGCCGGGGCGAGACCCGGCAACTGTCGCTGCCAGCCCACCTGCACATTTCCATGAACCCTCCACTCCGTCCCACGGGGACTTTCTTCGCTCGTCGTTGCGAGCCGAAGGCGAAGCAATCCAAGATCGCCACGCTGCCGTCACTGCGAGGCCGCAGGCCGCGGCAGTCGCGATGACGAAGTGCCAGGGTTCATGGCCCGTGTGCAGTTTCGTCCGCGCCGAAACAGGCGCCTCGCAACGGCTATGGTTTGAAGCGCAGCTCGGCGGCTCGGGCGTGGGCGGTCAGGCCCTCGCCTTCGGCAAGGGTGACGGCGATCGGACCCAGCGTCCGGGCGCCCGCCGCCGACACCTCGATCAGGCTGGTGCGCTTCTGGAAGTCATAGACCCCGAGCGGGCTGGAGTAGCGCGCGCTGCGCGAGGTCGGCAGCACGTGGTTGGGGCCGGCGCAATAGTCGCCGAGCGATTCGCTGGCGTAATGGCCGAGGAAGATCGCGCCGGCGTGGCGGATCCTGTCCGCCAGCGGGCCCGGCTCGGCCACCGCCAGTTCCAGGTGCTCGGGCGCGATGCGATTGGCGATGGTGCAGGCCTCTTCCAGGTCGCGCACCCGGATCAAGGCGCCGCGATTCTTGAGCGAAGCCGAGATCACTGCTTGCCGGGACATCGTCGGCAGGAGTCTTGCGATGCTCTCTGAAACCGCCGCTATGAATTCCGCATCGGGGCAGAGCAGGATGGATTGGGCCAGCTCGTCGTGCTCGGCCTGGGCGAAGAGGTCCATCGCCACCCAGTCGGGATTGGCCGAGCCGTCGGCGATCACCAGCACCTCGGAAGGCCCGGCCACCATGTCGATGCCGACCACGCCGAAGACGCGGCGTTTGGCCGCTGCGACATAGGCATTGCCGGGGCCGACGATCTTGTCCACCTGCGGAATCGTCCGGGTGCCGTAGGCCAGGGCGCCCACCGCCTGCGCCCCGCCGACCATGAACACCCGGCCGACGCCGGCCAGGTGGGCCGCCGCGAGCACCAGCGGGCTCCTCTCGCCGCCCGGGCAGGGCACCACCATGATCAGTTCGCCGACGCCGGCCACCTGGGCCGGCAAGGCGTTCATCAACACCGAACTGGGGTAGGCCGCCCGTCCGCCGGGGACATACAGCCCGACGCGGTCGAGCGGCGTCAGCTTCTGCCCGAGCCGCGTGCCGTCCGCCTCGAGGTATTCCCAGGACTCCGCCCGCTGCCGCTGGTGAAAGCTCCTGATGCGGGCGGCGGCCTGTTCCAGCGCCGCACGCTGCACCCCCGGCAAGCCCGCGAAAGCGGCAGCCAGCACCGCCTGCGACAGTTCCAGCTCGGCGACGCTGCCGGCGTCTTGCCGGTCGAAGCGGCGCGTGTAGTCGAGCACCGCCGCATCGCCGCGGGAACGAACATCGGCGAGGATCTCGGCGACGGCCCGCTCGATCTGCTCGTCGGTCGAGGTGTCGATGGCGAGCAGTGCATCGAGTTGCACCAGGAAATCCGGCTCGCGCGTGTCGAGGCGCCTGATCGTGCTCACTGCACCGCTCCGGCAAAGGCTTCGAGCAGCGGCTGCAGAATCCCGCGCTTCATCTTCAGCGCCGCCTGATTGACGATCAAGCGCGAGGAGATCTCCAGGATTTCCTCGACCACGACCAGATTGTTGGCCTTCAGGGTGTTGCCGCTGGAGACCAGATCAACGATGGCGTCGGCGAGGCCGACCAGGGGGGCGAGCTCCATCGAGCCATAGAGCTTGATCAGGTCGACATGGACGCCCTTGTCGGCAAAGTGCTCGCGCGCCGTATGGAGGTACTTGGTCGCGACCGAGAGCCTGGCGCCGCGCTTGACCGCCTGCTGGTAATCGAAGCCGGCGGGCGCGGCGACGCACATCCTGCAGCGGGCGATTTTCAGGTCCAGGGGCTGGTAGAGGCCGGCGCCACCGTGTTCCAGGAGCACGTCCTTGCCGGCGATGCCGACGTCCGCGGCGCCGTACTGGACATAGGTCGGCGTGTCCGAGGCGCGCACGATGACGACGCGCACGTCGGGCCGGTTGGTACTGATGATCAACTTGCGCGAGGACTCCGGGTTCTCTTGCGGCACGATGCCGGCCGCCGCCAGGAGTGGCAGCGTTTCCTCGAAAATGCGGCCCTTCGACAGGGCGATGGTGATGCCGTTCACGGTGGGCTCGGGTCCGCGCAAAACGCCGATTCTACCGCAGCCGCCGGACGCGGGCGCCCAGCGCGCTGAGCTTCTGTTCCAGTCCTTCGTAGCCGCGGTCGAGATGGTAGATGCGCTCGATCAAGGTCTCGCCTTGAGCCACCAGCCCGGCAATGACCAGGCTGGCCGAGGCGCGCAGGTCGGTGGCCATCACCGTGGCGCCGTCGAGCCGGTCCACGCCCTTGACCACCGCGGTATTGCCGTCGATCCTGATGTCTGCGCCCAGGCGGATCAGTTCGACGGCGTGCATGAAGCGGTTCTCGAAAATCGTCTCGCGGATCACCGCGGTGCCCACGGCGACGCTGTTAAGCGCCATGAACTGCGCCTGCATGTCGGTCGGAAAGGCGGGATAGGGCGAGGTGCGCAGGCTCACCGCGGCGAGCTTCTTCGGCGCCGCCAGTGCGATGGCGCCGTCCTCGTTGGTCAGCTTGCAGCCGGCTTCCGTCAGTTTGTCGAGCACCGCGTCGAGGCCGCCGGCTGGCGCGCCGGTCAGGCGGATGCTGCCGCCGGTGGCCGCCGCCGCGCACAGATAGGTGCCGGTCTCGATGCGGTCGGGCATGATCCGATGGGTGGCGCCGTGCATCCTGGCGACGCCGCGGATGCGGATCACATCGCTGCCGGCGCCGGCGATCTGCGCGCCCATTTTCACCAGGCAATCGGCCAGGTCGACCACCTCGGGTTCGCGCGCGGCGTTCTCGATCACCGTCTCGCCCTCGGCCAGGCAGGCGGCCATCATCAGATTTTCGGTACCGGTCACGGTCACCATGTCGGTAAACAGTCTGGCACCCGTCAGACGCGCGCTGCCGTCCTTCTGCCGCGGCGCCCTGGCGATGACGTAGCCGTGTTCGACGCTGACCTCCGCGCCCATCGCCGCGAGCCCCTTGATGTGTTGATCCACCGGCCGGGCGCCGATGGCGCAGCCGCCGGGCAGACTGACCTTCGCCTCGCCGGCGCGCGCCACCAGGGGGCCGAGCACCAGGATCGCGGCGCGCATGGTCTTGACCTGTTCGTAGGGCGCCACCGGATTGTCCAGACGGGAGGCGTCGAGCGTCACCGTGTCGCCGTCGCGAGCGATCGCAACACCCATCTGTTCGAGCAAGCCGAGCATGGTATCGACGTCGTTGAGATCCGGCACATTGGTCAGCGTCAGGGGCTCGCGGCTGAGCAGCGCGGCGCAGAGCAGGGGCAAGGCGGCGTTCTTGGCGCCCGAGATGGCCGCTTCGCCTGCGAGCGGTACGCCGCCTTCGATCAATAGCTTGTCCATGGGCCGCTGCCTACTTCTGCCATTCCTCGGGGGTCAGGGTCTGCATCGACAGGGCGTGCAGTTCGCCCGAGTCGAGCCTGTCCTTGATGATCTGGTAGACCCGCTGCTGGCGCTTGACGCGACTCATGCCCGCGAACTCGCGGCTGACGATCAGCGCCGCGAAATGGTGGCCGTCGCCGTCGATGGACAGGTGCTCGCAAGCCAGGCCCTGATTGATCCAGGTCTCGATTTGTTTGGGATCCAGCATGATGGTTACCTCAAGAGTTTAGCTTCTCAGTTTGTAGCCGCGCTTCAACATGAGCAGGGTAAGCGCGGTGAGCAGCGCAAAGCAGGTGCCGACGATGGCCAGGGAGAGCCACGGCGAGACGTCGGAGATCCCGAAAAAGCCGCGGCGGAAGCCGTCGATCATGTAGAAGATCGGGTTGAAGTGCGACACCTGCTGCCAGAACGGCGGCAGCGAGTGGATGGAGTAGAACACCCCGGAGAGGAAGGTCAGCGGCATGATCAGGAAGTTCTGGAAAGCCGCCAGCTGGTCGAACTTATCCGCCCAGATGCCGGCGATGACGCCGAGGCTGCCCATGATGCCGCCGCCGAGTAGGGCAAAAGCCAATACCCAGAGCAGGTTATCCAGCGCCAGCGGCGCAAAGCCGATCGTCGCCACCAGAACGCCCAGGCCGACGACCAGACCGCGGACCACCGCCGCCAGGACGTAGGCGGCGAAGAACTCGTGGTAGGAGATCGGCGGCAGCAACACGAAGATGATGTTGCCGGTGACCTTGGACTGGATCAGCGAAGACGAGGAGTTGGCAAAGGCATTTTGCAACACCGACATCATCACCAGTCCGGGCACCAGGAAGGTCGTATAGCTCACCGTGCCATAGACCCGGACGTGGCTCTCCAGCGCATGGGAGAAGATCAACAGGTAGAGCATCGCCGTCAGCACCGGCGCGGCGACGGTCTGGGTGCCCACCTTCCAGAAGCGCAGCAGCTCCTTGTAGAACAGCGTGCGAAATCCGCTCATCGCGTCCCGTCCCGTTCACCCTGCATCACCCGGATGAACACCTCCTCCAGGTCCGGCTTGCCGATCTCCAGATTCTCCAGGCAGCAGCCGGCGGCGCTCAACTGCGCCAGTATCGGCGCAACCTCCTCGAAGCGCTGGAAGGCCAGCGACCAAACACCGTCGTGTTCGGTGGCGCGCCCTTTGATCCCCGGCGGCAGGCTCGCTCCGGGCGGCAGGCGCAGGCGCAGCGCATGACTGGAAAAGCGCGCGAGCAGGTTGGCGGTGGTATCGAGGGCGACGACGCGGCCGGCCTGGAGCATGGCGATGCGGTTGCACAGGCTCTCCGCCTCTTCCAGGTAATGGGTGGTCAGCACGATGGTGTGGCCGTCCTGGTTCAAGCGGCGGATGAACTGCCACAGCGTCTGGCGCAGCTCGACGTCGACTCCGGCGGTGGGCTCGTCGAGCACGATCACCGGCGGCCTATGCACCAGCGCCTGAGCCACCAGCACGCGCCGCTTCATACCGCCGGACAGGGTACGCATGTTGGCGTTCGCCTTGGCGGTGAGGTCGAGATTGGCGAGGATCTCGTCGATCCAGTCGTCGTTGCCGCGGATGCCGAAGTAACCCGACTGGATCTTCAGGGTCTCGCGCACGCTGAAGAACGGGTCGAACACCAGTTCCTGGGGTACGACGCCGAGTTGCCGCCGGGCGTTGCGATAGTCGGCGACGACGTCGCAGCCCATCACCTCGATCTTGCCCTCGTCGAGCCGGACCAGCCCGGCCAGCGCCGAAATCAGCGTGGTCTTGCCGGCGCCATTGGGGCCGAGCAGACCGAAAAACTCCCCTTGCGCGACGTCGAGGTCGACGCCGGCGAGCGCCCGCACCGCGCCGAAATGCTTGGCAACCCGGGCAACGCGTATCGCGGTGGGCATTCCTTCAGACGAGCGGCAGCAGTTCGGTGACGCCGTAGACCTCGGCCAGGCTCAGCAGATCCAGCGGCGGATGGCTGATGTGGATGCTCTTGCCTCGGCGCTGAGCCTCGCGCAGCCAGCCGAAGATGACGGCGATGCCGGAGGAGTCGACCGCCGTCACCGCGGCGAGATCGAACACCGTCTCGACCCCGTCGAGACAGGCATTGCCTTCCGCCAGCAGCGTGGTCGCGCCGGGAAGCGTCATGGCACCGGACACTTCGAGGCGATCCCCGGCCTTGCGGATCATTTCTTCTCCGCGTCGGAGCGATTCTTCGCCTGCAGCGACTTGATCAGGCCGTCGATGCCGTCCTTGCGTACCTCGGCGGCGAAGGATTCGCGGTAATTGATGACCAGGCTGATGCCGTCGACCTCGATGTCATACACCATCCAGCCCTGCGGCAGCTTCTCCAGGTAGTAGTCGAGGGGGATCGGCCTGCCGCCGGGCTGGTTGATCTGGGTACGCACCTTGACATCGGTGTCGCCGGGTTTCATCTGGAACGGCTTGAACATGACGACCTGGCTCTTGTATTCGTTCAGGGCCTTGGAGTAGGTGCGCACCAGCAGCATGCGGAATTCGTCGGTCAGAATCTTCTGCTGCGCCGGTGTGGCGGCGCGCCAGTCCCGCCCCAGCGAGAGCCGGGTCATGTGGGTGAAGTCGAAGTGCGGCAGCACCTTGGCCTCGACCAAATCGATCGCTTTCTGATGATTGCCGGACTGGATGTCCTTGTCCTTGCGGACGATATCCAACACTTCATTGGTGACGCTCTTGATCAGCACGTCGGGAGGCGTATCCGGCGCCAGCGCTTGCGCCCCGGCGGTGGCGGGCTGAAGCAGCATGAACAGCGTCAGCAGCAAAGTAAACAGCTTCATGGAGGATCCTTGTGTCGAATGGATAGCTACTCTTGCGCCGCGGCGACCGGCGATTCAATCGCCGGGTTGGAGCCCAACCGGTCGGCGCGCCCGGTTTCCGCGGCATTGTCGCGCGGCGGATTGCCGTCGTAAATCAGGCTGCGCCTGTGCTGCAGATAGGCGTCGCGAATGTAGGCATAGCGGTCGAGGGCGGCCTCGTCGATGATCTTGTCGGTGGACAGCAACTGGGCCCGGTCATTGACGCCGCGCGTCGCCTCCAGGGTGTTGCGCACCGGCACGTCGGGCAGGTTCGCGACCGGATCGGCCTTGACGTCGAGGACCAGGCCGAAGGCGTCGCGCACGGTGCGGGGGCCGAAGAATGGCAGCACCAGATAGGCGCCGTCGCCCACACCCCAATGGGCCAGGGTCAGACCGAAATCCTCGGTGCGCTTCTCGACGCCGAGGTCGGTGGCAACATCCATGAAACCCAGGACGCCCAGCGTGCTGTTGACCAGAACCCGGCCGACATCGTTGATGGCATAGGGCACCTTGCCCTGCAGCAGATCATTGGCGGCGATGAAGACATCGTCGATGTTGCTGAAAAAATTCGAGACGCCGCTGCGCAGCGGCGGCGGCAGCACCGCCTGGTAGCCCTTCGCCACCGGCTTGACCACCGCCCTGTCGAGGCCGTCGTTGAAGGCGAACACCGCCCGGTTGAAGCCCTCGATCGGGTCCCTGGGATTTCCCGAGGTGGCGCAGCCGCCCAGCAGCAGCGCCGTGATCGCAGCCACCGGCAGGGGCGCGAACCGCGTCACGATTGATTTCTTCACTGGCAAATTCCTCTCACTGGCAGCCATAGCCCCGCTGGTACAGCTCATTTCTTGGCGCTGCCGCCGTCTGCCGCCGCCTTGTTGCTGCTGCTGAACAGGAACTGGCTGATCAACTTCTCCAGCACCACCGCCGACTGAGTCTTCTTGATGAAATCACCATCCTTCAGCATCACCGAATCGCCGCCGACTTCGAAGCTGATGTATTGCTCGCCGAGCAGGCCCGAGGTATTGATCGTGGCGAAAGTGTCGCGCGGGAACTGGTAGCGCTTGTCGATCTGCATGGTCACCAAAGCGACGTAAGCCACGGGGTCGAACTTGATTTCCGAGACCCGCCCGACGACGACGCCGGCGCTCTTCACCGGCGCACGCACCTTGAGCCCGCCGATATTATCAAATTTGGCGTGAAGCTGATACGTCTCGTCAGCACTGGCGAAGGTCAGGTTGCCGACCTTCAGGCCTAAGAAGAGCAGCGCCCCCAGGCCGATGGCAACGAAGATGCCGACCCAAAGGTCGAGTGTTGCACGGTTCATTATGCCCCCCGAAACATGAATGCGGTAAGGATGAAATCGGCGGCCAGGACCGCCAGCGAGGAGGTCACCACGGTACGCGTGGTGGCTCCGGACACGCCCTCGGCGGTCGGCTCGGCATCATAACCCTCGAACACCGCGATCCAGCTGATGATGATGCCGAAGACGAAGCTCTTGATGACGCCATTGACGATATCCTCGCGAAAATCGACCGAAGCCTGCATCTGCGACCAGAAAGAGCCTGCATCGACGCCGATCAGCCTGACGCCGACCAGATAGCCGCCGAATATGCCCATCGCCGAGAACAATGCCGCCAACAGCGGCATCGACAGCACGCCTGCCCAGAAGCGCGGCGCCACGACCCGGGCAATCGGATTGACCGCCATCATTTCCATCGCGGAGAGCTGCTCGGTCGCCTTCATCAGCCCGATTTCTGCGGTGATGGCGCTACCCGCGCGGCTGGCGAACAACAGCGCAGCGACCACCGGTCCCAACTCGCGCACCAGAGACAGGGCGACCAGCACCCCGAGCGCCGAACTCGATCCGTAACGTTCGAGGGTATCGTAACCCTGCAGACCCAGCACCATGCCGACGAACAGCCCGGAGACCAGGATGATGATCAGGCTCATCACGCCCGAGAAATAGATCTCGCGGATGGTCAGATGAAAGCGGCGCAGCGAAGTCCCGGAGTAGACCAGGATCATCAGCAGAAAGCGGCTGGCAAAGCCCAGCCGCCAGAGCGCGCCGGTCACCCGGTGACCCAGGTCGGTGAGCACTGCCGTGAGCTTGTTAGCCACGATTCGACACCTTGGCCGCCTCGGTCATGATTTCCTCGCCATAGGGCTGGGTTGCTGGATAATGGAAGGGCACGGGGCCGTCGGCCTCGCCCCAGACGAACTGGTGCACATATTCCGCCCGGGAGGCCTTGATCTCCTCCGGGGTGCCCTCGGCGACGACCTTGCCCGCGGAGACGAAATAAACGTAGTCGACGATCTTCAACGATTCCTGCACGTCGTGAGTCACGATGATCGAGCTCGCACCCAGCGCATCGTTGAGCTTGCGGATCAGTTCGCCGACGATAGCCAGGGAGATCGGATCGAGTCCGGCGAAGGGCTCATCATACATCATCAACATCGGATCTAGGGCGATCGCCCGCGCCAGGGCGACGCGCCGGGCCATGCCGCCGGATAGCTCGGAGGGCATCAGATCGTGGGCGCCGCGCAGGCCCACCGCGTGCAGCTTCATCAACACCAGATCGTTGATCAGTTCTTCCGGGAAATCGGTGTGCTCGCGCATCTGGAAGGCTACGTTGTCATAGACCGACATGTCGGTAAACAGCGCGCCGAACTGAAACAGCATGCCCATGCGCCGACGCAACTGGTACAGCCCATCGCTGCTCAGGCTATGCACGACCCTGCCGTCGACCCGGACTTCTCCGCTGGTCGGCCTGATCTGGCCACCGATCAGGCGCAGCGTCGTGGTCTTGCCGCAACCGCTCGCACCCATGATTGCCACCACCTTGCCGCGCGGAATTTCCATATTGATGCCTGAAAGTACCGGACGCCGGTCGTAGGCAAAGCTGAGATCGCTGATCTTGACCAGGCTGTCGCTGGACGTGCTGGGCACAAAGATGTTCCGAAAAATTAGAGGGCGCTAATTCTACCAGACTCCGCCCTCCCAGTTCGACCGTCGCCCGCGAGTGCGTTATGATGGTGGCGGAATGGACTGCCGCAGTCCAGACTGAGGCAGCCCATTCTCCCCCAATGCTCTGGAACGACGTGACCGATTCCGCCCGCCAATCAGCGCCGCTTCTCGGCATCTGCCCCGGCCAGGGCGCCGATTCGCCCCCATCCGGCTCGCTGCCCGGGGGCGCCTGACATGTATCTCGATCACTATGGCCTGAGCGAAGCGCCGTTTCGCATCACCCCGCACAGCGATTTCTTTTTCCCCGGCGCAAAACGCGGCGCCACGCTCGATGCGCTGCTCTATGCCATCACCCATGACGAAGGCATCGTCAAGGTGAGCGGGGAGGTCGGCAGCGGCAAGACCATGGTCTGCCGGGTGCTGATGGAGCGCTTGCCGGAACGGGTGGTGGTCATCTACCTGGCCAATCCATCGCTGTCTCGGGAGGATATCCTCTACGCCATCGCCGAAGAACTCGGCATCGGCGCGGCTGCGATGCGCACCAGCGCCGTGCTGCGGAGTCTGCAGGAGCATCTGATCAAGCTGCACGGAGAAGGTCGGCAGGCGGTGGTGCTGATCGACGAGGCGCACGCGATGCCGATCGAAACGCTGGAGGAAATTCGGCTGCTTTCGAATCTGGAATCGGACCGCCACAACCTGCTGCAACTAGTGCTGTTCGGCCAACCGGAATTGAATCAGATCCTCGCCCGGCCGGAGATGCGCCAGTTGAAGGAGCGCATCACCCATAATTTCACGCTCGAGCCGCTGGCCCTGCCCGACATCGCGACCTACCTCGCCTTCCGCATGCGCGCCGCGGGCTACCGCGGTCCGGACATTTTCAGCGGCTCGGCGATCAAGCTGATCGCCGGCGCCTCCCAGGGGCTCACCCGGCGCATCAACATCCTTGCCGACAAATCCCTACAGGCCGCCTTCGCCGAGAACACGCATCAGATCACGCGAGGCCACGTTCGTTCGGTCATACGCAGCTCCGCGTTCGGTCCCGACCGCCAGTCCCGCGCCCGAATCTGGGCTAGACTCGCCGGATTCACGTTAGCGGCGATTTTCCTGGTGGGGGCCCTGTCGGCCATCTGGCCAAAACCCCACAGCCAGACGGCCGCGCCGCCCGCCCCGGCCCTGGCCGCGCCCGTGCCGCTGCCAGCGGCGAAGCCCTCGTCGGCCGCGCCGCCTCCCGCCATTATTCACGCCCCGCCGCCCGCGGCGGGGCCCTCGTCGGTCGCCAACGCCGCCCCTCTGCCGACCGCAACGCCGCCGGCGCCACTCGCACTGCAGGGCAAGCTGGCCAAACTTGGGAGCCAGACCCGCTCCCGCATCGAGGCGACGCGGCTTTGGCTGGCCGGTGTGCCGGACCAGCACTGGTTCATACAGCTTCTGGGGGCGGACGCCAGCAGCGCCGATGAAATCGAGAATTTCGTCGGCGATACCATCCGCGCGACCGGGGCAGACCAGGTCCATGTCTATGTCGCCGACGTCCATGGCAACCAGCGCGTCGGCGTCATCTATGGCGACTACCCCTCACGCGAAGCCGCACTGGCCGCACTGGAGCACCTGCCCGAGTCGCTGCGCGCGCTCAAGCCCTTTCCGCGCATGGTGAAGTGGCTGCGCTGAATTTCCAAATACCGGCGAGAGGCGTAATATGACGTGATCATATAAGATCCCGGCCGGAGGCGCCCATGCCCGCCATGACCACCCGTCGCGTGTCCGTCGCAAGTCTGGCGGCCCTGCTGGTCGTCTCAGCCTGCGGCCACGCCCAGGTTCAGCCGCCACCGTCGGGGCATCTGGGCGTCGAGGGCGCGCCGCCGACGGGTCGTCAGGACATTCAAGCGCCGCCGCATTCCGTGGTATCGCCCGACACGTCCCCCGCCGCAAAAGCCTTGACCTACAGCATCGTGGTCAAGGACGTGCGGACGCGCGACCTGCTGTTCTCGTTGGCGCGCGACGCCAAGCTCAACATCGACATCTACCCCGGCATCGACGGCACGGTCTCCCTCAACGCCGTCGATCAAACCCTGGAGCAGATACTCAAGCGCATCGCCAGGCAGGCCGATATCCGCTGGGAACTGGACGGGCCGAACCTGAGCATCATGCCCGACACGCCCTACCTGACCATCTACCGGGTCGACTACGTCAATATTTCGCGCGACACCAGCGGCACCACGATGGTGACGACGCAGATCGCCTCCGCCGGCATTCCGGGCAGCGCCAGCCCCAGCGGCGGCTCCGGCGGTAACAATTCCCAGACCCGGATAGACAACAGCGCCCGAAACCACTTCTGGGAGACCCTGGAGCGGAACCTCAAGGACATCCTGCACGAGACCGACAAGATACTGCCCGAAGGGTCGAGCGAAACCGTCATCGAGCACAGCGACCGGCAGGCCAGCACTGGCACCGGCGCGGTCGCAGCGGCCGCCGGCAAGCGCAGCCGCGCCCAGCCCGGCATCGCAGCTAGCCCGAATCCGGTCACGCTGCAGCAGGCCGGCACCACCCTGGTGCGCCGCACCACCTTCCGCGAAGCCGCCTCGGTGATCAGCAACCCGGAATCCGGCGTGCTGAACGTCCGTGCCACGGCGCGCCAGCACGAGAAGATCCGGGAATTTCTCGATCAGGTCATGGCCCGCGCCCAGCGCCAGGTGCTGATCGAGGCGACCATCGCCGAGGTGCAGCTTTCCGACAACTATCAGCAGGGCATAGACTGGAGCGCGCTGCCGCTGGGCAACGTCGGCTTCCGGCTGATTCAGCGGGCCGTCGGCGCCGTCGCCGCGCCGCCTTCGAGCATTTTTGAGATCGGCTACAGCAATCCGACCTCGCGCGCCGGCAACATCAGCGGCTCGGTCAGGCTGCTCGAATCCTTCGGTACGGTGAGGGTGTTGTCGAGTCCGAAGCTGTCGGTCATCAACAACCAGACCGCGGTGCTCAAGGTGGTGGACAACAGCGTCTATTTCTCGATCAAGGCCGACGTCACGCCCGGCGTCTCCGGTACCCAGCCCCTGGTCGCCTATACCACCACACTGAACACGGTCCCGGTCGGTTTCGTCATGAACGTCACGCCCCAGATCAGCGAGGACGACACGGTGCTGCTCAACATCCGGCCGAGCGTCTCGCGCATCATCGGCACGGTCGCCGATCCCAACCCGGATCTCGCCAGGGCCAATGTCACTAGCCTGATTCCGGTGATCCGGGTGCGCGAGATGGAATCGATGATCCGCGTCGAAAACGGCAACATCGCGGTGATGGGCGGTTTGATGGAAGACTCGCTGAGCAACAACGACAACGGCGTGCCTGGGCTCTCGCGGCTGCCGCTCGTGGGGGCGTTCTTCCAGAACCGCGACGACACGCGCAAGAAGACCGAGTTGGTGGTGTTCCTGCGTCCGATCGTGGTACACGGCGCCGTCATGAACGGCGACAAGACCGGTTCCCGGAAGCCCGACCGGAACGTCTTCGGGGGCATGCCGCAATGACGGCCCGCGGTGCCGGCGTGAAACCGCCCCCGGCGCAGCGCCAGAGCGTCGATCAGTTGCTGCTCGCCCAGGGGGTGGTCAGCGAGGACCAATTGCGCATCGCCCGCCTGGAACAGGCAAAATCGGCTCAGCCGATCGGCAAGCTCCTGGTCGGTCTGGGCTTCGTCAGCGAGGCGACGCTGCGCGAAGCCCTCTCCGAGACGCTGGGCGAGAAAAGTATCGACCTCGCCCACGCCATCATCGACCCCGCTGCGCTGCGCCTGGTGCCGCAACAGCTGGCCCAGCGCCACCATCTGCTGCCTCTCGCCTACGACGCGGGAGAGGGGCGACTCACCGTCGCCATCGCGGACAGCAAGAACCTGATCGCCCTCGACCTGTTGCGCGCCCTGACGCCGCAGGGACTCGAGGTCGAGACGCTGCTCGCGGGCGAGTCGGAGATCGCCCGCGCCATCGACCAGCATTACGGCCACGAGTTGTCGATCGACGGCATCCTGCACGAAATTGAGACCGGCGAGATCGACTACCGGAGTCTCGCCGCCTCTCCCGACCAATACAGCCAGCCGGTGGTGCGCCTGGTGGACGCGCTGCTCACCGACGCCGTCAAGCGCGGCGCCTCCGACATCCACTTCGAACCCGAAGCGAGCTTTCTGCGCATCCGCTATCGGATCGACGGCATCCTGCGCCAGATCCGCGCCCTGCACAAATCTTACTGGGCGGCCATGGCGGTGCGCATCAAGGTGCTGTGCGGCATGAACATCGCCGAGACGCGGGCACCCCAGGACGGCCGCATGTCTACCCACATCGACGGCCGCCCGGTCGATTTCCGGGCCGCCGCGCAACCGACCCTACACGGCGAGAACCTGGTGCTGCGCATCCTCGATCGGCACAGGACCCTGCTGGTGCTGGACCAACTGGGCCTGGACGACGCGCAGCTGGAACTGCTGCTCACGATGATCGCCCGTCCCGAGGGCATCGTTCTGGTCACGGGCCCCACCGGCAGCGGCAAGACCACCACCCTCTATTCGATACTCGGCCACATCAACTGCGAGGCCATCAACGTGATGACCCTCGAGGATCCGGTCGAGTACCCGATGCCCATGATCCGCCAGACTTCGGTCGCGGAGACCGCAAAGCTCGACTTCGCCAACGGCATCCGCTCGATGATGCGCCAGGATCCCGACGTCATCCTGGTCGGCGAAATCCGCGACGTGCACACCGCGGAGATGGCCTTCCGCGCGGCGATGACCGGCCACCAGGTGTATTCCACGCTGCACACCAACTCGGCCATCGGCGTCGTCCCCAGGCTGATCGACATCGGCATCGCGCCCGACATTATGGCCGGCAACATCATCGGTGTCATCGCCCAGCGCTTGGTGCGTCGTCTGTGTCCGCATTGTCGCAGCCCGTACCGGGCCGAAGCGAAGGAACAACACCTGTTCGGCCTGGAGCGGGTGGCGCCGCTGCTCTATCGTGCTGTGGGCTGCGCCGCCTGCGACTTCCGAGGCTATCGCGGCCGCCTCCCGATCATGGAACTGCTGCGCATGGACGGCGACCTCGACGAGCTGGTGGCGCGCCACGCCACCCGCCGCGAAATCCGCAACGCCGCCCTGGGCAAGGGTTTTCGCCCCCTCGCCGATGACGGGTTGCGGCGCGTCCTGGACGGCTCGACGTCGCTGGCGGAAGTGGCGCGCGTGCTCGATCTGACGGAGCGCAGGTGATGCCGCAATTTGGCTACCGGGCGATCGATGCGGACGGGCGCCGGGTGTCCGGACGGACCGACGCGATCAACCTGGCCGACCTGGAACTGCGCCTCAAACACATGGGGCTGGAGTTCATCAACGGCGCGCCGGTCAGGGGCGCCAGACGCCGCGGGCGAACGGTCAGCCGCCGCGAGCTGATCAACTTCTGCTTTCATCTGGAGCAGTTGACGCGCGCTGGGGTTCCGATCATCGAGGGCCTCACCGACTTGCGCGATAGCGCCGCCAACCGTCGTTTCCGCGAGGTCGTCGCCAGCCTCATCGAGAGCATCGCGGGCGGCAGGACGCTGTCGCAGGCGATGGCGGCGCACCGGCGCATTTTCGACGGCGTATTCACCAGCCTGGTGAGCGCCGGCGAGGAAACCGGCATGCTGCCCGACGTGCTGCGGGGCCTGGCCGAATCGCTGAAATGGCAGGACGAACTGGCGGCGCAGAGCAGGAAGCTCGTCACCTACCCGGCCCTGCTGGGCGCGATGACCCTGGCCGTGACGGGCTTCGTGATGATCTATCTGGTGCCCAAGCTGGCGATCTTCATCAAGGGCCTGGGGCAGCCCCTGCCTTTGCCGACCCAGGCCTTGCTCGCCACCTCAGGTTTCCTCGCCCACTACGGCTACTCGCTGCTGTTCGTCCCATTCCTGATGATCGCCGGCCTCAGGCTTGCGTTACGCGCAAGTCCGGCGATTCGCTTCCGCTTCGATCGCCTGAAGCTCGGCCTGCCGCTGACCGGCAACGTCCTGCGCAAGATCATGCTGTCGCGCTTTGCCGGCATCTTCGCCATGATGTATTCGTCAGGAATCCCGATCATCGACGCCATCCGTGCCAGCGAGAACCTGGTCGGCAACGTCGTCATCAAGGATGGTCTGGTACGCGCCGGCCGGATGATCGCCGAAGGTCAGAGTCTCACCGCGGCATTCCAGAACGTCGGCCTGTTCCCACCCCTGGTGCTCCGCATGCTGCGCGTCGGCGAAGGCACCGGCGGCCTGGATACGGCGCTGTTGAACGTCAGCTACTTTTACAACCGCGATGTCCGCGAAGCCATCGAACGCCTGCAGGCGCTGATCGAACCGTTGCTGACCCTGGTGGTCGGCCTGATCCTGGGCTGGGTAATGCTCGCCGCGCTCGGGCCGATTTACGACATCGTCACCGGGATCGGGATCTGAGGACTCATGACGCCACAGCGCCTGCTGCTCCTCGCCACCGACCGTCTGAGCGCATACCTTTGGCGTGCCGGCCGGATCGCGCTCGAAGCGAAGTTCGCCGGCGATGCCAACGGGCGGGAGGGTTTCGCCCGATACCTGGAGCAGCACCGCGACAGCACTTTCCGCCTGCTCGCCCTGCAAGCCGAGGACAACTACCAACTCGAGGCCATCCCCCGCGTCAGGGGGCAGGACAGAACCGCCCTGCTCGCGCGCAAGCTCGGCCAGCACTTCTACGGGGCGCGGTTGAACTTCGTCCTCCCGCTGGGACGGGAGAGAGGCGGGCGGGGCTACGAGCGCCTCCTGTTTGCCGCCCTGGCCGGCGATCAGCAGCTCGAACCCTGGCTCCAGCAGCTCGCTGCAGCCAGGATTCGCCTCGCCGGGCTCTATACCCCGCCCTTGCTGGCCGGCAGCATCGGCGCCGAAACCGCCGGCGCGGTGCCGCTGTTCCAATTGCTGACCCTGAGCAGCGCCGGCATGCACCAGATCGTGTTCGGGAACGGCCAGCCGCGCTTGTCGCGCTTGACGCGCCTGAGCACCGGCAGCCCGCAGGAGGCCGCGGCTGTCGCCGCAGCGGAGTCGGCCAAGATATATCAATACCTGATCGCCCAGCGCATCATCGATCCGGGCGAGGTGCTCACCACCGTGGTGCTGATCCATCCGCGGCAACTGGCGGAATATCGCGGCCGCTGCATTGACACCGGCGAGATCCGCTACATTTTCGCCGACCTGTGCGCCGCAGCCAAGAAGCGCGGGCTCAAAACCCCGCCGCAGGATTCGTGCAGCGAAGCCATGTTTCTGCACTCGATGATCCGCAGGCCGCCGCGCGCCCAGTTCGCCCCCGCCCCATTGCGCCGCTCCTACCAGCTGTGGCGGCTCAGCCTCGCGCTCACCGGTTTGAGCGCCGCGATCCTGATCGGGAGCGTGCTCGTCGCCGGCGTGCAATTATTCGAATACCGGAGGCTCGACGAGGAAATCGGGCAGCTTCGCGCCCTGGCGGCAAGCGACGGGCAGCGCTTTGCAGCAGCCCGCCAGCGCTCGCCGTCGCTGCCGATCGACGACGGCAGGCAGCGCGCGGTGGTCGAGCGCCTTGATCGGCTGGACCGGCAGGCTGCAACGCTAGAGCCGATGTTCCAGCGGATCAGCCGCGCCCTGGAGGCTGTTCCCGGCGTCAGCATAGAGCGCATCGACTGGAGCGTGAATGACAGCGCCGCCGAGGGCAAGCCGGGAGGCGTCATCACCGAAATGGTCGCCCGGCTGCCTGCGGAACTGGCGAGCGACCCGCGCGCCCAGCTCGACGCCATCGGCCGCTTCAGCGCTGTGCTGCGCCTGGACCAGGCCGTGGCGGTGAGCAGCTTGGCGTTGCCCTTGGAAATCGGTTCTAGCCATTCGCTGAAGGGCGGCAGCGAGCCGGATTCGAACCCGGGTTTGCGCCAGGATGCGCCGCAATTCTCGCTGCGCCTCTTGGCGCAACGGTGACCCTGCCATGAGACTGCCCCTGGAATTCCGCGACCTGGCGCTGATCCGCGGGCGCCTCGTTCTGGCCTTGACGCTATCGCTCTGCGGCGTGGGCTTGGTGCTGGTCTCACTGGGGCTGGTGCAGACGGCGCGCCAGAGCCACGGCCGGGCACTGGCGCAGCGTCAGGAAATGCAGCACCGGCTGTCGGGAACGCACGGCGAGGAACAAGCAATCGGGCGAACGCTCGCCCGCTACCGCGAATTCAAGAAACACGGCTACCTCGGCCAGGAGGACCGGCTCTCATGGGTCGAACAGATCCATCGGATCAAGGCGCAGCGGGGAATCTTCGCCTTGCGTTTCGAGCTGGCGCCGCAGCAGCCGATCGAACGCGGCGATGCTGGAGTCGAACTGATGTCCAGCAAGATGACGCTAGAGCTGCAATTGCTGCACGAGGAGGATCTGCTCGGCTTTCTCTCCGACCTGCGCGCCACAGCAAGCGCCTACACTCGCCTGCGCAGCTGCAGGCTGGAGCGGCTGCCGGATAGCGGCGAACCGCAGGGGGCGGCGGCCCTGCTCGCAGCGACGTGCAGCATCGACTGGATCACCCTGGGCGAAGGGAAATGAGCGCGACTCCTGCAGCGCCGGCGGCAGCCCTTGCGACACTTGCCGTCGCCCTGGCGCTGACGTCCGCTACCCGGCCGGCGCTGGCGGCCGGTCTCGGCAGCCTGTTCTTCACCCCCGAACAGCGCAGCAGGCTCGATAGGCAGCGCAACGGCGACCGGCAGCCGCCGACGGACAGCGCCCTGCTGGTCATCGACGGCGTCGTGCGCCGCTCCGATGGCAGAACCGTGATATGGATCAACGGCGTGGCGCAGCGCGGGGGGATTCCAGGCATCCGCATCTTCCCCTCACCACAGGATCCGTCCCGCGTCACGCTCGGCATCCAGGGCGGCGCCCCGGTGAGACTGCGGGTCGGCGAATCGGTCAACCGCGCCACGCGGAAGCGGGACGATGGCCTGGCCGGCGGCAGCATCCGCATCCGCGGCGGGAAACGATGAACGCGCTACGCTGCACCGCGAGCCTCCGGCAGCAGGGACTGGCATTACTGATGCTGCTCGCCTTGCTGGTGCTGGCGGCCCTGACGCTGTTCGTCGGGCAGCTGACCCCCGCCCGGATAAAGTCGAGGCGCGACGAAATCAGCGACGCCGCCCTGGCCCAAGCTAAGGAAGCGCTGATCGCCTATGCGCTCACCTATGGCGATGCGCATCCGAACAAGGTGCCGGGCTATCTCCCCTGTCCGGAATCGGGGAACTCGGCCGCGCCCGAAGGCAGCGCCGACCCGTCCTGCGGCACGAAGAACGACAGCGCCATCGGACGCTTGCCGTGGCGGACCCTGGGCCTGGAAGCGCTGAAGGACGGCTCCCGCGAGTGCCTCTGGTACGCCGTGTCGGGCAGCTACAAGAACAATCCCGGCACCGACGTGATGAACTGGGATACCGACGGCCAACTGGCGGTGCAAGGCGCCGATGGCCGCTCGATGATCGCCGGCGCCGAGGCCGAAGAGCGTGCCGCCGCGGTCATTTTCGCGCCTGGCCCCGCCACGGGAGTACAAGACCGCAGCCCGGCTGCTGACATCGCCATCTGCGGCGGCAATCACAAGCCGGCCAATTATCTCGAGGCCTACGGCGGCGCCGACAATTCGGCGCCCGCGCATGGCGCCGGCGCGGTGTCGACCTTCATTGCCGGCGGCGCCGGCAACGGCGTCAATGACCGCTTGATCGTCGTCACTCCGCACGACATCTTCGCCGCGATCAAGAAACGCGCCGACTTTCAGGCGGCGCTCGACGGTTTGACCCGGGGCATGACGCAGTGCATCGCCGCCTATGGCGCAAGAAACGCTGCCGGGCCGGACGACCGGCGTCTGCCCTGGGCGGCGCCGCTGGCGCTCGCCGACTATTCTGCCAACACCAGCTACGAGGACCAGGTCGGCGCCCTCTCGGGACGGCTGCCGTTTCGTCTCAAGCATTCGCGGAGCGCGACCGACAACGCTATGGGCTCGGACAACCTCGACCGCGCTTGCCCGGAGGTCTGGACGGCCAAGGATGACGAGTGGTACAAGAACTGGAAGGACCAGCTCTTCTACGCCACCGCCGGCGGCTTCGCTCCGGCCGCGGCGCCGCCCGGCGCGTGCCCTCCATGCCTGAGTACCGACGGTTCCGGCGCCTACGCCGCCATCGTCATGTTCGCGAACGACAGACTCGCCGGCCAGCGCCGCAAGTCTCCCGCAGACAAGGCCCGGATCGCCAATTACCTCGAAGACCGCAACAGCGCCAGCCATCCCGATGCCGGGGGCGATGCCGACTATCGGAGCGGGCCGGCCTCCGCCAGTTTCAATGACCGGCTCTACTGCATCGATACCGGTTTGAGGGTCGCGCCGTGCCCATGAGGGGCGAGAGCATAGGCTTCTCCCTGCCCGAGCTGGCGATCGTGCTGGTTGTCGTCGGCTTGCTCGCGGGCGGCATGCTGATGCCCCTGGCGACCCAGATCGATTTGCGCCGGACGGCAGAGACGCGCAGCAGCCTGCACCAGGCGCGCGAAGCCCTGCAGGGCTTCGCCGTCGCCAATGGCCGGCTGCCCTGTCCGGCCGCAGCTGGCGCCGGCGGCGCCGAAGCGGGTGTCGGCGCCTGCCCCTTGAGTGTCGGCGGGGTGGCCGACGGCTTCTTGCCCGGCGTGACCCTGGGACTGTCGCCGAGCGACAACCAGGGCTATGTCCTGGACGCCTGGGGCAATCGGCTGCGCTACGCCGTCACCGCGGCACCTGCCGCGGCTCCCGGTAGCTTCACGACCAGCAACGGCATCGCCAAATTCTGGCGCGAGAATGGATCACCGCCCGCCGCCGACCTGCAAATCTGCCGGGATAGCGTCTCGATCAGCCGCCCGGGGTCGGCCAACGCCGACTGCACCGCGGGCAGCGCCTTGAGCAGGGCCGCCGTCGCCGTCGTCTTCTCGACCGGGCGGAATTCGGCGACGGCCGGCCGGGGCGCCGACGAGGCGGCCAACCTAAACGGTGACCGCGTCTTCGTCGCCCACGAGGAGGCACCGGCCGGTGCCCCCGGTGGCGAATTCGACGACCTGCTGGTCTGGCTATCGCCGAACATACTCTACAACCGCATGGTCGCCGCCGGCCGCCTGCCCTGAACGCAGGGCAAGTCTTGACCGAGGCGCCCGAATCCTGGACACTCATTCCATGACATATGCATTGATGGATGGAGGTCAAGATGTCCCATAGACAACCGGGTTTCACCCTCGTCGAAATCGCCATCGTGCTGGTCATCGTCGGCTTGCTGCTGGGCGGCGTGCTCAAGGGTCAAGAGCTGATCAACAGCGCCAGGATCAGGAGTCTCGCCAATGACTTGAGCGGCACTGCCGCCGCCGTCTATGCCTATCAGGATCGTTACGCCAGTCTGCCCGGCGACGATAGCGGCGCATCGTTGCGCTGGGGCGCCGACGTGCCCAGCGGAGACCGGGGCGGAACGGTCGGCGGGGAGTTCTGCGCCGACCCGGGTAGCGCCAGCGAGTCGACCAATTTCTGGCGGCATCTGCGCCTATCCGGTCTGGTGGCGGGAGACCCGGCCAGCAGCGCGCAACCCCAAAACGCGCTGGGTGGTCTCATCGGCGTCCAGACGGGAACAGGCCCCGCGACCGCGATCGAAATCGGCGGCCTGGTTCTGTGCTCGACCAATCTCAGCGGCAAGATCGCCGAGGCACTCGACATCCGGGTCGATGACGGCCGCCCGGGAACGGGCTCCCTGCGCGCCTACAGCCAGCACAAGAGTGCGGTGGCCCGGGGCTGCCCGGTCAACATCACCCGAAGTACCGCGCTGTCCAATGCCGACGGCTACAACGTGGCAGACGAATCCGAGCAGTATACGGTGTGCAAGTCGATCTAGTGCCCGTTTGTCATCAGGAAGCTTCTATCCGGTGACAACCCCGGGTGTTTATGCCGAGGAGCAGGTGCTAAACCCGACCCTTGAGCAAGCGCTCCTCGGCCGCCGCCACGGCCGTGGGCACCCCAAGCACGACGACGACATCGCCGGCCTCGAGGCGGGTCTCGGGACCGCAATCGACGCGACGGATACCGCGACGGCGGATGGCCGAGACGGTCGCCCCGACTTCGTCCAGCGCCAGCTCTCCCAGATGGCTACCGATGCCGCGCGCACCCGTCGTCAGCACGACCGAATGCAGGCGCGGCTGCTGCGCCTCGGAGAGTTGATCGCTGCTGTCGGTGGCGCCGTGAAAGAAGCCGCGCAGCAGCACATAGCGCTGCTCCCTCATCTCGCGCAGACGCTTGATGACGCGATGCATGGGCACGCCGAGCAGTGCCAGGGCGTGGGTTGCCAGCATCACCGAGGACTCCAGCGCCTCGGGCACCACCTCCGCCGCTCCGGCGGCGGCGAAGCGCTCGACGTCCGAGTCCTCGGCGGCGCGCACCACCACCGGCAGTCCCGGCCGCAACTCGCGCACGTGGTGGAGTACCCGCAGGGCGAGCTGGGGATCGTTCGAAGTCACCACCACCACATCGGCGCGATGAATGCCGGCTGCGATCAAGGACTCGCGCCTGGAGGCATCGCCGTAGGCCACGGTATCGCCGGCCGCAGCCGCTTCGCGCACGCGCTCCGGGTCGAGATCGAGCGCAACGTAGGAGACGTTCTCCTTTTCCAGGAAACGCGCCAGGTGCTGACCGGTCCGGCCGTAGCCGCAGAGGATGGCGTGTTTGTCGCTGGTGATCGAGCGGGCGGCGATCTGGGTCAGGGCGATCGAGCGCATCAGCCATTCCGAGGCGATCAGGCGCAGCACGATCCGGTCGCTGAAGTGGATCAGCAGCGGCAGGGCCAACAGCGACAGCACCAGCGCGGCCAGCACCACCTGCACCTGGTCGCCGCCGACCAGCCGCTGATCGATCACCAGCCCCAGGAGCACGAAGCCGAACTCGCCGCCGGCGCAAAGCCACAGGCCGGTGCGCAGCGCCTCCCCGGGCGCCGCGCCGAACAGCCGCGCTAGACCGGCGGCGATGAAAAGCTTCAGCGCCAGCAATCCGGCCAGCACGGCGATGACCGCCAGGAAATGGGCCGCGATCAGGCCCGGATCGAGGAGGGTGCCGATGGTGATGAAAAACAGGCCGAGCAACACGTCGCGGAACGGCTTGATGTCCTGCTCGACCTCGAAGCGGTATTCCGTCTCGGAGATCAGCATTCCCGCCAGGAAGGCGCCCAGCGCCAGCGACAGGCCGGCGAGTTGGGTCAGATAGGCCAGACCCAGGGTGATCAGCAGCACGTTCAACATGAACAGCTCGGCCGATTTGCGCCTGGCGACGACGGTAAACCACGCGCGCATCAGGCGCTGCCCGAAGAACAGCACCACGGCCAGCACCGCAGCTGCCTTCAACGCGGCTGTGCCCAGCGTTCCAGCGAGCGAATCGCTAGCGCCGGCGAGCGCCGGCAGGAGAATCAACAGCGGCACCACGGCGATGTCCTGGAACAGCAGCACGCCCATGACCTGACTGCCGTGGGCGGAGTCCAGCTCCGCGCGTTCCACCAGGAGCTTGCTGGCCACCGCGGTCGATGACATCGCCAGCGCGCCGCCTAGCGCCAGCGCCCCTTGCCACGACAGCCCCAACGACCAGGCGGCGAGTAGGATCGCGGCCGCGGTGACCAATACCTGCGCCAGGCCAAGGCCGAAGACGATGCGTTTCATGCTCGTGAGCCGCGGCAGGGAGAATTCGAGGCCGATGGTAAACATCAGGAACACCACGCCGAACTCCGCCAACCGGCGCGGCTCGGCCGACTCGGGTAGGAGATTGCCCGCGTGCGGCCCGATGGCCGCGCCGACCAGCAGGTAGCCTAGCACCGGCGGCAGATTGAGCGCGCGGAACAGCGCGATCACCAGCACGGCCGAGGCCAGGAGTAGCACGACGAGTTCGAGGGTGTTGCCCATGTAAAGGCAGCGGCGCGGTTATAATTGGCAAGATCATAACTGCATAGCCAACATGAGCCAAACCGGCAAGCCCACTGCCACCCCTGCCAACTCGCGCGCCCTGGACATGGCCCGACGGGTGCTGCAGATCGAAGCAGAAGCGGTTGCCGCCCTGGGCGATGGCTTGGGCTGCGGCTTTCTCAGCGCGCTCGAACTGATCTTGGCCTGCCGCGGTCGGGTCATCGTCAGCGGCATCGGCAAGTCCGGCCACATCGCCCGCAAGATCGCGGCGACCCTGGCCAGCACAGGGACCCCTGCACATTTTGTGCACGCCGCCGAAGCGGTGCATGGCGACCTGGGGATGATCACCCAGGACGACGTGCTGATCGCCCTGTCCTACTCCGGCGAGAACGACGAACTGCTGACCATCGTGCCGCTCATCAAGCGCCAGGGCGCCCGGCTGATCGCGATCTCCGGCAATCCGCAATCGTCGCTGGCCAGGGAAGCAGACGCCTATCTCGACGCCGGCGTCAAGGAGGAAGCCTGCCCGCTCAATCTCGCCCCCACCGCCAGCACGACGGCGGCGCTGGCGCTGGGCGACGCGCTGGCCGTGGCGCTCCTGGATGCCCGGGGCTTCTCGGCCGCGGACTTCGCCCGTTCCCATCCCGGCGGCGCGCTCGGCCGCAGGCTGCTGACCCACGTCCGGGACGTCATGCGCCCGGCGCTCTCCGTGCCGAGGGTGGGTGAAAAAACGTCGGTGCCCGAGGCGATCACGGCCATTTCGAGGGGCGGCATGGGGATGACCGCCGTCATCTCGGAAGATCAGGCGCTCGCTGGCATCTTCACCGATGGCGACCTGCGCCGCGCCATGGAGAAGTTCGGCGATCTGCGCCATACCTCGGTCGGGGAGGTCATGACGCGCCGGCCGCGCACCATCCTGCCCGAGCGCCTCGCGGTCGAGGCGGTGCAACTGATGGAGGAGCACAAGATCCTGCAGTTGCTGGTCGTAGACGCTGACGGCGGCCTCTGCGGCGCACTCAACATGCACGACCTGTTCCGCGCCAAGGTGGTGTGATGCCCACCCCGGACCGCGCACGCAAACTGAAGCTGATGGCCTTCGACGTCGACGGCGTGCTAACCGACGGCACGCTCTACTTCACGGCCCAGGGCGACGAGATGAAGGCTTTCAGCAGCATCGACGGTCACGGCCTGAAGATGCTCGCCGGTGCCGGCATCCGGCTCGCCATCATCACTGGGCGAAGCTCGCGCGCGGTGGAGCTGCGTGCGCAAAACCTCGGCATCGACTTGCTCTGCCAGGGCGTCGCGGACAAGCGCAGCGCCATGCAGGGGCTGTTGGACGGCCTGGGGCTGGACTTTGCCGACGTCGGTTACATGGGCGACGACGTGGTCGATCTGCCGCTGCTCTGTGCCTGCGGCTTTTCCGCCAGCGTCCCCGGCGGCCACGCGGCGGTGCGAGAGCGCGTCGATTACGTCTCCCGGGCAACCGCCGGGCGCGGCGCCGTGCGCGAAGTCTGCGAACTGATTCTCTCGGCCCAAGGCAAGCTCGATGCCGCCTTGGCTCCTTATCTGGCGCCCCGCCTATGAAGCTCTCCAGCACCAACCTGTTGCCGCTGCTGCTGTTGATGCTCTTGGCCGCCCTCACCTTCTGGCTCGAGCGTACCACCCAGAGCGACGCTGTCCGCGACGACGGCCGGGGGCGCCACGACCCCGACTTCATCGTCAACAACTTCACGGTGCGTCGCTACAACCTCGACGGTGGACTGCAGCAGGTGCTGACCGCGCAGAAGATGCTCCATTACACCGATGACGACAGCACCGAGGTGAGCGCGCCGGCGCTGACCTATTACGGCGCCGACCGGCGGACCCAGGTCACCGCCCGACAGGCCTGGCTCACCAAGGAAGGCAAGGAAGTCCGCCTCGTCGGCGACGTGCGTCTGGTGCGCGCAGCCACCGCGGACAGCCCGGAACTGGTGGTGACCACCACCGAGCTGAATGTCTATCCCGACCAGGAAATCGCCCGCAGCAACGTACCGGTCACCATCACCCAGGGCCAGAGCGTCATCACCGGCGGCGGCCTCGAGGTCAACAACAAGGCCCAGGTTTTCCAACTGACGGGCAAGGCCCACGGCATCATTTACCGAAACAAGGTCGCTACCCCATGAAACCTGTCGCCGGCATGATCATCCTTGGCTGCTTGCTCGCCAGCCCCGTCACGGCCCTGGCGGAGAAGGCGGACCGCGACAAGCCGGTCGTCCTCGAAGCGGATCGCATCACCGTGGATGACGCCAAGAAGCTCCACACCTTCGAAGGCCATGTTCAGCTCACCCAGGGTACGCTGCAGATCCGTGCCGCGAAGCTGGTCGTCACCCAGGATGCAGACGGCTTTCAGGCCGGCGTGGCGACCGGCGGCGAGGATGGTTTGGCCCACTTCCGCCAGAAGCGCGACGGCAGGAATGATTACATCGAGGGTGAAGCCGAACGCATCGAATACGACGGCAAGACCGAGAAGGCCCAGTTCTTCCTGCGCGCCCATATCAAGAGCGGACGAGACGAGGTGCGCGGCCAGTACATTTCCTACGACGGCAAGACCGAGAACTATCTGGTCACCAGCGGCCCGGCCGGCACCATCGCGCCTTCGGGTCCGGGCCAGGACAACCGGGTCCGTGCCGTGATCCAACCCAGGCGCAGCGACAGTACGGCACCGGCCAAGGCGGCGCCGGGAGTCACAACCCCAGCTCAGGAGTAATGAACATGGCTTACGAAAACATCATCGTCGAAGGTCGGGGCAAGGTCGGGCTGATCACGCTGAATCGGCCCAAGGCCATGAATGCGCTCAATGATGCCCTGATCGACGAAGTAGGCATCGCGCTGGACGGTTTCGAGGCCGACGACGACGTCGGCTGCATCGTCATCACCGGCTCTGAGAAGGCCTTCGCCGCCGGTGCCGACATAGCGGCGATGAAGGACTGGGGTTATATGGACGTGTACCAGGCCAATTACATCAGCCGCAACTGGGATCGCGTCGGCCGTTGCCGCAAACCGATCATCGCCGCGGTGGCCGGCTTTGCGCTGGGCGGCGGTTGCGAGCTGGCGATGATGTGCGACTTCATCATCGCCGCCGACAACGCCAAATTCGGCCAGCCCGAGATCAAGCTCGGGATCCTGCCCGGCGCCGGGGGCACCCAGCGCTTGCCGCGCGCGGTCGGCAAGGCCAAGGCGATGGACATGTGCCTGAGCTCGCGTCTGATGGATGCGGCCGAAGCCGAACGCGCGGGATTGGTCTCGCGCATCGTCCCTGCGGACAAATTGATCGATGAGGCCCTGGCTGCTGCAGCGACGATCGCCGGCTTCTCTTTGCCGGTGGTGATGATGATCAAGGAGTCCGTCAATCGCGCTTTCGAATCCTCGCTCGCCGAGGGCCTGCTGTTCGAGCGCCGGACCTTTCATGCCGCCTTTGCCCTGGAAGACCGGAAGGAAGGCATGTCCGCCTTCGTTGAAAAGCGCAAGCCGGACTTCAAGAATGCCTGAGGAGCACCTGCCAGACTCGATGCAGTGCCGCAACGTCGCCCTTCTCGGTGCCGGCTGATACTCGGGATCAGAAAGCAAGAGATTGTTAACAAAACAATAAATCATAATACCCTAATATTGCTGCGCTGCACAAAAATAACTTGACAACGGTTATTTCCTTTCTATAATGAAACCATGCTGCGCCGCAACATTCATCAGGTCGGGAGGCAGCACGCTAATTCCATCAATTCAAGGAGAGAATCATGATCGCCACCCCTGAGAACCTCGCCAGCGCCAACAAAGCCAACGTCGAAACCTTTCTGACCCTGGCCAACACCGCTTTCGCCAGCGCCGAACGGCTCGCCGCACTGAATCTCAATACCGCCCGTTCCTTCCTTGAGGACGGCATGGCAAACGCCAAGGCATTGCTGGGCGTCAAGGACGTACAACAGTTGGTCGGTCTGCAGACCACTCTGGCCCAGCCTTCGGTCGAGAAGCTCATCGCCTACTCGCGCGGCGTCTATGAGATCGCCACCCGGACGCAGGAAGAAGTGTCGAAGATCATCGAGTCGCAATTCGCCGAAGTAAACAGGAACGTCGCCTCCGCCCTCGACAAGGCTGCCAAGAACGCCCCGGCCGGCTCCGACGTCGCCGTCGCCGCCGTCAAGTCCGCGATCGCTGCGGCCAATTCGGCTTATGACAGCATGAGCAAGGCGGCCAAGCAGGTCGCCGAGATCGCCGAAGCCAACATGGCCGCCGCCACCAGCGCCACCGTCAAGGCCGCCGGCGCCGCCGCCAAGGTCAAGAAGGCTGCCTGACCGGCGCGCCATCGAGCCCGATCAGGGCTCGCGTTTTGATTCCTCAGACCCCGGCCCCGGCCGGGGTTTCAGCTCCTCCCACTGGAAGCCCAGGCGCGACACCTCGGCGCGGATCTCCAGCATCGCGGCAGGCACCTGCGCCGGATCGCCGCGGACGCCGAGCTCGATATGGCGGCGCTTCGCGGCGCCGCCGAATGAAGGCAGGCTGAATACCGAGATCCCGGCGTGGGTGGCTTCGATGCGGCGCATCAAGCCGAGCAATGTGCCTTCGTTGCCCTCCCAGACGATGATCGCCCGTTCCGCTTCCGGCACTTGGTGAAAGCGCTCGCGATAGTAACTGTCGAGCACCCACTCCAGCATCGGGTGGGCCATCTGCGGGAAACCGGGAAAGAAGTGGTGGTCGGCGAACGAGAAGCCCGGGATGCGGTTGAAGGGATTCGGGATGATCCGGCTGCCGACGGGGAACTCGCCCAGCTGCAGGCGATCGTGGGTCACCTCGGTGCCCGTCTGGGCAAAGCGTGCGCGGATCTCGGCTTCCGCCTCGGGATGCAGGCTCAGCGGCACGCCGGCCGCGGCGGCGGCGGCCTGGCGGGTGTGATCGTCGGGGGTCACGCCGATGCCGCCGAAGCAAAATACGACATCCTCGGTCTTGAGGGAGAGCGCGAGCGTCTCGGTCAGCCGGCGGCGGTCGTCGCCGAGATAAGCGCTCCAGTCGAGGTGCAGGCCGCGCAGCGCCAGCAGTTCGATCAGCTTGGCAAAGTGCTTGTCGGCCCGCTTGCCGCGCATGATTTCATCGCCGATGATGATAGCGCCAAATCCCATGGTCTTCTCCTCAATGGTGGTGGACCCGCGACTCCCAGGTCTTGCTCAGCCGCTTCACCGATACCGGCGTTGGCGTACGCAATTCCTGGGCGAATAGCGACACCCGCAGTTCTTCCAGCAGCCAGCGGAACTCCTCCAGGAAGGGATCGGCTACGCCGGCCCGCTGCCGCGCCGCGCGTTCGCGCTCGAAGGGTTTGGCGAGCCGCTGCCACTCGCCCATCGCCGCAGCGTCCCTGGCCGGATCGCTGCGCAGTTTTTCCAGACGCAGGGAGGCCGCCTTGAGGTAGCGCGGGAAGTGCTGCAGACGCTCGAAGGGCGTGGCCAGGACGAAGCCCTTGTCGAGCAGCGCAGCGCATTGGGCAGCGATGTCGGCCACCGCCGTCGGGAAAGCCCTGGCCGCGGGGAGCTTCTTCTGCAACACCGCGTATTCGCCGAGGATGGTGCCGGAGAGCCTGGCCATCTCCTGGGCCACCAGCGCGATGCGCGGCTTCGCCGCGGCCAGGCGTTGCTCGAACTGTACCTCACTCGCCGGCAGCGGCGCCATCATGCAGGTCCGCTCCAGGGTCGCGGCGAGCAACTGCTCCTGCAATTCCCGCTCGGAGAACAGGTTCATGCACCGCAGCACCAGGTCGCGCACGCCGAGGTTCTTCTGGACATACTTCAACTGCTCCTTGAGGCCGAGCGCGAACAGCCGGCGCAGACCGGCGCGATGCTCCGTCTGCGCCTTCTCCGGGGTATCGAAGACGCGCAAGGAAACGCTCTCGCCGCCGTCCACCAGGGCCGGGAAGCCGGCCAGCTTGCGGCCGGCAACGGTGACTTCCTGGAGCTCGGGCAGGTCGCCGAAACTCCAGGAAGTGAGCCCCGACGACTCTCCCTCTCCGGGTTCCCGAACGACCACCGCTTGCGCGAAGCTCTGCTCGACGCGGCCGCCGTATTTTTCCCGCAACTCCGCCAGCGATCGTGAAATGGCCAGGGTGCCGCCGTGCTCGTCCTGAAGCCGGTAATTCATAGCCAGGTGGGGCCGCAGCTCGCCGGGACGGAAGGCGTCGAGCGGCAACTTCATGGCCAGACGCTCCTCGACGGCGCGGGTCAGCGCCCGCACCAGCGGCTCTTCGAGGTCATGGTCTTGATCGCAGAACACCTCGGCGAAGGCATCGAGCGGCATCAGGCGGCTGCGGAATCGCTGCGGCAGGGTCTTCAACAGCTGCTTCACCTTCTCCGCGAGCAGACCCGGCACCAGCCATTCGCAGCGGTTGGCCGAGACCTGGTTAACGCTCCCCAAGGGCAGCGTCAGGGTGACGCCGTCGTCGGCCGCCCCTGGATCATGATGATAGGAGAGCTCGAGCCTCCGGCCGTGGAACTCAAGCTGATGCGGAAAGGCATCGGTGGTGATGCCGGCGGCCTCGTGGCGCATCAGCTGCTCACGCTCCAGCATCAGCAGGCGCGGCTGCTCCCGCTCAGCGATGCGCAGCCAGTGTTCGAAGGCGGCGAGCGTGGTGATGCCGCCGGGGATCTTGGCGTCGTAAAAGGCATAGATCAGTTCCTCATCCACCAGCACGTCGGGGCGGCGCGACTTGTGCTCGAGCTGTTCGATCTCGGCGATGAGCTTGCGGTTGTGCTGAAAAAATTTCGCGCGCCGGACGAAGTCCTCATGCAAGTCGCCGTCCACCAGGGCGCCGCGGATGAACAACTCCCGGGCGAGCGCCGCTTCCTGGGGTTTGCCGCCGAAGGCCACCCGGCGTTTGGCATAGAGCAGCAGGCCATGCAAGGTGGCGCGCTCCCACGCCACCACCTGGCCGGAAGACTTCTCCCAGTGCGGCTCATAGACGTGGCGCCTGATCAGATGGGCGCCCACCCGCTCCAGCCATTCCGGCTCGATTCTGGCGACGGTGCGCGCATAGAGGCGCGAAGTGTCCATGAGCTCAGCCGCCATCACCCAGCGCCCGGCTTTTCTGGCGAGGCTGGAGCCCGGATGGAGGTAAAACTTGATGCCGTGCGCGCCGAGATAATGCCCTTCTTCCTCGCTCTTCAAGCCGACGTGGCCGAGCAGGCCGGCGAGCAGCGCCCGATGAATCGCCTCGAAAGAGGCCGGCAGCTCATTCTCCCTCCAGCCGTGCTCGGCGCAGACGGCGTGGAGCTGGCCGTGGATATCGCGCCACTCGCGCAACCGCAGCCAGGAGACAAAGTTCCGGCGGCACCATTGGCGCTGCTTGGGCTGGGATTCGTGGCAAAACACCTCGTCGGCGGCGGCCCACAACTTGAGATAAAAAAGGAACTCGGATTTCTCATCCTTCCATTTGGCGTGCGCCTGATCGGCGCTCGCCGCCTGTTCTGCCGGCCTATCCCGGACGTCCTGCAAGGACAGGGCGGCGGCGATGATCAGCACTTCGCGCAGCGCGCCCTCGGTCCTCGCCGCCAGGATCATGCGCCCGAGCTTGGGGTCGGTCGGCAGTCTGGCCAACTCACCGCCGACCTCGGTCAGCTCGTTGCCCTCATCGACTGCGCCCAGCTCATTGAGCAGCCTGTAGCCGTCGGCGATCATCCTCGGCGGCGGCGGCTGCAGGAAAGGAAAGTCCTCGACGCCGCCCAGGTTCAGCGTCTTCATGCGCAGGATCACGCCGGCCAGCGAAGCGCGCAGGATCTCCGGGTCGGTGTAGGGCGGCCGCTTGTCGAAATCCTCCTGGCTATAAAGGCGGAAGCAGATGCCGCTGGCAACGCGCCCGCAGCGGCCGGCGCGCTGGTTGGCGGCGGCCTGGGAGATCGGCTCCACCTGCAGTTGTTCCACCTTGTTGCGGTGCGAGTAGCGCTTGACCCGGGACAAGCCGGTGTCGACGACATAGCGTATCCCCGGCACGGTGAGCGAAGTCTCGGCGACGTTGGTCGCCAGCACCACGCGCCGCCCCTGGTGCGGCTGGAAGACGCGAGACTGCTCCTGCGCCGACTGGCGCGCGAACAGCGAGATAATCTCGGTGGCTGGCGGGTGGTGCTTGCGCAAGGCTTCGGCGGCCTCGCGGATCTCGCGTTCGCCGGGCAGGAACACCAGCACGTCGCCGGGACCGGCGCGGTGCGCCTCATCCACCGCAGCGACGATGGCGTCGTTGATGTCTGTATCCTGATCGTCGCGCTGGGCGAAGGGCCGCGCCCCGAAGGAAGTCCCTCGCCCCGGAGGAAGTGGCCTTGGGCCACTGGGGGGCGCCGAGCCCGGCGCAGCGCCGGACGGTGAGCTACGCGAACCCCCGTCACCCCCTTCCCGGGGAAGGGGGCCGGGGGACAGGTCCTGAATGATCGGGCGCCAGCGCAACTCGATCGGGTAGAGGCGGCCGGAGACCTCGAATACCGGGGCACCCTCGAAATGCCTGGAGAAACGCTCGGCATCGAGGGTCGCCGAGGTGACGACGAGCTTCAGATCCGGCCGCCTGGGCAGCAGCTGCTTGAGGTGGCCGAGCAGGAAGTCGATGTTCAGGCTACGCTCGTGCGCCTCGTCGAGAATGATCGTGTCGTACTGCCGAAGCAGCGGATCGGTCTGGGTCTCGGCGAGCAGGATGCCGTCGGTCATCAGCTTGATGTAAGTCTCAGGCGAGACGCGGTCGGTAAACCGGATCTTGTAGCCGACCTGGCGGCCGAGCTCGCTCTTCAGCTCCTGGCTGATGCGCGCGGCGGTGGCGCGCGCGGCGATGCGGCGCGGCTGGGTGTGGCCGATCAGGCCGGCGCAACCGCGGCCCAGTTCGAGGCAGATCTTGGGCAATTGCGTGGTCTTGCCCGAGCCGGTCTCGCCGCAGACGATGACCACCTGATGCGCGCGGATCGCCTCGGCGATCTCGGCCCGCCGCGCCGCGATCGGCAAGTCCTCGTCGTAGAGCATTGCGGGCCTCGCCGCCAGGCGGGCTTCGATGCGTGCCAGCGCAGCAGCCGAGTCACCCGGCTTCATTTGGTTGGCAGCAGGGTGGCCGGCGCGACCATGAATCATGGCCGCATTTTACACGGCGGGGCGGCGGCTTTGCCGTTAAAATGGCCGCCTCTCATTGCAACCCCCCGCAACGCCATGTCCGCCGACAAGCTCACCGCCAATTTCATCCGCAACATCGTCGAGGACGATCTGGCCACGGGCCGGTACGCAACCCGCCGCTTCTCCGGCCGCCCAGGCCCGGCCGCGCTCCAGGCCGAGGCGCCGCCCGATCCGGCCAGGATCCGCACCCGCTTTCCGCCCGAACCCAACGGCTACCTCCACTACGGCCACGCCAAGAGCATCTGCCTCAACTTCGGCCTGGCGCGCGACTATGGCGGCGCCTGCCACCTGCGCTTCGACGACACCAACCCGGCCAGGGAAGAACAGGAGTACGTCGACTCGATCATCGACGCGGTGCATTGGCTGGGCTTCGACTGGGGCGACAACCTCTACTACGCCTCGGACTACTTCGACTGGCTCTACGAATTCGCCGAGGCGCTGATCACGGCCGGTCTCGCCTACGTGGACAGCCAGTCCGCCGAGGCCATCCGCGAGCACCGCGGCACGCTGACCGAAGGGGGCAGGAATTCGCCGCACCGGGACCGGTCGCCGGCCGAGAACCTAGACTTGTTCCGGCGCATGAGAGCCGGCGAATTCGCCGACGGCGCCCACGTGCTGCGTCTAAAGATCGACATGGCCTCGCCCAATCTCAACCTGCGCGACCCGATCGCCTACCGCATCCGCCACGGGGCCCATCACCGCACCGGCGACAAGTGGTGCCTCTACCCGATGTACGACTACGCCCACGGCATCTCGGACGCGCTGGAGAACATCACCCACTCGATCTGCACGCTCGAGTTCGAGGACCATAGGCCGCTCTACGACTGGCTCAACGAAAAGCTCGCGGCGCTGGGCCTGCTCAATCGGCCGCTGCCGCGCCAGTATGAATTCTCCCGGCTCAACCTGACCTACGTCGTGCTCTCCAAGCGCCGCCTGATCCAGTTGGTCGAAGAGGGGCACACCGACGGCTGGGACGATCCGCGCATGCCCACCCTGGTCGGCGCCCGCCGCCGCGGCTTCACGCCGGCCGGCTTCCGCCTGTTCGCCGAGCGCATCGGCGTCTCCAAGTCGGACTCCTGGATCGACATGAGCCTGCTGGAGGACTGCATGCGCGAGGACCTCAACGAGCGTGCGCCGCGCCGCATCGCCGTGCTCGATCCCCTCAAGCTGGTGATCGACAACTACCCCGAGGAACAGGAGGAGATCTGCCACGCCCCCAACCATCCCTTGAAGCCCGAGCTCGGCAAGCGCGAAATCCCTTTCTCGAAGGAGCTGTGGATCGAGCGCGATGACTACATGGACCAGCCGACCAAGGGCTACCACCGCCTCTATCCGGGCAACATGGCGCGTCTGCGCTACGGCTTCGTGGTCAAGTGCGTCGGCGCGGAGCACGATGCCGAGGGCCGGGTCGTCAGCGTCCGTTGCGAATACCTGCCCGACTCCAAATCGGGCACGCCGGGCGCCGACGGCTACAAGGTCAAGGGCAACCTGCATTGGGTCTCGGCGCGCCACGCCTATCCGGCCGAGGTGAGGCTCTACGACCGGCTGTTTTCCCGCCCGCATCCGGGTGCCAAGGAACAGGGTGAGGAGCGCGACTACCTCGCCGACCTCAACCCCGACAGCAAGAAGCTCATCACCGCCTACCTGGAACCTGCCCTGAGAGCCGCGCAGCCGGAGCAGAGCTTCCAGTTCGAACGCCACGGCTATTTCGTCACCGACCGCGTCGATTCCCAGGACGGTCGGCCGGTATTCAACCGGACCGTGACCCTCAGGGACTCCTGGAGCCAGACCTAGGGGCTGCGCGCGCCTGCCGTAAGTTCCAGGAATCACCCCGCAGAGGCCGACCCATGGATATCACCGCCTTGCTCCAGTCTCAGGTCGCCGATCGTGAATCGCTGCAGGAATTCATCGACGATCTGACCGACCAGGTGCCGAACATCGAACGCGACATCGCCCGACTCAAGGCGACGCCGGGGGACATGGCCCTGATCGCCGACCTGTTTCGCGCCCTGCACAACGTCAAGGGCAATGCCGCTATCTGCAAGGTGGAGCTCGGCGTGGCCATCACCCACCCGATCGAGACGCTGCTGGCGCGGCTGCGCGCCGGCGAGATCGGCTTCTCGGAACTGCTCGCAGAAGTGATCCTGCTGGCCATGGACCGGCTCGAACTGTCGCTCGAGTCGCTGGCCGGCAAGCGCCCGCTCGATCAGCTGAAACTGGTCGAACTGGTCGGCGGCCTGGAGACCCTGTCCGGCGCCGACAGGGAAGCGATCGACACGGGCTCGGTGCTGCTGATCGAGGCGGTCACAGGCTTCCGTCCGGCAGGCGCCGCCCGCGCGCTCCGGACCCGTCCCTCGGCCATCGCCCGCAGCCCAGAGAACGTCGCCGCCGACCTGCGTTTCTTCCGCTCGCTGGCGCTGCAATTCGAGGCGCGTTCGCCGCTGTTCAAGGGCCGCAGCAAACGCCTGCTGCAGCTCGCGCAGGACACCAACCGGGCCGCCGGCAAACCGGTCGAGGCGACGCAACTGGAGGCGGCCGTCTACCTGCACGATATCGGCATGATGTTCCTGCCCGAATCCGTCTGGCTCAGGGTGGAAAAATTCACCGAGGAGGACCGACGGCGGCTGCAGAGTCACCCGATCCAGGCCGCGGGCTTGCTCGAACGCATGGAGGGCTGGCAGGGGGCCGCGCAGATGGTCGCCCAGCACCACGAGATGCCCGACGGCGGCGGCTATCCGCGGCGGCTCAAGGCGGACGAGATCTGCGCCGGCGCGAAAATCCTGGCCATCGTCGATGCCTTCGAGGCGGTCACCCTGAAGCACAGCCACCGCGGCCAGTCGCGCTCCCTGCTGCGCGCGATCGCCGAGGTCAATGCCTGCGACAACCAGTTCGCCCCGGAGTGGATAGCTCCCTTCAACGCCGTCATCCGCCGCATGGTCGAAGGCTAGCGCCCGTTTTGTCCGGGGATGCTTTTTCCCGGGACAATTACGGGCGCTTGTGCCGCGCAGCGGCCTAGTGCCCTAACGGTAGCCGGTCCTCTGCAGCGCTTGTACCCGCCCTCTGGCGCTTGTGCCGCGCAGCGGCCTAGACCCGAACCAGCCGTTCGGCCGCGGCGCTCAGCGTCGCCTCGTTCTTGGCGAAGCAGAAGCGGATCACGCGTCTATCCTCGGGCCGGGGATAGAACACCGACACCGGAATCGCCGCGACCCCGTGCTCGCGCGCCAGGCGTTGCACGAATTCGGTATCGGGCTCATCCGAAATCGCCGCATAGCGCGCCAGCTGGAAGTAGGTGCCGGCGCAGGGCAGCAGTTCGAATCTGGAAGCGGCGAGCGCGGCACGGAAAAAATCCCGCTTGCCCTGGTAGAAGGCCGCCAGCTCCAGGGCAAACTCGGGCCGCTCGCGCATGAAGTCGGCCAGCGCCAGCTGCATCGGATGGTTCACCGCGAACACGACGAACTGGTGCGCCTTGCGGAACTCGGCCATCAGCTGCGCCGGCGCCAGGCAGTAGGCGATCTTCCAGCCGGTGATGTGATAGGTCTTGCCGAAGCTGGAGACGACGAAGCTGCGTTCGCGCAACTGCGGGTGCGCCGTGACGCTGTGGTGCCGCCGTCCGCTGTCGGCGAAGACGACGTGTTCATAGACTTCGTCGCTGACGACGACGATATCGGTGTTCCGGGTCAGCGCCGCCAGCCGGTCGAGGTCGTCGGCCGACCACACCGCGCCGCTGGGGTTGTGCGGCGAATTGATGATCACCATCCGGGTGCGCGGCGTGATCAGGGCTCGCACCTCGTCCCAGTCGGGCCGGTAGCCGGGAAAGCCCAGGCTCGCAACCACCGCGCGGCCGCCGTTCAACTCGATGCCCGGCACGTAGGAATCGTACACCGGCGCGAAGACGATGACCTCGTCGCCGGGCCGGACGCAGGCCGAGATCGCGGTGAATATCGCCTGGGTCGCGCCGGCGGTGACGGTAATCTCGGTCTCGACCTCGTAGCGCGCCGCGTAGAGCGCGTCCACCTTCTCGGCGATGGCCTCGCGCAGCGCGGCAGCACCGGCCATAGGCGCGTACTGGTTGCGGCCTGCGGCGATATGCTGGGCCACCAGATCGAACAGCCGCTGCGGCGCCGAGAAGTCCGGAAAGCCCTGAGACAGGTTGATGGCGCCGCATTCGCCGGCGAGCTTCGACATCAGCGTGAAGATCGTCGTGCCGACCCGCGGCAGTTTCGATGGCGGCGTCAGCGGCGGCGCGGCGGACACGGCGGAGCTTCCGCGTTCAGCTCAAGCCGAGCAGTTCGACCTCGAACACCAGGGTGGCCTCGGGCGGAATCACGCCGCCGGCGCCGCGCGCGCCGTAACCCAGCTCCGGCGGAATGGTGAGCTTGCGCCTGCCGCCTATCTTCATCCCGACCACGCCCTCGTCCCAGCCGGCGATCACCCAGCGGGCACCGAGCGGAAACTCGAAGGGCTCGTCGCGGTCCTTGCTCGAATCGAACTTGGTGCCGTCGATCAGCCAGCCGGTGTAATGGACCGAAACGGTCTGGCCGGTGCCGGCTTCTGCGCCGCTGCCGATGCTGATGTCCTCGATGACGAGGCCGCTGTCGGTGGTGATCGGGGTCATGGCTAAGTCCTCGCCTCTCGAAAGCGGCATTATGCCCGAAGCCGCAGCGCCGGCGGCCTGAAGATGGCCTCAGCGCTCTCGGGCGCGAGCGGCCGGGAGAACAGGAAGCCCTGGAATTCGACGCAGCCGTAGCTGGCCAGCGCCGCAAATTGGGCATCGGTCTCCACGCCCTCGGCCAGCACCCCCAGGCCCAAAGCGCGCGCCAGGGCGATGATGGCCGCGACGATGGCGGCATCGTCGCGGTCGTCGCCCAGATCGCGGACGAAACTCTGGTCGATCTTCAGCTTGTGCACCGGGAAGCGCTTCAGGTAGCTCAGGCTGGAATAGCCGGTGCCGAAGTCGTCGACCGCCAGCCGCACGCCCATGGCCGCTATCTGGCGCAGCTTTTCCAGGGTCTCGTCGGCGTCGTGCATCAGGGTGGACTCGGTGATCTCCAGTTCGAGCAGCCCGGGCGGCTGTCCGGTTTCCGCGAGCGCGGCGCGCACCGCGTCCACCAGTCCCTTCTCGCGGAACTGACGCGGCGAGATATTCACCGACACCGGCAGCGACGGATAGCCCTGCGCCTGCCAGGCGCTGTTCTGGCGACAGGCCTCTCTCAGTACCCACAGGCCCAGCGGCACGATCAGCCCGGTCTCCTCCGCTACCGGGATGAACTCGGCGGGCGAAATCATCCCGCGCTCCGGATCCTGCCAGCGAACCAGCGCCTCCATGCCGCACACGGCATTCTTCTGACGGTCGATCAGCGGCTGGTAGTGGAGCAGGAACTCGCCGCGGTCGATGGCGCCGCGCAGCCGGTGCTCCAGATTGAAGACGCGCGTCGCCTCCTCGTTCATCGTCTCGGCGTAGAACTGGAAATTGTTTCGGCCGTTGGCCTTGGCGTGATACATCGCGGTATCGGCATTCTTCATCAGCGCATAGGCCTCGTCGCCGTCATCTGGATAGATGCTGATGCCGATCGACGGCGTGGCGCGCAGTTGATGCCCCTCGACCGCCACCACCTGGTCCAGCGCGGCGATCACCTTCTCCGCCACCAGCACCGCGTCGTCGGGTCGGTCGATCTCGTGCAGCACCATCACGAACTCGTCGCCGCCCAGGCGGGAGACGGTATCGACGGCGCGCACCGCGGCGCGCAAGCGTTCGGCGACGTGCCTCAGCAACTGGTCGCCGACGGCGTGGCCGAGCGTGTCGTTGATGCTCTTGAAACGGTCGAGATCGAGGAAAATCACCGCCAGCCGGTGCCGGGTGCGCGCGGCCTGGGTCAGCGCCTGGTCCAGGCGGTCGAGCAGCAGGCTGCGATTGGGCAGGCCGGTCAAGGCGTCGTGGTGGGCCAGATGCCAGATGCGCTGCTCGGCCTGCAGGCGCTCGAAGATCTCTTCCTGCAGCTGCTCGTTGGTGCTGGCCAGCTCGGCGGTTCTCTCGGCCACGCGCAGCTCCAGCTCGTCGCGCGCGCGCGCCAGATCCTCCTCGGCCTGATGGCGCTCGGTGACGTCCTCGAAGATCCAGATCACGTCGAGCATCGGACCGGAGGCATCGGTCTTGCGTCCGGTGGCGCGCAGCCAGAACCTGCTGCCGTCCTTGCGCTGGACGCGGAGCTCGTGGATCACGGTGTCGCCGCGACGGATGGTCTCGGCGGCGCTCGCGCCGAAGGCGTCGTATTCGCCCACGGTCGGAAACAGCATCAAGGTCGAGTTGCCGACCAGTTCGCCCTCGGAATAGCCAAACATGTCTTCGAGACGGCGGTTACAGCGTTGGACGACGCGGTTCCTGACGAACATGATGGCGACCGCGGCGTTGTTGAAGATCATCTCCTGTTGTTCGAGCGCGGCGCGCACTTGCGCTTCTGCCTGCCGCTTCTCGGTGATGTCCTCGAACAAGCCTACCGCTCCCGCCTCAGGCCGGGCGGGATCGAAGGCCCGGGCCGAGAGCCTGCCCCAGAACGATGAGCCGTCCTTGCGCCGGAACAGTTGCTCGCGCTGGTGCAGGTTGCCCTGCGCCAGCTCGGGGTAGGCGGCCGCGCCCGGGCCGGCGTAATCCTCCTCCGAGAAATACCATAACCGCGTCGACTGGCCGAGCATCTCGCCGGGCGCATAACCGAACAACTCCTCCATGCGGCGGTTGCAGCGCGCGATCCTGCGGCTGCGCAAGACCACGATACCGATCACGGCGGTCTCGAAAATCGTCCCGAGTTCTCGGATCGACTGCTCCAGCGCCTCGCGCAGCGCCCGGTCCTCGCTGACATCCTCCATGATCCAGATGGTGCCGTCCTGCGTACGTTGCGGATCGACGGCCTTGGCCGACACCCGGCACCAGAACAGCGAGCCGTCCTTGCGCTTGTACTGGGTCTCCGCATGGAAGGCCGAGCCCGAAGACAGCACCGGCGCTGCCTCGCGACCGAGCTCCTGGTAAGCCTCGGCGGACGGGTAGAGCGCCACGGCGGGCAGCCTGATCAGTTCGTCCGGCGCGTAGCCGAACATTTCGGCGCAGAGCGCGTTGCTGGAGACGAGCTGACGATTGCGCGAGAACAGGATGCCGATCGTGGCGTTGTCGAGGATCGCCTGCTGCTCGAGCATGATTTTGCGCAGCTCGCCTTCGCTGAGCTGGTCGTCGCGGGCGCCGCGCTCAAGCATGGGCTGCTTCCAGCACCTTGAGCAGCGAGGCGCTGTCCTCGCCGCCCCAGCCGAGCGCCATCAGGGCGTCGAGTTGCTGGGCCACCTGGGCTGCGACCGGCAGCGGACAAGCCAGGCGCTGGGCCTCGGCCATCAGGATGCCGAAATCCTTGTGATGCAGCCGCGCTTCGACCCCGGCGGCAAAGTCGCGCGCCGTCATGCGACCGCCGAACACCTCGAGCACGCGCGATCCGGCGGCGCCGGCCATCACCGCCCGCAGCACCCGCTCGGCGGCCACCCCCGAGGCGGCGGCCAGACGCATCGCCTCGGCGCACGCCTCGATCGCCGCCACCATCACCATCTGGTTGCAAGCCTTGGCCACCTGCCCGGCGCCGTTGCCGCCGACATGGACGACGGTAGCGCCGAGAATTTCGAACAGCGGCCGCGCCCGAGCCAGCGTTCGGGCCTCGCCGCCGACCATGATCGCCAGCTTGGCGCTGTTCGCCGCCTCCACGCCGCCCGAGACCGGGGCATCGAGCATGGCGATGCCCCGCTCCGCCCAGCGCTGTGCCAGGCGACGCGTCGTCTGCGGTGAAATCGTGCTCATGTCGACGTGGATGCCGCCCGGCGCAAAGCCGTGTAGCAGCCCCCCGGGGCCGAACGCGATACCGGTGACGTCGGCGTCGGCGGTCACCATCGTGAACACCAGCTCGGCACTCGCGGCCACCTCGGCCGGATTGCGGCAGCCGAGGGCACCCGCCTCGATCAGCGCCTGCAGGCGCTCCGGCCGCCGTGCCCAGACGAACAGACTATGGCCGGCGCGCAGCAGCCGCAGCGCCATCGGCTGCCCCATCGCCCCCAGACCGATGAAACCCAGCCTCATGCCTGGCCGCTCATCGTCTCCAGCAGCTTCAGCATGGCGATCGAGTCTTCCTCGCCCAGACCGAAGCCGACCATGGCGTTGAACATCTGCGCCGTCGCCGCCGCACTGGGCAGCATCAGGCCGAGGCGGTGAGCCTCCTCCATGACGATGCGCAGGTCCTTCTGGTGCATCCAGGATTTGAAGCCGGGCCTGAAATTGCGGTCGAGCATACGCTGGCCGTGGTTCTCCAGGATCTTGCTGTAGGCGAAGCCGCCCATCAGGGCCTCGCGCACCCTGGCGGCATCGACGCCGCTCTTCCGGGCAAAGTTGAAGGCTTCGGCCAGGGCTGCGACGCCGACGCCGGTGAGGATCTGGTTGCAGGCCTTGGCCACCTGCCCAGCGCCCGAGTCGCCGATTAGCGTCACCGACTTGCCGAGGATTTCGAACAGCGGCAGGATGGTCTCGTACACCTCGGGTTTGCCGCCGACCATGATGGTCAGCGCCGCGTTGATGGCGCCGACCTCGCCGCCGGACACCGGCGCGTCGAGGAACTCGATGCCGCGGGCCGCGAGCCGGACGCCGATGTCGCGCGCCGCCGCCGGAGCGATGGTGCTCATGTCCACGACGACGGCGCCTGGTCCGGCGCCCTCCGTGATGCCGCCCTCGCCCAGGCAGACCTGCTCTACGTCTGGCGCGTCGGCCACCATGGTGAACACGATCTTCGCGTGCCTGGCCACTTCCGCGGCGCTGACGTGGGCGTGGGCATTGACCTCACGAAACGGTTCGAGCGTCGCCGGCCGCCTCGCCCACAGGTGCAGACGGTGGCCGACCCGGGCCAGATGCAGCGCCATGGGCCGTCCCATCAGCCCCAGTCCGATGAACCCGATTTCCATATCGCCCTCCGATTTTGTAGCCGGTACTAGCACCGATTCGCAGCACAAGTACTGCTGCGCGGCATAAATGCCCGTGGTTGCCCCCCAGGGGTAACCACGGGCACTAGCCGCCGACCGCCTTCTGGATCAGCGGCACCAAATGCTCGGGCAGCTTGATTTTCGACAGCGCCGCCTCGTGTCCGGCCGGAGACATTTTCTTCCAGGTCTTCCTCAGGATGTCGAGCCACTTCGCCTCGTCGTACTCCGGATGCTGAGCGGCGAAGGCAGCGAGATAATGCTCCAGGAACACCAGGTCGACCACGTCCTCCATCATCTGGGTTTCGGGATTGACCTTGAGACCGCGCTTGCCGACGACCTTCTTCACCCGCTCGATCATCTCGTCGTCGTAGCCGGCCTCCTTCATCAGCCTGCCGGCGGTGTCGGCGTGGAAGCGGTACAGGGTGGTGCGCCAGAGCTGATAGCCCTGGGGCGTCATCGGGTAATCCTTGCGGGGAATTTTCCAGCGCTGGATGTGCTGGCTGCGCACCGCCAGACGCACCGCTTCCGGAGCATCTGGCGCAAAGCGCTCGATCATCGCGCTCATGCGCTGGGCGTAGAGGAGTTCCTTGGGGTATCGCCGACCTGCTTCGGTCTCGATGTTCGGGTCTTCACCGTTGGCGGCATCGAACAGCGCGATAGCCCTGGCGTATTGGTCGGATTCGGCGATCATCGGTCATTCCTCGGCGTGAAAAACCGCATTATATCGCCACCCACCGAAGCTACCGGGTGCCGGGCGAAGCTCCCGCCGCAGCGCCCTCGCCGGAAGCTGCTCAGGCGCAGCCTGCGCCGCTGCTCTCCTTCACGCCCAGCTTCTTGAGGATGATGTCGAGCGGGCAGAACTTGGTGAAACCGCTCTGGAATAGGTTGAAACCGACGAAGAGGGTGAAGAACAGCCAGTACTTATGCACGAAGAACGGGCTCGCCTCGACGCCCAGCGCGAGCGAGAGCATGACGAAGAAGCCGGCGACGATGCGGACGATTTGATTGACGGTCATTGCTTTTCCTTTGCGAGAATGATTAGGTGGATGAACTGGAGGCGGCCTGCCCGGCGCTCGCCGCCGCTATGCGTTTGCGCATCGCCACGTAGTAGAGCACCGGGATCAGGACCAGGGTCAGCAGGGTGGACACGAAGATGCCGAAAATCAGGGCGAGCGCCAGGCCGTTGAAGATCGGATCGTCGAGGATGAACAAGGCGCCGAGCATGGCCGCCAGGCCGGTCAGTACGATCGGTTTGGCGCGCACGATCGCCGACTGGATCACCGCCTCGGCAAAATCGACGCCGTCGGCCACTTGCTCGTTGATGAAATCGACCAGCAGGATCGAGTTCCGGACGATGATGCCCGCTAAGGCGATCATGCCGATCATCGAGGTGGCGGTGAATTGGCTGCCCCACAACGCATGGCCGGGCATCACGCCGATGACGGTGAGCGGGATCGGCGCCATGATGATCAGCGGCACCAGATAGGACTTGAACTGCGCCACCACCAGCAGGTAGATCAGAATCAGCCCGACCGCGTAGGCGATGCCCATGTCGCGGAAGGTCTCGTAGGTGACCTGCCACTCGCCGTCCCACTTCAGGCTGTAGCCGGCGTAGGGATCCTTGGGCTGCCTGATGAAATACTCGCCCAGCTTGCCGCCCGCCCCCGGGATGCCGGCCAAGGACATGTCATGCGTCCTGGCGCGGATATCGAACATGCCGTATATGGGTGAATCGATTTTCCCGCCCATGTCGCCGAAGACGTAGACGACCGGCAGCAGATCCTTGTGATAGATCACCTGCTCGCGCCGGACGTGCTCCACATCGACCAGATCCGAAACCGGGACCATCTTGCCGTCGCGCGCGCGCACCCGCAATTTCAGCAGCTGGTCTATCGAGTTCTGCTGCTCCGCGGACAGGGTGATGCGCACCGGGATTTCGTACTTGGACTCGCCATCATGCACCGGCGTCACGTTCTCGCCCGACAGGCCCATGCCCACCACTTCGACGATGTCCTGCTGCGCCACGCCAGCCAGGGCGGCCTTGCTCTGCGAAACGTGCAGCACCACCTTGGGCGCCACAGCATCGATGCTGCTGTCTATGCCGATGACATCGGGCGTGGCTTTGAACTGCGCCACGACCTTCTTCGCCACCGCGATCTGGCCGGCGTAGTCCGGGCCGTAGATCTCGGCCACGATCGGCGAGAGCACGGGCGGACCGGGAGGGACCTCGACCACCGTGGCGTTGCCGCCGTATTTCTGGGCGATCTGGGCGATCCTGGCGCGTACCGACATCGCTATTTCATGGCTCTGGCGCTCGCGCTGATGCAGGTCGGTCAGGTTGACCTGGATGTCACCCAGCTCCGGACTGGCGCGCAGATAGTACTGACGCACCAGGCCGTTGAAGTTGATCGGGCTGGCGGTACCGGCGTAGGCTTCGTAATCGCTCACCTCCGGCACCGTGGACAGATAGCCGCCGATTTCGTGCAGCACCTTGGCGGTGTCCTCCAGCGGCGTACCCACCGGCATGTCGAGCACGACCTGGAACTCGCTCTTGTTGTCGAAGGGCAGCATCTTCATCACCACCAGCTTGACCGCCACCAGCGACAGCGAGAGCAAGATCGCGACGAACACGCCCAGCCATAGCTTGCGCCTGGCCCGCGCCCCGGTCTGCGGATCGAGGAAGGGGGTGAGCACCCGGCGGAACAGCCGCTCCGTCTTGCCGGTTTGTTGCGCGGCGGCGGGCCCGGCGCCGTGATGGCCCACCTCCCCCTTGAGCAGCTTCAGCGCCAGCCAAGGCGTTATGACGAAGGCGACGGCCAAAGAGATGAACATGCCCATCGAGGCGTTGATCGGGATCGGGCTCATAAAGGGGCCCATCAGCCCGGTCACGAAGGCCATCGGCAGGAGTGCCGCGATCACCGTGAAGGTGGCGAGTATCGTCGGCCCGCCGACTTCGTCGACCGCCGCCGGGATGATCTGCCACAGGTGTTTGTCCGGTTCTCGGGTATGCCAGCGATGGATGTTTTCGACCACCACGATGGCATCGTCGACCAGGATGCCGATGGAGAAGATCAGGGCGAACAACGACACCCGGTTCAAGGTGAAGCCCCAGGCCCAGGAGGCGAACAGGGTGGCGGCCAGCGTCAGGCTGACCGCGGTGCCGACGATGATCGCCTCGCGCCAGCCCAAGGTGAAAAGCACCAGCAACACGACGATGGAAGTGGCGAAGATGAGCTTCTCGATCAGCTTGTGCGCCTTGTCGGTAGCCGTCTGCCCGTAGTTGCGGGTGACGGTGAAATCGACGCCCTCGGGGATCACCGACCCCCTCAGGCTGTTGGCGCGGCTGATGACCGCGGCGGCGACGTCGGCAGCATTGACCCCGGGTTTCTTGGAGACGGCCAGGGTGACCGCCGGAAACTCGCCCTTGACGTCGATGCTCTTGGTCTTGGCCGCCTCCCCGGTACCGAGCCAGACATAGTTTGTGGGCTGGTCGGGTCCGTCGATGACCCGGGCCACGTCCGACATGAACACCGGCTTGTTCGCGTGCACGCCGACGACGAGCCGCTTGACGTCGTAGGCGGAGCTCAGATAGGTGCCGGTCTGGACCAGCACCTCCTGATTGCCGCTCACCAGGCTGCCCGAAGGCTGCGAGGCGTTAGACAGCTGCAAGGCGGCCTTCAGATCCTCGGCGGTAATGCCATAGGAGTTCATCCGGTCGCTGTCCATCACCACACGGATCACGTGGCCGGGGCCGCCGACGGTGGTTACGTCGCGCGTGCCGGGGATGCGCTTGAACTCGATCTCGGCGGCGTGGGCCACCTGCTCCAGTTGGTATGCGCTCTTGGGAGCGACATTCTTGCTGCCCGGACTCCATAAGGTGAGCGTGATGACCGGCACGTCGTCGATGCCGACCGGCTTGATGATCGGAGCGAGCACGCCGAGATCGGGCGAAACCCAGTCGCGGTGGGAGTTGATGGTGTCGTAGAGACGCACCAGCGCCTGGATCGGATCCTCGCCCACCAGGAACTGCACGGTGATGATCGCCATGCCCGGCCGCGACACCGAATAGACGTGCTCGATGCCGGAGATGCGCGAGAGCACCTGCTCGGCAGGCTGCGCCACCAGGGACTCGACGTCCTTGACCGATGCCCCCGGGAAGGGGATGAAGACGTTGGCCATGGTGACGTTGATCTGTGGGTCTTCTTCCTGAGGCGTCACGATCACCGCGAAGACGCCCAGCAGCAGGGCGATCAACGCGATCAGCGGCGTCATCGAATTGCGCAGGAAAAAGTTGGCGATACGTCCGGAGATGCCCATGAGTCGTTGCCGTGTTCAGTGGTGGTTGGTCAGCGATCGCTACGGTCTAGGGCCGACGTGGGAATCTGCCCATGCCCGCCTTACTTGTTCGATCCGATGCTGGCCGCGATCGGATCCAGGGCGACCCGCTCGCCCGCCGAGAGTCCGGCGAGCACTTCCCGGTCGCCACCGGCATAGGCCTCGCCCAGGCGCACCTGGCGCAGGTGCAGGTGATCCTTGGCATCGACGACATAGACCGCGGTGACCTCTCCCCGGTGCAGCACCGCCGAGGCGGGCACGAGCAGCTTCTTGGCGCGGCCGACGACGAAATGGACGCGCACGAACATGCCCGGCAGCGCCCCCGGCAGATTCTCGGGCAGGTAAACGCGGGCGGTGACGACGTGGGTCTGGGGATCCGCGGTCGGCAGCAACTCGACCCTGGCCGCATCGATCCAACGGCCGGTTTCCGGGAATTCCAGCTTGGCGCGGGGTGTCTGCTCCACCGCGTCCAGCTTGTACTGCGGAATGCTGGCGACGGCGCGCAGCGCCCTAGGATCGAAGATGCTGATCAGCGGGCGGCCGGGGGCGGCCATGTCGCCGGCTTCGACCTGTCGCTGGGCGACGATGCCGGCGATCGGCGATGTGATCGTGGCGTAGCTCGCGACGGCGCCGGCCTGGCCGGCGGCGGCCCTGGCGCTCCTGTAATCGGCCTCAGCCTTGTCGAAGGCCGCCTGGCTCAAGAACTTCTGCTGATAGAGGTTCCGCGTCCGCTCGAAATTGGCGCGCGCATTGACCAGTTGCGCCTGGGCGCCGGCCAGATTCTGCGCCGCCTCGCGCGCATCGATCCTCATCAGCACCTCGCCGGCGGCGACGCGCTGGCCGGCATCGGCGCGCACGTCGAGGATCCGGCCCTGCACCTGGGCCGCGACCGTGGCTTGCCGGACGGCCTCGAGGACAGCCTCGGCCGGGTAGCTCAGTTCGACCTCGCGCAGTTCCACAAGGCCGGTGGCCGGAGCCTGGGCCTGGACCAGCGGCGGTGCCAAACACAGGGCGAGCGCTAGGGTGAACGACAGGGCGAGGCCCCGGGCGGGGGCGAGCATCGGAAAGGATAGAGTTTTCATGGTGTATTATTATATGCTTATATACGAATATATCAAGCCCCTTCCATCAAGGCGTAATCGGCGATCGCGTCAACCACGCTGACGGCTTCGCCGATCGGCGTCGCCACCTGGATCAACAGCCCGGCGTGACGCTCCTTGGCGGCGTCCAAGAGCGTCGGCAGATCGCGCTTGGTGTGCCCGGTCTGGGCCATGAACATGGGCACGATGGTGATCTCGCGGTGACCGTCCGCCACCAGCGCGGCGATGGTCTCTGGCAGTTGCGGTGCGATGAACTCGAGGAAAGCCGCCTCGACCCGGACTTCCGGCCGGCGCGCCAGCATGGCGGCGCGGATGGCCAATATGGGCTGGGCCCAGTCCGGGTTGCGGGCGCCGTGAGCAAACAGGATGATGGCCTTCATGCTACCTCCGACGCTCGATTGTATATCCAATTTGGATAAAGGCGGCGATGCGACGCCGGCTTACCTCAGTTCAGTGCACCGCGACATTGGCGGCCGCGCCGGTCGGCGGCGTCTTGTGGGGCGCATCGGGATGCCAGCCGAGCAGCGCCAGCATGAAGAAGAAGCCGACCACGTAGGCGAGCGTCACATGCCAGCCTTGACGCAACCACAAGCGCACCGACTTGGCCTCAGGATACATGTTGGACAGGGCTACGCCGGCTGAGGAGCCGAACCAGACCATCGAGCCGCCGAAACCCACGGCATAGGCCAGGAAACCCCAGTCGTAGCCGCCCTGCTTCAGCGCCAGGGCGGTGAGCGGGATGTTGTCGAAGACGGCGGAGACGAAGCCCAGGCCCAACGCGGTGTGCCATGAGGCCAGCGGCAGGCGCTCGACCGGCATCATCGAGGCGCAGGTCACCAAGGAGAGCAGAAAAACCGAGCCCTTGAAGGTCTCGGGCAGCACCTCCCAGTCGGGTCGGCGCAGGCCGACGGTGATCAGGATCGCCAGCCATACCGCCACGCCGATGAAGGGAAAGCTGTCGGAGTAAGCTTTAAATCCGAGGTTTACCACTAGGTTGGTGGCCATGGCGAACACCAGGATCAGGACAACGATGGCGAGCCGGGCCCGGTCGACCCGGGTGTGGCCGTGGGAATCCTTGAGTATTGGCGAATAGGCGTGCTGCTGCTTGGCGGCGACGACACCGACGATACATAGCGCCACCACGGCGGCGGCATAGGCATCGAAAACGGTGAGCGGATTGACGCCGTCTATCCACATCATGGTGGTCGTGGTGTCGCCGACCACGCTGCCCGAGCCGCCGGCATTCGACGCCGCCACGATGGCGGCGAGATAGCCGACGTGCACCCTCGCCTTGAACAGCTGGTGCGCCATCGCCCCGCCGATCAGCGCAGCGGCGATGTTATCGAGAAAACTGGAGAGCAAGAACACCATCACCAGGAGCATGAAGCCGCCTCTCCAGTCGTCGGGCAGGTATTTCGGCAGCACCACCGGGACGTGGCTCTTCTCGAAATGGCGCGAGAGCAGGGCGAAACCCATCAGCAGACAGAACAGGTTGGCCAGCATCACCCATTCGTGGCCGAGATGAGCGAGCAGGCCGGGCAGGCCGGGGCCGGTGTTGAAGCCGGTGAACGCCAGCTTGTAGAGCGTTATGGTCGACAGCCCGGCCAGGCCGACATAGAGCGTCTTGTTGTGGAACAGCATGACGCCGATCAGCGTCAGGGCGAACAGGATGAACTCCAGAGGAATATTGGCGATGGCCAGGCCGGCGCCGGCATAGGCCGGCACTGCGATCAAGCTCAGCGCCAATACACGAACTAAGAAACGGCCCACCCTTCTCTCCTCCCAGATCCAGACCCGATTCTATCAGTCGTCGCTATCGGCGGCGTCGGACACTCGACCCAGGCACGGCGGGCCGCGGGGACTTCCTTGGCCGCAAGGACCTCAAGGAGACACAGGATGCCGTAGTGGACTTGGTGTCGCGCCTCCCTTGCGCCCAGTCTCGCCATCCCACTGTCAAAAGTACCGGGCCCACGAAAAGACCCGGCGAGGATTGCTGCGAAAGCTCGGGGCGTCCGAACGGACTAGCGACTCCGGTAACCCTCCGCGCCGACTATCTTCCAGTCGTATCCCGAGGACAAGTCGATGTTGGATTGAAAATGGAACAGGCCATTTGTTTGCGGCATTGCGCCCTTGCCGTCATCCAAATAGTTCATGTCTAGAATCTTTGTTCGGTACTCTCTACCTTCAGCGGATTTGCCGACTCTTGGTGTCACCGAAACGGTGATGCTGGTTATCGCCCAATCGCTGTTGCCATTATATACAGCCCCGGCAAGTTGGCCGGCGACGCTACCGTTGCCCAGGCCGCCGATAAGATTGGCCAGGACCTGCTGAGGCACGGCGGCAACGACTATTTTTTTGCGGAATTTTGCACGGCATGCATCGCTAATGGCCATCGCGGCCACGTTACTCGTGACACCCTTCATCGCAGCTATGATGCAGTCGTTATAGTTGCTTGCCGCGCTACACCCGGCATGACTGGCGGACGAAAGCAGCAAAAGTGCGAGGCCTGAAATGACGATCCTTACCATTTATGCCCGCTCTCCCCACCAAAAAACGGTGCCACTCGATCAATCGCGGCAAATCCAAAGTTTGCGGCAATTATGCCCAGGGGTGCATTTTTGTCAAAGTTGACAATCCCCGTTTTGAGCCCTTTCGACGACAATGATAGGGACCCGATGCGCTTCGGGTCACGCCAGGCGATTTCGCGGGCTGCCGCCGACATAGGCCTCGAGGTTGTCGATCAGCTGGTCGGCCAGCGCCTGCATCGCCGACTCCGAGGCCCAGCCGACATGCGGCGTCAGGATGAAGTTGGGGGCGGAGAGCAGTTCCGGGTCGAGCAACGGGTCGCCCGCTCGCGGCGGCTCCTTCGCGGCCACGTCGAAGCCCGCCGCGATCCGGCCGGCCTTCAGGGCGCCGACCAGCGCCGGCTCGTCGACCAGGCCGCCGCGCGCGGTGTTGATCAGGATGGCCCCAGGTTTCATCGCGGCGAGCTCGGCGGCGCCGATCATGCCGCGCGTTTGATTATTCAGTGGACAGTGCAGGCTGATCACGTCGGCTTCAGCGATCAGGCGATCGAAGGCCACATAATCCGGACGCACGAGCGCCGCATCCTTGTGCTCGCCCCACAGCAAGCGCATGCCGAAGGCATCGGCCAGGCGGGCTACCGCCTGGCCGAGCGAGCCGCGGCCGATAAGCCCGAGTGCGCTCCCGTGGAGATCCCTGATCGGGTGGTCGAAAAAACAGAACATCGGCGCCGCCTGCCACTTCCCGGCGGCCAGGTCGGCGCGGTAGGCCAGGAGCTGCCGGCGCAGCGCCAGGATCAGCATCATCACGTGCTCGGGCACCGCGTGTTCGGCGTAGCCGCGGATGTTGCTGACGACGATGCCGTGGGCCCGACACCAGTCGAGGTCGAGATTGTCGGTGCCGGTCGCCGCCCCGGCGATCATCCTGAGCTGGGGCAGCTGCGCCAGGATGTCGCCGCTCAACACCACCTTGTTGGTGATCGCGATACTGGCATCCCGCAGGCGGGGCAGAATCTCGTCGGGCGCGGTGAGCGGATATTCCTCCCAGACGTGGGGGAAATCCGGGCGGCGGAAATTGGCCCGGATCGAGTCGCGTTCCAGGAAAACGATGTGCTGCATAGTGCTCAATACCTTTCCCGGTAGAGCTCGCGGAAGGTCCTGCCCTCCGAAGCCGGAAAGTCGCGGAACGGGGTGTATTTCACTATCTGATATATTATCTCGATCTTTGCAACAGCGAAACTCACAGCGTGGACATCGTGGCGCAGACCGTACAAGCCGAGGTAAAGAGCCCGATTCAGGTTATCGAGCGGATGATGAAACTGCTCGATGTGCTCTCCTACTACCATGATCCGGTCACCCTGAAACAGCTGGCTCTGGAGACCGGCCTGCATCCGTCCACCGCCCACCGCATCCTGGCCGCCATGAGCGTCAGCGGCTTTGTCGAGCGCGCCGATCCCGGCACCTATCAACTGGGCATCCGCCTGCTCGAACTGGGCAACTTGGTCAAGTCGCGCATCAATATCCGCGATTCCGCGATGCCCCTGATGCAACGTCTGCACAAGCAGATCGGCGAGAGTATCAATCTGGGTGTCCGACAAGGCGACGAGATCGTCTATGTCGAGCGCACCTCGAGCGGACGCTCCTCGGTGCGCGTCGTGCACCTGGTCGGCGCCCGGGCACCGCTGCACGTCACCGCCGTGGGCAAGCTATTCCTGGTCGAAGACGGTCCGCAGAAGGTGCGCGAATACGCCAAGCGCACCGGGCTGCCCGGTTTCACGCCGACCTCGCTGACCACGCTGCCGGCGCTTGAGCGCGAACTCGATCGTGTGCGCCGCCACGGCGTCGCCTTCGACAATGAGGAGATCGAGCAGGGATTGCGCTGCATCGCCGCACCCATCCGCGACGACTCGGGCGAACTGGTCGCCGGACTATCGGTATCCGCGCCCGCCGAGCGGCACAGCCCAGACTGGGCGCCGATCGTGCGCCAGACCGCCGACGACATTTCCATCGCCATCGGCTACGTCAAACCGGTGAAATAGCGTCGGCTCAGCCCGCAGCCAGCCGCTGCGCCAGCGAAGCGTTCTCGACCCAGCGCCTGATGCGGTTGGCGTCACCGATCCGGGTCATTCTGCCGAACGAATCGAGCAGGACGATGATGGTCGGCTTCTTGTTGAACCAAGCCTGCATCACCAGGCATTTTCCGGCCTCGTTGATGAAGCCGGTCTTGGACAATCCGATGTCCCAGGAGGAACTCTTCACCAGGCTATTGGTATTGTGGAAGATCGTCGGACGACCGAGCACCGAAACCTCGTATCCGGTGCTGGTGGTGAACTGGTGGATCAACGGATATTTGCGTGCCGCGATGACCATCTTGACCAGATCCTGGGGACTGGAGACGTTGGTCGCGGTGAGCCCGGTGGGATCGTCAAAGTGCGTGTGGGTGAGACCGAGCTCCTGCGCCTTGCGGTTCATCGCGGCGACGAAGGCCGGGCGTCCGCCCGGATAATTGCTCGACAGGGCAAAAGCGGCGCGGTTCTCGGAAGACATCAGCGCCAGGTGCAGCATGTCCTCGCGGGACAGCCGCGTGCCAACCAGGAGGCGCGAACGACTGTAGCGAATCCGGTCGACATCGTCCTCGGTGATGGTCAACACCTGATTCATGTCCGGCTTGGCGTCTAGTACCACCATCGCGGTCATCAGCTTGCTGATCGAGGCGATCGGCAGAACCGCACCGGGGTTCTTGGCGAACAGCACCGCGCCTGTGGATTCATCCATGACCAGGGCGGCGGAGGACTTCAGCGCCAGCCGGGTGGTCTCCTGCAGCGCCGTCCTCCTGAAGTGCTTCTTCGCGTAGAGGTGCTTCTTGGCATGGAAGTGCCTCTTCGCATAGCGATGCTTTTTGACCACGGCCGGCTTCTTCTTGTATGCCGCTTCCGCAACGCCCGGACCGGCACCTATCGTCAGGCCGATCGCCATCAGCAGCAGCATCGTGATCTTTTTCATCTTCATATTCTCCCAATACGAGCCCCAGGCTGGCCGACAGTGTAGCAGCTACCCTGCCGCCGACACGGATAACGGCATTCTTACATAAGAATTAAACCCTTGCACCAATTTATTGATGCTAAATCTTAAGAAACTTCAAGACTTCGTTGCGCCTGGCCAAGGTGTCCCGCCGACCCAGATCGATCAGCGCCCGAGTATAGGGGCGTTCGAACAGCAGATAGCTGGTCAGCGCGCCGCCGTTCTTGTTCATCGCCCCGATGCCGCCGAGCAGGGTGCGCACCGGCCAGGGCAGGCTGCGCGCATGAATCGCGGCCAGGTGATCCAGGCGTTCGGAAGGCGCGATCACCAGAACCTCGATCGGCCGCAGCGACATGCCCTGCTCCTGCCGAACCCGTTCCGGGATCAGGCTCAAGGTCCGGTTGATGCGCCCGATGCGCTCGATGTCGGCCCACAAGCTGTCAAGAAAGATGCTGGACAAGGTGTGGCCGGCAATCTGCGCCAGCGACGGATAGGCACCGTCGGCGTCGCGAAACGCCTCGGGAGTGCTCAAGCGACCGGCACCGACGACCAGAATCCTGTCTGCCCCGAGGTGGATCGCGGGCGAGATGGGGGCCACCTGGCGCATCGAACCGTCGCCGAAATACTCGCGATTTACCTTGACCGCAGGAAAGATGAAGGGGATCGCGCTCGATGCCAGCAGGTGATCGATGCCGAGCTTGACGTGGGCACCAAAGCGCTGCGAGCGCTGCCAGGGCTCGAGGTCGTGGCGTCCTTGAAAGAAGCTGACGCTCTGGCCGGAGGAATAGCCCGAACAGGTGATGCTGATCGAATGCAGTTTATGATTCGCGATGCCCGCGTCGATGCGCGAGAAATCGATGTGCCGGGCGACCAACTGCCGCAGCGGCGAGTTGTCGAGCAAGGAGCGCGGACTTCTGTTCAGCAGCCAGCCCCCCGCCATCGTCGTCAGCCAGCTGGCCGCTGCGGTAGCCATGCCGAGCGCGTCGGCGCGGTACACGTCGCCGGCGTGAAAGTCGCGCCAAAGACGCAGCAACTGGCCGACCCCGGCGCCGAAATTTTCGGTCCGGGTCGCCAGGTAGGCGGCATTGATGGCGCCCGCTGACGTGCCGCAGATGATGGGAAAGGGATTGCGCTGCTTTTCCGGCATCAGATCGCGGATCGCCGCCAGCACCCCGACCTGGTAGGCGGCGCGGGCGCCACCCCCGGTCAAGACCAGTGCCGCCCGTGTCATTACGCCTTGGATCTCGCCTGCTGGTTGGCGGCTTCTACCGAGAGCAACGCGGTCATGTTGACGATGCGCCGCACCGTCGCGGTCGGGGTCAGGATGTGCACCGGCCGGGCCGCCCCGAGCAGCAGCGGGCCGACGGTGAGACCGGCACCGGCGGCGGTCTTCAACAGATTGAAGGCGATGTTGGCGGCGTCCAGGGTGGGCATGACGAGCAGGTTCGCCTGCCCCTTCAGGCGAGAGTCGGGAAAGACCTTGGCGCGGATGTCTTCCGACAGCGCCGCATCGCCGTGCATCTCGCCCTCGACCTCCAGCTGTGGCGCACGCTGTTGCAGCAGCACCAGCGCCCGGCGCATCTTGACGGCGGTCGGCGTATCGTCGGTGCCGAAACTAGAATGCGACAGCAGCGCGACCTTGGGCGCGAGACCGAAGCGCTGCACTTCCTCGGCGGCGAGCTGCGTCATTTCGGCCAGCTGCTCCGCCGTGGGGTCGTAGTTCACGTAGGTGTCGCCGATGAACAGTGTGCGGGAAGGCAGGATCAGCATGTTCATCGCGTAGAAACTGCCGACCCCGGGGGAGAGACCGATGACGTTGGCGACGTAGCGCAGATGCAGGGAGTGGCTGCCGAAGGTGCCGCAGAGCATTCCGTCGGCGTAGTCGTGCCTGACCAGCAGCGCCCCGATCAGCGTGGTCCGGCGGCGCGCCTCGCGCTTGGCGTACTCGATGCTGACGCCCTTGCGGCTCATCAGAGCGTAATAGTCGCTCCAGAAGTCGCGATAGCGCGGATCCGAATCGGGATTGACCAGTTCGAAATGTTCCCCGGGCCTGATGCGCAAACCGAATTTGGCGATGCGCATATCGACCACGCCGGGGCGACCGATCAGGATCGGCCGCGCCAGACCCTCGTCCACGACGGTCTGCACCGCGCGCAGAACGCGCTCCTCCTCGCCCTCGCAGAAGACGATGCGCTGCGGCTTCCGCTTCGCGGCGGCGAAGATCGGGCGCATCTGCAGCCCCGAGTGATAGACGAACTCGTTCAACTGCGCCCGATAGGCGTCAAGATCGGCCAGGGGCCGGGTCGCCACGCCCGACGCCATCGCCGCCTGGGCCACCGCGGGCGCGATCCTGACGATCAGGCGGGGATCGAAGGGACTGGGAATCAGGAACTCGGGGCCGAACTTGAGCTCCTCGCCCTGATAGGCCGCCGCCATCACGTCGGACTGCTCGGCGTGGGCCAGATCGGCGATGGCATGCACCGCCGCGAGTTTCATCGCCTCGTTAATGGTGGTGGCGCCGACGTCCAGCGCGCCGCGAAAGATGAAGGGGAAACACAGGACGTTGTTGACCTGGTTCGGGTAGTCGGAGCGGCCGGTCGCCATGATGGCGTCGGGACGGACCGCCTTGGCCTCCGCCGGCAGAATCTCCGGCACCGGGTTGGCCAAGGCCAGGATCAGCGGCTGCGCCGCCATGACCTTGACCATCTCAGGCTTCAACACGCCGCCGGCGGAGACGCCGAGAAAGATGTCGGCGCCCGGCATCACGTCGCCCAGCGTGCGCGCCGACGTCTCGCGCGCGTATCTCGCCTTGGAAGGATCGAGCCGTTCATCGCGGCCGACATAGACCACCCCCTTGCTGTCGGCGATGAAGATGTTCCGCGGATCGAGCCCGAGGCTCACCAGCAGGTCGAGACAGGCGATGGCGGCGGCGCCGGCACCGGAACAGACCAGCCTGACCTCCGAGATCTTCTTGCCGACCACGCGCAGTCCGTTCAATACCGCGGCGCCGGTGATGATCGCGGTGCCGTGCTGGTCGTCGTGGAACACCGGGATCTTCAGCCGTTCGCGCAGCTGCCGCTCGACATAGAAGCACTCCGGCGCCTTGATGTCCTCGAGATTGATGCCGCCGAAGGTCGGTTCGAGCGAGGCGATGATCTCGACCAGTTTCTCCGGGTCGGTCTCGTTGATCTCCAGATCGAAGACGTCGATGCCGGCAAACTTCTTGAACAGCACGCCCTTGCCCTCCATCACCGGCTTGCCGGCGAGCGCGCCGATGTTGCCCAGGCCCAGCGCCGCCGTGCCGTTGGTGATGACCGCCACCAGGTTGCCGCGTGAGGTGTAACGGTAGGCGTTGGCCGGGTCGGCGACGATCTCGTCGCAGGCTGCGGCCACGCCCGGGGTGTAAGCGAGTGCCAAGTCCTGCTGGTTGGTCACCGACTTGGTCGGCGTCACCGAAATTTTTCCGGGTTTGGGCAGGCGGTGGTAATCGAGTGCGGCGGCGCGGATTCTTTCATCCATGAGAGCGGTCCCTTAAATGATCCCAGTCGTGGCTGCCTCACTGGCGGGCCTCATCGATGGGCCCGACCATTGTATCGCTCCTGCCGAGTTTGCTCGCGGCTGCCTGAGCTGGCATAATAATTTTTCTGCGCCGGGTAAAGCCCTCGCCCCTGCCGCGCCGGGATGGACTACCCCACCTCCCCTGGCCCGGGAATCGCCGAACGGCTCCGATCGCTACCCCGCCGATCGACCGTATTTCAGGCACCCCTGTTTCGTCCTGGAGAGTTTCAAATCATGGATCAACGCCCATCGCAGTCAGCGACCCCGGCTTATGTTCGCAACCTCAAGCTGAAAGCCTGGGTTGCCGAAATAGCGGCGCTGACCGAGCCCGACAACATCGTCTGGTGTGACGGTTCGGACGAGGAATATCAACGCCTGTGCGACGGCATGGTCGCGGCCGGCAGCCTGGTCAGATTGAACCCGGCCAAGCGCCCCAACTCCTTCCTCGCCTGCTCCGATCCTTCCGACGTGGCGCGCGTCGAGGACCGCACCTTCATCTGCACCACCGACCGGGAAGACGCCGGTCCGAACAACAACTGGGAAGACCCGGACAAGATGAAGGCGGTGTTGCGCAGCCTGTTCAAGGGCTGCATGCGCGGCCGCACGATGTACGTCATTCCTTTCTCGATGGGCCCGATCGGCAGCCCGATCGCCCATATCGGCGTCGAGATTTCCGACTCCGCGTATGTCGTGGTGAACATGAAAATCATGACCCGGATGGGTCGCAAGGTTTTCGACCAACTGGGCGAGGACGGCGCTTTCGTACCCTGCCTGCACTCGGTGGGAATGCCGCTCGAAGCGGGACAGAGGGACCTGCCCTGGCCCTGCAACAAGGAACACAAATACATCGTCCATTTCCCGGAAACGCGCGAAATCTGGTCGTTCGGTTCCGGCTACGGCGGCAACGCGCTGCTCGGCAAAAAGTGCTTCGCCCTGCGCATCGCCTCGACCATGGCGCGCGACGAGGGCTGGCTGGCCGAGCACATGCTGATCCTCGGTGTGGAAAATCCCCAGGGAGAGAAAAGCTACGTCGCCGCCGCCTTCCCCTCGGCCTGCGGCAAGACCAACTTTTCCATGCTGATCCCGCCGCAGTCGCTCGGCGGCTGGAAGGTGACCACGGTCGGCGACGACATCGCCTGGATCAAGCCGGGCAAGGATGGCCGCCTCTATGCCATCAATCCCGAGGCGGGCTACTTCGGCGTGGCACCGGGCACCTCGGAGAAGACCAACTTCAACGCGATGATGACGCTCAAGGAGAACGTCATTTTCACCAACGTGGCGCTCACCGACGACGGCGACGTGTGGTGGGAAGGAATGTCCAAGGAGGTGCCGGCGCACCTGATCGACTGGACCGGCCAGGACTGGACGCCGGAAATCGGCAGGCAGACCGGCAGGAAGGCGGCGCACCCGAATTCCCGTTTCACGGTCGCGGCCAGCCAGTGCCCGTCGATCGATCCGGACTGGGAAAATCCCGCCGGCGTCCCGATCGCCGCCTTCGTCTTCGGTGGCCGCCGCTCGACCACGGTGCCGCTGGTGTATGAAGCCTTCAACTGGAACTACGGCGTCTATATGGCGGCGACGCTCGGCTCGGAAACCACCGCCGCCACCACCGGCCAGATGGGCGTGGTCAGACGCGACCCGTTCGCCATGCTGCCCTTCTGCGGCTACCACATGGGCGACTATTTCAACCACTGGCTGCGCATCGGCCATGCCATCCATCACGCCCCGCGGATTTTCACGGTCAACTGGTTCCGCCACGACCAGGACGGCAATTTCATCTGGCCCGGCTTCGGCGAAAACATGCGCGTCCTGAAGTGGATCGTCGATCGCGTCAAGGGCCGCGCAGCGGCCCGCGAAACCACCCTGGGCTGGATGCCGAAATACGAGGATATCGACTGGTCGGGATTCTCCGGCCTGACCCGCGAGCAGTTCGAGGAATTGACCGCGGTCGACGCCGCCATGTGGCGCGAGGAGCTCAAATTGCACGCCGAATGGTTCGAAAAGCTGAAGAGCCGCCTACCGCGCGAATTGCTGCTGAAGCGGGAACTGTTCGAACTCGCGCTGATAGACTGATCCCGGCAGACTCGCCACCCAGCGCTTCAAGAAAGAAGTGGCGGCTCCTGACAGGCCGCCGCCGAGCGTCCGAACCTGGGTGAATGCGAACGGGAGAACCAGCCCGCCAACTTAGCGAGCGATCCGCTCGCACCCACCCGAGGCGCGACTCAAGAGGGCCGCGAACCCGTAGGAAACGGCCAAGCAGCCGCCGGATTCAGCGACGACTTCAGGCCCGGCGCGGCCGCGGTCGAGGGCTGGGCGGCGGGCGCTGCCGCCGGCTTTGCTGCGGGCTTGGCAGCAGCCTTCTTCGCAGCCGGCTTCTTGGCCGCGACCTTCTTCGCAGCCGGCTTCTTGGCGGCGACCTTCTTGGCTGCCGGCTTCTTGGCTGCCGGCTTCTTGGCGGCGACCTTCTTGGCTGCCGGCTTCTTGGCGGCGACCTTCTTGGCTACCGGCTTCTTGGCGGCGACCTTCTTGGCTGCCGGCTTCTTGGCCGCGACCTTCTTGGCTACCGGCTTCTTGGCCGCGACCTTCTTGGCGGCGACCTTCTTGGCTGCCGGCTTCTTGGCGGCGACCTTCTTGGCTACCGGCTTCTTGGCGGCGACCTTCTTGGCTACCGGCTTCTTGGCGGCGACCTTCTTGGCTACCGGCTTCTTGGCAGCGACCTTCTTGGCTACCGGCTTCTTGGCAGCGACCTTCTTCGCCGCCGGCTTCTTCGCTGCCGGCTTCTTGGCTTTGGCAATGGCCATTTTGAATCTCCTTAAGTCAAATTAACAGGAATGAGACACCCACTATTGCAACCCGTCTCGACCAGCACGGATTATCCAAGACCGCGGCGAGCCGCAGCCAATGAATTCCTTACACTCGATCGCCGATCGCCTCATCGGGCGACAGGCTGCGGGACATTCGCCCGGAGCTTACTCATGAATTCGGTCCTGTTGCTGCCAGGAAATAGTGGGCGCCGAAGCAGCCAGCGCCAGCGATCCCGCCCACTTGCACCGCCATCGACGCCTTGGGCGCTGACGATGTCGCGATGTCGGATTGTTTGGGAACTTGGGGGGAGCGACTGAAGAAGGGGGAGGAGGGAAGAGCAGAAACAGCTTCGGAAGCGCGATCAGGCGAGGGGGGCTTGGGGGCGGCGTCCGAGGCTAACTGCATTGAGCGTCTCCTGTTGTTGTTGATCCGGAAGCCGCCGCAAGAATTCATGTCCCTCACGTTTCGCTGAATCGAGTCGACCTACTACATATAGTGTGCCGACGACTTCCTGCGACTAATTCTAGTGGCTCAAAATAAAACTTGCAAGAAATATTTTATGCTGGGTGTAATTTTCAGCGGAGATACGCAACGTTCCCGACGGACCGGCGTGAAATGGGTCACGCTCCATCGTCGTCAGCAAGGCTCTTAGCGAGCCGAGTCCAGTCGAAGTGGGGTCCCGGATCGGTCTTGCGGCCGGGGGCGATAGCGTTGTGCCCCACCACCTCACTGATCGCGTAGCGCTGCTTCAACGCCCGGATCAACCGTGCCAGCACCCGGTACTGGACGTCCTCGAACGGCCGCTCGTCGCAGCCTTCCAGCTCGATGCCGATGGAGAAGTCGTTGCAGCGCTCGCGTCCTCGCCAGGCAGAGAGCCCGGCGTGCCAGGCGCGTCGGCCGCAGCGGACGAACTGGGTGGCCGTGCCGTCGCGGGCAATCAGGAAGTGCGCCGATACGCGTAGCTGATGGATGTCGCGATAATAGGGATGGGCAGCCGGATCGAGACGGTTGGTAAACAGCCGCAAGATGGCATCGCCGCCGAACTCGCCCGGCGGCAGACTGATGGCGTGTACGACGATCAGGCAGACCTCATCTCCCGCCGGACGCTCGTCGCAGTTGGGGGAGGGGATGAAGCGGATGCCGGGCAGCAGGGCGTCGGGGTCGAGCCCCTCGGAAGGGGTGAGCCCCTCACTTGGGGTAGACGTCTTCATTCGTTGAGGCCGAGGCGCTCCATGCGGTAGCGCAGAGAGCGGAAGGTCACGCCGAGCAGCTTGGCCGCAGCGGTACGGTTGAAGCGGGTCTTGGCGAGCGCCTCCAGGATCGCCCTTTTCTCTACCCGGTCGAGGTAGTCCTGAAGCGGCGCCTGGTCTTGCTGCGCTTCCTCGCCTTGGGGAGAAGGAGCCAGACGCAAATCGGCAACGTCGACCGCTTCTCCCGTCTTCAAGGCCAAGGCGCGCTCGAGTATGTTCTCCAGTTCGCGCACATTGCCCGGGAAGGGGTAGGCGGACAGCGCCGCCAGCGCCGCCGGCGTCAGCGTCGGCGGCGCTCCACCGCCGACGAGGCGCCCGAGTATGCTCTGGGCGAAGAACGGGATGTCCTCCCGGCATTCGCGCAGCGCGGGCATCGCCAGCTCGATGACGTTCAAGCGATAGAACAGATCCTGACGGAACCGGCCCTGCTCCACCAGCGTTTTGAGCGGGTGATGGGTGGCGCAAATGATCCGGACATCGACGCCCTCCTCGGCCGTGGCGCCTATCCTGCGTACCCGCTTCTCCTGGATCACGCGCAACAGCTTGACCTGCATTGCCAAGGGCAGATCGGCCACCTCGTCCAGGAACAACGTGCCGCCGTCGGCTGCCTGGAAGAAGCCCAAGCGGTCGGTCTCGGCGCCGGTGAAGGCGCCCTTGCGATAGCCGAAAAATTCGCTCTCCATCAGGTTCTCGGGAATCGCGCCGCAATTGACGGCGACGAAGGGGCCGTCGCGGCGCGCCCCGAGACGATAGATCAGGCGCGCTGCCAACTCCTTGCCGCTGCCCGACTCGCCGGAAATGTACACCGGTGCCTGGCTGCGGGCGACGCGTTCGATCATGTCGCGCGTCTGGCGCATCGCCGGGGACTCCCCCAGCAGCGACCGGGCGGCCGAGGCCTCGCCGCTCTCGCTGCGTTGCGGCAGTTCCAGCGCGGACTTGACCAGGGCGCGCAACTGCTCCAACGATACCGGCTTCGCCAGATAGTCGAAGGCCCCCGCCTTGAGCGCCGAGACGGCATTCTCCATGCTGCCGTGAGCGGTGATCACCGCCACCGGCAGGTCGCGGCAATGCTCGCTGATATGGCGGACCAGATCGGTCCCGGCGCCGTCGGGCAGGCGCATGTCGGTCAGACACAGCTTGTAGTTGCCGTGAGCCAGCATCTCCTTGGCCTCCCGGACCGAGCCGGCGCAATCCGCCGCCAGACCCATGCGCGCCAGCGTCAGATCGAGCAGTTCGCGGATATCCGCCTCGTCATCGACGACCAGGACGCGCATCATGTCGCCGCGGGATCTGCGTTCGCGTTTCACGGGGATGCCGCTCCTCTGATGCAAAAATGCGCGCCCGGTGCATTGTCGAGGACTTCCAGGACCGCGCCGTTGGCCTCGCACAACTCGCGGGCGATATACAGGCCGAGACCGGTGCCGCCGCTGTGGGTGGTGAAGAAGGGTTCGAACACCTGAGCGCGCAGTGCGGGCTCGATCCCGCTACCGTCGTCAATGATATGCAATTCGGTGCGCTCCGGGTTGCTCGACGTTCGCGCCTCGATACGGATGCTGCCGGCCTCGCCCCGGCAGTGGCGCAGCGCATTGCCGAGCAGGTTCCAGAGCACGCGGTTGAGATGCGTCCGATCGAAGGAGAGTACCGTCTGTGGATCGACCGCGAGCGCGATGGTCTGGCGTACCCGCGGCTCGTGCTCGGCGTACTCGCCGAGGAAGGACGCCAGGAAGTCCGGCAGGCGCAGGGGCTCGGCTTGCGCCCGGTCGCGCCGACCCAGCTCCAGCACTTCGTTGATCAGGCGATTGATGCGCTGGGTGTTGTCGCCGATGATGCCGATCAGGCGCGTCTGCATCTCGCCCCGCTGCTCCTCGGCCAGCAGTTCGGCGGCGTGGCTCACCGCAGACAGCGGATTGCGGATCTCGTGCGCGATGTTGGCGGTGAGCCGTCCGAGCGCCGCCAGCTTCAACTGCTGGGCCTGTGCCTGAACCCGATCCAGATCCTCGAGATAGATCAGGGCATTGCCCCCCTTCCCCGCCGGCAGGAAGCGGGCGCGCAGCAGTCGGCCGCTGGCGGGGGCGCGGAAGTTGTCCGCGGCCTCCACCGACTGATGCCGCCAACGCGCATAGAGGGCGGCCAGCTCCGCGGAGCACGCCGCGAGCTCCGGCGCGGCCGGCGCATGCACCCCCAGCAGCACCTCCGCCTGGGGATTGAGCTGGCTCACCCGGCCATCGGCGTCGACCACCAGCACGCCATCCTGCATGTCGCGAATGACGCGCCGGTTGATCCGCAATTGATCGTTCAGGGCGATGCCGCGCCGGCGCGCCAGCTCCTCGTTGGCGACCACGCGCCGCGCCAGTAGGTGAGCGGTGATCGCGGTGGCGAAAAAGCCGATGCTGGTGATGCCGGCCTTGACGAAATCTGCCGGGTCGGCGCCGAACTGCAGAAAGCGATAGGCCTGCTCGAGCTGCACCGCGACGGCCGCCAGGGCGGCGTAAAACAGCGTCAGTCTGCCCTGCCCCACCAGCCCCGCCGCGGCCAGCACCACCAGCAGCATGAAGGCCAGCCCGCTCTTGGCGCCGCCGCTGGCGTACATCAGCAGCGTCAGCGCCAGGATGTCGACGACCACCTGCGCCGAGAGGTAGAGATTGAAGCGGCGTCTGACCTGCTCCAGCGTAGCGAAGAAGATCAGGGACAGAATCAGGTAGGCAACGCTGACCCAGGCGAACATGCGGGGATTCTGCGAGCCGAAGTTCTGGGTGCCGCCATAGACGAAGATGGCGAACACGAACACGCTCGCCACCACCATCCGGTAGAGGCCGAAATAGAACAGCGAGCGCCAGAATACCTCGGACGGCTCAGGCGCCGGCCGTCTCGCGTCGGGGTTCATCGGCGGCTCAGGAGGGGCGCTTGACCGGGCCGAGCACACGGTGCGCTTCGCAGCAATAGCAATGCTCGCCCGATCTCAAGCTCTCGCCCTCGGGCAGATGCACGCCGCACTGCGCGCACAACACCATCCGCTCGGCCGGGCGCGGTCCCCTGACCGCGCCGCCGGACGCACCCCGCCTCCGGTCGCGCAAGACCAGATAGACGACCAGACCGACCAGGCCGAACAAGAGCAGCCTAGACATGGGGTTCGCCCCGCATGCGCGGAGATCCCTGGAGCAACAGATTGTGCATTT
>DATKVJ010000132.1:0-3132 GCA_035530135.1 Rhodocyclaceae bacterium | reverse complement strand
ATGCCCTTTGCCATGATCCGGCATTTTCTGCGCACCGAAGCAGCGGGCGGTGTTGTCCTGATCGCCGCGGCGGCATTGGCGCTTTTGTGTGCCTCCACGCCGCTGGCCCCATTCTATGATGATCTGAAAGCGCTCCCCGTCGTCATCAGCATGGGCGGCTTCGGGCTGGCCAAGCCGCTCCTGGCTTGGGTCAATGACGGGCTGATGGCGCTGTTCTTTTTTCTGGTCGGGCTGGAAATCAAGCGCGAAATCCTGAGAGGTGAATTATCCAGCGTTTCGCGCGCGCTGCTGCCTGTGCTGGCCGCGCTCGGCGGTATGGCGTGTCAAATCGCATCCAACTGCGACCCCCATTTCGCGTCCAATAACGACCCCCTTGTAGGTTGGCGTGAGCAGGCCACGGGGGGGCCCCGCGCGCGTAGCGGAGCCATAGCGTAGCGCAGCGGCGCGCGCGGGAGGGGCCGTGGCCTGCCTGTAGGTGGAAGATCAGCTTCGGTTCTTGAACCGCCAGCTCTCGTTGCCGGTCTCGATGATGTCGCAATGGTGCGTGAGCCGGTCGAGCATGGCGGTGGTCATCTTGGCGTCGCCGAAGACCTGCGGCCAGTCGGCAAAGGCGAGGTTCGTGGTGATGAGCAGCGAGGTGTTCTCGTAGAGCTTGCTGATCAGGTGGAACAACAGCTGCCCGCCGGACTGGCTGAACGGCAGGTAGCCCAGTTCGTCGATGGCGATGAGATCGTAGCGCAAGAGCTTTTCGGATAGCCTGCCGCTGCGGCCGGCGGCCTTTTCCTGTTCGAGCTGATTGACCAGATCGACCAGATTGAAGAAGCGCCCCCTGGCGCGGGCGCGGATCACGGCGGAGGCCACGGCGATGCACAGATGGGTTTTGCCGGTGCCGGTGCCGCCGATGAAGATGGCGTTGCGTTTGGCATCCAGGAAGGAGCCGGCGGCGAGTTCGCGCACCAGCCCCTCATCGACCGGCGTGTCGGCGAAGACGAACTTGTCGATATCCTTGAGCACCGGGAACTTGGCGCCGCCGATGCGATAGCTGATCGAGCGGGCCTGCCGGTGGGTGCGTTCGGCCCGGATCAGGCTGGCGATCAGCGGATAAATCTCGTCGCGCCGGACAAGGCCCTTTCCGGCGATCTCGTCGAAGTGGGCGCGCATGCCATAGAGCTTCAGTTCGCTCATGGCTTCCAGAATCTCATGGCGTTCCATCAGGCGACCTTCCTTATGCTGTCGTAGCGGCCACAATCGGCCATCGGTTCGATCTTCAGGCGCAGGGCGTCGGGCGTGGTGATGCTGGGCGGCAGCACGGGCTGCCCCCGGCGCGCCAGAACCGCCAGGATCACGTCGCCGCTGGCGATGCCGGCCAGCAGCGTTTCGGCGCAGGCGGCCTCGACCGCCTCCAGCCCGTGATCGGGCACCGCGCCCAGAACCTTGACGAACTGCCGGTCGCCGTCGGCGTGGCTCTTCAGCTTGGCGCGGACCTGCGTCAGCGCCGGCGGCAAAGCCCAGTCCTTGAACGGCGCGCCGTTGCGCAGGGCGCCGGGCTTCTTCATCAGAACCGGCAGATAATGCCAGGGATCGTAGATCATCTGATCGCGTTTGAAGCTGCGCGGATGGTCGGCGACGACCTCCTCGCCCAGCAGCACGACAATGCGTTCGGCATGAGAGCGTACCAGCACCATCCGGCCCGCGGCCCTTGCATCGACGCTGTAGCGGTTGTGGTCGGCCATGATCAGGCAGGTGGTGGTGGCCCGTACCGCCTTCTCGACAAAGCCGTCGAAGGGACCGCGCAGCTCCATCAGGCTGGCGCGCTCGTCCTGGAACATCTCCCAGATCGTGCGATCCTTGAACTCGGGATGTTTGGTGCGCCGGGCATAGGCGATGCACTGGTCTTCCAGCCAGCCGTTCAGCTCGGCAAGGCTCTTTACGCGCGGTTTGGGCCGGAAGAACTGGTCGCGCAGATTGCCGACCTGGTTCTCGACCTGGCCCTTCTCCCAACCCGACGCCGGCGTGCACGCCACCGGCTCGATCAGATGGTGCGAGCACATCTGCTGGAAGCGGCGATTGTACCGGCGGGCCTTGCCGACGAAGATCGCTTCCACTGCCGTCTTCATGTTGTCGTAGATTCCGCGCCGGCAGACCCCGCCATAGAACTGGAATGCCTTGTCGTGGGCGTCGAACACCAGCTCCTGGGTCTCCCGGAAATAGACCCGCACGAACGGCATGCGGCTATGCGACAGCTTCATGTGCGCCGCCTTGACCGTCAGCGGCAGGCCACGCAGCGTGATCACTTCGTGGCTCCAGTCGAACTGGTAGGCCTCGCCGGGCGCAAAGCTCATCGGCACATAGGCTCGGGCTGGAACCCTGGCGCGTTCGGCGCGCCAGGACTTCACGAACCGATGCACGCTGTCGTGGGCGCCGTCATAGCCACGGCCGCGCAACTCCTCGAACAGCCGCTGGGTCGAGCGGCGCTCCCGCCTGGGAAGACCCTCTTCCTTCTCCAGAATCTCCCTCAGAACATCGAGCCAGTCGCCGAGCTTCGGCGCCGGCTGGACATTGCGCTCATACTTGAACTCGGTCTTGTGGCTGCGCACGACCTTGCGAACCGTCGCCCGCGACACCGACAGCGTTCGCATGATCTCCTTGATGGGCCGGTGTTCGTCGAAATAGGCGCGCCGGATCTCGCCAATCGTGTCCACACCCATCATCCCCTGCTGTCCTTCCAGGCCGCCCAAGGCCAAAGGAAGGACGCTGACACATCTGGTCAGAGGGGTCGGAATTGGACGCGAAAATCGCCCCTCAGGGGGTCGTTATTGCACGCGATTTTACACCGTCCCGGTGTGCCGGTTCCAGCTCGTCAACAGAAGCGCATGTTTTGGCGTGGATCCCTGCTGGCATACCCTAAAAGCTACTAGCCCCCTTCTCTTATCCCTGCGGCTAACCTTCACGGTGCGCACGGACAAGCGACACACTCGTCAATATGCGTTCTCTTGGCTGACAACTTCACGCAACGTCAGAAGCAGAATTTTTAGATCAAGCCACAGGCTGGCGTTGCAGGCATAATGGCGGTCGTATTCGACGCGACGGCGCACACAATCCTGGGACGAGGTTTCGCCTCTGAGGCCATTG
>DATKVJ010000131.1:0-35928 GCA_035530135.1 Rhodocyclaceae bacterium | reverse complement strand
CGGCTCAACCGACCATGCGGCGGATGTGCGAGGGCGGTGTCGCGCGCATCGCGGTCATCGGATTGACCGGCAGATGCCAGTACAGCCAATGGATGGCGTAGGCCGGGTGTTTGACCGCCTTCAGGCGCGAGATCCAGCGCGAGAGGAAGATGCCCGCCGCCATGCAGACGACGAAGGACATCTTCGAGCCGGACATGTAGCCGACGAAGAACATGAACAGGACAGGCGCCGCGACGTCTATGTCCCAGAACCCGATCTTCCACTGGTCGTCGAGGCGACGGGGAATGTAGGTGTCGGTGCGCATGCGAGTCTCCCGGCAACGATGCCGGCGACTCAGACGACCGCGCCCATGATCGCGCCGGCGATCACGAGTCCGACGGCGGCGAAGATGGCGAGGCCGACATAGAACAGCACGGGACCGAAGTTTCGCAGTGCAGTGAGGGATATCAATGCAACGACGAAGCCGACGAAGCCGACCAGCGCCTTGATCCCCGGTCCGAGCGCGGCGATCTGGCTCAGGGCCGAGGTGAGCGGCCCGGTGATGCCGGTGAAGGCGACCAGGTCCAGGGCGTAGCCGGGAAAGGCGACGCCGAGACCGGGCACGATCATCGCCAACAGCATCGCGATGGTCAGCGGCTTGCGGGCAAGAACGCGGGAGCAAGAAACAGGTGTGGCAGTGCTCATGAAAACCTCCTGGCAGGGGTTGAAGGTGAAGTCGGAAGACGCATGATGTTTCGGCAAATGGGCAAGTAAGCGGGTTGGTATGAAAGAAAGCACACGGGTGGGGCCGCGTGCGCGCTGCAGGTTGAAAACAAGCGAAGCGGCGTCATGGCGGGTTCTCGATCTGGAAGACGACCTCGACGCGGCGGTTCAGCGCACGGTTGGCCCGGGTGTCGTTCGGCGCGATGAAGCAGCACGCGCCTTGTGCCTGAACCGTCAGCGCCGAGCGCAGTGCTGGATGCGCCTTGAGCAGGTGGTCGCGTACCGCGTGGGCACGCGCCAGGGCCAATTTTTCATTTACGGCCAAGGGGCCCTTGCTGTCGGTGCGGCCGGTGATCCTCACGCGGTGCGCTGCGGTGACGTCGGCCGTTGCGTCGTCCAACTGGGCTCGGGCGGCGGGGCTCAATCTGGCGCTGCCGAAAGCGAACTGGACGGTGACTGCACGGGTAGTCACTGTCATCGTGTCGGGTTTCGTCGTCACCGGGTCGGAACTGATGGATTTGTCGGGTACGAGCGCGGCAGCGGTGTTGATCGGCTGGCGGGGTGTTTCGGTGGACAGGGTCTTGAGTGTGCGCGTGGGACATGCCGGCGGCACGCAGAGGGTAAACACCGCCTGAGGGCCGAAGTCGAGTTGGGCAATCCGGGCCGGAGGCTCGGCATGCGTTCCTGCTGTGGGATCGGTCGGTGTCGGGAAACCGAGCAGGCTGCAGGATGAAGCGAGGACCGCGCAGCAGCCGACGAGGCCGAGCGCACCGACGCGGCTCAGGAAGGAGGGCGTCATGGCGAGACCCTCACGGACATCAGGGTGGGAACCGTCGTCGCCGTCGATACCACCTGCAGGCTCAACTGCGCGGTGTGTTGCGCGGGTAACTGGCGGTACACCCGCCAGGCGTACTTGGCGCGGGCCTTGAGGCAGGCATCATCTTTTAGTTGCGAGCAGGCCGCGTTGTAGGCACCGACGGCATTCCATGTCGCTCCCCGACGAGAAAAGCTGTCAGCCAGCAGCCATGCGCCGACCCGAATGTTGGTGCAGGGTTCGTAGAGATCGGCTTCCTTGATGCCGTGACGGAACAAGGTCGGGAGGTGGCCGCTGTTGATTTGCATGAGCCCGATGTCATAGGAACCCGTGCGCTGGATGTGCGAGCGGTTCACGGCCTGGGGGTTCAGGTTCGACTCGGCCCGAGCAATGGCATAAAGCAGGTCGGCCGATACACCGTAGTGCTGGGCAGCCTCCTCCCAGCAGGCCAGCACCCTGGTGGGAGCGGTCGCCAGGGCGGCCAAGGCAGCCAAGGTGACAAGGGACGGTAGACGCATGAATCACCTCTCCAGCGGAACCGGAACGACCCACCGGGTGGTGGGGTTCTAAATCTAGGCCGTCTGCAGTGCGTGGACGGGCAGGGTCGGCTTCGGGTCAGTCCGGTGCTTGGCCGGGCAGGGTGACGGTGAGCGAGCGGATCAGGAATGGCTGGATATAACTCAGGGGCAACAGTTGAGGCGGTGCAAGCCTTGGTCGGACGATGCTTCCCGCTTGAGATACGCACGCGCCGCCATGTTGCGGCGTGCCTGGTGCAGGATGCCGGCGCCCGAGGCATCCCATGCCCGGCACAGGGAGACGCAGGCGGTTGTCAACTGGTCGAGTTGGAACTTGGGATTGGGGTGCCGGTTGGCGGGTGAACGCTGTAGGTCCAACAGCAACTGGTACTGCTGTCGCCACATCGATTCACGGCGGCGCGGTGTCTGGGGCGAGCGAAGAACCAGTTCGGTCCCGAGAAACTGGAAGATGAGCGCAGGGGCATCCTGGTGCGTGAAGACCAGCGAGACGCTGGCGCTGATGAGATCGGGGAACCGGAAGGTCGGCGACACATTGTCTTTGCTATGCAGCAGGCTGTAGAGCCAGTCGTGCTCATCGAGCCACAGGCGCGTCTCAATGACGGCGTGAGCTTCGCTCTCCTCCGAGGGAGATGCGACGTTGTGCTGGCGAGTCGTCGGTGTGGCGGTGAACATGCTGCTTACCTCGATTCAGTGGTTGCGGGGTGCTCATCCGAGCGCATGATCGAAGGGTAGGCAGTTGCTGCTGCGGCGTCTCCTGGAAATAGGGATCTTATGCGGGGGGTTTCGCTACTAGCGAGGGGATCGGCCGTTGCGGTTTACAAAAGATGTTTGTCTCCAGGCTGTCGACCATCCGTCGGGTTCCAGTTGTATAGGAGGCCATCGAGAAAGCGCCGCTGGTGACGGGTCGTCGGCCTTATGTGGAACTCCACATAAAGCAGAGCGTTTTTTTGCTGGCGGGCGCGGCGTGACGAAGTCGATGAGTAGCGCGGATGCGCTTCCGCGACCGGTAGCCAAAAAACGCTTTGCTTTCTGAGAAGTCGCTTGCTGCGTAGCTTTCGCGATAATTGCCGATTGCAGCTCTCCATAATCGCGAGGTCTACATAATCGGCCATTGCCGCCGGTGGCGTTGGTTTAGTTGAATGCTGCTGTCCTGGTTGCCGACGTTGCCCAGATTCTCTGATTGAATGGCTGCTTTCGTCCGAAGCGTCGGGCGGCACCGTGCCCATAGCGGCCTTCCATCGTCTAAGGAAGCAGCCGTTGAACACTCTGCTCTTTTTCGCAAGGCGCCTGGGCAAGGCCATCGGCGATTATTCGTCCTGATCCCAGATCAGATTCAAGACCTCGATTTCTGGAAGTTTCTTTCGCACGGGACACGATGGGCAACCTTCAGTTGATGGCTCGTTCCTGCATCCCACACATTTCTTCACGGTCAACCTTGCGGACTTGATTTGGCTCGACAGGGCTTGAAGTCTTTGAACCTGCTCGTCGATTCCCGTCAGAATTTCGCCTAACTGGTGGGTAACCGCTCGTTGGCTGTCGTCGCCTGTTCTATGCTGTTCCCGCACTTGGGCCAACCCCCTTATGGTTCCAAGGGAATAGCCGCTCTCGGCCATCCGAAGAATGGCTCGCAAACGGGCGACATGGCGATCAGAGTAGAGACGTGTGCCGCCCTCAGACCGAAGTGGAGCAACAAGTCCTTCCTCTTCGTAAAGGCGAATCGCGCGAATCGATGTGGCCAGCATATCGGCCACATCTCCGATCTTGTAAAGGGGTTTCCCTTCGGGCACTACAGGGCAACCAACTGTGCCTGATAGCCGCTTTTCCGAACCGTTGCGAGCAATTCCGCAGACGTGGTTTTCTGTGCGTTGTAGAGGACCACGAGCATGTGCGGCAAATTGAAACGCGGCGCAATGACGCCATCGATGTCGCGCATTGCGGCTTCAAGTGCCTGCTGTTGTTCGGCTGCAAGCGTCTGGTTGATGTGAATTGTTACGTCGGGGGTATACATACTCCGCTCCATATCTCACGTTAACGGCAGGTGAACTATCTATCGTTAACGTGAGATTGTCAACCGTATGGAGCGGTGTGAACGATTGCTTTCGGACCAGTGCCTGGGCGGCCGCTATTGTTAAGGGTTGTGGGATGCCTGCCCTACTGACGAACGTAGCACGGCACCCGAGGGCAGGCATCCCATAACCCTTAACAGGAGCGGAAATTTCCCTCAGCCTGATAGCTGCCATTGAAACGGCTGCTGCACTCTGAGACCTGCCGTAGGGCCAATTCACACACCTCGGCCACAGCCGACCTTGGGTCTGCGGTCCGACTCGGTCGGCAATGCATTACATTACTGACCCTCGTGAAACTGGCGTCAGCGGCAATTGTTCGGCCGTAGCGCCATTCGCCAATTGCTGAAGCCACTATCTGCGTAGTCGGTTCGAGTGTCTGCTCTCACTCGGGCAATAATGTCAAACCGATTGGTAGATGAGGTTGAGATTACATCTGGAGGATTTTCGTAATTACCTCACGATGCAGTCAAGGTCGACTTGCTACGCGGCCAGGCGGCGCGGTCGCGCTTCATTTGCGGCATTGCATTGTGCCCTTCCCAAGCTCACAGTTCGGTGCGGTTGAGGCGCAGCGCATTGCTCACCACCGAGACCGAGCTGAAACTCATAGCTGCTGCGGCAATGATCGGCGACAGCAGCAGCCCGAAGAACGGGTACAGCACGCCCGCCGCCAGCGGCACGCCCAGCACGTTGTAGATGAAGGCGAAGAACAGGTTCTGACGGATATTGCGCAGCGTCGCGCGGCTCAGACGCCGGGCGCGCACGATGCCGCGCAGATCGCCCTTGACCAGGGTCACGCCCGCGCTCTCCATCGCCACGTCGGTGCCGGTGCCCATGGCGATGCCGACCTGGGCCTGAGCCAGCGCCGGCGCATCGTTGATGCCGTCGCCCGCCATCGCCACGATGCGGCCCTCGGTTTGCAGTTTCTTGATGAGTTCTACCTTCTGCTCCGGCAGCACGCCGGCGATGACCCGGTCGATGCCCAGTTTCTTCGCCACCGCATCGGCCGTGGCCTGGCTGTCGCCGGTCAGCATGACGATCTGCATTCCTTCCGCGTGCAACTGGCGGATCGCTTCCGCCGTCGTCTCCTTGATCGGGTCGGCCACGCCGATCAGTCCTGCGGGTCTGCCATCGATCGCGACGAACATCACCGTCTGTCCCTCGTTGCGCATCATTCCGGCTTGCGCGTCAAGGTCGCCGGCCTGCAACTGCAGGGATTCCAGCAGCTTGCTGTTGCCGATCGCCACCTGCCGCCCGTCGATGCGTCCGGTGACCCCCTTGCCGGTGTGCGATTCGAACTCGGCAACCGGCAGCAAGACGAGCCCCTTTGCCTGGGCGCCGGCGATGATGGCCGCCGCCAGAGGATGTTCGCTGGCGCGTTCGAGACTGGCGCCGAGTTTCAGGATCTCTTCCTCGGCGAAGCCGTTTGCCGCCACCACCGCCGTGAGTTGCGGCTTGCCGACGGTCAGGGTGCCGGTCTTGTCGGTCACCAGGGTATCCACCTTCTCCAGGATTTCCAGCGCCTCCGCGTTCTTGATCAGGACGCCGGCCATGGCGCCGCGGCCGGTGCCGACCATGATCGCCATCGGCGTCGCCAGCCCCAACGCACAGGGGCAGGCGATGATCAGCACCGAGACGGCGTTGATCAGGGCGTGCGCCAAGCGCGGCTCCGGCCCCCACAAGCCCCAGACCACCAGGGTTGCCAACGCTGCCAGGATCACTGCGGGAACGAACCAGCCGGCGACGGTATCGGCCAGGCGCTGGATCGGTGCCCGGCTGCGCTGCGCCTCGGAAACCATGTGCACGATCTGGGCCAGCAGGGTATCGGCGCCGACCCGTTCGGCGCGCATCAGCAGGCTGCCGGTGCCGTTGACGGTGGCGCCGATGACGCGGTCGCCGGGGTGTTTTTCCGCCGGTATCGATTCGCCCGTCACCATCGCTTCATCCACCGAACTGGCCCCGTCGGTGACCACGCCATCGACCGGGACCTTCTCGCCCGGCCGCACGCGCAGCACGTCGCCCGGCTGCACCTGCTCCAGCGGCAGGTCCTCCTCGACTCCATTCTCGCGCACGATGCGTGCGGTCTTGGGCGCGAGACCGAGCAGCATCTTGATGGCGGCGCTGGTGCGGCTGCGGGCACGCAGTTCCATCACCTGCCCGAGCAGCACCAGCGCCGTGATCATCGCCGCCGCCTCGAAATAGACCGGCACCGTGCCGTCGGCCATGAGCACGCCCGGCGGAAACAGCCCGGGCGCGAGCAGGCCCACGGTGCTGTAGCTCCATGCCACGCCGACGCCCAGCCCGATCAGCGTGAACATGTTGAGATGGCGGTTCACCACCGACTGCCAGCCCCTGACGAAGAAGGGCCAACCGCCCCACAGCACCACCGGCGTGGCGAGCACGAACTCGATCCACTGCAACGGTCCCGGTGAAATGAATCGGCCGACCACACCAGGCTGCAGATCCGCGCCCATCGCCAGGACGAACACCGGCAGTGCCAGCAGCGTGCTCACCCAGAAGCGTCGCGTCATGTCCTTAAGCTCAGCGTTGTCCTCTGCGGCGGCCGGTGCGTTGCGCGGCTCCAGCGCCATGCCGCATTTCGGGCAGTTGCCCGGCGCGTTGCGCACGATCTCGGGATGCATCGGGCAGGTGTATTCCACGGCCGCGGCGACCGGCACCTCCGGCTCCAGTGCCATGCCGCACTTGGGGCAGTTGCCCGGGCCCGGTTGACGGATTTCCGGATGCATGGGGCAGGTGTACATCGGAGCGGCCGGAACCATCGCCGACGAGCTCGGCTGTTGATGGTGGGGATGCGCCGGCCCGGGCACGCCCGGGCCGGTGGCGCCTCGGTTGGCATACGTCGCCGGATCATGCTCGAACTTCTCCTGGCAGCCGCCTGAGCAGAAATAGTAGACCTTGCCTTCGAAAAGGGCTTGTGCGGTGGTGGCTTGCGGTTTCACCGTCATGCCACACACAGGGTCGATCGCGGTGGTCTCCATCTTCATGTTCATTCTCCTGTCGCTATCGATTCCTTAATGAGGGCACTGACCGTCGTGAATTTCAGTTGCTTCATACTAATCCATTCCCCAGACTTAAACCCGGTCGGCGGATTGCCGCTTTGACCGATGATGGCCCTCGGCTTTAGGGGCGAACTTCGGGCAGGCACGTAAGGGTCACCTTTGATTCGCATCGATATCTTCAAGGCGGTGTGCGGCCTGGCTTGCAATTTTCGCATCCGCGGCCAAGCCGTCGAGAATCGGGCACTCCGGGCGGTCATCGCCGTGCCAGTGCACCGCCCACTCCATCAGTACACGCTTCATTGCCTCGAGCTCAGTGATCCGCTTGGACCACAATGCGACCACTTTCGTGGCTGCCGAGGTGCGCGAGGCGATGCTGTCGTTCCTCGGCAATAAAGGGGGTAATCCCTCCAGCATTCACGGCCCGGGAGGCTTTGCCAAAGCGCCGGCAGATGCGGCACGTAGGGGCATAGCTCAGGGGCTGGACAGCACCGCCCGGCGAGTGTGGTCATCAAAGACGGCTCTAAAGCCGACAACCTTGCAATTCTGGGATTTGCGAGGGCCTCGAATTGCTCACGGCGTCAATTGATCACCAGCAGCATCGAACACCCGGCGGTCCTCGCACCGGTCATGCATTGGTTGCCGAGGGCTTTGATCTCAGCGTTCTTCCGGCGAACCGGAACGGCGTCGTGGAGGCGGCGTCATTCAGGATGGACATTTGCCCCGACACGCCACTTGTTTCCGTCATGCTGGCGAACAACGAAACCGGAGCGCTGCAACTGGTACGGGAATTGGCCGCGATCGCGCACGAATACGAGGGTATGTTTCTCACGGTCGTGGTACACGCCTTCGGGAGGATCCCCGTCGATGTCGAGGAACTCGGCGTGGATCTGCTGGCTATATCCGCCCACAAGCTGCACGGTCCCAAGGGGGTCGGGGCTCTTTACGTGCGCAAGGATATACAACTCGATCCGCTCATAAAGGGAGGCGGACAGAAGCGCGGAATGCGTGCAGGTACCGAGAACGTCCGGTGCCTTGCCGATTTCGGCAAGGCGGTGGAACTGGTGCTTCGCGGGCTGAGCTCCGGAGAGCTAGGGAAGATTGCCCAACTGCGCGATCGACTCAAAGCGGGCATCAATGAACACTTCTCCGACGCACGCAAAAACGGACCCGGGCGCGAACGCCTACCGAACACCCTCAACGTGACTCTACTGGAGATACGCAGGGAGTCGCTTTTCCTTCTTTTCCACCGCAAGGGAATCGCTTTCTCCTCCGGTTCGGCGTGCAGATCGTGGAATCCGGAGGCCTCGCACGCCCTGCTTGCGATGAGACTCACCCCTACCAAAGCCCACTAATCAATGCAATTCTTGCTGGGTGCGCGGATCGCGGCGGATGAGATCGATCATGTGATCGAGGCATTCACGGCAGTGTTGCGCGAGACCCGCGGCGCCGTACCGTTTGCGTCGTGCCAGTAAGGAGTCGCAACCGCCTCTCACGCGCAGCTACCTCATTCAGAAACTCCAGGAATGCTCGCCGCCGATAGATATCCAGTATCGGCTGTAAGAAATCCCGGGAGTGAAGCGACTAATCAAACGCGTAGATCAGCAAACGAATAATTCCGATTCCAGTTGGTAAAGCCAAAGGAAAGTTATCATGGACAAGATCGTAAAAGGCATGGTTGCTGGTTTCGTGGCGACGGTGGTTCTCTCGTTGCTCATGATGATGAAGTCGGCGATGGAGTTGATGCCTGGGCTCGACGTCATCGCAATGCTGAGCGGCATGATGGGCAGCGGTTTGGCAATGGGCTGGGTTGCTCACTTCATGATTGGCGTAGTCGTTTGGGGCGGCCTGTTTGCGCTTCTGGCCCCCAATATTCCCGGAGGTAGTCTCTGGCTGAAGGGTGTGATTTTCGGCACAGGCGCCTGGCTGTTGATGATGGTGGCCGTTATGCCGATGGCAGGCGCCGGCATCTTCGGCATGAAGTTCGGCATGGTTGCCCCGGTCATGACACTCATGCTGCACGTGATCTATGGCGCCGTCCTTGGCGGCGTCTATGCAGCGCTGCAGCGCCGGTAGCCAGGACGCCTACACTCCTGCGACAGCGTGCGGGACGAAACTTCACGCCAACACGAGGTATACGATGACCCTGATCCAGCGCCTGCGGCCCGATCCTATCCCGACCATCCATCCTCTGCCCGAATACCTCGCCGTCGGCCAGCTTGCCGAGCGCTACGCGGAGATGAAGCGGGTCCTGCAAGTACCCTGGATGGGCGTGGTGACCATGGCCTACGCCCATTACCCGACGTTTTTCGGAGAACTCTGGCGCGGATTGAAGCCCTTGTGCCAGAGCGGGGCCTTCGTCGAGGCTTGCCAGGAAATGCGGGACTACGTCGAGGCGCGCGCCGCCGAGCTGGCGCCGAAATCGCTGCTGCGGGAATTGGCCGAACTCGGCTACGCACCCCGCGAGATCGAGGGGATCGGCGCGATGAATGCGGTGTTTTCCCACGGCAACCAGCCCTACCTGCTGATCGCCGCAATCACCCGACACCTGCTCGAGCTGGGCGACATGGGTGGCAATGGCTCCTCCCAGGCGTACGCCGGAAAGCACGCGCCGGAGCAGACGGCGCCCCTGGTCCTGATGGAGGCCCATCACGCCGACCAGCCCACCCAGGCCGTCTATCAGGACATCAGGACCAGGCTGCAACTGCCCTTCGTCAATACCGACTACCGTGCCTTCGCCCGCTGGCCGAGCTATTTCGCACTCGCCTGGAATGGTCTGCGCGAGGTGGTCGGCACGCCGGCGCACGAGGCCATCTGCCAGGATTGCCATGACCGGGCTGCCAGGCTCGCCGCCGAGCTTCTCCCCAACCCTGGCGGTCTGTCGTCGGCCGCGCTGCGGCGTGCAGCCCTAGCGGATGCGCCGCAAGACGAGATCATCCAAATGTGCCGCCTGTTTCAGTGGCTGTTGCCCGGGCTGATCACCAACGTCGCGTTCTTCAGGCAGCAATTGGAGGCGGTACGATGAAGCGCTCCGCGCTCGCCGCCGATAAATGTTCAGCAGCGGCTGTGAGAAAACCCTTGAGTGGCGCGACTACTTCGGTAATCACCATGGAGCGCCATCGATGAACGCCACCGATCCACTACTTGCGCGCATCGCGACCGGCGCCGGTCACAAGTTTCCTTGGTACGTGCGGCTGTTCCTAGCCAACCAGCGCCGCCGCTACGGCCGCGAGCTCGAACCGGCCCGGCTCTGGGCGCGCACGCCAAACGTCTTCGCCGCCCTGTCGCTGCTCTATGGGGCGCTGGATCGCAAGCGCTCGCCGATTGCGCCTGCCCTGCGTTCGCTAATCACCGTGCGTGTTTCCCAGATCAACTGGTGCGCCTTCTGCATCGACATCAATTCCGCCACCTGCCTGAAGCGCGGTGTCGCAGAAGCCCAACTCCTGGCGCTCGCCGAATTCGAGACCTCTGACCTTTTCGGCGAGCGGGACAAGGCGGCGCTGGCCTACGCCGAGGCCATGACCCGATCCGACCTGGGCGTCACGGACGAAACGATGCTGCGGCTCAAGCGTCATTTCACCGATGACGGCATCGTCGAGCTCACCGCGCTGATCGCCTTCCAGAACATGTCGAGCAAGTTCAACGCCGCCCTTGGCGTGCCGGCCCAGGGCTTTTGCCGGCTACCGCCCGAGCCGGTCCGTTAGGGCGGGCCCTGCGGCGCTGGCATCGGACTCCCAATGCAGCGCATGGAAATCGAAACCGGCGGCAAGCGCTGGCTTGACGATCTGGAAGTAGGGGGAGAGATCGAAATCACGCGGCGCGAAAAGGCTGTGATGTCGAACCCGATAAATTTCCTCCAGGCAGCCGGGGCAATCGGGCCGATCGGCGCTGCGCACGTCGGTGAGCGGCAGGATGGGGTAACGGATCGATTGAAACGCGCGGGCAACCAGGGTCGAGCAGATGGCGCGGGTCGGATCGCCGCTGCCCAATGCCAGCATGCGACGCCTGAAGCGCCGAGGAACGGGCGGATTGGGTAGAAGAAAGCGCGCCAGATCGATGACGTTGCGCAGATCGTATTGATTGCCGAGGCGTTCGATGGCGTAGCGCGTCAGCTTCCGGCAGTCCGCCTCACTCAAGCTTATCGGACGGCAAATCCGCGTGTTCATACCGGCGAATTCGTCGATGCCGACACTGCGCACCCCCGCCACCATGTCCGCCTCGATGCAGCAGTGGGCGGGATTTCCACCCACTTCGGCGAGGTGCGATCCGACGAACAGCGCCGCGTGCGACCAGGTGGATTGGGTCAGATACTTGATCGCACTGCTGACCCGGCTATTGCCCTCGACCAGCAGCACGTCGCCGGGCCTCAGGCAGGCGAGCAGGCGATCCGCGCCTGTCGCCGGTCCGGTGCCATGAGCGTGGCTGGTGCGGGCGAGGTAGCGCGCCAGACGTTTGCCCAGCCAGCCGAGAGCCAAGCCCATGGCGATCCTTATTGCGCCAGCAGAGGCTCCAGTTGGCCGCGTCGATCGAGCGCCGACAGATCGTCGTAGCCGCCCACGTGGGTCGCGCCGACGAACACCTGCGGCACCGTGCGTCTGCCGGTGCGGGCGATCATCGTCTCCCGGCCGCCGGGGAGTTGCTCGACGTCGATCATGTCGAGCTCGGTGACGCCCTTGCTGCGCAGCAATTGTTCGGCGAGTCGGCAGTACGGACACCAGCGGGTGCTGTACATGGTGACTTTGCTCATGGTCGTGATTCCTCCGACTGGGCGCGATCGGCGCCATGAGCAATAGTCGGGGCGGGACGACGATTTCTTACATGGCAGCGGGTCAAATTTTGCCGCCGCGGTCGTGGATTGGCCGCCAGCGCTTCAAGAGCAGCGCGTTGCTGACGACGCTGACGCTGCTCGCCGCCATCGCCGCACCGGCGATCACCGGGTTGAGAACACCGAGCGCGGCCAGAGCGATGCCGACGACGTTGTAGCCGAAGGCCCAGAACAGGTTCTGCTTGATCTTGCTCCAGGTCCGTCGCGACAGATCGATGGCATCGGCTACCAGAGCGGGATCGCCACGCATCAGCGTGATGCCGGCCGTATGCATGGCGACTTCGGTGCCGGTGGCCATGGCGATGCCGACATCGGCGGCGGCCAACGCCGGGGCGTCGTTGATACCGTCGCCGACCATGGCCACGATATTGCCGCCGTTCTTGAGCGCGACGATGGTCGTCGACTTGTCCTCCGGCAGCACTCCGGCCACGATCTGGTCGATGCCCAGTTCGCGGGCCACGGCTTGCGCACTGCCGGCGTTGTCGCCGGTCACCATGACGGTGCGTATGCCCATCGCTTGCAGGCGCTTCACCGCCTGGCCGGCACTGGCCTTGATCGTATCGCCGAAGGCCAGCAGACCGAGCAAGCGCGGCGCGTCGGTGACATCGGCCAGCCACGACACGGTGCGTCCCGCGCTTTCGAGTTCGGCGGCGCGGTCAGCGAGGGCGGCGAGGTCGATGCCGAGTTCGGCCATCAGGCGCGAACTGCCTAGGCGCAGATCGCGTCTGCCCTCATGACCGACGCCGTCAGCCGACAGCGCGGCGGCCATGCCGCGTCCCGGCAGCGCCTGCACCGAGTCCACCGCCAGCAGCGGCAGCCCGGCGTCGCTCGCGGCGCTCGCCACCGCGTGGGCCAACGGGTGGGAACTGCCCGCCTGGACGCTGGCCGTCGACTGCAGCAATTGGTCGGCGCTCATGCCGCCGGCGGGAAGATGGGCGACGAGCTGGGGTTTGCCTTCGGTGAGCGTGCCGGTCTTGTCGAAAGCCACGATCCCGATCCGATGGGCGATTTCGAGGGCCTCGGCGTCCTTGATCAGAATGCCATAGCGCGCCCCGACGCCGGTACCGGCCATGATCGCGGTCGGCGTTGCCAGTCCGAGGGAGCACGGGCAGGCGATGACGAGAACCGTGACGGCGTTGATGACCGCAGCTTCGAAACCGACCCCGGTCAGCCACCAGCCGAGCAAGGTCAGCAGCGCGATGCCGAGAACGACCGGCACGAAAATCGCCGACACCTGATCGACCACGCGCTGGATCGGGGCCTTGGCCATTTGCGCGTTCTCGACCAGGCGGATGATGCGGGCCAGTGTCGTCTCGGCACCGATTGCCGTGGTTTCGATGCGCAGCAGGCCGTCGCCGTTGATCGCGCCGCCGGTGACCTGATCGCCTTCGGATCTGGCCACCGGCAGGCTTTCGCCGGTGAGCAGGGATTCGTCGAGCTGGCTCGTTCCCTGGCGGATGACGCCGTCGACCGAGACGCGCTCCCCGGGGCGAACGATGACGATGTCGCCGACCCGGACCGAGGCCAGCGGCAACTCTTGTTCAGCGCCGTCGCGCCAGACGCGGGCGGTGGCCGGGCGCAAGGCGTTGAGGGCGCGGATGGCGTCGGCGGTCTGTCGCTTGGCGCGCGTCTCCAGCCACTTGCCGAGCAAGATCAGGCTGATGACGATGGCGGCGGCGTCGAAATACAGGTGCGGCGTGCGGGCGCCGGCCGTCAACCACAAGTAGACGCTCAGGCCGTAGGCCGCCGAGGTGCCGAGCGCGACCAGCACATCCATATTGGCGGCGCCGGCGCGGAGCGCTTTCCAGCCGGCGATGTAGAAGCGGCCGCCCAGCCAGAACTGCACCGGGGTGGCGAGCAGCCATTGCACCCAGGCCGGTAACGCCAGTTCGGTGCCGAACGGGCGCGCCACCATCGGCAGCACCAGCGGCGCCGCAAGCAGCGCGGCCAGGGTCACCGGCCACGCCTCGGTCCAGGCTTTCGCTGCGGCTTGCGACGCTTCTTGCGCGTCGGTGTCGAGTGAAGGCAATCGGGCCCGATACCCCGCACGCTCGACGGCGGCAATGAGTTGGCCGGTATCGGCCATACCCTGCAGGACGCGTACGCTGGCCTGTTCCGTCGCCAGGTTGATGCTGGCCGAGACGACACCGGGCACCTTCGCCAGGGACTTTTCGATACGCGTGACGCAGGAAGCGCAAGTCATGCCCTCGATGGCCAACGTCGCCTCGTTCTCGGGCACGACATAACCCGCCTTTTCAACCGACCGCTGCACCGAAGCGACGTCCAGTTCGGCGTTCGATTCGATGGTGGCGGATTCGGTGGCGAGATTCACGCTCGCGCGGCTGACGCCTGGGATCTGCCCGAGCATCTTCTCGACCCGGGCGACGCAACTGGCGCAGGTCATGCCCTCGATGGCGACGGAGAGTCGGTAACTGGTTTGCTGGGCGGCTGAAGTGGACATGCGCTGTTCCTTTAGCGAGGTGCTCGGTTCCGACGGCGTTGCGCTCATCCGGCGCAGCAGGAGAGTTGCTTCACGTCCTTGCTGAAGGTCTGCGCGCAGAGCTTGAGACCTTCGACCATGGTGAGATAGGGAAACAACTGGTCGGCCAGTTCCCGCACGCTCATTCGCGCCCGGATGGCGAGTGCCGCCGTCTGGATCAGTTCGCCGGCTTCGGATGCCACCGCCTGCACACCCAGGAGCCGTCCGCTGCCTTTCTCGGCGACCAGCTTGATGAAGCCGCGCGTATCGAAGTTGGCCAGCGCCCGCGGCACGTTGTCCAGCGTCAGCGAGCGGCTGTCGGTATCGATGCGTCGCGCCCGTGCCGCGGCCTCGCTCAGGCCCACCGTCGCCACCTGCGGATCGGTGAACACCACCGCCGGCATCGTGGCGAGATCGAGGGCGGCGTCTCCGCCGCACATGTTGATCGCGGCACGGGTTCCAGCCGCCGCCGCGACATAGACGAATTGCGGTTGGTCGGTGCAGTCGCCGGCGGCATAGATGCGCTCGCTGCTCGTGCGCATACCCCGGTCGATGACGATGGCGCCTGTCGCATTGACGGCGACCCCGGCTGCGTCCAGCCCCAGCTTGTCGGTGTTATGAGCGCGGCCGGTGGCGACCAGCAGTTCGTCGGCGCGCACTTCGCCGCGATTGTTGGTGAGCACGAATTCGCCGTGCGCATGAGTGACTCGGCTCGCCTGGGTGTGTTCCAACACCTCGATACCCTCCGCGCGGAACGCCGCCGTGACGGCCTCACCGATGGCCGGGTCTTCGCGCAAGCACAGCGTGTTACGCGCCAGGATCGTCACCTGGCTGCCCAGCCGGGAAAACGCCTGAGCCAGTTCCAGCGCCACCACCGATGAGCCGATCACGGCCAGGCGCTCGGGAATCGCGGCGCAGACCAGGGCTTCGGTGGAGGTCCAGTACGGCGTCTCCTGCAGGCCGGGAATGGGCGGAATGGCCGGCCTGGCGCCGGTGGCGATCAGGCAGCGGTCGAACGTCACCGCCATTTCGCCGCCCGCCGTCAGTTGCACGCTCAGGCTGCGTTCATCGATGAAGCGGGCCTTGCCGTGCAGCACCGTGATGGCCGGGTTGCCGTCCAGAATGTCCTCGTACTTGGCGTGTCGCAAGGCCTCGACACGCGCCTGCTGCTGAGCCAGAAGCTTGCCGCGATCGATCACCGGCGCGGCCGCCGCGATGCCGTCGTCGAACGGGCTGTGCCGGCGAAGCCGGGCGATGTGGGCGGCGCGGACCATGATCTTCGAGGGGACGCAGCCGATATTGACGCAGGTGCCACCGAGGGTGCCACGCTCGATCAGGGTGACCCTGGCGCCGAGTTCGGCCGCCTTGAGTGCCGCGGCCATCGCGGCTCCGCCGCTGCCGATGACGGCGATGTGCAAGCCGCTTTGCGCTTCAGACATACTCATATCCTTTCTCATCCGGAATCGATGGCGTAAAGTTAGCTCCGTAGTCATGTACGGAGTCAAGCGCCATGTCGGAATCGACCAGCAAGGGCGGAATCACGGTCGGCCAGCTTGCCCGGGCCGCGGCGGTAAACGTCGAGACGGTCCGCTATTATCAGCGGATCGGGCTGCTGCCCTTGCCGAGCCGGCATTACGGCAGCATCCGACGGTATTCGACGGATGATTTGCAGCGCATTCGCTTCATCAAGCGGGCTCAGAAGTTGGGCTTCTCGCTGGAGGAGGTCGCTTTGCTCCTGGGCCTGTCGGACGGCCGGCATTGCGCGCAGACCAAGGAGCTGGCGACGGCGAGGCTTGCCGTGGTCGAGGAGAAGATAGCCGACCTGGAGGTCATTCGCATGACGCTGCGAGGTCTCGTGACGAAGTGTTCGGGAGGCAGCCGAGCCAGCGGTTGCCCGATCATCGGTGCCCTGATCGGGGACGAATCGTAAGCGTCTGCCTTCGATTCGTCCGCAGCTCATCGGCGCAAAATTCCGTGCCTATAAAGCGCTTGACCTCGGAGTCGACTCCGGGGTTTAGATGCTGGCAGGCTCCCGCTTTCGAGTGAGCGGATCGTCCGATCGGAATTCGACAGGAGTACGGTGATGCACAGTGTCACATTGAAGCTCGAAGGGATGCATTGCGACGGTTGCGCTGCGACAATTCAGGCGCTGATCGAGCGCACCGGCGGTGTGCAAAGGGCGACGGTGTCGTTCCGCGCCGGCGAAGCCCGGGTGCTATACGATCGACGGACTCTTACCGAGGCGCAATTGACGGCAGCCATCGAAAAGGGCGGGTTTCGCGTGATCGGCCGCAGCGATGATTGACGCCGATCTCCTGCGTACACTTGGTCTTCCCTTCGCGCTGGGACTGGTCGGATTCATCGAGCCTTGCTCGATCGGTTCCAGCCTCATTTTCATCAAAACGCTGGAAGGCCGAAGCCCTTCGAACAAGCTCGCGCAAGTCGGGGTCTTCATGACCGTACGCGCGCTAGGCATGGGGGTGCTCGGTCTGCTTGCAGTCGCAGTCGGCAGCGCTTTCCTCGGTTTCCAGAAAGCGGCGTGGATCATATTCGGTGTGGCCTACGCGTTGATCGGCACCGCGTACCTCACGGGAAAGTCGGGTTTCCTCTTGCGCTCGCTCGGTTCGGGGTTGTCCCGGCTTGCCAGCGTCAACGGCGCTGCGGCGCTCGGCGCCGTATTCGCGTTCAACATTCCCGCCTGTGCCGCGCCGTTCATCCTGACGCTGGTGGGAATCGCCATCGCGGGCGGCGCGGGCGGTGTTGCCCTCGCCTCGGGCTTTATATCGCTTGCGGCGTTTGGCCTGGCGCTTTCCCTGCCCATCATGGCGGTGGCGCTGTTCCCTCGCGCCCGCGCCGCACTCGACTGGCTGGCCGGATTGTCGCGTCGCATGCCGTTTTGGAGCGGCATCGTATTTGTTGCCCTGGGTCTATGGTCGATATGGTTTGGCCTGAACGTTTCAATCGCGCCGCATTTGTGAAAAGGAGGCCAGCATGAGTACCGCAACCACTATGGAGTCCGTTCCGCACTACTGGAGCGAGGAAGCGTCGAATCGTCCCGATCGGGCGCGCATCCGCGCGCGCATCGGCGGGTTGCATTGCTCCTTGTGCACGGGAACGATCGAAAAGGCGCTCGGAAAGCGCGCCGGTGTCGATAAGGTCGCGGTGAGTCTGACACACGAGCAGGCGCTGATCGAGTATGACCCGAAGCTTGCGCGCCCCGAAGAGCTGCTGCAAACGCTCAAGGACATCGGCTATACCATTTCCGATCCACGCAAGCTGCGGCCGTTCGAGGAGGAAGAGGCGGCACTGGTGCACGAGGGGCGGCGCTTTATCGCGGCTATCGGTTTCAGTCTCGCCGCGATTGCGCTGGTGGCAAACCCGGCCGGTTTCTGGTCGGCGCTGCTTTCATCGCTCGTTTTCGCAAGCCTGGTCGCGCTGTTCTTCGTGGTTCTGACTCCCCGCGGACTGGGCATCGCGATTACGGGAACGATCGGCTTGAGTCTGCTGGGCGCTGCCTTGTTCTACGCGCGCTCCCGGGGCTGGCTGACGGCGGCGACCCCATGGATTACCGGGGCCTTTGCGCTGATCATGGTCTTCGCGCTCGTCAATCACATCCTGATGATGGCTTTCCAGGCGCTGAAACGCGGGATCCTCAACCAGCACGTGTTGCTCGAGATCGGCGCTTTTGCCGGAATCGGCGGCGGCTTGATCGGTCTCGCCTTACAAGCTGTGGATTATCCGACAGCGTCCTTTTTTGCCGTCTCGGTGATGGTGGTCACCTATCATGTGTTCTCCGAATGGCTGTCCCTGATCGTCAAGACCAGAAGCTCGCAGGCGGTCAAGAAGCTTCTGGACCTGCAGCCCCAAACCGCGCGCGTGGTGCGGGGCGAGCGGGAGCAGGAGGTTCCCATCGAGCAGGTAAGGGTCGGCGACGGCGTGCGGATTCGTCCGGGCGAGCGCATTCCTGTGGACGGCGAGGTCATCGGCGGCCATTCTGCGGTCGATGAATCCCTGGTGAGTGGAGAGCCGATCCCGGTCGAAAAGTCGCAAGGCAGCAAGGTCGTCGGCGGTTCGATGAACCGTATCGGAACCCTGTTGGTGCGCGTCACTGCCATCGGCGAAGACAGCTTCCTGCAGCAGGTGATTCGCCACGTCGAGGACGCGCGCGCCTTGAAACCGGGACTCTTGCACCTGGTCGATCGCGTGTTGCGGGTCTATACGCCAATGGTGCTCGCGATTGCCATCCTGGCGGTGGTCGGCTGGGTCATCGGTTCGTGGTACATGAGTGGACAGGTCGATATCGAGCGCGCCGTGTTCGCGGGGCTGAGCGTGCTGGTCATGGGTTACCCATGCGCGGTAGGAATTTCGGCACCGCTTTCGATCGTGCGTGGCGCCGGCGAAGCGGCCGAGCGTGGCATTCTGATGCGTACCGGTGAAGCGTTTCAAGCGGATCGGCTGGTCAAGTACGTGGTCCTGGACAAGACCGGTACCCTGACGCAAGGTCAGCTGCTGGTGCAGGAAATCCTGTGCACGGGCGCATCCGAAGAAAAATTGCTGGGGATTGCAACTGCTGCGGAAGCCTCCTCGGAGCATCCCCTCGCTCAGGCAATAGTGAACACGGCCTTCGCGCGCATGGTGACGCCGGCTGAGGTGACGGACTTTGCGGCTGTTCCAGGTCGCGGCGTAAGAGCCCGAATTGAGGGAGCCGCCATTCTGGTTGGAAGCCCCAAGTTTCTAGCGGAAGAAGGCGTCGACTTGGGTGCCCTTGATGCGCGCATCCAGGAACTGGAAGAACTTGGGCGCACCGTGATCGCGGTCGCAAGCAACAGCAGCGTTCTCGGGATCATCGGACTAGGCGACCGCCTGCGCGCCGATGCGGCGAAAACAGTCGCTGCGCTGCGCCAAGCCGGCATCACGCCCATTTTGCTGACCGGGGACAACGAACGCGCGGCTAGGCGTGTCGCGCGGGAGGCTGGCATTGACGAAGTGTACGCGGGGGTGCTGCCTGACGGAAAAGCGGGAATCATCCGCCGGCTACAGCAAGGAGGCAAAGTGGCGATGGTGGGCGACGGCATCAATGACGCGCCGGCGCTGATGCAGGCGGATGTGGGGATCGCGATGGGAAGTGGCACGGATATCGCGATCGAGTCCGCCGACATCATCATTCTCGGCAATCGCCTCGAGTCGATTCTGGTTGCCCGCGACATCAGCCGCCGCGGCTATCGCAAGATGGTGCAAAACGTAGTGCTGGCGTTCTGCTTTAACGGCATCGGCATACCGGTTGCTGCCAGCGGGCTCATTTACCCGGTATGGGCGATGGCCGCGATGGCGGGCAGCGTTACGGCGATATTCTTCAATTCGCTATGGGGCAAGGCGTCTTTGTTTTTCAATGCAGTGCGCAGCGTGGGTGGCGCTCCCCGAGCTGGGGCGCAGATGAAGGCGTGAGAGACTCGTCCGATCGATAGGCGTACTGGAACCATCTGCATTCTCGGTCGGCCGTGAAGCCCGGTTGGTGAGTACGGATGGTTATAAAATTTGTACGAATGATGACCGATATCACGAGCCGAGAGCTTACCGTAGTTTCATCTCACGCGCGGTGCGTGCGAGCTGAGCTGGTCAACCCAGCATATCGGATAATCTGATCGGAGGATCTTCATGGCGCTGCTGCCAAACAAGCCCGTCCCGCCACTGGAACTGAGCCTTGCGGGCGGTGGTAAATTTTCGCTCGCGGCTGAAAGGCCGCAGCATTTCATCCTGGTGGTGTTCTACCGCGGCCTGCATTGCCCCATCTGCCGGCGCTATTTGACCGAACTCGAGGCGCTGCTACCGGAGTTCGAGAAGCGCGGCGTCGCCGTATTCGCTGCCAGTTCCGACCCGCAGGACCGCGCCGAACAAGCGAAGTCGGACTGGGGCCTGGCCAATCTGCGCGTCGGCTACGGCCTCTCGATCGACAACGCGCGCCGCTGGGGGCTCTACGTCTCCCGCTCCAAGGGGCCGAGCTCGAACGGCGTGGTGGAACCCGAACTGTTCAACGAGCCGGGCCTGTTCATGGTGCGTCCCGATGGCAGCCTCTACTGGGGCACCACCTCGACCATGCCCTTCGGCAGGCCGCACTTCAATGAAGTGCTGCAGAGCCTGGATTTCGTGATTGCGAAGGACTATCCGGCGCGCGGCGACGCCTGACCGCCGCCTGGCACGGTGAACCGAAGGAGAAGCGATGACGATCAAGGCCTTGACCCTGGACACCGGCGGCACCATCCTCGATTGGCACGGCGGCATCAGCCGCGCCTTCGCCGCTGCCGGTGCGCGGCGCGGCCTGCAGGCGGACTGGCACGAGCTCACCAACGAATACCGTCGCCGTTCGATGAAGGAAATGGTCGGGCAGATTCATCCCCGCTTCAACTTCGACGACGTGCATCGCCGGGTGCTCGACGAGGTGATCTCGGATTATCGGCTCGACGCGCTCACCGCAGAGGACCGGGACGCCATCTGGCGAACCTGGCACGCGCTCGATGCCTGGCCGGATTTCCCAGCGGTGCAGTCGCGCTTGCGGCGCAAATACGTCGTCGCCTCCCTGACCTTGCTGACGACCTCGCTGGTGATCGACGTCGCGAAAAAGAACGGCTTCGACTGGGACGCGATCATTTCCTGCGAAATGATCGGGATCTACAAGACGCGCCCGGAGTCCTATCTCACGGCAGCGAAATGGCTGCAACTCGAGCCGTCCGAAATCATGATGGTGGCGTGCCACAATTTCGACCTGAACGCCGCGCGCGCATGCGGCTTCAAGAGCGCGTTCGTGAAGCGACCTGCCGAATGGGGGCCGTCGGGACCGCCCGATCCTGCGCCGAATCCGAAGCATGATCTGATCGTCGATGACTTCGACGAACTGGCTGTGCGCCTGGGGGCCTAGGCTCCGCGTTGCTTAGACGCCCGGCTTGCCAGGTCTGGCCGGCAGCGGCAGGCGTGCCTCGTAGAGCACGTAGGGAGAGGCTTCCGCCCGCCGGAGCGCCGCGCCTATCGCCGCGCGCCCGACGCGGAACGACGGATCCTTCAGGGTGGCCCGATAGAAGCCGGCGTAGAAGGCGTCCGGGAAAACGGTGATGCGGCAGAGCACGGCCACCGCCCGACGCTCCCGCGCCCGCTCGTAGCGATAGCGGCGCAGCTCATCGGGGCGCAAACGGGTGTCGGCGCGTTCGACCGTGAGATCCAGGTTCACGTCCCGGGAGATCAGGCGGCGTAGGACGGTGGCCGGAATCACTTTCCCGTGTCGATCGAGTTGGGCGATCTCGACTTCGACCTTGGGCGTGACGTAGGTCGGAAAGTCGTGGCCGACGCCGGTGTTGGCGACGCTCAATTCGGCAGCGACGCGGCCGGCGGCGGCGGGCACGAGCGCTGAGCCGATGGTAAGCCCGGACCTCACCATCTCCGGATCGTGGATGCCGCGCCACAAGTGGCGCCGCTGCGGCATGTGGCAGGACTGGCAGCTCACGCCCGCGCGGGCGTAGCGGCTGGCCCGCCATTCTTCGTAGGTGTTCTCGAAGGGCTTGCCGTTCAAGCCCGGACCGCCCGCCGCGAACTGGTGGCAGGCGGCGCAGAAGCGCGAATCCTCGAAGGCGGGCGTCGCCCGCCAGCCGTCGTGGGGCAGTTGCGCGTTTGCGGCGGGCACCGTGCCGTCCGACCTGGGCGGGCCGTAGCGGCGGTTGCCGCGCACGTGGCAGCCGGCGCAGCTGAGGCCGTCGGCCGCTGAGGCGCCGTCGGCCAGCGGCGGCAGCATGCGTCCGGCGATCAGCGAGTCGACCAGGTGGTCTTCCTGTTCGGCCAGGGGCGCGTGGCATTGCAGGCAGGCCTGGTGCTGGTCACGGGCTGCGGGGCCCATGGCCTGCAATTGACCCAGCAGACCGGGGCTCATGGCGCGACTGTGCAAGGCGCTGCGCCAGTCGGCGAACTGACGCGGATGGCAGGCGCCGCAGGCCGCGGGTGAGAGCGAGGCTTCGAGCGGAGAAAAATTACCGGGCGCCGGGCCGTTGGCAGCCAGCGGCCGTTGCCAGTGGCGGGCCAGGAAGGCGGCGATGCCGGATGAAGCCGGGGGCGACCCGAGCGCGGTGCTCGGATCGCCGCCCGTCAGGGCGAACAGCAAGACGGCCGCGGCGAGCGGCCAGCCCTTGAGTTTCGCCCCCAGGGTCACCGACGCCTTACTTGGCGGCGCAAGGGTTGGCTGCCTTGGCGGCGCAGGGGTTGGCGGGCTTGGCAGCGCAGGGATTGGCCGGTTTTGCCGCACAGGGGTTGGCGGCCTTGCGCTTCGCGGGCTGGGCGCAAGGATTGGCCGGCTTCGCCGCACAGGGGTTGCTCATCGTGTCGGCGGCGGAGGCGGGCATAGCCAGCGCCGAGGCGATCAGGCCGGCGGCGCCCAGGGACAGGGTCTTGCGGATCAAGGTGGGGGTCATGGTGGTTTCCTTTTGCGGGTGGATGATAGCGCGCGGATCGTTATTTCGCGCAGGGGTTGGCCGGCTTCGCCGCGCAAGGATTCGCGGGCTTGGCCGAACAGGGATTGGCCGGCGCTTGGGGGCCCGGCTTGAAGGTCTTCTGCACCTGCCGGGTATAGGCGACCAGGGAGGCGAGTCCCTTGGAATGCCAGGGCAGGGGTTTGGCGGCCATGGGCATGACCATGCAGGCCTGGATCATTTCGTCCAGATGCACGCGCTTGATGCCGAGCTTGTCCTTCGCCATGCCGACCTGGTGCGGGTAGGGTTGGGCAAAGCTCGCCTGGAAGGCGCCGTGGCTCTGGTGGCAGGTGTTGCAGGACATGCCGTTGGTGGACAGTTTGGTATCGTTCCAGAGCTTCTCGCCCAGTTTGATGTCGCCGGCACGGGGCTTGTAGCCGGCGGGGCGGATCACGGCCTTGGCGGCCGCCGCCGGCATGCGGGCCGCGCAAGGATTGCCGGCGGCGAAGGCGGGTGCCGCCGAGAGCAACAGAACAGCAATCGCGAGGTGTTTCATTTCGTCTCCTTCATATCGAGGTGGTTAGGTTTATCAGCCAAGCCGGCGCCGCCTGGACGATCCAGGCTTCGAACAGCTTGTCGGCACCGCTGAGTATCATCAGGCCCAGCAGCAGCATGACGCCGCCGAAGGCCTGCTTGCCGATCTTGCCCGCCGTCAGCAGCCGGCCGCGCACGCGCAGCATTGCCTGGCGCGAGAGCAGTCCCAAAGCCGCCAGCGGCAGGCCGGCCCCCAGTCCGAACAGGGCCATCAAAACGGTCACTTGAGCGAGGTCCTTGCCCTGGCTCGCCAGGGTCACCGCCGCCCCCAGGGTCGGTCCGACGCAGGGACTCCAGACGATGCCGAGCAGCAGGCCGAGGACGAACTGCCCGGGCAGGCCTTCGAGCGTGAGCCTGGAGAGCAGGCCCTGGCCCGCGCCCGAGACGCCGGAGGCGGCCAGCGCGAAGCGCTCCTGCAGTCGCGGCGACAGCAGCAGGATGCCGAAGCCGACCAGCAAGACCGCGGCGAGGCTGCGGAATATCGCCGGATCGAGACCGAGCGAGGCGCCCGCGCTGGCGATCAGGACGCCAAGCAGGGTGAATGACAGGGTCAGCCCGGCGGCCAGGGCGAAGGGTCCGAGCCGATGCGCCGCCAACGCGGTGCCAAGCAGGATAGGCAGTAGCGGCAGGACGCAGGGGGAGAGCGTGGACAGTCCGCCGGCGGCCAAGGACAGACCGTAGGCGCCCAGCCCCAGGCTCGTTGCCTCCATCTCAGATCGCCCGCGAGAGGAGCGCGGCGATGCTGGCTTTGCGCGTGTCGCCGGTGGAGCGCCCGACTTCCCGCCCACCCTTGAACACGATCAGGGTGCTCTGGTACTGCACCTCGAAGTGCCTGACGACGTCCTTCTGATGGTCGAAGTCGACCCGCAACGCGGTGATGTCCCGCAGGGCCGGCGTCTTCAGCAATTCATTGATGATCGGATCCTGGGCCTTGCAGGTCGGGCACCAGTCGGCGTGGATGTAGACCAGGATGGGTTTGCCCGCCTGGTTCAAGGCGTCGAACTTCGCCATGTCGAAGGGCGATTGAGTGGTTTGGGCGGCCAGGGCGGAGCCGGAAGCGAGCAGGGAGAGGGAGAGCAGCAAGTAACGGAAAATTTTGGTCATGTCGGGTCTCCAGAAAATCACGGGGTATCCCTTAGTCGCGGCTAGCTCGGGTTTCTTACGGGGCCGCCCGATTATTCCTGGCGGCAGCTTGCCGCGACGAGACCTGTAAGAATTCTGGGGGCTGCCCCGACTATTGGATGACCGAGTTCCGGAGAGTCCGATGCGCGATACCCTGCCGTTGTTGATCGATACCGATTTCCCGCCGCTGCGCCGCGGCCGGCTGGAGGCCGTGCAGGCCAATCTCGGCTATCGCTGCAACCAGTCCTGCTTCCATTGCCATGTCGCCGCCAGTCCCCAGCGTAGCGAGACCATGGACTGGGCAACGATGGAGCTGGTCCTGAGCTTCATCGACAGGCAGGGCATCGCCACGCTCGATCTCACCGGCGGCGCGCCCGAGCTCAATCCGAATTTCCGCCGCCTGGTGTCGGCCGCGCGCGAGCGGGGCTTGCGCGTGATCGATCGCTGCAACCTGACCATCCTGAACGAGCCGGGGCAGGAGGATTTGGCCGAATTTCTCGCCACCCAAGGGGTCGAGATCGTCGCCTCCTTGCCCTGCTATCTCGAACACAACGTCGATGCGCAGCGCGGCGACGGCGTCTTCGAGTCCAGCCTCGCCGGCCTGCGCCGCTTGAACGCGCTGGGCTACGGCCAGCCCGACAGCGGACGCATCCTGAATCTGGTCTATAACCCGGTCGGCGCCAGCCTGCCGCCCGATCAGCAACAGCTGCAAGCCGAGTACAAGCAACAGCTGGCGACGCGCTTCGGCATCGTCTTCAACCAATTGTTCGCGCTGGCCAACATGCCGATCCAGCGTTTCGGCAGCCAGTTGCTCTCCCGCCACGAATTCGGCGACTACATGAGCCGGCTCAAGGGCGCGCATCGCGACGACAATCTCGCCGGCGTGATGTGCCGCACTCTGATTTCGGTGGGCTGGCAGGGGCAGGTGTTCGACTGCGACTTCAACCAGATGCTCGGCCTGCCGGTCTCCGGAGGCAAGGCGCGGGTGCATCTTTCCGAGCTGGAGGGTGAGGCACTCGAAGGCCGCCCGATTCGCGTCGCCGACCATTGCTATGGCTGCACCGCCGGCCAGGGCAGCAGTTGCGCCGGCGCGCTGATTCGGGAGGGCGAGGCGAATGCCCTCGCCTGAATCGCCTCGCGCCGAGGCGAGCCGCATCGGGTTCGACACCACCGTCGAGCTCGGTCGTCTGACGCCCGTGCTGCGCGCCGCCATGCTCGATGCCGGGCGCGAGGTCGGGGAGAGCCTGCGGGTCCTGGACAAGGCCGGCCTCAACCTCGTCGGCGAGGTGCTGCGCGGGCAGGGGGAATTCGTCGAACTGGAACACTATCCGAGAGATGACGTGTTCGATGCGCAGACTCACGGGCAGTATTACTACCACGCCCATCGAGGCCCGGAACTGGAGCATGGCCATTTCCACGTGTTCCTGAGGGCCGGCGGCATGCCTGCAGGCAGCGCTCCGATCGACCACCCGCAAGCCGGCGCTCCCTGGCCGACGGGAGACGCGGCCATCTGCCACCTGATCGCGATCTCCATGGATGCCTGGGGCTATCCGATCGGGATGTTCTGCTCCAACCGCTGGGTGACGGACGAGGCCTGGTATCCGGCGGAGCAGGTGATTGCGATGCTGGAATGCTTTGCTATCGATCACGCCAGTCCCAACGGGGCGGTGAATCGATGGCTCACCGCCATGCTGCGCCTCTATCGGCCATACATCGAAGCGCTGATCCGCCAGCGCGACGCCGTCGTCGCCAACTGGCAGGCGCGGCACCCCGAGGCGGACGTGTTCGAAGACCGGGCGCTGGAGATCACCGGCTATCTGGAGATCGATTGCGCCGACCTGGCTCGTCGACTTGAAGAGATGGAGCCGACTTGAACGCGGGCCGCAGCTGTCCCCTGAGCTATCGCTACGGCACGAGCGCGCTCGCCGTCTGCCCGGAGCAGGTCGCCGAAACGCTCTACGTCGTCGGCGGGCTCTACGGCAACCTGCCGGCGCTGGACGCCATTGAGGCTCTGGCGGCGCGCGAGCCGGGTCCGGTCACGCTGTGCTTCAACGGCGACTTCAACTGGTTCAACGTCGATCACCGGGCGTTTGCGGTAATCAACCGCCGGGTTCTCGGGCACGATGCGACCCTGGGCAACGTCGAGGCGGAACTGTTCGCGCCCGGCGACGAGGCGGGCTGCGGCTGTGCCTATCCCGAGCACGTCGATGGCGGCATCGTCGCGCGTTCGAACCGGATACACGCCCGTCTCAAGGCGACCGCGCAAGCGCATCCCGAACTCGTCGCGGTCCTCGCGCGCTTGCCCATGATTCGGCGCTACCGGATCGGTCCCATCGCCGTGGGCGTGGTCCATGGCGATGCGGAATCGCTGGCCGGCTGGCGCTTCGATGTCGCCGCCCTGGATGACGCCGAGAACCAGTCTTGGATTGCCGCGGCCTTCGCGCTTGCGGACGTCGACCTGTTCGCCAGCAGCCACACCTGCCTGCCGGTCGCCCGGCGCTATCGGTCGGGCGACCGGAACCGGCTCGTCGTCAACAACGGTGCTGCCGGCATGCCGAATTTCCGCGACGACCGGCGCGGGCTGATCACGCGAATCGGCCTCCGGCCGTCGCCGCACGCCGCGCTCCATTCCGGGCGGGTGAGTGGCGTGCATGCTTCGGCACTGGCGGTGCCCTACGACGACGCGCTCTGGCAGAAGCAGTTTCTGCGCAACTGGCCCGCGAACTCGCCCGCCCATGCCTCCTACTTCGGGCGCATCGCTCGCGGTCCCGATTACGATCTCGATCGGGCTTACCTTCCGCGCCTGCCGGAATCGCACTGACATTTCCCATTCAACCCCCGAGGAGCCTTGCAAATGAAACAAAGTGCCTATTTCCGCAGCATCCTGCTAGCCAGTCTGCTGGCTGCAGCCGTCCCGGCAGTTCGCGCAAAAAGTCCTGCAGCCGCGCCTGCTCCCCATACCGTGATCGGGGCGTTTCTTGCACCCCCCATGGGCGCGGGCCCGGGCAAGCTGGCCGTGCTGCAGCTGCCGCAGGGTAAGCGCCACGATGTCAGCTTCGGCCAGGCGGGCACGCCCAGCGGCAACAGCTTTTATGTCGCAGTGGATGCGCGGACCCACCGAGTCTTCGTCCCCAGCATTGCCGGCACCACCACGGTCGCGGACTACCTCGATGGCAAGATCGAGCAGCAGTTCAAGAGCATTCCCGGCGGGCGCGTGGCCCGCCTCTCGCCGGATCGGCAGACGGTGTTCGTCCTCTCCGGAAAGTCGCTCGCCGCCTACTCGACCCGCGACGATGCGCTGCGCTATCAGGCGTCGGTCGGAGGCAATGCGCTGGCCTTCAACAAGGACGGCAGCCGCTTGTACGTGGGCGGCAACATGAGCGAGACGATCGCCGAAATCGATACCGCCAGCGGCGAGATCGAGCGTCAGATCCCCATCGCTCATTCGGGCGATCTGGCCTGGGCGAACGGGCTGCTCTTTTCCGCGGACATGAAAAGCGGAGTGATGACGGCGTTCAATCCGCAGACCAATCGGATCGTCGCGATGCCCACCGGCGAGGTGGATCCGCATTTCGCCTACAACAAGATTCCGGCGGCAAGCGCCGGCTTCATGCAGTTGGCCGTCAGCCCGCGTCAGGACCGTGTCTATGCCGCGGGCTTTTCCGGCCACGTGCTGCACTTCTCGACGACGGATCCGACCTATTTGGGCCAGGTGAAAATTTCCGCGGGAAAAAGCGGTCCGAACAAGCTAAGCGGGCTGGCGGTGCTGCCGGATGCCGCCGAGGCGATCACCACCGTTGAGAACCGTCACGAATCCGTACTGATCGATTTGCGTACTGGAAAAGTGCTCAAGCACCTGCCGAAAGTGGCCAGCAATCGTTGGATTCTGGCCGATTGATCGGGGATTGCAGCAAGCGTCGGATCGCGTTTCACAGCCTGGCGGGCTGGATTATCGTCGCCGGCGTGATGCGCGATCTGTCCGAATGTCTGGAAGGAGCCGGAAAAAATTACGCGCCGTTTTCATTTGCCGAACCGATTCAGCGCCTTGCTCAAGAGTCACCTGGATGGGCAACGAAGCCTGGCGTGAAACGAGCATGAATGCTGACCATGTTGTCTCTCTACTTACCGATTTCTGAGTAAATAGATTCACCTCCCAACCCAGTTCCATTTCACGAGAGTACAGCCATGAACCCACCTGCAATGCCGACGCCGCGCCTGGCACCCCTGCCCATCGATCACACTTCGGAGCTCAAAGATCACTTCGAATTGCACAAAAAATCCCTGGGGTTCATTCCAAACAGTTCGCTGATCATGCAGCGCAAGCCGAAGATCGTGAAGGCGTTTTCTCAGCTGACGGCGGCGATATGGGACCCGGAAGGAGAGATTGACCGCGGCTTTAAGCGCCTGATCGCGCATATGGCTAGCCGTGCCGCAGGTTGTCAATATTGCATGGCCCATACTGCGGGGGGTGCGTTGCGTTTCGGGGTTTCCGATCAGCGGCTTGCCGCCATTTGGGAGTACCGGTCGAGCCCGCTGTTTACCGAGGCAGAACGCGTTGCGCTGGATTTTTCACTGGCCGCCGGCTCGGTACCCAATGACGTCACCGACGACATGTTTGCCCAGATGCGCAAATATTGGACGGAAGGCCAGATTGTCGAAATTACCGCGGTGATTTCGCTGTTCGGCTTCCTGAATCGCTGGAACGACACGATGGCGACTCCCCTGGAGGAAGAGCCCATCGAGGTCGGCGAGAAGTTCCTGGCGTCCCATGGCTGGCAGGCCGGAAAACACGCACGCTAGCATTGCGGTGTCACGCGCTGGGCCAATGCCTCTTTCTCCACGGGGCAAACCCGGCACGGAAGGCTGCGCTGCGGCCGCCCTTGCCTGACCGGCGCGTTGCCCGGAATGAAGCCTGGGCTCAGGCGTGCATTGCCTCCAGCGCCATCCCCTTGCCCTCGACGCCGAAGAAGTACCAGGGCACCATCACCGCCGCGCCGATCAGCCAGAAGCTCGTCAGCAGCCACAGCGCGGGCATCATGCCGTAGGTGTCGGCCACCCCGGTGAGTAGCAGCGGTGCGCCGAATGCGCCGATGCGGCCGAAGGCGACCGACAGGCCGATGCCGGTCGAGCGCAGGTGGGTGGGGAATATCTCCGAAAAGGTCGGATAGGCCGAGACCCAACTGCCGGTGGCGAACAGATTGGCGAGCGTGAAGGCCGCCAGCACCCAGCGCCAGTCGTGGGTCAGGGTGGCGGCGGCGAGGCCGAGCACGCCCAGCGCCGCCAGGACGTAGAACACCGGCACGGTGAGCTTGCGGCCGCTGCGGTCGAGCAACAGCGCCACCAGGATGCCGCCGACCAGCGCCCCGACGTTGCCGATCAGGTAGAACCAAGGGACGAAGTCGGCGGCGATGTGGATCGCCGGCAGGATGAACAGCGCCAGGAAGGCGAACAGGCCGTAGTAGCCGGCGGCCTCGGAGAAATCGAGCAACGCACCGAGCGCCAGGCGACCGGGATGGCGTTCCACCAGTTCGCGCGTCTGCCGCCAGAAGCTCGCGTACGGCGGCTGATGAGATTTTTGCACTGCGGATGGGGCCGACCGGGAGCCGTCGAAGCGGGCATGCTCGACGTCGCCCACCACCTTCGCTGCCGCCTGCACCTCGCCGTGGGCGATCAGCCAGCGCGGCGATTCCGGGATGTAGCGGCGCGCCAGGGCGGCGAACACCGCCACCAGGGCGCCGAAGCCGAAGGCCACGCGCCAGCCCAGGTCGGGCGGCAGGCGGTTGAGCACGAACAGGGACACCAGGGCGGCGAGGATCGCTCCCAGCGACCAGAAGTTCATCACCGTGGCGTTGGTCTTGCCGCGATGGCGGGCGGGGATGAATTCGCTGATCGCGGCGTTGATCGCGGCATACTCGGCGCCGACGCCGATGGCGGTGAGCAGCCGCAGCGCCATCAACGAAGCGTAGTCCCAGGCGAAGGCGGTGAAGAAGGTGAAGGTCCCGTAGAGCAGCAAGGTGGCGAGGAACAGGCGCTTGCGTCCGTAGCGGTCGGCGAGATAGCCGAACAGATAGGCGCCGATCATGATGCCGACGAACCAGATGCTCAGCACCCAGGAGGCTTGCAGATTGGTGAGCTGCCAGAGGGTCTTGAATACGGAGATGAAGTTGCTGACGATGGTCACCTCGAAGGCATCGAGCAGCCAGCCGATGCCCAGCGCTGCGGTGATCGCGGTGTGCACCCGGTTCCAGTGGGCAAGGTCGAGTCTGCGCAGCAGCATGGCGGTCATGGCGGTCCTTTCCGGTGATCGCGAAGTTATCCGAAGTTATCAGAGGGTCGAATGGCGGGCCGGCTTCAGCCGGCCCTATCATTAGTCGCCGGATGCCGCTGATTTCTTACAGGGTCTTCTGCGCGCGCAGCCAGCCTGAGGGGCTGACGCCCAGTTCCCGGATGAAGGCGCGGGAAAACGCCGGCTGGCTGCCGTAGCCGACCTCCTCCGCCACCAGCGGCAGGGGACGGCCGCGGCGCAGCAGGCGCTGCGCCAGGGCGATGCGGACGCGGGCGAGAAACTGCCCCGGCGTGATGCCGACGACCTCCCGGAACGTCCGGGCGAAGCCGTTGCGCGAGAGGCCGGCGCGCGCCGCCATGGCCTCCAGACTCCAGGGCCGACGCGGATCGTCGAGCAATCCGCCGAGCAGGCCGGCCAGGCGGGCATGGGCGAGGCCGGCGAGTATCCCCCGGCTCACCAGTCGAGTGTCGATGGCGTAGCGGACGATGTGGATCAGGAGGATGTCGCAGAGGCGGTCGAGCATCACCTGACGACCGGCTTGGTTCGTCTCGGCTTCGGCGAACAGTGCCGTCAGCGTCGAGTCGAGGCGGGGCACGGCGCTGAAGGGGATGATCACCACCTCGGGAAGAGACTGGGTGATGGCGTTTTCCAGGCCGGCATCGTAACGGATGCTGGCGCACAGCACGTCGGCGGCGATCGAACCGCCGGCGTCCAGGCGGTGATCGAGCGGCCGCGGATAGAATAGCAGGCTCGGCTCGCGCACCAGGACAGCGCGCCCGCCGGCACGGGAAGCGCGCAGCTGGCCGGAGCGGATCACGTGCAGATGGCCCACACCCTCGTCGGCGCCGAAGCGGTGCAGGCCGCACAGCGATCCGGCATAGAAGGTATTGGCGTGCAGGCCGACGTGTTCCAGCAGCCTGGAAATGCCGTCAGGGTTCATGGTCTGGTTGCGGATCGTGCGAATGGTTATGAACAATGTACTGATGATAACCCATTAGCCCTGGCCTCGCCTTAATCTCAACCCACGTCACAGAGAACTCGTGGCGAGCAGCCAATCCCACCCATCAGGAGAACATCATGCCACAACATTTCGTCGCCAAGACGCTCAAGGGCGTCACCCTCGAGGCCGCCGATCCCGCCCAGTTGGAGGTGCTGGAGAGCGCCCGGAAACAGGTCGGCTTCATTCCCAACATGTACGCCAACATGGTCAACGTGCCCGGCGTGCTGACCACCTATCTGCACGGCTACGCCGCCTTCCGCCAGCATTCCGGCCTCACGCCCACCGAGCAGGAGGTGGTGTTTCTCTCGATCAGCCAGCAAAACGGCTGCACCTACTGCATGGCCGCGCACAGCATGATCGCCGACAAGGTCTCCGGCGTGCCGGCGCCGGTGCTGGCGGCGCTGCGCGCCGATCAGCCGATTCCGGACGCCAAGCTGCGCGCGCTGCACGACTTCACCCGGGAATTGGTGAAGACCTCCGGCAAGCCCAGCCAGGCGGTGGCCGATGCCTTCCTGGCCGCCGGCTACAGCGAGACGACGGCGCTGCAGATCGTTCTGGCCACCGCCGTCAAGACACTGTCGAACTACAGCAATCATCTGTTCCAGACGACGGTCGATGACCGCTTCGCGGCCTACAAGGTGGCCTGAATTTCCGGGCGGGGCACCGGACGGCTGCGGCTGCCTTTTGCAGCTGCGGCCGTTTTCTTGCGCGGATACGATCGCGGTGATGACATACGGAAGGAACGCGAATGGTTACGATGGAATCTTTATCTGTTTTCTGGGACGCTAGCCTATACGTTATCGGCGTGCTGGCAATCTTGCTGATATACCTGCCGTTTTCGCCGATGACCATTGATCTGGTGAATTTCTCGCGCGACCTTCAGGTTGCCATTTATCTCCGTCGTCACGTGCTTTGGACCATCGGCGGCGTGGCCCTTGGGGCGGTGGTGTTGCGCGGGTTGATGTGTGTCCTGGGCGCGCACGGCGCCTTCGATTCTGCCGGCGGGAAGCCGGATTTGCTGGACGTCGCGTGGTTGTTGGGCAGTTCCTACGGAATGCTGGTGTCGCCGGACACCGGGTGGTTTTGGACCGTGCTCGTAACCATCGCCGTGTTCGCCTTGCTCTTCTGGAGCGGTTACGTGCCCTACGTGATGAGTCCCCCGGGTCGGCATCAAATACTCACTGTGGCCGAATCGGACGCCATACTGTGCCCGGATGACATCGTGCTCGGTCTCGTCGTGGACGACGAGGCACGCGCGTATCCGCGCGACACGATAGCCAGGCCGCACTATTTTAAGGACACCATCGGCAAGACGCCGCTAACCATTTCCTACTGCATCCTGTGCAACAGCGGTGTTGCCTTCAAATCCGCGCTGGAAGGCCGGGAACTGGATCTGAAATGCGTGACAGCTTACAACAACAACATCATCTACTACGAGCCGGCTAGGGGCAACTTCATCCAGCAGCTTGACGGCAAGGTTTTTCACGGCCCCGACGTGGGGAAGTCCCTGGTTTCCTATCCCGTGGTGCTGTCCACTTGGAGAGCATGGAAGCAGAGGCATCCGGAGACGAAACTCTATCACGCGCCTGCCGTCACCTTGCGCGACAGGCTGGTCGCCCGGATGCTCCAAACGCTGATACCGATCTCGAAGCTGTCTCGGCGATCAAAACCATGGCATCGCATCCGCGGAAAACTCGACCTACGGCTGCCCGCAATGTCTCCAATCATCGGGGTGGAAATCAACGGCGACGCCTGCGGCTATTCGCTGGATGATCTCAGACGCAATCCGGCGTTCAGCGATACCGTCGGTGGCGAACCCATTGTCGTTTTTTATGACATAGAGCACGATGTGGCAGCGGTCTTTTCGTGCAAGCTGGATACGGGATTGACTCTGAATTTCGTTGCGGTCGACAAGCGCGGTACGGCGGCCATCGCGCGCGACAGGGAGACGGATACGCTGTGGAGCGTGGCGGGCAAGGGGCTCGATGGCCCTCTTTCCGGACGAATACTCGCGGCCGCGCCCCATTTCAACAAGGTATTTTGGTTCAGCTGGGCGCTCTTCAAGCCGAGCACACGGGTCCACGCCACCCCCTCGTAATTATTCCGTGCCGGTTCTTGTTTGTCAGGGCGGGGTGTAAGAATCCGCGCGTTTCATGCGACTAAGCCTTAGTGCCGCCATACAGTTTTCGGGCGACCCACCGACGCACGCCAATCACACGAGGAACGCCACCATGCTTTCGGGAAAAACCGCACTGATCACCGGATCGACCAGCGGCATCGGTCTGGGCATCGCCGAACAACTCGCCGGCGCCGGCGCCAACATCGTCTTGAACGGCATCGGCGATGCCGTCGAGATCGAGACGACGCGGGCGCGCCTGGCCGCCAGCCACGGCGTCACGGTGCGCTATGACGGCGCCGACATGAGCCGGCCCGAGGCCATCGCGGCGATGTTTGCCGGAATCGCCGCGGAATTCGGCGGCGTCGACATCCTGGTGAACAACGCCGGCATCCAGCACGTGGCGCCGATCGACGAGTTTCCGCCGGAAAAGTGGGACGCCATCATCGCCATCAACCTGACGGCGGCTTTCCACACCATCCGCCTCGCCCTGCCGTTCATGAAGCGGAAAGGCTGGGGGCGGATCATCCAGATTGCCTCGGCGCACGCGCTGGTCGCCTCGCCCTTCAAGTCGGCCTACGTCGCGGCCAAGCACGGCATCGCCGGCCTGACCAAGACCGCGGCGCTGGAGGTGGCGGAGCGGGGCATCACGGTCAATGCCATCTGCCCGGGCTACGTGTGGACCCCGCTGGTGGAGAAGCAGGTGCCGGAGACGGCCAAGGCGCGCGGCATCAGCGAGACCGAGGTGATCCAGAACGTGCTGCTCGCAGCCCAGCCGACCAAGGCCTTCGTCACCGTCGACCAGGTGGCGGCCCTGGCCGGCTACCTGGCCGGCGACGCGGCGGCGTCGATCACCGGCGCGGTGATTCCGATCGACGGCGGCTGGACGGCGCACTGAGGCGATCGCGATGAACATCCAGGACATCCTCCAATTGCCGTCGATGCCGGCGGCGTCTCCCTCCTATCCGCGCGGTCCCTACCGCTTCATCGAGCGCGAATACCTGATCATCAGCTATCGCTCCGACCCGGAAGCGATCCGCGCGGCGCTGCCCGAACCCCTGGAGCCCGACGGCAGCGACACGGTGCTCTACGAATTCATCCGCATGCCCGACTCGGCGGGCTTCGGCAGTTATACCGAAGCCGGCGTGGTGATTCCGGCGTCGTTTCGCGGCGAGCTCGTCAATTTCACCGCCCAGATGTATCTCGACGATGAGCCGCCGATCGCCGGCGGACGCGAGATCTGGGGCTTTCCGAAAAAGCACGGCAAGCCGGCGCTGGCGGTGGTGCACGACACCCTGACCGGCACCCTCGACTACGCCGGGATCCGGGTCGCCGTCGGCACCATGGGCTACAAGCATCAGCACCTGCTCTACGACGTGGCCGGCAAGAAGCAGTGTTCCTCGGCCTCGATCATCGAGAAGATGGGCAGGACCCAGGTCAATCTCAAGCTCATCCCCGGGGTCGACGGACAACTGGAGATAGCCCAGCTGGTCGCCTACAATCTCACCGACATCGCCGTCAGGGGCGCATGGTCGGGCCCGGCGCGCCTGCACCTGACGGCCCACGTCAACGCGCCGGTGGCCGATCTGCCGGTGCTCAAGGCGCACGGCGGCCTGCATTTCATCGCCGATCTGACGCTGCCCTACGGCCGCGTGCTGTACGACTACCTCGCCGGACAGCCGGCCCCATCGAGAGGAGTATGAGCATGGCCAATGCCCGGGCAAATAGAACGGCAATTTCCAAGGATGAATCCTCCCCGCAGCGGCGGGCGCTGCCCCAGGTGGTGCTGGTGATGCAAGGCGGCGGCGCCCTCGGCGCCTTCCAGGCCGGCGTCTATGAGGCGATGCACGAGTCGGGCATCGAGCCGGACTGGGTGGTGGGCACCTCGATCGGCGCGATCAACGGCGCCCTCATCGCCGGCAACGCGCCG
>DATKVJ010000130.1:0-32018 GCA_035530135.1 Rhodocyclaceae bacterium | reverse complement strand
TCCCCCGACGGCATCGTCCAGGGCAGCTATTCCAACGGCAAGCTGCGCAACATGGGGCAGGTCATCCTGGCGAATTTCAACAACCTGAACGGGCTCCAGTCGGTGGGCGGCAACGAGTGGGCCGAGACCGCCACTTCCGGCCAGCCGATTCCGGGCATTCCCGGCACCGGCAACCTGGGCTTGGTGCAGTCGGGAGCGGTGGAGGAGTCGAACGTCGATATGACCGCCGAGCTGGTCAGCATGATCACCCAGCAGCGCGCCTACCAGGCCAACGCGCAGACCATCAAGACCGAGGACCAGTTGATGCAGACCCTGGTCAATCTCTAGCGATGGGGCAGCGGAGCATCGGGTTGAGGGGGCGCAATGGATAGGATGATCTACACCGCGATGAGCGGTGCCTCCCAGACCCTGGAGCGCCAGGCATCGGTGGCGCAGAACCTGGCCAACGCCAGCTCGACCGGCTATCGCGCCGAGGAGCATCGCCTGCGCGCGGTGCAGGTGATCCCCGGCGCCGGTTCGACCGCCCTGCAAACGCGCGCCTTCGTGGTCGACGCCAGCACCCACACCGACTTCACCCCGGGACCGCTGCAGATGACCGCGCGGCCGCTCGACGTCGCCGTCCAGGGCCAGGGCTGGATCGCGCTGGCCCTGCCCGACGGCAGCGAGGCCTACACCCGCAACGGCAGCCTGCAGGAGGACGTCAATGGCGTGCTGCAGACCCGCACCGGCATTCCGATCCAGGGCGACGGCGGCACGATCACGGTGCCGCCCGACGTCAAGGTCACCATCGGCACCGACGGCACCGTCTCGGTCGTGCCCGAGAGCGGCGAGCAGAACACCGCCGATGCCCTGGGCCAGATCAAGCTGGTCAATCCGCCCGAGGCCGATCTGGTGCGCGGCGACGACGGCCTGTTCCGGCTGCGCTCGGGCGCGCCGGCGCCGACCGATCCGAACGTGAAGCTGGCCGGCGGCTATCTCGAGGGCAGCAACGTCAACCCGATCGAGCAGCTGGTGAGCATGATTTCCCTGGCGCGCCAGTTCGACCTGCAGATGAAAACCCTGGCCAACGCCCAGACCAACGATCAGGCGGCGACGCAGATCATCACCAACCTCTAGGAGTCAGGATGATCCGTTCCCTGTGGATTGCCAAGACCGGCCTCGACGCGCAGCAGACCTCGCTCGACGTCATCGCCAACAACATCGCCAACGTCAGCACCAACGGCTTCAAGCGCGCCCGGCCGGTGTTCCAGGACCTGCTCTACCAGACCCTGCGCCAACCCGGGGCGCAGTCCTCGCAGCAGACCACGATCTCCTCCGGCCTGCAGCTGGGCACCGGCGTGCAGCCGATCGCCACCGAGAAGATCTTCACCCAGGGCAGCCTGACCCAGACCAGCAATCCGCTCGACATGGCCATCAACGGTCAGGGCTTCTTCCAGATCCAGATGCCCGACGGCACGCTCGCCTACACCCGCGACGGTTCCTTCCAGCAGGACAGCAACGGCCAGATCGTCACCTCGAGCGGCTACCCGCTGTCGCCGGCGCTGACCATTCCGGCCAATGCCACCTCGGTGACCATCGGCCGCGACGGCGTCGTGAACGTCGTCCAGGCCGGGTCGACCACGCCGACCCAGATCGGCACCATCCAGCTCGCCGACTTCGTCAATCCCGGGGGCCTGCAGAGCACCGGCGAAAACCTCTTCGTCGAGACCGCCTCGAGCGGCACGCCGACCCCCAACACGCCCGGCACCAACGGCGTCGGCCTGCTCAACCAGGGCTACGTCGAGACCTCGAACGTCAATGTCGCCGAAGAGCTGGTCAATATGATCCAGGCCCAGCGCGCCTACGAGCTGAACTCGCGGGTGATCACGACCTCGGATCAGATGCTGCAGAAGCTGGCGGCGTTGTGAGCACGGGGCGGCGATGAGCGACGGGCGGCGGGCGATGCGCAAATGGCCGGCGCTGCTGGGAGCGGCCGCGCTGCTCGCGGCTTGCGCCACCACCGTGCCGCCCACCAGCGTGCAGCAGCCGCTGACCGTCAGGCCGGCGCCGCGCACCGTCGTGCCGCCGGCCGACGGCGCCATCTACAGCGTCTCCTCGGCGCGGCCGCTGTTCGAGGACCGGCGCGCGCGCTTCGTCGGCGACACCCTGACCATCAACATCGCCGAGAAGACGACGGCCTCGAAGGCCTCGGAGAACAAGACCACGCGTTCCCAGAGCGTCGCCGCGTCGATACCCTCGGTGGTCGGTTTGCCCTTCAAGACGCTGCAGGGCACCAACCTGTCCGCCTCCGACGCCAACACCTTCGACGGCAAGGGCAGCAACACCTCGGCCAACGATTTTACCGGCACCCTGACGGTGACGGTGATCGAGGTCTATCCCAACGGCAACCTGCTGGTCTCGGGCGAGAAGGAGATCGGGCTGAAGGAGGGCGAGGAATTCGTCCGCTTCTCCGGCGTGGTCAATCCGATCACCATCACCTCGGCGAACACCGTGCAATCGACCCAGGTGGCCGACGCGCGGATGGAATACAAGGCGAACGGCTTCCTCGATTCCGCGACGGTGATGGGCTGGCTCGGCAAGTTCTTCCTCAATGTTCTGCCGTTCTAGTGCTCGTCGTTGTCGCCGGGGTGCTTGTCCCCGGGGCAACCCAAGGCACTTGTGCCGCGTAGCGGTATAGCCGCAAAGGGTATCAAAATGAGCGGAATACAAAAAGGTTTCATGACCGTGCTGCTGATCCTGGCGGCATTGCTGGTGATGGATTCGGCGCGCGCCGAACGCATCAAGGATCTCGCCTCGATCGCGGGCGTGCGCAACAACCAGCTGATCGGCTACGGCCTCGTCGTCGGCCTGGACGGCAGCGGCGACCAGACGACCCAGACGCCGTTCACGGTGCAGAGCATCATCAACATGCTGGCCGGCATGGGCGTCAACCTGCCGCCCGGCACCAGCCTGCAGTTGAAGAACGTCGCCGCGGTGATGGTGACGGCGACCCTGCCGGCCTTCGCCCGGCCCGGCCAGCAGATCGACGTCACCGTCTCTTCGATGGGCAACGCCAAGTCGCTGCGCGGCGGCACCCTGGTGATGACGCCCTTGAAGGGCGCCGACGGCGGCGTCTATGCGATGGCCCAGGGCAACCTCGTGGTCAGCGGCGCCGGCGCGGCGGCGGGCGGATCGCGGGTGGTGGTCAATCACCTCTCGGTCGGCCGCATCAGCGGCGGCGCCACGGTGGAGCGCGCGGTGCCGACCCGTCTGGGCGAGGGGAACTACGTCTATTTCGACCTCAACGACACCGACTTCGGCACCATGGAAAACATGGTCGAGGCGATCAACCGCGTCGTCCCCGGCGCGGCCAGCGCCAGCGACGGCCGGCAGGTCAGGATACGCGCCCCCGACAATGTCTCGGAGCGCGTCGACTTCCTGAGCCGCATCGAGAACATCGAGGTCAGGACCGACCCGACGGCGGCAAAGGTGATCATCAATGCCCGAACCGGCTCGGTGGTGATGAACCAGTCGGTGACCCTGGACAACTGCGCCGTGGCGCACGGCAACCTGTCTGTGACCGTTTCCGCGGGAAGCGCGGTGAGCCAGCCCAGCCCGCTCTCGGGCGGGCAGACCGTCGTCGTTCCCACCACCCAGATCGAGGTCCAGCAGGAGGCCGGCGCGCTGCTCAACGTGCGCGGCGGCGTCAATCTGGCCGATGTGGTCAAGGCCTTGAATGCCATCGGCGCCAATCCCCAGGACCTGATCGCCATCCTCCAGGCGATGAAATCCGCGGGCGCGCTGCGCGCCGAGCTGGAGATCATCTGATCGGCAGGAATTGCCCGAAGATTTGCCGTCTTTTCCGCCGATGCGGGAATTCCTGCCGGAGTAGATTGCCCCCATGTCCACGCCGGATATATCCAACCAGTTTTCGCTGGACGTCAATAGCCTCACCGCCTTGAAGCGTCAGGTGCGGGGGAGTTCGCCCCAGGCGCTGAAGGCCGCGGCCCAGCAGTTCGAGGCCCTGTTCCTGCAGCAGGTGCTGAAGTCGATGCGCGACGCCACGCCGCACGACGGCGTGTTCGACAGCGAGCAATCGCGCATGTACGAGTCCCTGCTCGATCAGCAACTGGCCCAGGTCCTGGCCACCAAGGGCGGCGGCACCGGTCTTGCATCGATGATCGAGAAGCAATTGGCGCAACAGAACCAGGATCCGGTGCCGCTGGGGCCCTTGCCGCTGACGCCCGCTGCCGGCCGGAGCTTCCCCTTGTCCGCGGCGCCAGCGGCGATGCCGCTGGCGCCGGGCAGCTCGGCCGCGCCGGCGGACGGCGCGCCGAACCCGGCGCAAGCATTCGTCAACCGCGTCTGGCCCTACGCCTTCGAAGCGAGCCGCACGACCGGCATTCCGCCCCACTTCATGGTCGCCCAGGCGGCGCTGGAGTCCGGCTGGGGCAAGTCAGAGCCGCGCTTCGCCGACGGCAGGCCGAGCTACAATCTGTTCGGCATCAAGGCCGGCCGCGGCTGGCGCGGGGCCACGACCGAAGCCGCCACCACCGAATACGTCGCCGGCGTCGCGCAGAAGCAGGTCCAGCGCTTCCGCGCCTACGGCTCCTACGCCGAGGCCTTCCGCGATTACGCCAATCTTCTGGCTTCCAATCCGCGCTATGTCGGCGTGGTCGGCAGCCGGGACGCCGCCAGTTTCGCGCGCGGCCTGCAGCGGGCCGGCTATGCCAGCGACCCGATGTACGCCGCCAAGCTCACGCGCATCATCGGCGGCAGCACCCTGCGCGGCGGCATGGTCGGCTAAATCCCGCTCGCATCCTCCTGTGGCGATGGCCCGCCGCACCATTGGGCATGAAGCTTGCCTATGACTCCTTGACGACTCAAGTTGCGGCAGATTTTGCCGATAACAGAGTCATACTTTGGAGCGCCCATGAGCAGCAGCATCTTCGATATCGGCCTGAGCGCCTTGAACGCGGCGCAGGCGGGCATTCTGGTCACCGGGCACAACATCGCCAACGCCTCGACGCCGGGGTTTACCCGCCAGCAGGTGGTCCAGACCACCAATACGCCGATGGCCACCGGGGCCGGCTTCTTCGGTCAGGGCGTCGATGTCCAGACGGTGAAACGGATCTACAGCGCGTCCCTGAGCGGTCAGCTGCTGTCGGCGCAGAACAGCACCGCCGAAATGAACAGCTACCAGGCCCAGATCACCCAGGTCGCCAACCTCTTGGCCGACCCCAACTCCGGCCTGACGCCGGCCATGTCGGCGTTCTTCAATGGCGTGCAGCAGGTTTCCGCCAATCCCGCGGATATCCCCTCGCGGCAGGCGCTGTTCTCGAGCGCGCAATCGCTGGTGAGCACCTTTCAGAGCCTGGACCAGCAACTGTCCGCGATCCGCACCGGAACCGATGCCCAGATCACCAGCGAAGTGTCGCTGATCAATTCTTATGCGCAGCAAATCGCCGCCGCCAACCAGAGCATCATCATGGCCCAGGGCAACGGCACGGGACAGCCCGCCAACGATCTGCTCGACCAGCGCGACCAGCTCGTCAGCCAACTCAACCAGGAGGTCAAGGTCTCCACGGTGACGCAGAGCGACGGCACCTACACCGTGTTCATCGGCAACGGCCAACCGCTGGTGGTGGGCGATCAGGTCTCTAAGCTGGTCGCGGTGCCGGCCACCGACGAGCCGCAAAAGATCACCGTGGCGCTCCAGGGAGCAACGAGCAGCAGCCCGATCACCCTGCAGGAGTCGGCGCTCTCCGGCGGCACGCTCGGCGGTCTGCTCTCCTTCCGCAGCCAGTCGCTCGATCCCACGGAGAACGCGCTCGGGCGCATCGCCACCGCCGTGGCCCAGACCTTCAACGACCAGCACGTGCTCGGCCAGGATCTCAACGGCGCGCCCGGCGGGAATTTTTTCACCGTTCCGGCGCCGGTGGTGAACGCCAACAGCCTCAACGCCGGCAGCGCCAGCCTGAGCGCCCAGATCGTAAACAGCGATTACCGGCTGGACGTCTCCGGCGGCAACTACGTGGTCACGCGTCTGTCCGACGGCAGCAATCAGGGCAGCTTCGCACCGGGTGCTTTTCCGGTGACCCTGGACGGCATCACCCTGAGCCTCGGCAGCGGCGCGACGACCAACGGCGACAGTTTCGTCGTGCGCCCGGGCAACCCGGCGGGCAGCCGCGTCATCGCTTCCTCGGGCAACGCCGCCGGCGCCGCCGCGCCCGATTCGACCGCCTCCAACATCCAGTCGCTGGAAGGCAGCGACTACCGCCTGAGCTATATTGCCACCAACACCTTCACTCTGACCCGGCTCTCCGACAATACCTCCTGGACCGCCGGCGGTACGTCCATCGCGACGGCACTGGCCAATCTGGCCGCCCAGCACCAGACCGGCGTCACCCTGACGGTCTCCGGCACGCCGGCCGTCGGCGACAGCTTCATGATCGAACCGACGCGCAACGCCGCCAGCGGCATAGCCGTGGCCATCAGCGATCCGAGCAGCATCGCCGTCGCCGCGCCGATCCGCAGCGCCGCCGGCACCGCCAACATGGGCACCGCGAAGATCGGTGCCCCGACCGTGTACGACAAGAGCTTTCTGCCGCTCGCGGCATCGATGACACTGACCTACAGCAACGGCGTCTTCGTAGTCGGCGGCGCCGCGCCCGCCGTGCCCAAGGCCATTGCCTATCCTGCGACGATCACCCAGGGCACGAGCACGGGGAGTGCGGCGCCGATATTTGCAAATCCCCTGGTGGCGGGAACCGGCGACAGTTTCAAGATAGCGCTCGATGGCGCAGCCGCAGTCTCGGTGACCATTCCTGCCAGCGCCTATGCCTCGGCCTCGGCGCTGGCTGCCGCGATGCAGACGGCGGTCAATACCGCCGCCGCTCCGGCCTCGGCGACGGTCTCGGTGGTCGGCGGAAAACTCCAGGTCACTTCCAACAAAGTCGGCAGCGGTTCTTCGGTGGTTCTATCCGCGAATGGCGGCAATACCGGTTATGCCAATCTGTTTTCCTCCCCGACCCAGGTCGACGGTACTGCCGCGACGGTCAATACCCTACCCGTCAACCTCAACGGCATGTCCTTCAGCATCAGCGGCACGCCACAGAACGGCGATACCTTCACCGTGGACAACAACACCGGCGGCGTCTCGGATAACAGCAACGCGCTGCTGCTGGGCCAGTTGCAGACGCAAAACACGCTCTTGGCCTCCGCCGGGGGAAGCGCCACGGCGACCTACCAGTCGGCCTATTCGCAGATCGTCAGCCAGGTCGGCAACAAGGCGCGCGAAGTCCAGGTCACCAGCCAGGGGCTGCAGGCCCTCACCACCCAGGCACAGACCGCACGCGACTCGGCCTCGGCGGTCAATCTCGACGAGGAGGCCGCCAACCTGATGCAATACCAGCAGGCCTATCAGGCCGCCGCCAAAATGGTCACCGTCGCCAGCAAGCTGTTCGACACGCTGCTGGCCATTTGAGCAAACACGGAGCACATCATGCGCATCAGTTCGGGAATGATTTTCGACGCGGGCCTCAACTCGATGAACACCCTGACGGACTCCCTGCTGCATACCCAGCAGCAGGTGTCGTCGGGCCGGCGCGTCCTGACGCCCGCCGACGATCCGGTGGCCGCAGCCAGCGCCCTGGATGTCACCCAGGCCAGCAACATCAACGCCCAGTACGCCCTCAACCAGAATAACGCGACATCGGCGCTCGGCCTGGAAGCTACGCAACTCTCCAGCGCCGGCAACTTGCTGACGCAGGCCAAGCAACTGGCCGTGCAGGCCGGCAACGCCACGCTGAACAGCAGCGACCGCACGACCATCGCCACCCAGTTGCGGGCCATTTTCGACCAAATGCTCGGCATCGCCAATGCCCAGGACAGTTCCGGCCAGTACCTGTTCGCGGGCAACAAGGGCAGCACCCAGGCTTTCTCCGGAACGGTGGAAGGCGGCGTCAGCTACAACGGCGACAACGGCCAGCGCAAACTGCAACTGTCGGCCTCGCAACAGCTCGCGGTCAGCGATTCGGGCAACGCCGTGTTCCAAAACATCGCTGCCGGCAACGGCTATTTCGCGACCGCCAACGGCTCCGGCAACAGCGGCAGCGGCGTCATCGATGTCGGCAGCGTCAGCGATCCGGCCAAGTGGATCGCCAGCAACAAGGGCAATACGCAGGTGAAGTTCTGGGTCGACACGACGGGTTCGAACGGCCCCCCGAACACGACCTACTACGATCTGGTCGACTCCGGCGGCAACTCCCTGTACACCGGGACCGCTTCCACGCAGGGCGGCGGCACGAATACCTATACCCACGTCTACACCGGCGGCCAGCCGATCCCCTTGAGCCAGACCGCTGCGCCGGCATTCGATTATGGCGCCAGCGTCACCATCACCGGCGCCCCGGCCACGAACGATTCCTTCAGCATCTCCCCGGGCAAGACCCAGAGCGTGTTCGCGACCCTGTCCAACCTGATCCTGTCGCTCGAGTCGGCGAGCACCGCCACCCCCGCGGGTTCCGCCAAACTGTCCAATGACGTCAGCTCCGCCCTGACCAACATCGACCAGGCCGACAGCAACATTCTCAGCGTGCAGGCGGCGATCGGCTCGCGCCAGAACGAGGTGACTTCGCTCGCCAGCGTGAACAGCAGCCTCAACCTGCAATACCAGCAGAGCCTGTCCGGCCTGCAGGACGTCAATTACACCCAGGCGGTCTCGGACCTGACGCGGCTGCAGACCCAGCTTCAGGCGGCGCAGAAGTCTTTCGCGATGGTGTCCCAACTGTCGCTGTTCACCTATATTCCATGAAGGCTGCTTTGCTGACGCTGCTGGCCGGGGTCGGTCTCGTCGGCTGTACCGGCCTGACTTCGCGTCTGGACGGGAACCTGCCGCGCAGCGGCAGCCTGGTGCCGGCCAGCAATCTGCAGCTCACGCCTTCCTTGTCCATCCCGCTGGAAAAGCTGGTCTTTCTCGGCGCCTATGTCGGCGCCGCCTACCTGATCCTCGATCCGCTGGCGCCGAACTGGGAAATCGAAGAGGCGCCGCTTCCCGGCAACCGCATCCATCTCGCCCTGAAGATGAAGCGCTTCTATGCCGGCGGTGCCGGCGAGGCGAGGCTCGTCTTCAATCGCCGTGCCAAGAACCTGGTGCAGTACGGCGGCTTCGACGGCTATCAGGTGATGGACTACTCCGAGGGTTTGGAATCCTCGGTGCTCGGTTCCCGGCGCGTCGCCGAGGGCGACATCCGCCTGATCGGCAAGGGCGACGACAGCCCTCAGGGCTGCGCGCCGCCGGCGTGCAGCACGCCCGAGAGCGCGACGAAACCGCTGTCGTAGAGCCGTTCCAGCGCCGCCCCGAAGTAGGGCATCGACAGCATCAACACCGTGAAGCCGGCGACGATGGTCACCGGAAAGCCGACCGCGAAGATATTGAGTTGCGGCGCGATGCGCGCCAGCACGCCGAGCGCGATGTTGGCGATCAGGAGCGCGGCGATCAGCGGCAGCGCCAGGAGCACGCCGGTGGAGAACAGGGTCGCCGACCAGGAGAGCATGGCGGCGAAGCCCTTGGCGGCAAACGGGCCGCCGCCCACCGGCAGCAGCGTGAAGCTCTCCGCCAGCATCGAGAGCGTCAGCAGATGGCCGTTCAGCGCGAGAAATATCAAGGTCGCCAGGAGACCCAGGAATTCGCTCATCACCGGCGTCTGCGAGGCGGTCTGCGGGTCGTAGAAGGAGGCGAAGCCCAGGCCCATCTGCAGCCCGATCAGCTCGCCGGCCAGATCCACCGCCGAGAACATGATGCGCAGCGTGAAACCGATGACGACGCCGATCAATATCTGTTCGGCGATCACCATCAGCCCGACCCAGGAGCCCGCCGGGATGGCCGGCATGGCCGGCAGCGCCGGGGCCAGGGCGAAACTGATCGCCAAGCCCAGGATCAGGCGGATTTGCGCCGACAGCCCGACGTTGTTGAATACCGGCGCGGTCATGACGACGGCGAGGATGCGCGCCAGCGGGAAGACGAAGGCGGCGATCCAGGCGTTGAGTTGGACGTTCGTGAAGGAGATCACGCGCCGAGCGACAATCAGCCGATGATGCCGGGGATGCTCTCGTAGAGCCGCCGCATGTAATCGGTCATCAGCGTCAGCATCCAGGGCCCTGCGGCGATCAGGGTGACGAAAATCACCAGGAGCTTGGGCACGAAGGAGAGCGTCGCTTCGTTGATTTGCGTTGCGGCCTGGAAAATGCTGACCAACAGGCCGGTGGCCAGGGCCGCGATGAACAGCGGCGCCGAGATCAGCATCAAGACTTCCAACGCATTGCGGCCGATCTCGATGACGGTGGTGGGGGTCATGCCACCTCCCGCAGAGCCGCCTCAAGGGAGGTGGGCGCCCCCTCGGGGGGCAGCGAGCCGGTATTGCGAGCGTGGGGGTCCATATCCGTCCTCAACCGAAGCTTCGTACCAAAGAGCCGACCAGCAACACCCAGCCGTCGACCAGGACGAACAGCATGATCTTGAATGGCAGGGCGACGATCACCGGCGACATCATCATCATACCCATCGACATCAACACCGAGGCCACCACCATGTCGATGATGAGAAAGGGAATGAAGACGATGAAGCCGATCTGGAACGCGGTTTTCAGCTCGGAGGTGGCGAAAGCGGGGATCAGCACGCGCATCGGGACTGAATCGGCCGACTCCGGCTTGGGCAGCTTCGCCACCTTGGTAAACAGCGTGAGATCGGCCACCCGCGTCTGCTTGAGCATGAAGCTCTTCAACGGTACGGCGGCGAGATCGAGCGCCTCGACGAAACTGATCTTGTTCTCGGACAGCGGCAGGTAGGCGTCCGCATAGATCTTGTCGGCGACCGGCGCCATGACGAAGAAGGTGAGAAACAGCGCCAGCCCGATCAGCACTTGATTGGGCGGCGAACCCTGCGTACCCAGCGCGCTGCGCAGCAGCGAGAGCACGATGATGATCCGGGTGAAGCCGGTCATCATCAAGAGCAGCGCCGGCAGGAAGGTCAGACCGGTGAGCAGCAGCAGGGTCTGGATCGATAGCGACCACTGCGTGCCGCCGCCGGCGGCCGGCGTGCTGGTCAGGGCCGGCAGCACCTGAGCCAGCGCCAGCGAAGGCGCGAGCAGCAACAAGGCGAGAGCGAGCCGCTTAACGCGCATTGCGCCGATCCATGACCTGCTTCAGCCAGCCGCCGAAATCCTTGCCCGGCATGGCCGCGGCCGGCACGTTGCTGCGGGGCAACTGGGTCAGCGCCGTGACGCTCCCGGGTGTCACGCCCAGCACCAGCCAGGTATCGCCCACTTCCAGGACGACCACGCGCTCGCGCGTGCCGACGGCGGTGCCGGCGACCACGCGCAGCAAGCCCGCGGCGCTACCGCGCGGCGCCGTCAGGCGCTTCAACAGGTATAGGCTGGCAAACAACAGCAACAGCACCACGCCCAGGCCGAGCAGCATCTGCAGCAGGGTGGCGCCCAGTTCCGGCGTCCGGGCGGCTTGGGCTGCCGCCAATCTTGGCGCGGCGGCGGCCCAGGGCAGGAGACGGGAGACGCGAATATTCATCGGGCTGGCGAGCGATTTTCGGCCACGCCAGATTAAGCGCCCGGTTCCGGAGGCGAAGGCCGGAGCAGGAGGGAAAAGGGGGCGCTATTCGGAAATAAACGCGGAAACAAGCGCGGGAATCGGCGGGCGGCGGCGTGGCCAGCAAGCGCTCATCGCGCCGTCGCTCGAATCACCGATGCAGCTTCTTCGCCCGCTCCGCGGGCGTGATGATGTCGGTCAGACGAATGCCGAACTTGTCATTGACCACCACCACTTCGCCCTGCGCGATCAGCGTCCCGTTGACCAGAACGTTCATCGGTTCGCCGGCGAGTCCCTCCAGTTCCACCACCGAGCCGTGGGCCAGTTGCAGCAGATTGCGGATCGCGATGGTGGTCCGGCCGAGCTCGACCGTCATGCTGACCGGGATGTCGAGAATCATGCCGAAGTCGTTCAGGGCACTGCTTTTTTCCGCACCGCTCGCCGAGAACTGCTCGAAAATACTGGCGGGCTTGGCTTCCGCGTCGGCAGGTTTCTCCTGCTCGCTCATCGCCGCCGCCCAATCGTCGTCCGATACTTGCGCTTCCTCGTCGCTCATGGTTTCCTCCGATTACTTCTGTTCAGCATCTTGCGCCACGAAGCGCTCGACCTTCAGCGCATACTGGCCGTTGCGCAGACCATAACGGCATTCCATCACCGGGATATCGTCCACCGTCGCGGTGATGGTGTCTTCAATCACCACCGGCACGACGTCGCCGATCTTCATCTCCATGATCTGGCCGAGGGTGACCCGGCTCGAGCACAGGGCTGCCACCAGTTGCACCTCGGCGTCTTGCAGCTGGCGGGTCAGCATCGTCGTCCAGTGCTTGTCCGAAGACAACTGCTCGCTGTGCATGGAGGACGAGAGCATGTCGCGGATCGGTTCGATCATCGAATAGGGCAGGCAGATGTGCATCTCAGCCGAGGTGCCGGAGAGTTCGATGGTGAAGGTGACGGAGAGGACGATCTCGGAGGGCGTGGCGATGTTGGCGAACTGGGTGTTCATCTCCGAGCGGATATACTCGAAGCTCAAGGGGTAGACCGGTTTCCAGGACTTTTCGTATTCGCTGAAGATGACCCTGAGCAGACCCTGGATGATGCGCTGTTCGGTCGGCGTGAAGTCGCGGCCCTCGACGCGGGAATGGAAGCGGCCATCGCTGCCGAACATGTTGTCCACGACCAGGAAAACCAGGTTGGGATCGAGCACGACCAATGCGGTACCCCGCAGCGGCTTGACCTGAATCAGGTTGAGATTGGTCGGCACCACCAGGTTGCGGACGAACTCGCTGTATTTCTGGATCCGCACCGGCCCCAGGGAGATCTCCGTGCTGCGCTGCATGTAATTGAACAGGCCGATGCGCAGGTAGCGGGCGAAGCGTTCATTAACGAGTTCGAGCGTCGGCATGCGGCCGCGGACGATTCTTTCCTGGCGGCCGATATCGTAGGGCCGGACGCCGCCTGCGGCAGGCTCCTCGGCCGGGACCTCGTCGGCCTCGCCGGTCACGCCCTTGAGCAGGGCGTCGACTTCTTCCTGGGAGAGAAAGTCCTGGCTCATTTCCTATTGGATGATGAACGAGGTGTAGAGCACCGACTGCACCGGGTCGTCCGGCCTGGCCTTGGCGCCGGCGGATGCCACGCCCTGGGCGCCGCTATCGACGATCTGGTTGATCTGATTGCGCAATTCGTTGGAGAGCGCCTCCATGCCCTGGGGCGTCGATAGGTCGGACGGCTTCTTGGAGGACAGGAGCAGCAGTATCTTGTTGCGGATCTCCGGCATATAGAGCTTGATCTTATCTCCTACCGAACCGTTGAGCACCCGTAGTTCGGGAACCATCTGGAGATATTGTTCCTGCCGATCCGGATCGCTTTGCAGTTTCACGGTGAAGGGTTCCAGGCGCACGAACACCGGCGCCGCCTCCGTCTTGCCGCTCGCCGCGCCACCCATGGCAGCATTGCTCGCGATCGCGGCATTGCTCTGCTTTCTCAGCCACCAGACGGCACCGCCGCCCAAGACCAGCACCAGCACCAGTAAGAGGACGATGATGAGCAGCCACTTCTTCCGGGGCGCCGCTTGAACAACCGGTTCTTCCTGTTTCGCTGGGGCCTTCGCCATCCCTCACTCCTCATTCTTGTTTGTCGTCAGCTTCCGCCGCACCGGCTGCGGATCCAAGCCGCACCTCCGGCGAGCGCGGACTCGCTCGGGCACCTAGGCGAACACGTCGACCATGCCCTTGCCCTGTTTCAGCCACGGCGACGAGGCGTTGATCTGGCGCAGGGCGCCGTCCCCTTGGCCAAGGGCCGCCTGACTGAGGGACGAATTATCCCCGTTTCCTCGATTATTGGGTGATTGGCTGCCCGCATTGCCGGCGGAGCCCGAGCCCACCTGTGTCTGCCCGAGGTTCACCCCGGCACCGGCGAGCATTTCGCGCAATCGCGGCATGGCTGCTTCGAGCGCGTCGCGCACCGCCGGGTTGTGGGTGACGAACTGGGCATTGGCCTGGTCGCCGTGCAGCGACAGCGATACCTCTACCCGGCCCAGGTGCGGCGGATTGAGCACCAGTTCGGCGCGTTGTTCCTGGTGCCCGACCATCCACACCAGCTTGTCGCCGACATTGCCCGCCCAGCCGCTCGAAGCGAACGGCGCATCGATCGCAAGCGGGGCAGCCGGACTGCCCGCGTGGGGCGTGGCCTGGGCCGCGGCGAGCAGATTGCGGAAAGCGGATTCGGGTGGCGCGGCGTCGGCCTGTTTGGCATGGACTGCCGGGAGACTCCCGTCTGCCGTTGCCAAGGCGGCAGTAATTGCCGCCTTGTCGCCGGCCGGCGCCGGAAGCTCGACGGCCGCCTTATCCTCGCTGCGGGCGGCGCCGGCCATTGTCGCCGGTAACGGCGCGGACCACGTGCCGGCAAGGAGTCCTGCATCCGCCGGCGCGCCTGGCTTTTTCCCTGTCGCGGTATTGGCGGTGGATGGCCCTCGTGGCGCGTTGATCACCGGCGCTTGGACCGGCGACATCAGCGCGGCCATGGCCATGGCGCCTGGATCGGCAAGCTCGGACACTTTGCTACCGACCTTTTTTGCCGGTAGCGCGGCGAGGTCGGCCTTCGGATCCGCTGCGGGGTTGGCGACCGGCGCGGCAGGGGCGTTCGCCGGCAGGGCGGCGAGGACGGTCTTCGGGTCCGCGGCGAGGTTGGCGACCGGCGCGGCAGGGGCGGTCGCCGGCAGGGCGGCGAGGACGGTCTTCGGATCCACGGCGGGGATGGCCTTCGGATCCGCGGCGAGGATGGTCTTCGGATCCGCGGCGGGGACGGTCTTCGGATCCGCGGTGAGGTTGGCGGCCGGCGCGGTAGGGGTGTCCGCAGGCAGGGCGGCGAGGCCGGTGGCCGGCGCGGCGATTTTCTTCGCCGGGATCAGCGCCAGTTGCTGCAACAGCTCGGCCGGCGTATCGGGTTTTACCGCGGTGTCCGGCGCCAGCACCTGGCTCGCCGTAAGCAGTGCTGCCTTGACGTCATCGGCCTTCACCCCCGAAGCGTTATTGGCGGCTGTGGTCGAAGCTTTCTGTCCAGAGCTGTCGCCGAGTTGGCGGCGCAACACCGCGGCGAAGGGCTCGCCCTCGGTACCCGGACCGGCGGTGGCGTCGGAGCCGCCGGCCGATTTGACCGCGGTCGGCCCTGCCGGATTGCCGGCGCCGATGGTCGCCGGCGGCGAAGATAGGCTGGGTAGCACATTCATTTCCGGCATGAAACTTTTCCCTTGGCGCGTGGCAGTCGATTGTCTGCCACTGATGCAGCAAGCAACGTGCCAGCTTGCCCAGGCAGGGCGCCGCGCTACTCCTCCCCGATGTCGTCCTCCAAACGGTGGCCGCGGGCGGCGTGTTCGTCCTGGCGCTTTTGCTCCAGGCGCTGCTCGAGTGTCTGTTCCCGAAGCTGGTGGCGCAGGGACAGCTTGTCGAAAGCCTTGACTTGACCCCGCTGATCGAGCCAATCACGCTGGCCGGCGACGGTGCGCTGCCTGGATTGCGCGGCCATTTCCTGGGCCTGGCCGACCGCATCGTCGAGCCGGGCCAGGAAAGACTGGTAATTGTTCATGGCGTCCCGGCCGATGCCGTTTTGCCTGGCGGCGATATAGCGTGCCAGGTATTCCTCGCGGTATTGCTGGAGCAGCGACACCCGTTCGCTGGCTTCCTGCTCCCCGGCCAAGAGCTTGGCCAGTCGTCGCCCGGCCTCGTCCATGCGCAGCTGGGACAGGTCGAGCAGGGCTTGCAGGGAGAAGGGCTTGGCCACGGGGGATGCGCTAAAAGTTTATGTCGTCCGGGCAAACAAGCGGTCCAGGTCGTCGAGGCTCTGAGCATAGGCGGCGCGCTGTTGGATGTCCTGCTGCAGGAAGGCTTCGATCTTCGGCAGCAGGGTGATCGCCTGGTCGAGTATGGGATCGGCACCGGCGACGTAGGCGCCGACCGCGATCAGGTCGCGGGCGCGCTGGTAGCGCGAGTAGAGCTGCTTGAAGCGGCGCACCTGTTCCAGGTGCGCCGGTTCGATCAGGTTGGTCATGGCGCGACTGATCGATTGCTCGATGTCGATCGCCGGATAATGGCCGGCGTCGGCGAGGCTGCGCGAGAGCACGATGTGTCCGTCGAGTATGGCGCGGGCGGCATCGGCGATCGGATCCTGCTGGTCGTCGCCCTCGACCAGCACGGTGTAAAAGGCGGTGATCGAGCCGCCGCCCTCGGCGCCGTTGCCGGCGCGCTCGACCAACTGGGGCAGGCGCGCGAACACCGAGGGCGGATAGCCGCGGGTCACCGGCGGCTCGCCGATGGCCAGGGCGATCTCGCGCTGCGCCATGGCGAAGCGGGTCAAGGAATCCATGATCAGCAGCACGTGCCGGCCCTGATCGCGGAACTGTTCGGCGATGGCGGTGGCGCAGGATGCGCCCTGCAGGCGCATCAAGGGACTGGTGTCCGCCGGCGCCGCCACCACGACCGAGCGGCGCAAGCCGTCCTCGCCCAGGATCTGCTCGATGAACTCCTTGACTTCCCGGCCGCGTTCGCCGATCAGTCCGACCACGATCACGTCGGCCGCGGTGTAGCGCGCCATCATGCCCAGCAACACGCTCTTGCCGATGCCCGAACCGGCGAACAGGCCCAGCCGCTGGCCGCGGCCGACGGTGAGCAGCGCATTGATGGCGCGGATGCCGACATCGAGGCTATGGGTGATCGGCGCGCGCGCCAGGGGATTGGCCGGACGGGTCTGCAGGGCGCGGGATTGCTTGGTGTCGAGCGGACCCAAGCTATCGAGCGGCCGGCCGTTGCCGTCCAACACCCGACCGAGCAAACCCTCGCCGACCGGAACGTGCTTGGCGCGATCGACGGCGCGGCGCTGGAGCGGCCGGCGTTCGCCGACGCGCAATACCGGCGGCGGCGTTTCCAGCGCCGTCACCTGGGTGCCGGGTGCCAAACCATATACATCCTCGCTGGGCATCAGGTAAATCTTCTCCCCCGAGAAGCCGACCACTTCCGCCTCCACCATGCCGCCCGAGGGCACCTGGATATGGCAGCCCGAACCCAGCGGCAGCTTGAGGCCGGCCGCCTCCATGACCAGTCCGTTGATGCGCGTGAGGCGGCCGGATGACTGGAAGGGCGTGGCCTGCATCGCCTGCTCGCGGCAATCCCGGAGAAACTCGCACCAGCCGGCGAGGCGGGGATTCAAGGTGGCGTCTCCCGCTGCTCTTCGAGCCAATCCGAGCTGGCGCCCAGGCTCTCCGCGACGCGACGCCAGCGCGTTGACACGCTGGCGTCGAGTTGGCTGCCGCCCGACTCGATGACGCAGCCGCCGCGCTCCTGGCGCGGATCCTCCAGGATGCGATGGCCCGCGTGGGCGAGTTGGTCGCCCAGGTAGGAGCGCGCCAGCGACGCATCCTCGGGATTCAGACGGATTACCGCGTGCTGCAGAGGCATCTGCGCCAGCGCCTCGTGGATCACCCCGATCACCCGTTCGGGCTTGACGGCGACCGACTGGCGCACCACCTGACGCGCCACTTCGATGGCCAGGTGCAGCAGATCCTCGGCCACCTGCTGATCGAATTGCGCCAGGGCCTGATCGAGTTGAACCGCCAGTTCTGCCAGTTGCCGGCCTTCGGCGCTGGCCTGCGCCTGCCCAGCGCTATAGCCGTCCCGGTGGCCCCGCTGGAAACCTTCCTGTTGCGCCGACTGGCGGAGCTGCTCGATCTCCTCCGCGGTCGGCAGGGCGATCTCCGGCTCCAGGAGCGGCGCGTCCCGCTTGCCCGGGCTGCGCTCCGCCTCGGGGCCATCGAGGATGGCCATCTCCCAGCGTTCCCAGGCAGACAGTTTGCCCTTGTCGACTTCCGAGTTCATGGCCGGATTCTACGGGATGTCGCCCTGATCCGTAGGGGAATAGCCGTTGGCTTCATGCGCTCGGCGCCGCCGCTCAGATGAATTGGTCTTCGGCGCCGCCGCCGAGCACGATCTGGCCTTCGTCGGCGAGCCGCCGCGCCACCTTGAGGATCTCCTTCTGCTCGGCCTCGACCTCGGATAGGCGCACCGGACCCTTCGCTTCGAGATCCTCCCGGAGCATTTCGCCGGCGCGGGATGACATGTTCTTGAAGATCTTTTCGCGCAGCGCTTCGGAGGAGCCCTTTAGCGCAATGATCAGCGAGTCGGACTGGATCTCGCGCAGCAGCAACTGGATGCCGCGGTCGTCGACGTCGTTCAGGTTTTCGAACACGAACATTTCGTCGAGGATCTTCTGGGCGAGATCCGGATCGTATTCGCGCACGTTGTCGATGATCGACGTCTCCAAGGCCTGGCCGACGAAATTGAGAATTTCTGCGGCGTGGCGGACGCCGCCCAGGCTGGTCTTCTTGATGCTCGCGGAACCCGACAGCAGCCGGGTCAGCGCATCGTTCAGCTCGTGCAGCGCCTCCGGCTGGACGCCGTCGATGGTGGCGATGCGCAGCAAAACGTCGTTCCTCAGGCGTTCGGTGAAATACTTGAGGATGTCGCCGGCCTGGTCGAACTCCAGGTGGGCGAGGATGGCGGCGATGATCTGCGGGTGTTCGTTCCTGACGAGGTCGGCGATGGTCGAGGCGTCTATCCACTTCAAGCCGTCGAAGCCGGCCGTCTCGCTGCCCGACATGATGCGCGAAATCAGGTTTGCGGCGCGATCGTCGCCGAGCGCCTTGATCAGCATCGAGCGCAGCATGGCTTCGTCCACCGACATCGAGCCGCCCTTTTCGGTGTGCTTGCGCAGATCGTCCAACACCTCCTCGACCTTCTCGTGCGACACCGCCTTCAGCTGCGACATCGCTTTGCTGACCTTCTGCACCTCGCGTGGTCCCAAGTGTTTCAGCACCTCGGCGGCCTCGTTCTCACCGAGCGAAAGCAGCAGGATCGCGCTCTTTTCGACGCCGTCACTCATTGCCGCTGCCCGACCATTCCTTGATGACGTTGGCAACCGTCTTGGGATCGGTCTTGGCCAGATCGCGCACGCTGGCCAGCTTGGCGTCGTAGGCCATGTGCTGGATCTGTGCCTCGCGGTCCTCGAACTCCACCAGTCCCCCCGGACCCTCTTCGGCAACGGCTGGCGGCGGCTGCAGCAGGTTGCCCAGGAGCGGCTTCACCAACCGACTCCAGAGCAGCAGGGCGACAATGGCCAGCAGCAGATATTTGATTCCTTCCTGGGCCATGGCGAGAATTTCCGGATTCTTCCACAGCGGTATTTCGGGGACAGCCTCCTTCTCGACGGTGCTGGGCGTGAATGAGGTATTGACGACATTGACCGTGTCGCCGCGCGCCTTGGAATAGCCCATCGCCTCGTGCACCAGATCGTTGATCTGCTTCATCTCTGCGGCGGAGAGCGGCGTCGATCTGGTCTTGCCGCCATTGCCGGAGGGGGCGTTCTTGTAATTGACGACGACCGCGACCGAGAGCCGCTTGATCGATCCTGGCACGCCCTTGGTGTGCTTGATGGTCTTGTCCAGCTCGTAGTTGATGGTGGCGTTCTTGTTGAAGTTCACCGGTTGTCGCCCTGCCTGGCCGGTGCCCGCCGCCGGCGGGGTGGTGATCGGCGCGGTCGCCGGCACCGGCGGCTGGTTGGAGAGCGCGCCGGGCACGCCGACGGCGCCGGGGACGGCGTTGCCGGTCTCGCTCGTCTGTTCGCTGCGGATCGCCGTGTCAGGTGCCGGATTGGGCTGGTAGCTCTCCGCCATCTGCTCGGTCTGGGAAAAGTCGAGATCTGCGGTGACCTGGGCGCGCACGTTGCCTGCGCCGACAAAGGGTTCGAGGATGGTCTCGATGCGCTTGACGTAGCCCGCCTCCACCTCGTGTTCGTATTTCAGCTGGGTTGGGTCCAGGCCCGCGTCGCGCAACGGATCCCTCGACTGGGAAATCAGATTGCCGTTGCCGTCGACCACGCTGACGTTCTCCGGCGCGAGCTGCGGCACCGCGGACGAGACGAGGTGCACGATGCCGGATATCTGGCTGGGTTCGAGCGTCCGTCCGGGCTGCAGATAGACCAGCACAGAGGCGGTCGGCTTCTGCTCGTCGCTCACGAATGCCGACTGCTTGGGGATGGCCAGATGCACGCGGGCGCCGCGCACCGCGGCGAGCGACTGGACGGTGCGCGCCAATTCGCCTTCCAGGGCGCGCTGGTAGTTGACCTGTTCGAGGAACTGGCTGGCGCCGAGTTTCTGGTTATCCATCACCTCGAAGCCGACCAGGCCACCCTTGGGCAGTCCCTGCGAGGCGAGTTTCAGGCGGGTTTCGTGGACCTGGGTGGCGGGAACCAGGATCGCGCTGCCGTGTTCGGAGAACTTGTAGGGCACGTTCATCTGCTGCAGCGAGGCGATGATATCGCCGCCGTCCCGGTCGGAGACGTTGGAAAACAACACGCTGTAGTCGATTGACCGGCTCCACAGCCAGGTGCCGGCCAGCAAGGCGACAGACAGGGCGACCACGACCATGGCGCCGAGCTTTTGGCTCATGGTCAGGCGGTTGAATGCCTGCAAGGATAGTGGGATTGCCGTTGCCTGTTCCGCGCTCGCCATGTATGGGTAATCCCGTGGTCGCCTAGTATGGCCCTTTCCCAATTATGCCCTCGCCCTCCGGCGCTTGTCCGAGAAAAACAGGCGTTTTTGACGGGTATTTCGCCTTTTATTCCTGGGACATCCCGCACCCGGACCTTGTCTTGTCTCGTCACTTCGAATCTGCCATCATCGGGCACAAGCGATCTGACACCACCATGAGCCAAGATCCACGACCCACCGAGAACGAGCCGGAAAGCCTGGCCGAAGCCTTCCGAATCTTCAACCAGGCATCGGAGGAGCTGTCCACCGCCTATACCGGCCTGCAAGCACAGGTGGCGGCGCTCACCGGAGAACTCGCTGCGGCCAACGGCGCTCTGCGCCAGCAATATCAGGAGAAGGCGGCATTGACCGAACGCTTGTCGCTGCTCCTGTCCGCTCTGCCGGCCGGCGTGGTGGTGCTCGATGCCACGGGCTGCGTGTCGCAGTCCAATCCCGCCGCCGAAATGATCCTCGGGGCCGGCCTGCCGGGCAAGTCCTGGCAAGTCATCGAGCGGGAGAAGCTGGCCGCCGATGATACGCCGGGGGAGTATCTGGCGGCGGCCAAGCGCCGCGTCGCGGTATTGGTGACGCCGCTCGACTCCGCCGGCGGCCGCATCGTGCTGCTCAATGATATCACCGAGGCGCATCGCCTGAAGGCGCAGGCCGAGCGCCACGAGCGCCTGGCTGCGATGGGCGAGATGGCGGCGCAACTCGCCCACCAGTTGCGCACGCCGCTGGCCGCGGCGCTGCTCTACGCCGCCAATCTGGAAAACCCGGAGTTGCCCGCGGCCAGCCGCATCGCCATCGCGCAGAAGGCGGTGGCGCGCCTGAAGCACCTGGAGCGCCTGATCCAGGACATGCTGCTCTTCGCCCGCGGCGAGGTGCTCGGCCGTGAATCGCTGGTCGTCGCCGATCTGCTGCAGGAACTGCGCCAGACCATCGAACCCCTGGCGCGTTCGCGCCAGGTGGTCTTCCGCGTGGATGACGAGACGGACGAGACGCAGTTCACCGGCAACCGCAAGGCGCTCTTCGGGGCGCTCACCAATCTGCTCGAGAACGCGCTGCAGGCGGCGGCAAGCGTGGCCGACGGCGAGGTGGGGCTGGCGGTGCGTCGTACCGAAGAGACGCTGGCTTTCAGCGTCAGGGACAACGGTCCGGGCATGTCCGCCACCGTAGTGGCGCGGCTGTTCGAGCCGTTTTTCACCACCCGCAACGAGGGCACCGGCCTGGGGCTGGCGATTGCCCGCGGCGTGGCCCGCGCCCACGGCGGCAACATCGAGGTCACTTCCGAGCCCGCCGGCGGCAGCGAATTCGTGGTCACGCTGCCGCTGTCCATGCAGGCGACGATCGTCAATGACACGAAAGAACATGCCTGAACATCTGAACATACTGGTCGTCGAGGACGACGATGCCCTGCGCGATGCGCTCGCCATCACCCTGGAGGCCGCCGGCCATAGCGTGCAGGGAGCCGCCGGCGGGCAGCAGGCGCTCGAGCTGATCGCGCGCACTCCGTTCAACATGGTGGTCTCCGATCTGCGCATGGCGCCGATGGACGGCCTCGGCCTGCTCGCCGAAATTCGTGCCCGCGACCCGCGTCTGCCGGTGCTGCTGATGACCGCCTTCGGCGACGTCGATCGCGCCGTGGCGGCGATGAAGGGCGGCGCCTGCGACTTCATGCTCAAGCCCTTCGAGCCCAGAGCGCTGCTCGACCAGATCGCCCGCTATGCCACCGCGCCGGTGGGCGAGGGCATGGTCGCCGAGGATCCGGTCACGCGGGAGGTGCTGCTTTTGGCGGCGCGCGTGGCCAAGACCGATGCCACGGTGCTGCTCACCGGCGAATCGGGTACCGGCAAGGAGGTGTTCGCGCGCTATATCCACGAGCAGTCGGCGCGCGCCAGGGGGCCGTTCGTCGCGATCAACTGCGCGGCGATCCCGGACAATCTGCTGGAGGCAACGCTGTTCGGCTACGAGAAGGGCGCATTCACCGGGGCGCAGGCGGCGCAGGCCGGCAAGTTCGAGCAGGCCAACGGCGGCACCTTGCTGCTCGACGAGATCTCCGAGATGCCGCTGGCCTTGCAGGCCAAGCTGCTGCGCGTGCTGCAGGAGCGCGAGGTGGAGCGCGTCGGCGGCAAGAAGCCGGTGGCCCTGGATATCCGCGTGCTCGCCACCAGCAACCGGGACGTGGCCCTGGAAGTCAGGGACGGCGGCTTCCGCGAGGATCTGTACTACCGCCTCAATGTCTTCCCCTTGCAGATTCCTGCGCTGCGCGAGCGGCGCGGCGACATCGTGCCGCTGGCACGCCATTTCCTGGCGCTGCATGGCGGCCGATCGGCCCGGCCGGCAAGGCTTGCCGCCGCCGCCGAGGCAATACTTGCCGCCCACGCCTGGCCCGGCAACGTGCGCCAGCTGGAGAACATCGTCCAGCGCGCCCTGATCCTGGCGCCGGCCGACCTGATCGAGGCCGAGCACCTGATGTTCGCTGCGGGCGCGCTGCCAGCTTCGGCAGCGGTTCCATCCGCCGAAGCGGCGGAGACTTCCGGCAACATCAAGGATCTCGAGCGCCAGCACATACTGGACACGCTGGCCGCCGTGGGCGGCTCGCGCCTCAAGGCGGTGGAGAAGCTGGGCATCTCCGAGCGCACGCTGCGCTACAAACTCAAGCAGTACCGCGAGGAGGGCTGGCTAGGCGAAGGCGGATAGCACTCTACCTGCTTTCCTGGCACGTCGATTGCTATTAGAATGGGCAAAAGGCCCGTCTGGACCGGCCTGGGAGATCGACCATGGCGATTGATACAAGACAACTCGATTCGATGCTGACCGAATTGCGTTCGGCCTCCGCCCTCGCCGGCGGGAAGTCGGCGCAAGCCGCCAATGCCGCCGGCGGCACCGATTTCAGCCAGGCCTTGAAGAGCGCCATCGATCAAGTCAGCCAGGCCCAGCAGTCGGCGCAGCAGATGACCCAGGACTTCGCCTCCGGCAACAGCAACGTCAATCTCCAGGATGTGATGATCAACCTGCAGAAGGCCAATCTTTCCTTCCAGCAGATGGTGCAGGTGCGCAACAAGCTGGTGACGGCCTATCAGAACATCATGAACATGCAGGTGTGAGCGTCGCCGTCGCAGCCTCGCCCTGTCCCTGATTCCATCGCCCGGCGCGCGTCCCCCGGACCTACCAGGGGATCTTTGCGCCGGAATAATCCAGATAGTCATGGCCGCGGCTGCCGCGTCGCCCGATCATCACGTCGATCAGGCCGCGCGCGCTGGTCGCCACGTCCAGCGGGGCGGAAGCGCCACCCATGTCGGTCCTGACCCAGCCGGGGTGCAGCGAGAGCACGGCGATCGACCGCTCGCGCAGTTCCGCGGCGAGGCCGCGGGTGAGCGAGTTGAGCGCCGCCTTGCTGGCCCGGTAGAGTTCGGTGCCGCCTTCGGTGTTGCCGGCGACGCTGCCCAGGCGCGAGCTCATGAAGGCCAGCACGCCGCCCTCGGGCTTGATCCGGTCGAGAAAGAGCCGGGCCAGGGCGACCGGCGCGACGGCGTTGGTGTAGAACAATTGTCCGACCTCTTCCACGGTGGCCTCTTCGGCGCGCTGGTGCGCCGGCCCCATGATGCCGGCGTTGACGAACACGATGTCGAAAGACCTCCCAGCCAGACGCCGGCTCAGTGCCACGACCTGTTCCCTCCGGTCGATGTCCACGGCCTCGATTTCGAGCTTGCCCGGGTTCGCCAAGGCGAGCGTCTTGAGCGCTTCGGCCCGGCCGGGCTGACGGGCGCTGGCCACCACGCGCCAGCCGCGCGAGACGAACTCGGTCGCCAGTCCCAAGCCGAGCCCGCGCGAGGCGCCGACGATGAGCACCGAGGGCGCGCTCATGATGTTTCATCCTTCATGCCGCCGAGCGCCGCGACGAGCTCTGGCAGGAAGCGGGCGAGTTCCCCGGCCATGATCGCGAAGTCGGCGTCGAATTGCTCGCCGACGGCTTCCGCATTCTGCTCGGACTGCTCCTTGAGAATATCCAGGAAGGCCAGTCGCTTGACCTGCAGGTTCTCGTGCAGCAGAAAGGAGATCCGCTCGTTCCAGGTCAGCGCCAGCTTGGTCACCTGCTTTCCTTCCTCGATGTGCGCGCGGATCTCCTGCGCCTCGAGCGGATGGCGGACGTAGCGCACCGTGGCCTTGGCTTCGCCGGGTGCCAGCATCTCGCAATCGCGATCGATGCTGAATCCGGGCGGCGCTTCGTTGGTGGCGAGCCAGGCGGTCATCGCCGAGGTCGGCGAGGTGCGGGTGTTGACCAGGGCGAGCGGCAATTCATCGAGTGACTTCCGCAGCGTTTCGAGAACCTCCTCGGCTCGGACCAGGTTCGCGGCGTCGATGACCAGCCAGCCGTTGACCGGGTCTATCCAGGCGTGACTGATGCGCCGGCGCGTGAATGCCCGCGGCAGCAGTTCGTCGGCGATCCGCTCCCTGATCTCGCGCAGTTGCTTGCGGCCCGGTCGCGAGCCCTGCTGCTCCTCGATTTGTTCGGCGCGGGCCTTGGCATACTGGTTGATGACCGCAGCGGGGAGGAGCTTTTGCTCGACGCAGAGGGCGATCAGGAGCTGCCGGCCGAGCGCATGGACTAGGGCGTCGCCCTCGCCTCGAGGAGCCACCCAGCCGCGGCTCTCCATGTCCATCTGGCCGCAGCCCTGGAAAGCCTGGCGTGCGAGCGCTGCCTCGAGTTTGCCGGCGGAGATCTGCCAGCCCGTGACGCGGTAGAGAGTAAGGTTTTTGAACCACATGATCGCTTGCCGAAAAGGTGCGATTCTACGCGTTGTGCGCCGCCATTCTGACAGTGGTTCTAACTAGGACTACTATTTACCCCGGTGCTTCTCCTGCCATAATGGGTCTTCTTTCAATCCTGTTCGAGAAGAGGCACACATGAGCAAACCGACGATCGCCGCCAAGACCCCGTTCGCTGTCGAAGTCGTGAAGGGCAAGGATTACTTCTGGTGTTCCTGCGGCAACAGCAAGTCGCAACCCTTCTGCGACGGCAGCCACAAGGGCGGCGACTTCACCCCGATCAAGTTCACCGCGGAGGAGAGCAAGACAGTCTATTTCTGCGGCTGCAAGCAAAGCAAGACCGGCGCGCTCTGCGACGGCACGCACAAAGGGCTTGCTTGAAAAGACTGCCGCGGCTGCGCGGGCCCAAACCCGCTCCAACGCCGTCACGCTGCCGCGCTGCGCTCGCAATGACGATGGGTCATTGCGAGCCGTAAGCGAAGCGAGCTAGCCGCTGCCTCAGCAAGCCTGCGGCTTGACGGCGCGGTGAAAGCCGATCGTGCCGGCCAGCACCGTCTTGGCGGTGACTTCGCGGAAACCCAGCCCGCGCAGCACTTCGGACAGTTCGTCGGCCGAATAGAACAGCTCCAACGCATCGACGAAATATTTCTTGCAGTTGTGAGCCGCCTGACTGCTCCCGAACATCAGGCCGGTCAAGGACAGGCAGGCGCGCAGATAGGCGTAATAGAACTTCTCGACCAGAGGATTGGCCGGGCGCAGCATGTCGCTGTGGAAAAAGCGTCCCCCCGGTTTGAGCACGCGGTGGATCTCGGTGAACACTTCTGAGACGCGGAGATGGCGCGAGGCGAACTGCAGCGTCACCACGTCGAAATGATTGTCGGGGAAGGGCAGGATGTGCACGTCGCCGATCACGCTGTCGATGTGTAAGCCCTGGGCGCTGGCGCGTTGCCGGCCGACATCCTGCATCGCAGCGCTGCGGTCCATGGCATGCACCTCCAGGCTCGGCTCGCGCCGCAATAGCGCGATACCGATAGCGTTGGTGCCGGCGCAAACGTCCAGCGTCCGCTCATTCGGATGAACCTCGACCATCGCCATGAAGCTGTCGAGCAGCCGGTTCCACATGCCGAAGCTGGCGAACTGGTTGGCACGGTCGTAGTAAGGCGCCACATCGGCGAACACCTCGTTTAGCTCCTGGGTCCAGACTTTGCTGAAACGCTGTGCGCGAAATTGCTCGCGGACCGCGATTGGGGGCGGTGGACTCATGGGCGGGTTCCTCCTGTCATCGGTGAGCTCCTTGTGGAGCGATGGTTTTATTTTTTTCGATTATATACACCCTTCGATGGCACCGTCGTGAATCAGACCGGCGCACCCTGTGCGACTCCAGCAACGGCGAAAGTGGTATATTAATAATGTCTAATATATTAGCGAGGCGCGCCATGGAAAATGACCAGAAACAGTTGTTGGGAGAGCAGGCCTACGACAAGGCCGTGCGCTATGAGCTGGATTACGGCTGTTGCCCGCAGTGCGTTCTCGCCACGATCCAGGAAACCGTCGGCATCGTCGATGACCAGACAATCAAGGCCAGTCACGGCTTGTCGGGGGGTGGCGGACTGATGGGGGAGGGCGCTTGCGGCGCCCTGACGGGGGGGCTGCTGGCATTGAGCGTCAGGTACGGCCGGGACCGCGACAAACTCGACCGCGGTCGCTACATCAACAATTTCAAGAAAGCCAAGCAGTTGGCCGACAAGTTCCGGCAGGAATTCGGCGGTGTGACTTGCCAGCAGTTGCAAGAAAAATTCACCGGGCGAACCTACGACATGTGGAACGCCGAGGAGTACCAGGCCTTCGACGCCGCTCGCGGACGGCAATGCGCCCACGCGACCGGAACGGTGACCAGGTGGGTGATCGAAATGTTGTGAGGCCGGTCGATGAATCGGAAGCGCCGCACTGGTGCAATCCTGAAAGGGGTCGGCGAAAGCCGACCCCTTTCATTTGGCCGCGCCCAAGACGCTGCAGGCGCAGCTGCTCTCCGGCATCGCCGAGGCCGACGAAACGTTCTTTCTCAAGTCCGCCAAGGGGCAGCGCAAAGGCCTGAGGCGTGGCGACCCGCTACCTCGAGAATTACCTCGGCTGGTTTCGCGTGCTCGACCGGTCGCCCGGATTTAATCCGGAACCCGCGTCGCTCCTCGCATTGGCGGTCAGGGCATGAGCGCATCATCAGCTAACTGGAAATGAGCCAAGGATAAACGCTATCGGCGTTTAGTCGAGGAAACTTACATTCGCATAACCTGACTCAGCAGCATTATCTTATAAGCACTTGTAACGGCATAGCGTAATAACGATGGCATATTTCATGCTAATCAACCCAATATCGTAAGACGAGTACGATACTTGTTCGAATGGCTCCTTACTTAGGCAGGGACTCTTCCGCTTTGGTGAGCAAGAAATGATGATCTTGGGCTAGCAAACGAGAGAATATTGCGAATCGAGTTCGCGAGGTAAAGAAATGAGAAAAGCCCGCACCCGGAAACCTAGCCTCACCGCAGCTTCGAATGGTGTACAAGCCACACAAGCAAGTCTGCAGAAAACCAAAAGGCCGACAAGGGCTCTGAAAACAGTCACCGATACCGTTGGTAGCGGACCTTCCGGGAAAGTGCCAACTGGCGACGTGCGGATGACTGCCAATATCCGCTCGGATTTGCATATAAAGCTAAAGATTGCAGCCGCAAAGCGGCGAACCACTATCGGAGAGTTGATCGAAGAATTGGTTGAGAAGAATCTGTGATTTGACATCATTACTAGAGTTGTTCCGAATGCAGTCGACAATAGCGACCCGCTCGGAGACAAAACAGCCAAGCGGAATAATTTCATCCATCGGAAGAATTCCCTCGCATTGAATCAATGTGTGATTCCCATATCGTTTTCTCGGCCTGCCATCTATGCCATGCAAAATACATACCGCAATATGAGAAAAATAATATGCAAGACAATAGCCGGAAAAAACCATTTACAGAAAATATCTCGAATTTAAACAGGAATGATAATGTAAGAAAGGAAAAAAAGCCTGGCAGAAGACCCCAAGGGAAAGCCCCGTGAAGTACAAGGTATCGTGGAAGCCCCTGACGCCTCATTTTCGCCCATTCGTCCGACCTTTTGTCCTGTACTTTTTCCACTCTCGAACTCCTAAACGAAATTAGCAAAAGTATCTGTCAGCGCGCACGAGACATTAGCACATCTCGACAAAGTAGTATGCCCATAGTCTGCGCAAAATTAGAAGCTATCAAGGCGGAAAATGCAGGCTCAGATGTTGCTGAAAAGTCGACAGAAGCGCCAAGCTGTCCCGCAAGGCGTCACCGAAGTATCTATCGCTCGGTGCTCAGCCTTGGCGAAATGGGTGGGGCGAACACCGCAGAGATTTGAATGCGTTGCCGGCCTCCCGCCGCCGTAGTGGAGGCGGGGTTAAAATGAGTTTGCCAACGAACTTTAACCAACGGGAGGCCGAGATGAAATATAGCGGAATTGACCTGAGAAGTGGCTCGGTTTCTTAGGGCAGATTTTTGGTTTTCTTAAGTGTGTCCCCTGCGGGTTGCGGTTATCCACGGTGCCGCCGCTGGCCCTTTATGGCCAGAAGCGAGCGGCGCGGTGGGTAACCAAATTCGCATCACGCTGCCTCTGACATAAATTGTTGTCCGAAGTATGCCATGTCCGGCGTTACACGATTCAGTGACGAATGCGGGCGCCGGGTGTTGTAGAAGGTGAAGTACGTCGCCAGTTGCTGCTTGGCCTCGGCGACATTCTCATAGGCGTGGAGATAGACGTGCTCATACTTGACGCTCTTCCAGCTTCGCTCGACAAAGATGTTGTCGATCCAACGGCCCTTGCCATCCATGCTAATGCGGATCTCGTTGGTCTTGAGCACGTCGGTGAATTCGGCGCTGGTGAATTGGCTGCCCTGGTCGGTGTTGAAGATCTCAGGTCTGCCATACTTGGTGATCGCCTCTTCCAGCGCCTCGACGCAGAAGTCCGTGCTCATGCTGATCGACACTCGATGCGAGAGCACCTTGCGGGTTGCCCAATCGACGATGGCGACCAGATAGACAAAAAGCCCCGCCGCATGGGAATGTACGTTATGTCGGCCGCCCAGGCTTGGTTGGGGCGGTCGATGGTCAGCCCCTTGAGCAGGTAAGGGTAGATCGGATGCGCCGGGTGCGGCGCGCTGGTATTGCGCTGGCGCGAGAGCGCAGTAATGCCCATCTTCGCCATCAGCGTCGCCACATGCTGGCGACCGACCTTGACGCCTTCGAGCCCCACCATGTCGCGCAGCATCCGGCTGCCGGCGAAGGAGTAGTTCAAATGCAACTCGTCGATGCGACGCATCAGCACCAGGTCAGCCTCGGACGTCGGGCGCGGCATGTAATAAAGGTTCGAGCGCGAGATCGCCAGCAGCTCGGCCTGGCGGATCAGCGGCAGTTCATGGGTGGCGTCGATCATTTCTTTGCGCTCGCATCGCCGATGCGACCGAGCGCGCCGGCCAAAAAATCAATCTCCAAGGCCTGCTGGCCGATTTTGGCTTGCATGTCTTTCGTGCTCGGTCCCGTGTCCCGCTTCTCTGCTGGCGTCAGAAATACGTCGGTGGCGCCTTCCAGAAGCTGCGCTCGCCACTGCGTGATCTGGTTTGTATGGAGGTCGAACTTCTCAGCCAGCTCGGCCAAGGTCTTGTCTCCTTTCAGCGCGGCTACCGCCACTTTTGCCTTGAATGCCGCCGTATGATTCCTTCTGGGTCTTCTCATCTCTGCTCTCCGTTCGCGGGCGCTTCACGCGCCCATAAGAGCAGGTTCTACACTTATCGACCAGTCCTATTTTGCCGGGCCACTTCTTATCCGAAAAAGAAACAGCCCCGTAAGCTTACGCTTGCGGGGCTGAATCAAGGTGCCCCCTCATTAAACCCGGGAAGGGTCCTTTGGGAAGAGCGTACTCTATGACCGATTCTTCCTGCGCAGGCCTGCAAGGCCGAGCAGCGAGATTCCGAGCAGCGCAAGGGAACCGGGTTCGGGCACGGCGTAGGCCCGGATCGGGTCGAAGCTGTTCGCTCCGAAAATGTTCGTGCCAGCGGCGCCGTCCCAAGTCGTCTGCGGCAAGGTATATACGTTCGACAGCCTGATATCTCTTGTCCCGAAAGTGGTGTTGAAGAAATCCTCATTCAGAAGGGTTGCCCAGGCACCATCAGCGGAGTCGATCACGCCGTCACCATTGACATCGACAACGTTGCCAAAGGAGTCTGCTGATCCAACTCCCCCCGATGAGGTCGGAACAAGGCTTCCACGGATAAACACGTTAGCACTCAGCGGATCGATCCCGGATGCAAAGGCCAAACGGCCTAGGAAGGTACCATCGGTGAAATTAGTGAACGTGTTGTCCGTCAGACGCATCCCAGGGGTCGCGGTTCCTGTATCCGCCAATGTCCCTCCCGCCGACGGATCCTGCCACCACATATCCAGGTAGCCGCCGGTTGAATCGAGGCAAGTTGAACAATACGCAGGTGGCGCAATGGCAGTTGCGCCCCAGAAGATACCCGATATCTGCGACGTGGCGCTGTCGTTGAATATCGGCAAGCCTGTCGTGGAAAACATCTGGTTGGCGGGGATAGGGGTCGCGCCTTGATAAATCGTGTTCACTCTGAATACGCCCCAGTTTCCCTCGTTTGCTCCACTCGGCGAAACAATGGCATTCGTTGAGCTGATCTGCTCCAAGTTGGCGAAATTGACCACCAGCGGGCCCCCAGGCGGCATATATACGGCATTCGCCGACGCTGCAAACGCCAGTCCCAAAGCAGCTATTGATAATTTTCTGATCATATCTATCTCCTTAGAGAATAACTTCAAAACTCGATTCGACTGAATTCCGCTTCCGAGCTTTATTAAGCATGGCACATGCCAAATGCCAATTAATTTAATAAAATGTATATTTATCAGATTGTTAAAAATCTCTATGTTCTACTGTTTCGAATCACTCAGAACTTGAGCGTAAAATTTTTTGACAGAGTGCTGGGGCTCCAAGATGAGGAATAAGCAAGGCTCATTTCCAGTTAGCTGATGATGCGCTCATGCCCTGACCGCCAATGCGAGGAGCGACGCGGGTTCCGGAATAAATCCGGGCGACCGGTCGAGCACGCGGAACCAGCCGAGGTAATTCTCGAGGTAGCGGGTCGCCACGCCTTTGAAGCGGCGCAGCCAGCCACGAGCCGGGAGCGAAAGCGCTGCCCTTCTGGAGGTGCCAGGCGCCATTGACGCGCACACCGACGGAGAGGTCAGCCGCGTGATGCTCGACGCCGAGACGGCGTGCAGCGGTGGCCAGCGCGCTGCTGCCGTCGGTGCACAACACGGTATCGTCCGGGAGGATCGGCCGGGGCGCCGCATCCATGTCCTTGGCCGTCGTTGCATCGAGCGCGATGTTCGCCGTGGCGCCGGCGCGATCTCGGGCGATCAACACCGGAACCTGTTCCCGGGACGTCCCGCGCTTGGTGGCCTTGCCGCCGCGTTTACCGCGGAGCACGGCTCAGGCCTTTGCGCTGCCCCTTGGCGGACTTGAGAAAGAACGT
>DATKVJ010000129.1:0-32000 GCA_035530135.1 Rhodocyclaceae bacterium | reverse complement strand
TTCTTCTGCAGATTGTTGGCGAACTCCACGATCAGGATGCCGTGCTTGCTGATCAGCCCGATCAGGGTCACCAGACCGACTTCCGTATAGATGTTGAGGCTGGTGCCGCCCAGTCCCAGATTGATGAAGATCAGCGCGCCGCAGATCGACATCGGCACGGTCGCCAGGATGATCAGCGGGTCGCGGAAGCTCTCGAACTGCGCCGCCAGCACCAGGAAGATGATCACCAGCGCGAAGAAGAAGGTGACCACCAGCGCCGAGGATTCCTGGATGAACTGCCGCGACTGGCCGGCGTAGTCTACCGAGTAGCCGCGCGGCAGCGTCGTCGCGGCGAGGTGCTTGAGGTAGTCCAAGGCCTCGCCCTGGGTCACGCCCGGGAAGGCCACGCCGGAGATGGTGGCGGCGTTTTGCTGCTGGAAGTGGTTCAGCGACTCCGGGATGGTCGTGGTCTCGATATGGGCGACCGTAGACAGCGGCACCGAGCCGCCGCCGGCGGTGCGGATGTAGTAGTTCTTCAGCTGGTCGGCGTTGAGCCGGAAGCGCTGCTGCACCTGGGGAATGACCTTGTAGGAGCGGTCGTCGAGGCTGAAGTAATTGACGTAGCCGCCGCCCAGCATGGCCGAGAGCGCGCCGCCGACGTCGTGCATCGAGAGCCCGAGCTGGGCCGTCAGGTCGCGGTCGATGATCACCTTGGACTGGGGCAGGTCGTACTTGAGATCGTTGTCGAGGAAGATGAACATGCCGCTCTTTTGCGCGTCCTGCAGGAATTTCTCGGCCACCTGGTTCAGGCGGTCGAAGGCGTCGGTGGTCTGGATCACGAACTGGAGCGGCAAGCCCCGGCTGCCGGGCAGCGGCGGCGGCTGGAAGGCCACCGCGCGGATGCCGGCGATGCGGTTGATTTCCTGCTGGACGGCCGGCTGCAGTTGATCGGCGGTCGCGCGGCGCGCGTCCCAGGGCTTCAACACCATCCCGGCGATCGACTGCCCGGGCATGTCGAGCTGGAACACGTGGTCGGTCTCGGCGTGCTGCTTGAAGGCCTGATAGACGGCGTGGGAGTAGAGCTGGCGCTGCTGCAGGGTGGCGTCGGGTGCCGCGGTCGAGGAGGTGATGATCACGCCCTGGTCCTCCTGGGGCGCGAGCTCGGACTTCGCCCCGGCGTAGAGGAAGTAGATACTGCCGATGATGATCAGGGCGAAGCCCACGGTCACCGGGACGGTGTCGAGCGTGCCGTGCAGCAGACGCTGGTAGCGCTGGTGCAGGGCCTCGAAGCGGCGGTCGAGATAGGCCACGAATTTCGCCTGCCAGCCCGTCTCCGAGGGACCGTGGGGTTTCAGCAGACGCGAGCACATCATCGGCGAGAGGGTCAGGGCCACGATGCCCGAGATGGTCACCGCGCCGACCAGGGTGAAAGCGAACTCGGTGAACAGGGCGCCGGTGAGCCCGCCCATGAAGCCGATCGGAATGTACACGGCGATCAGCACCGTGGTCATGACGACGATCGGATTGGCCAGTTCCCGCGCCGCGAGCAGCGACGCCTGCAGCGGCGGCAGGCCCTCCTCGAGGTGGCGGTCCACGTTCTCGACGACGATGATCGCGTCGTCGACCACCAGGCCGATGGCCAGAACCAGGGCGAGCAGGGTCAGCAGGTTGATCGAGAAGCCGAACAGCAGCATCACCGTGAAGGTGCCCACCAGCGACAGCGGAATGGCGATGGTCGGGATCAGCACCGAGCGCACCGAACCGAGAAAGGCGAAGATCACCAGGGTGACGATCAGCAGCGCCTCGATCAGCGAGTGCTCGACCTCGCTGATCGAGCTGGTGACGAACTTGGTCGAGTCATAGACGATCTGCCCGTTGAGGCCTTCGGGAAACTGCTTCTGGATGTCCGGGAAGGCGTCGCGCACGCGCTTGATCACGTCGAGCAGGTTGGCCGAGGGCGCCACCTGGATGCCGATGAAGACCCCCCTCTGGCCGTCGAAGGCGACCTGGGACTCGTAATCCTCCGAGCCCAGCGTGACTTCGGCGACGTCCTGGAGGCGGACGACGGCGCCGTTCTGCTGCTTGATGATCAGCTTGCGGAACTCGTCGAGCGAGTGGAGGCTGGTGGAGGCGGTGAGATTGACCTGGACCATCTGCCCCTTGGTGCTGCCCACCGCCGAGAGATAGTCGTTGCCGGCCAGGGCCGTCTGCACGTCCGCGGCGGTGAGTCCGTAGGCGGCCAGCTTTTGCGGGTCGAGCCAGGCGCGCAGGGCGAAGAGCTTTGCGCCGAGTATCTCCGCGGTCTGCACGCCCTCGACCGCCTGCAGTTTCGGCTGCACCACGCGGATCAGGTAATCGGTGATCTGGTTGGGCGTCAGGGAGCCGCTGGAGAAACCGATGTACATGGCGTCGGTGGTCTGGCCGATCTGGACGTTCAGGACCGGCTGCTGCGCGTTGGGCGGCAGCTTGTTGAGCACCGCGTTGACCTTGGTGTTGATCTCGGTCAGCGCCTTGTCCGAGTCGAAGTTGAGCCGCAGGTTGGCGGTGATGGTGCTCAAGCCCTGGGTGCTGGTCGAGGTCATGTAATCGATGCCGTTGGCCTGGGCGATCGAGTTCTCCAGCGGCGTGGTGATGAAGCCCGCGACCAGGGAGGGGTCAGCCCCGGTATAGGCGGTGGTCACCGTGACCACCGCATTTTCGGTGCGCGGAAACTGCAGCACCGGCAGTTGGCCGATCGAGCGCAGGCCGAGCACGAACAGCAGCAGGCTCACGACCGTCGCCAGCACCGGGCGGCGGATGAAGATGTCGGTGAATTTCATGCCGTCGTCCCGCTCACTGATCCTGGGGCCTGGGCGCCGCCTCGTTGGCCGGCAGGATGGCGGTGCTGATCACCACCGGCGAACCGTTGCGCAGCTTGATCTGGCCGGAGGTCACCACCAGATCCCCGGCGCTCAAGCCCTTGACGATCGCCACCTGGTCGCCGCGGGTGTCGCCGGTGGTGACGAAGCGCTGCTTGACGATCAGCCGCGGCTTGCCGTCCGCGCCCTTGCCGCCGTCTTCCACCAGATAGACGAGATTGCCGTAGGGGTTGTAGGAGATCGCCGTCTGCGGCAGCGTGATCTGGCCCTTGGGCGCGCCCACCTCGATGTCGGTGATCGCGAACATGCCCGCGAGCAGTTCGCGCCGCGGGTTGCGGACGGCGGCGCGGACCAGGACGTTGCGCGTGCCGGGGTCGACCTTGGGATCGATCGCGACGATCCTGCCGGCGAAGGTCTTGCCCGGAAAGGCGTCGGCCCGCGCCGACACCGTCTGGCCGAGCTTGATCTGGCCGACCGATTTCTGCGGCAGGGTGAAATCCACGTAGATCGGGTCGAGCGCCTGCAAGGTGACGATCTTGGCGCCGGCATTGAGATACTGGCCGAGGCTGACCGCCCGGATGCCGAGGCGTCCGGCGAAGGGCGCGCGGATCCGCTTCTTTTCTATCTGTGCCTGCTGTTGCGCCACCTGCGCGGCGCTGCTGTTCACGTTGGCGCGATCGCCGTCCAAGACCGCCTGGCTCACCGCGTGCGCCCGGAATTGTTGCTGGTCGCGCGCATAGACGCTCCTGGCCAGTTCCGCCGCCGCTCGCAGGGCGCGGAGCTGGGCGATGTCGGCGGCGGCGTTCATCTCCAGCAGCAGCTTGCCGGCCCTCACCTCTTGGCCGGACTTGAAATGGATGCGGGTGACGATGCCACTCACCTCCGGCGCGAGGTCCGTACCTTCCCTGGCGGTCAGCGAGCCGACCGCCTCGATGCGGGTCTGCCAGGGCTGCAGGGCGGCCTTGATGGCCGACACGGTCTGCACCGGAGCGGTCTGCGCCGCCATGAACTTCTTGATCATGTGGCCCTTGAACGCCTGAAAGCCGAAAATCGCGCCGAGCAGGGTGCCGACCAGCGCGAGCATGATCACCATACGTTTAGTCATGTGCAGACTCTCCATGCGGGACGGGCTCGCCGTCCTTCTCAGATGCCGGATCCCGATGCCACCAGCCGCCGCCCAGCGCCTGGAACAGCGCGGCGGTGTCGGCGTAGCGGGCGGCCCGGGCCTTGATCAGGTTGATGCGCGCCTGAGCCTCGTCGCGCTGGGCGGCGGCCAGGGTCAGATAGCTCACCGCACCGAGCGAAAACTGCTGCTGCGCGAGATCCAGGCTGTCCCTGGCGGCAGCCGAGAACTGCGCCTGGGCCTCCAGCGTCTGGGCGTCGTCGGCCAGCGCGCGCAGGCTGTCCGCGACGTTTTGGAAGGCATTGACCACGGTCTGCCGGTACTGCCCGGCCGCCTGGTCGAGCGTGGCGAGCGCGGCGCGCCGCTTGGCGCTCAGTTCGCCGCCGTGGAACAGGGGTTGCAGCGCTCCGGCGCCGAGATTCCAGACGACGTTGTTGGCGCCGAACAGCGCGCCGGTGGTCAGCGCTTCGCTGCCGTAGGCGGCGCTCAGGGTGACTTGGGGATAGAGGTTGGCGGTGGCCACGCCGACTCCCGCGCTGGCCTGGTGCAGCAGCGCCTCGGCGGCGCGGATGTCCGGGCGCTGGCGGGCGAGCGCCGAGGGCAGGCTGACCGGCAGCACGGTCGGCAAGTTGAGCGCGTCGAGCCGGAATTCCGGCGCTCCCGCCTCGCCGGGCAGACGCCCGACCAGGGCGGCGAGCGCGTGGCGGGTGAAGGCGAGCTGCTTTTCCAGCGGTGGCAGGGTGGCCCGCGTCGCGGCCAGCTGCGAGCGTTGCAGCAGCACCGCAGAGCGCGCCACGGCGCCCAGTTCGAACTGCCGCTCGACCACCGCCGAGAGCCGCCGGTCCGCGGCGATGACCGCGCGCGTCGCCTCGATCTGGCCGCGCAGCGACGCTTCCTGGACCGCGGTGGTGACGATGTTGGCGGAGAGCGACAGATAGGCGGCTTCCAGCAGGTAGCGCTGGTAGTCGGCCTGGGCGCTGAGCGCCTCCAGCTGGCGGCGTGCGGAACCGAACAGGTCGAGTCCGTAAGAGACCTTGACCGAGGCGTTGTAGAGGCTGAATTCCCGGCTCGCGGTCCCGGTGCTCACGCCCGAGATGCGCTGCCTCTCGCCCTGGAGGCCGGCATCGACGCCGGGGTAGAGCAGCCCGTCGCCGGCCGCCAGGTTTTCTTGCGCGGCTGCGAGCGCCGCCCGGGCCGCCGCGAGCGAAGGGCTGTCGGCCAGGCCCCGCGCGACCAGCGCGTCCAGGGCCGGCGAGCGGAACAGGGTCCACCACTGCGCCGAAACGTCCTGCCTGAAGTCGAAGCGCTGCGCCGCGCCGCCGTCGACCGGCGCCGCCGCGGTCTGCACCGGCAGCGTCGTTGCCGTATAAGTGTCGGCCGCGGGCGCAGCAGGCGCACGGAAGTCGGGACCGACGGCACAGCCGGCCAGGCTCGACGCCAAGATGGCGGCGATGGATACGCGCACGGATAGCGCTTTCATGATCGCTGAAAACTCCTGTCGCTCAGGTTCGCCGCGCCAGCCCCCGGCGCGCCGAGCCGGCATCTTACACCGCTTTGCTTGGCCCCTAGCCTTGAAATCCGGGGGGGGCGACGGGTGGTGCCGGCGAGCCGATGTACAATCCTGGCACCGGCATCAACGCCCGGCTCAGGCCGGATTCGACCTCCCAGGGGAAGTCATGATCAATGTAGACGAACTGCTCGCCATCGACGTTCACACCCACGCCGAGAAGTCCTGCCGCATGCCGACCGACGAGGAAGCTCAGGCGATGGAGGAGGCCAAGAAGAAATACTTCAAGCACACCATCGGCCAGCCCAGCATCCCCGAGATCGCCGCCTATTACCGCGAGCGCAGAATCGCCTGCGTCGTCTTCCCGGTGGATAGCGAATGCGCCACCGGCATGCACCGGGTGCCCAACGACGAGGTGGCCGAGCTCGTGGCGCAGAACGACGACGTGATGATCCCCTTCGCCAGCATCGATCCGCACAAGGGCAAGATGGGGGTGCGCGAAGCGCGGCGCCTGATCGAGGAGTACGGGGTCAAGGGCTTCAAGTTCCACCCTTCGGTCCAGGCCTTCTATCCCGACGACCGGATGGCCTACCCGCTCTACGAGGTGATCGCCGAGTACGGCCTGCCGGCGCTGTTCCACACCGGCCAGACCGGCATCGGCGCGGGCATGCCTGGCGGCGGCAATGTCCGGCTGAAGTACTCGAACCCGATGCACATCGACGATGTCGCCGCCGATTTTCCCGACATGCCGATCATCCTCGCGCATCCGTCCTTCCCCTGGCAGGAGGAGGCGCTCTCGGTCGCCACCCACAAGCCCCAGGTCTATATCGATCTCTCCGGCTGGTCGCCCAAGTACTTCCCGCCCATCCTGATCCAGTACGCCAACACGCTGCTCAAGGACAAGATGCTGTTCGGCTCCGACTTCCCGCTGATCACCCCGGATCGCTGGCTGGCCGACTTCGCCAAGATACCGATCAAGGACGAGGTGCGGCCGCTGATCCTCAAGGAAAACGCGATGCGCCTGCTGAAGCTGCGGCCTGCCGCCTGACGAGTGCGCGGGCACTAGTCTGCCAATGAATAGTCCTGCTGGTTCCTGGCGTAGGCGGTGAAGTAGTCGAGCGCTTCCGGCTCGCGCATCGCGGCCCGGTTGGCCGCGCGCTCCGCGGGAAGCCCGAGCAGGATCTTGCGCACCGGCACCTCCATCTTCTTGCCGGTCAGGGTCATCGGGATCGCGGGCACCTGATAGATCCGGTCGGGCACGTGACGCGGCGAGTATTCTTGGCGCAGGGTGGCGCGTATGGCCGCGCTGATCCGCTCGTCGAGCGCGCGTCCGCCGGCCAGCTTGACGAACAGCGGCATGAAGAACTTGCCGCCGGGCAGGTCGAGATTCACGATCAGCGCGTCCTCGATCTCGTCGAGCCGGGCGAGCGCCCGGTACACCTCAGCGGTGCCGATCCTGACGCCGTGCCGGTTCAGGGTCGAGTCGGAGCGTCCGAGCACGAAGCAGCCGCCGCGCTCGTTCAGCCGGAAGAAGTCGCCGTGGCGCCAGACGCCGGGATGGTCCTGAAAGTAGGACTCCGTGTAGCGCCGCCCGCCCTCGTCGCCCCAGAAGAACAGCGGCATCGAGGGCATCGGCTCGGTGATCACCAGCTCTCCCGTTTCGCCGACCACGGGCTCGCCCCGGTCGTCGAAGGCATAGGCCGCAACGCCCAGCGAGCGGCCCTGGATCTCGCCGGCGTAGACCGGCTGGGTCGGCACGCCGCCGACCAGGCCGGTGCAGATGTCGGTGCCGCCGCTGCCGGTGGCGAGCCACAGGTCCCGCTTGACGTTATCGTAGAACCACGCCGAGCATTCCGCGGAAACCGGCGAGCCGGCCGGCATGATGGTGCGCAGGCTGGAGAGGTCGAACTTTTCCCTGGGCACGATGCCCTGCTTGACCATGATCTCCACGTAGGTGGGGCTGGCGCCGAACAGATTCGCGCGCGTGTCCTCGACCATCTTCCACAGCACGTCGGGCTCCGGATGGGCGGGATTGCCGTCGTAGAGCACCGGACGGGCGCCGGCCAGAAACGAGCTGGAGAGGAAGTTCCACATCATCCAGCCGGTGGTCGTGAAGAAGAACATCCGCTCCTGCGGCCGCAGATCGAGATGGAAGTGCAGCAGCTTGAGCATCTCCAGCAGGATGCCGCCGTGGCCCTGGACGATGGGCTTGGGCAGCCCCGTCGTGCCCGAGGAAAACAGGATCCACAGCGGATGATCGAAGGGCAACTGCTCGAAGCGGAACGCGTCGGCGGGGATCGGCGGGTGATCGAGCAGCTCGTCGAGGAGCAGCGCACCGGGGTAGGGCGGGTTGCGGTCGTCGCGGTCGAGGTAGGGGAGGTGGATCACGCGTTCGAGCGAGGGCAGGGCGGCTATGATCCGGCGCAGCTCGGCGCGGCGGTCGAACTCCCTGCCGCCGTAGCGGTAGCCATCGACGCAGAACAAGAGCTTTGGAGCGAGCTGGCTCAGCCGGTCGAGCACGCCGCTGATGCCGAAATCGGGCGAACAGCTCGCCCAGATCGCGCCGATGCTGGTGGCCGCCAGCATCGCGATCATGGTCTCGGGAATGTTCGGCATGTAGGCGGCGACCCGGTCGCCGGGCTGCACGCCGAGGCTGCGCAGCCGGGTGGCGAGGATCCGCACCTTGCCGGCGAATTCGTCCCAGGAAACGGCGGCGAGCGGCGCAGACTCGCTGAGGAAGAGCAGCGCATCGCTGCCCGGCTGCTCCTGACGCAGGATGTGTTCGGCGTAGTTCAGCCGCGCTCCCGGGAACCACTTGGCGCCGGGCATCGCCCGGCTTCCCAGCACGCGTTCGTGAGGCGCCGAGGAGCGGATCGAGAAGTAGTCCCAGACCGCCCCCCAGAAGGCCTCCAGGTCCGTCACCGACCAGCGCCAGAGCGCTTCGTATCCGGCGAACGCGAGTCCCTTCTCGCGCGCCAGCCAGCCGGTGAATGCGCTGAGCTTAGAGCCCGCCACCCGCTCCGCGCTGGGGGTCCACAGCAGATCGCTCTCCTTGACCATCGATGCTCTCGACGAATCGCGGCGCACCCTACTTGCCCTTCAGTTTGATGACGCCGATCGACTTCAGCAGCATCTTCTCGAACAGCGGCTCCGAGGTGCCCTTCCTCATCTTGCGCATGAAGTACTTCTCGAAGGCGATCTTGGCCAGATGCACCCACTTGCCATCGGAGAACCAACTGACGTTGCGCGGCGGGATCTGGGGCAGGGCGACGAAGGCCACGCCGGTGTCGCCGAAATCCGCCAGGCACAGCGCGTTCCAGGTCGCCGTCTCGTGCGGCTCCTTGCCGTCGAGCTCGGCCCGGATGTTATGCACCGCGGCGTTGACCATCGACTCGATCATGTAGCCGGTCTTGGGCGCGCCGGTCGGCACCGGCGTCGTCTCGACCGGGGGAATGGCGACGCAGACGCCGACCGAGTAGATGTTCTTGTACTTCGGGTTGCGCTGGTGCTGGTCGATCAGGATGAAGCCGCGCGGGTTTACCAGTCCCTCGATGCCGGCCACGGCGTCGATGCCCTTGAAGGCGGGCAGCATCATCGAGTACTTGAACGGCAGCACGTGCTGCTTCTTCTCGCTGCCGTCCTCGTTCATCTCGGTGACGTACATCATGCCGGCCTCGACCTTGGTGGTCTTGGCGTTGCAGATCCACTTGATGTGGCGGTCGCGGAAGGTCGACTCGAGCAGGCCCTTGGAATCGCCGACGCCGCCCAGTCCCAGGTGGCCGATGTAGGGCTCGGCGGTGACGAAGGTCATCGGCACCTTGTCGCGGATCTTGCGCCGCCGCAGATCGGTGTCCATGATGCCCGCAAATTCGTAGGCGGGGCCGTAGCAGGACGCCATCTGCACCGCGCCGACGACGATCGGCCCCGGGTCCTTGATGAATTCCTGCCAGGCCCTCTCCGCGTCGACCGCGTGGTCGACGTGGCAGATCGACTGGGTGTGGCCCGCCGGTCCCAGGCCTTCGACCTCGTCGAAGGCCAGCTTCGGGCCGGTGGCGATGGCGAGGAAATCGTAGTCGATCACCTGGCCGTCATCGAGTTCGACCTGATTCCTGTCGGGATGGACGCGCTTGGCGCCGACCGGAATGAAGCCGATGTTCCGGCGCGCCAATACCGGCGCCAGCTCGATCTCGATGTCGTCGCGCTTGCGCCAGTTCACCGCGATCCAGGGATTGGAGGGCACGAAGTGGAAGCGCCCGTTGTTGGAAATGACCGTGATCCGGTCTTCCGAGCGCGCGGCGGCGCGCATTTCGAAGGCCATCGGCAAGCCGCCCAGTCCAGCGCCGATTATGACGATGTGTGCCATGTTCTCCTCCATCTTATGGTTATGGGTATTGCAGCGCGTGGGATTATGGGAGAGGTGCGACAAAGAGTCCATAGGGACCCGGCTGCTCGCCGACCAGCCGGGAGATGCTAGCGCCACAAGTCGGGCCAGACGAGGCAATCGTCGAAGCCGGCAACGAAGTCGAGAGCGGGGGGGAATCCTTGAGGAACGCTTGATCGTAGTCAAAGCGGCGCCACCGACAGCCTCTATTATCCAGAACCGCGTAGCAATCAGCTGACCACCCTAGGGGCTGCCATGTTCAACCTGCCGATTAGAAGCGTCATGGAACACCATAAAGTGCTCACCGCGCCGCCCGAGACCTGCGTCAGCGAGGCCGCCGAGCTGATGGCGAGCAGGAATGTCGGCGCGGTCATGGTGATCGAACAGGAACGCCTGGTCGGAATCTTTACCGAGCGCGATGCCGTGTTCCGCGTCATCGCCAAGGGACGCGATGCGCGTAGCACCCGGCTGGCCGAGGTGATGACCACGGCGCCGAAGACCGTCGGTCCCGACAAGCCCTTCGGCTTTGCGCTGCTGATGATGCACGAGCACGGCTTCCGTCACGTGCCGGTGATCGAGAACGGCAAGCCCATCGGGATCATCTCTGCCCGCAATGCGCTGGATCCCGACCTGGAAGAGTTCGTGTCCGAAGCGCAAAGGCGCAAGCACATCCAGGCGATACGCTAGTGCCCGTTTTGTCACCGGGGGCTTTCCCCGGAGGCAGCCCAGGGCATTTATGCTGCGCAGCAGTACTTGTGCCCGCGAAGTGGGTGCCGGGGCCCGTTCTCAATCGGTCGGCGTGAATTTTTCGCGCCCGGCTCTTGAAATGGCGAGCGGTAAGTCCTATCATTAGCACTCGTCGGCAGTGAGTGCTAATAACCTGCCTCCGCCCCGATCAATCAACGGCGCCCCAAGCGCCTTTGCCCGTAAGTCCAAAAAGGAGAAGCTCAATGAAAATTCGTCCCTTACATGATCGCGTGATCGTCAAGCGCTTGGAAGAAGAGCGCAAGACGGCCTCCGGCATCGTCATCCCCGACACCGCCGCCGAAAAACCCGATCAAGGCGAGGTTCTCGCCATCGGCAACGGCAAGATCCTCGAAGACGGTAAGGTTCGTCCCCTGGCCGTCAAGGTCGGCGACCGTGTGCTGTTCGGCAAGTACTCCGGCCAGACCGTCAAGGTCGATGGCGATGAGCTGCTGGTCATGCGCGAAGAAGACATCATGGGCGTGGTCGAAGCCTAATACTGAACACTCTAGGAGATAAAGAGAATGCCTGCTAAAGAAGTCAAATTCGGAGATTCCGCCCGCCATCGCATGGTCGCCGGCGTCAATATCCTCGCCGATGCGGTCAAGGTGACCCTCGGCCCGAAAGGCCGCAACGTCGTGCTCGAGCGCTCCTACGGCGCCCCCACCGTGACCAAGGACGGCGTCTCCGTCGCCAAGGAAATCGAGCTCAAGGACAAGTTCGAGAACATGGGCGCGCAGATGGTCAAGGAAGTCGCTTCCAAGACCTCCGACATCGCCGGCGACGGCACCACCACCGCCACCGTGCTGGCCCAGGCGATCGTCCGCGAGGGCATGAAGTACGTCGCCGCCGGCATGAACCCGATGGACCTGAAGCGCGGCATCGACAAGGCCGTCGCCGCCACCATCGAGGAACTGAAGAAGCTGTCCAAGCCCTGCTCGACCAACAAGGAAATCGCCCAGGTCGGCTCGATCTCGGCCAATGCCGACGCCGACATCGGCGAAATCATCGCCAAGGCGATGGACAAGGTCGGCAAGGAAGGCGTGATCACGGTCGAGGACGGCAAGTCCCTGGTCAATGAGCTCGAGGTCGTCGAGGGCATGCAGTTCGACCGCGGCTATCTGTCCCCCTACTTCATCAACAACCCGGAAAAGCAGGTCGCCATCCTCGACAATCCGCTGGTGCTGCTGTTCGAAAAGAAGATCAGCAACATCCGTGATCTGCTGCCGGTGCTGGAGCAGGTCGCCAAGGCCGGCCGGCCGCTCCTGATCATCGCCGAGGACGTCGAGGGCGAAGCCCTGGCCACCCTGGTGGTGAACAACATCCGCGGCATCCTGAAGACCTGCGCCGTCAAGGCGCCTGGCTTCGGCGACCGCAGGAAGGCCATGCTCGAAGACATCGCGACGCTGACCGGCGGCACGGTGATCGCCGAGGAACTCGGCCTCTCGCTGGAGAAGGCCACGCTCAAGGATCTCGGCCAGGCCAAGCGCATCGAGGTGGGCAAGGAAAACACCATCATCATCGACGGTGCCGGCGACGCCGCCACCATCCAGGCGCGCGTCAAGCAGATCCGCGCCCAGATCGAGGAGGCCACCAGCGACTACGACAAGGAAAAGATGCAGGAGCGCGTCGCCAAGCTGGCCGGCGGTGTGGCGCTGATCAAGGTCGGTGCCGCCACCGAGGTGGAAATGAAGGAGAAGAAGGCCCGCGTCGAGGACGCCCTGCACGCCACCCGCGCTGCGGTGGAAGAGGGTATCGTCGCCGGCGGCGGCGTCGCCTATCTGCGTGCCCGCCAGTCCATGAGCAAGCTGAAGGGCGACAACCACGACCAGGACGCCGGCATCAAGATCGTGCTGCGCGCGCTGGAGCAGCCGATGCGCGAGATCGTCGCCAACGCCGGTGACGAACCCTCGGTGGTGGTGAACAAGGTGCTCGAAGGCAAGGGCAACTTCGGCTACAACGCCGCTTCCGGCGAGTACGGCGACATGGTGGCGATGGGCGTGCTGGACCCGACCAAGGTCTCGCGCACCGCATTGCAAAACGCCGCATCCGTCGCCAGCCTGATGCTGACCACCGAATGCATGGTGGCCGAACTGGTCGAAGACAAGGCTTCCGCCGGCGGCATGGCGGGCGGCATGGGCGGCGGCATGGGCGGCATGGGTGGCATGGGCGGCATGGGCGGTATGGACATGTGACGCAGGCGCAAGCCTGAGTCGCTCCCGCGCAAGCGGGGGGCTACCTCCGGAAAAGCCCTGCTTCGGCAGGGCTTTTTTATGGTGCACTGCACAGCCATGGCGCGCCGGAGTGCGCCGCCCCATGTGCTAGACTTTCCCGATGAGAATTCTCCTGGCCGAGGATGAGCGCACCATCGCCGAAGCGCTGGTGCGCTCCCTGCGCAATGCCGGCTATGCCGTCGACACCGTCGCCAACGGCGCCGATGCCGATGCCGCGCTCGCCAGCCAGTCGTTCGACCTATTGATCCTCGACCTGGGTCTGCCTAAGCTATCCGGGCTCGAGGTGCTGCGCCGCTTGAGGGCGCGCAAAATGACGCTGCCGGTGCTGATCCTCACCGCCCAGGACTGCGTCGAGGACCGCGTCCGCGGCCTCGATGCCGGGGCCGATGACTACCTCGGCAAGCCCTTCGCCCTGCGCGAACTCGAGGCGCGGGTGCGGGCCTTGACCCGTCGCGGCGCGGCCATGCCGACCCAGATCGACTTCGGCCGGCTGAGCTACGTTCAGGCCGACCGGGTGGTCAAGATCGAGGGCCAAGCCATCGAGCTCTCGGCGCGGGAACTGGGCCTGCTCGAAATCCTGCTGCTGCGCGCCGGCCGGATGGTCAGCAAGGAACAGCTGGTCGAACAGCTGTGTTGCTGGGACTCGGAAGTGAGCACCAATGCCATCGAGGTCTATGTGCACCGCCTGCGCAAGAAGCTCGATCGCGGCGGCATCAAGATCGCCACCGTGCGCGGTCTGGGCTATTGTCTGGAAAAATCCGAGGCTGGCGCGGGCAGCGATGCTGCCCCCGATCGGGTTGCCGACTATTAACTTCCCCGCGCTGTAAGTTCCGCGTCAGCCAGCACTGCTAAGCTGGCCTGGCTGGGATCTCATATTTCAGCCGTCAAGCGCACGAAAGCGCTCATATAAAAATAAGCAGTCGAGAGGAGGGGGTTATGCATCCGGAAGATCCATCGGCGCGCGAAGCCTGACTGGATCAACAATGAATATCCGACAGCAAGATGAGTCGGTATCCATGGAAAATAAAAGGAGAAGACATGCTAGGCATTGAATCCATAAGTAATGAAAAGCGCATCTTTCAGCCCTTTCCTGACGTTGCTGCGAATGCCGCGATATCCGGCATGGATGCGTACTGGTCGCTGGTGTCGGAAGCCGAGCGCGATTTCGAAGGCTTCTGGGCGCGCCTCGCGCGCGAGACGCTCACCTGGAAGAAACCTTTTACCAAGGTACTCGACGAATCCGGCGCGCCGTTCTACAAGTGGTTCGAAGACGGGGAACTGAACGCGTCATACAACAGCCTCGATCGTCATGTCGAAGCGGGCAATGGCAATCGTGTTGCGCTCATCTTCGAAGCCGACGACGGCGCCGTCACCAAGGTCACGTATCTGGATCTGCTGCAGCGGGTGTGCCGCTTCGCCAATGCGCTCAAGCGGCGCGGCGTCAAGAAGGGCGACCGGGTCATCATCTATATGCCGATGTCGGTCGAGGGCATCGTCGCGATGCAAGCCTGCGCGCGTATCGGCGCACCGCACTCCGTGGTCTTCGGCGGCTTCTCTGCCAAGTCGCTCAACGAACGGATTGTTGATGTGGGTGCGGTCGCCCTCGTCACCGCCGACGCACAGATGCGCGGCGGCAAGGCGCTGCCGCTCAAGAGCATCACCGACGAAGCGCTCGCGATGGGCGGGTGCGAAGCGGTCAAAAGCGTGATCGTCTACAAGCGCACTGGCGGCGAGGTTCAGTGGCATGCCGGCCGCGATTTGTGGATGCACGAAGTGGCGCAAGCCGAGGCGGCCGCCTGCGAACCGGAATGGGTGGGCGCGGAACATCCGCTGTTCATACTCTACACATCGGGTTCCACCGGCAAGCCCAAAGGAGTGCAGCACAGCACCGGCGGCTATCTGCTCTGGGCCGCGCAGACGATGAAATGGGTTTTTGACTGGAAACCCACCGACGTTTTCTGGTGTACGGCCGACATCGGCTGGGTGACCGGCCATAGCTATGTCGCCTATGGGCCGCTTACGGTGGGCGGAACCGAGGTCGTGTTTGAAGGCATCCCGACCTACCCGAACGCGGGCCGTTTCTGGAGCATGATCGCGAAGCACAAGGTCACGGTTTTCTATACCGCTCCGACCGCGATCCGCTCGCTGATCAAGACCGCGGAAGCGGATGCCAAGGTCCATCCCAAGAGCTACGACCTGTCCAGCCTGCGCATCATCGGCACCGTCGGCGAGCCGATCAATCCGGAAGCCTGGATCTGGTATTACGAGAACGTTGGCGGCTCGCGCTGCCCGATCGTAGACACCTGGTGGCAGACGGAAACGGGCAGCCATATGATCTCGCCGCTGCCGGGCGCGACTCCGATCGTGCCGGGTTCTTGCACCCTGCCTTTGCCCGGCATCATGGCCGCGATCGTCGACGAGACGGGGCAGGAGGTGCCCAATGGCCAGGGCGGGATCCTCGTGGTCAAACGCCCGTGGCCGGCCATGATACGAACCATATGGGGCGATCCCGAGCGCTACAAGAAGGGCTACTTCCCGGACGAACTCGGAGGCAGGCTTTACCTCGCCGGCGATGGCGCGGTGCGCGACAAGGAGACCGGCTACTTCACCATCATGGGACGCATCGACGACGTGCTCAACGTCTCGGGCCACCGACTCGGCACGATGGAGATCGAGTCGGCGCTGGTGTCGAATCCGATCGTCGCCGAGGCGGCGGTGGTCGGCAGGCCGGACGACACCACCGGCGAGGCGGTGGTCGCGTTCGTCGTCCTGAAGCGCTCGCGTCCGGTGGGGGAGGAGGCCAAGGCCATCGCGGAGGAGCTTCGGGCGTGGGTGGCCAAGGAGATCGGGCCGATCGCCAAGCCCAGGGAAATCCGCTTCGGCGACAACTTGCCGAAGACGCGTTCGGGCAAGATCATGCGCCGCCTGCTGCGTTCGCTCGCCAAGGGAGAGGTGATCACGCAGGATGTATCTACATTGGACAATCCGGCGATCCTCGATCAGCTCGGCGAGGCGAAATAGTCGGTTGCTTGATGGTCGGGGGAGCGTTCCCGAGAAGTTGTAGTAGTTAATATTAATTCACTTCAGGAGACAAGAAATGAGCAATGAGATTAAATTGGCCAATCCGGCTCCGCTTGGATTGTCAGGTTTCGCGATGACGACCTGGCTGCTATCCATGATCAATGCCGGCTGGTATACCGGCGATGCGATGGGCATGGTTCTGGTCATGGCTTTTGCGTTCGGCGGCACGGCGCAAATGATCGCGGGTGTGATGGAAATGTTCAAGGGCAATACCTTCGGCTTCACCGCGTTCTGCGGTTATGGGGCGTTCTGGTGGACCTTCGCGCTGTTCGTCGGGTACTTCCACGGCAACTGTCCGGGTCCGTTCGTCGGCTGGTATCTGGTCGTGTGGGGCGTCTTCTCGCTCTATCTGTGGGTTGCCTCGCTGCGCAAGGCGCGCGCCCTCATGCTCATTTTCCTGGCCTTGGTCCCCACCTTCTTCCTGCTTGCTGCCAAGGACCTGTTCGGAATGCCTGAGATGGGTGTCCTGGGCGGCTACCTCGGTTTGGTGACGGCGGTCCTGGCGCTCTATCTGGCCGCCGCTGAAGTGATCAATGAGGCTTACGGCCGCGAAGTTCTGCCCGTCGGCGCTCCGCAGGCTTGATTGACTCTCGGCTTCCGGGGGGCGTATCCCTCCCGGGAGCCGAAGAGCGAGGGCAGACAGCTTCTCTTCGCTCGAGCGTGGCCGAGCGGCAGGCACATTCTCCATTCCCTTTTGGCAACGCAGGTCGAGGAGATCCCATGACCACCTATCAGCAGTTTTACCGCCGTTCGATCGATGAACCCGAGGCCTTCTGGGCCGAGCAAGCGGAGTTGATCAGCTGGCACAAGCCGCCCGAGAGGATCCTGGACTTTTCGAAGCCGCCGTTCGCCAGGTGGTTCGTCGGCGGCGAGACCAACCTGTGCTACAACGCCGTCGATCGTCACGCGGCGCTGCGCCCCGACGATCGCGCGCTGATCTACCGCTCGACCGAGACCGGCGAGGAGAAGATCTACAGCTTCGCCGAGTTGCTGCGCGAGGTGATGCGCATGGCGGCGGTTATGCAGAGCCAGGGCGTCGGCCGCGGCGACCGCGTGCTGATCTACATGCCGATGATCGCTGAGGCCTGCTTCGCCATTCTCGCCTGCGCGCGCATCGGCGCCATCCACTCGGTGGTGTTCGGCGGCTTCGCCGCGGCGTCATTGGCGACGCGCATCGACGACGCCAAGCCGGTGCTGATGGTCACCGCCGATGCCGGCATGCGCGGCGGCCGCGCCATCCCCTACAAGCATCTGGTCGATGAGGCCTGCTCGCTGGCGAAATTCCCGCCGGCCAGGGTGCTGATCGTCGATCGCGGCCTCGACCCCGGCTTCGCCAGGGTCGCCGGGCGCGACCTCGACTATGCCGGGCTGCGCACCAAGCACCTGGACGCAAACGTGCCGATCGTCTGGCTCGAAGCCAACGAGCCCTCCTATATCCTGTACACCTCGGGCACCACCGGCAAGCCCAAGGGCGTGCAGCGCGACGTCGGCGGCTACGCGGTGGCGCTGGCATCGAGCATGAAGCACATCTACTGCGGCGCTGCAGGCGAGACCATGTTCACCACCTCCGACATCGGCTGGGTGGTCGGCCATTCCTACATCGTCTACGGGCCGCTGATCGCCGGCATGGCCACCGTCATGTACGAGGGCACGCCGATCCGTCCCGACGCCGGCATCTGGTGGAAGATCGTCGAGAACTATAAGGTCAGCGTGATGTTTTCCGCGCCAACAGCGGTTCGCGTGCTGAAAAAGCAGGATCCATCCTTTCTCAAGCAATACGACATCTCCTCGCTGCGCCATCTGTTCCTTGCCGGCGAGCCGCTCGACCAGACCACCCACGAGTGGATCGCCGGTGCGCTGGGCATCCCGGTGATCGACCATTACTGGCAGACCGAGACCGGCTGGCCGATGCTCTCCTCTGTGCCGGGCGTCGAGAAGACGACGATCAAGTACGGTTCGCCGTCCTTCCCGGTTTATGGCTACCAGCTCAAGCTGTTCCGCGAGGACGGCTCCGAGGCCGGGCCCGAAGAGAAGGCCGTGGTCGGCGTGCTGCCGCCCCTGCCGCCCGGCTGCCTGACGACGCTGTGGAACGACGATCAGCGCTTCGTCAGTACCTACTTTTCCCTGTTCAAGGCGCCGCAGGTCTATTCCTCCTTCGACTGGGGCATACGTGACCGGGACGGCTACTACTTCATCCTCGGGCGCACCGACGACGTCATCAACGTCGCCGGCCACCGGTTGGGCACGCGCGAGATCGAGGAGGCGGTGCAAGCCCATCCAGCCATCGCCGAGGTCGCGGTGGTCGGGGTTCATGACCCGCTGAAGGGCCAGGTACCGATGGCCTTCGCCGTGGTCAAGGATGCCGCGGCGGCGGCGACACCGGCGGCGAGAGCGCAATTGGAGCGCGAGGTCATGGCCAAGGTGGACGGCCTGCTCGGCGCCATCGCCCGTCCGGCGCGCGTGCATTTCATCTCCGGCCTGCCCAAGACGCGTTCGGGCAAGATGCTGCGGCGCTCGATCCAGGCGCTGGCGGAAGGCCGCGATCCCGGCGACCTCACCACCATCGACGACGCATCGACGCTGGAGCAGATCAGGCAGGCCCTGGCCAGCTAGCGCGCAGCGCAACTTCGACTCCCGCATCCCCTCCTGTACCGAAGGACTGAAGAAGGCGAATCCCATGCGCAAGAAGGGATCCTGTCCGTTCGGTTGGCAGCGGTGGGATGAAGACTCGATGCTGAAGAAGATCTCCCATCCAAACAACCGCGTGGATCATGCGCCGGCGTCGTCGTGCGACGTCTGAGGCGCAGCGCTGGTCAGAGCGGTATTGACCGAAATGCGCTAGATCTTCGATCTGCTGCAAGGGGTGACGGAGGCCGCCGAGCACCGGATCCGTCATTTATTCTGTAGGGGGTACCATGGAACTTTTCTGGCGTTTTCATGACTGGAGCGAGCGGACCTTTTGGAATTCGCTCACCAAGAAGTTGATGAGCTTTCTGCTGCTGTTCCTGATCGATGCCTGTTACATGGGCGTATACCTCCATCAGAAAGGCGCGGTTGCAGAGGAATTGCAGAGGGCCGGGGGATCAGCCGAGGTAACCAGTCGCATCTCAGCGGTGCTCGACCAGGGACTGTTCCTGATGATCGCGCTGACCATCGTCGCGCTGGTCTGGACGGTTTTGCAGATCCTGTATGTCCGCCGTCTAATCCTCAGGCCGATCCTCCTGATCACCAAGATCTTCAACGAGATTGCGCGCGGCGAAGGCGATTTTTCGCGCGACCTGCCGACCATCAGCCACGACGAATTGCGCGCGCTGGCGGAAAGCTACAACCACTTCGCCGACAAGATGCGCGATCTCATTGGCGAGGTGCGCAAGATGAGCGTAAACATCTCGCGCGAAGCCGTTGTCGTCAAGACCACCGTCGCATCGACGGCCAAGCGGGCGAACCAGCAGGGCGAAATCGCCGGATCGGTTTTCGGGGCCAGCTCAGAGACGACGGCGGCGATCCGCGAGGTTTCCGCTTCCGCCGAAGTGATCGCCCATGCGACCGATACCAACCTGCAGACGGCGCGCAATTCGCTGACGGAGATGAATCAGGTCGTGCAGGAGATCACAAGCGTGAGCAACCGTCTGGAAAGCTTCAAGGACACCGTGACCGACTTGGGTAAGCGCTCCGACAGCATTCGCCAAATCGCCACCATGATCAAGGAGATCGCCGACCAGACCAATTTACTGGCGCTCAATGCCGCCATCGAAGCGGCGCGCGCCGGCGAACAAGGTCGGGGCTTCGCGGTGGTCGCCGATGAGGTGCGCAAGCTGGCCGGGAGAGTCACCCTCGCCACGCAGGAAATCTCGGAAAACATCGGCAACATGACCAGCCTGGTCGAGAAAACCCAGGCCGAGAACGGCCAAATCAACATCCGTATCCACCAGACCAGCGAGATGGTGAAGGGCTCCACCGGGGAGTTTCAGAAAATGGTGGTGGACTTCGAGACCACCAGCGACCGGCTTGCCCATATCGCCGCCGCCATGGATCAACTGAACTCCACCAACGACAATGTGCATGAGGCGGTCACCCAATTACACCAGCTTTCGTCGGAAGTCTCAGGCAGCATGACGTCCTCTGAAAAATCTACCGTCATGCTCGCCGAAGCGACCGAAACCGTTCAGGAACTCGTTTCACGGTTCAAGATCGGACGTGGCGCCTTCGACTTCAATGTGGAGCGCGCTCGCGAATTTCGCGATGCTGTTCAAATTAAGCTAGCCGAATTGAAAAACAGCGGGACTAACGTATGGGACCAGAACTACCGCCCGGTGCAGGGAACCAATCCGCAAAAGTATGAGGTGAGCTACCTGCGTGTCTTTGAACAGCAGATGCAGCCAATCCTGGAAGAATCCCTCGCCAAACTTCAGGGCGGGATCTTCGCGCTGATCGTCGACACGCAGAGCTATGGCGCCATTCACAATTTGAAGGTCTCGAAGCCGCTCACGGGCAACTACGATATCGACTTGGTCGGCAATCGAACGCGGCGTATCTGGGGCGACCCGACCGGAGAACGTGCCGGCAGAAACAAGCAGCCCCTGCTGTTGCAGACCTACGCCAGGGACACGGGCGAAATACTTTCGGAGATCAACCTGCCGATCATGCTCGACGACAGGATTTGGGGTAATGTCCGCGTCGGCGTAGACAGCTCCGTGCTGCTGAGCTCGTGATGATTCCCGACGGCGCGAGTCTTACCGTGGGGCGCAATGACTTCGGGAGAGGCGGACAGTCGCCGGTCAATCGTGGGGGAAAGGCTTATTGTTTGCCCGCGCCGAGCTTTCGCAGGTATAATTTCGCGCTCATTTGCAGCAGACGGCCAGGTAGCTCAGTTGGTAGAGCAGCGGATTGAAAATCCGCGTGTCGATGGTTCGATTCCGTCCCTGGCCACCAAGATCTCATCCCAAGAAATCCCAGGAAGTCTCAAAGCCCGCTCAACCGCGGGCTTTTTCGTTGATTCTTCGTCCAGTGCAGTGTCATATCATCCATTGACATCCTAGGGTAGTTGGGGGCAACATTGGGGGCAACTCTCATGTCCTAAAATTGAGTTGCCCCCAAATGGCCCTTACCGAAATTTCAGTCCGCCACGCAAAGCCCGCGGTTAAGCCAATCCGCTTGTTCGACGGAGGCGGGCTTTACCTCGAAGTTGCCCCCAGCGGAGGCAAGTGGTGGCGTCTCAAATACCGCTTTGGCGGCAAGGAAAAGCGCCTATCGCTGGGGGTCTATCCCGACATCGGATTGAAAGACGCAAGAGGCCGACGCGACGAGGCCCGTAGGCTGTTGGGGGAAAGCATTGACCCCGGCGAACACCGGAAGGCCACCAAGGACGAGCGGGCGGATCGAGCGACCAACAGTTTCGAGGCGGTCGGCCGCGAGTGGTTCGCCAAGCATAGCCCGACCTGGGCCAAGAGCCACGCCGACAAGATCATTCGCCGCCTGGAGCGGGATATCTTCCCCTGGCTGGGCGGTCGGCCCATCGCCGAAATCAATGCCCCTGAACTGCTACGCGCACTGCGCCGTATCGAAGACCGCGGCGTGATCGAGACAGCGCACCGTGCCCTGCAAAACTGCGGGCAGGTGTTCCGCTATGCGGTGGCCACCGGGCGCGCCCAACGTGATCCGTCTGGCGATCTGCGCGGCGCGCTGCCGCCAGTAAAGGGCAAGAACTTCGCTGCGATTACCGATCCGGCCGGCGTCGCCAAACTGCTGCGCTCGTTCGACGGCTTCAAAGGAAGTCATGTTGTCCTCTGTGCCCTCCGCCTGTCGCCATTGGTATTCGTGCGTCCTGGCGAACTGCGCAAGGCCAGATGGGAGGACATCGACCTGGACGGCGGCGAGTGGTGCTACCACATCACCAAAACCGATACGCCGCACATCGTCCCGCTGGCTTCGCAAGCCGTGGCGATACTGCGTGACCTGCACCTCCTCACCGGCCATCGTCCCTACGTCTTTGCTGGACGCACCCCGAATATGCCCATGTCGGAAAACACGGTGAACGCGGCTCTGCGTCGGCTTGGTTATAACACCCAGAAAGAAATGACCGGGCACGGTTTCCGGGCAATGGCGCGAACCATTCTGCACGAACAACTGCACGTCGCACCCGAAGTGATCGAGCATCAACTAGCGCACCAGGTGCCTGACACTCTTGGGACTGCTTACAACCGAACGAAATTCCTGAGCGAACGCCGCACCATGATGCAGGAATGGGCCGACTACTTGGATAAGATCAAGGCCGGCGCGGACGTGATAGCGCTTAGAGGCCACACCGGTTGAGTTGCCGCACAGCGCGGTTTTATCTCAAACATGATCAGATTGCGACTATTCAAGTGAATGGTGCGCGAAGATCCACCGATGCTCAAATTCCGCAATACCTTTCGAGACTCGGCTGCCGAACTCACCACCCGAGGAAAGTCGTGGAGAGGGTGCCAAAGTCATGAAGGCGGGGCGTGTCGAATTATCGTTCCCGGCCGTAGCTGTCTTTCGCGTTTCAGCCGAAAATGACGGCAATGCAATGGGAAGCAGACAGACGCAGATCTCCGGTTGGGCACCTACCGTCCATCCGATCAGGCTGCGTCTAGATGCTCACTCGCGAAAAAAAAGAATCGGCTGTAACATGCTGTTCGGGAGACAGTATGGCTAGAACATTTAAAGAATTCGAGGCCGAACGTGACATCAGGGCCGTAAAAGCATGAGCACCGATTGGGAGGATATAAAAAAACCAGCCGGGCCGACGACCGCAATCACCGCAGCGCTAGTGACGCATGGGCCCGTCATCCCACCACAGCAGCGGCTCCTCACCTACTCGCCGGACCAGTGGGAGGATTTCGTGCATGAGTGGGCATACTATTGTCTCAAGAAGTCGTACAAACAGGTTCAACGCTTCTCGGGTGCCGGTGATCATGGGATCGACGTGGCCGGGTTCGCGGACGCCAAGCAACTGAACGGTGTTTGGGATAACTACCAGTGCAAGCACTACGACCGTGCGCTGATGCCCAGTGATGTCTGGGTTGAGTTCGGCAAGATCATTTGGTACTCGTTCAACGGCAAGTACACAGTGCCGAGGCGCTACTACTTCGTTTCACCTTGGGGCGTAGGCACCAAGCTAAATCTATTACTGGCGAATACCGACAAGCTTCGAGATGAGCTGATCGCAAACTGGGATAAGCACGTCAAGAGTGCAATCACCAGCACGCAGGAAGTGCCGCTCGACGCAACACTACGGGCTTACGTCAATGCCTTCAACTTCACGATTTTTGAGGCTAAGACTGCGCTTCAGCTCGTTGACGACCACAGTGCGACACCCAGGCACGCAGCGCGTTTCGGAGGTGGGCTGCCGGCCCGGCCCGCAACCGCCAAGCCGCCCGCAAAAGTCGCGCCTGCGGAAAGCCGCTATGTGAGTCAGTTGCTTGGCGCCTATGGCGAGCATACGGGCACGCCAGTGTCAGCGCCTTCGGCGCTATCGGTGCCGAAGCTCAAGGACCACTTCCGTCGCCAGCGTGAGGCTTTCTATCACGCCGAGACGCTCCGGGTCTTTGCTCGCGACAAGGTGCCGGAGGGGACATTTGAGTCGCTTCAGAACGACATCTTCGATGGCGTCATCGATACGCACGACGGGACCCACGCGGACGGCTACGAAAAGGTGTGTGCAGTTACGAAGGCTGCCCGCGAGCTGCAGATCACAGCCAATGCACTAATCTCTTGCACGGATCCGAAGGACCGTAACGGCATCTGCCACCAGCTTGTAAACGAGGAGCGCTTGCGGTGGACGAAGTGATGAACCAAGAGCGGAAGCCCGCCACCTTTAACGGTCCGCTTGAGGCCGGAATTCGTGCTGTTTCAATCCTTGGCGCAGCCTATCCCCAGTCATACGACCTCCAGCGGCTGGTTGCCTTCGACTATCTCCTCGTGCACACCGCTGACGTTGGCGGCCCGGAGAGCCTTCATCCGCCGACGCCTACGCACTCGGCTGAATTGTTGGTGCGACGCAAACTCGTCGAGCACGCCTTACTATTGATGATGACCCGCGAGCTTGTACAGCGTGAGGCCACAAACGAAGGCATCAAATACAGCGCGGGCGAGAACGCCGCGACATTCCTAGACACTGTGTCCTCAACTTACCTACGGGCGCTCAAGTATCGCGCTGGCTGGCTGGTTAGTGCACTCGGTAGCCATACTGATCAGGAATTCAAGGGTATCATGCGAAAGTTCTTCGATGACTGGGTTGAGGAGTTCCAGCATGTTGAGCGCAGCTTGGGGGGTGACGCATGACGCAAGCGACGCACGGCTTCCGTCTCTGCTTTCTCGGCTTCTTCGGACCGCAGAAACCGCCCGCAACAGTGATCTTCGGTCCCGGCTTGAACATTCTCTACGGTGCATCTAACGCTGGCAAGTCGTTTATCGTTGAGGCCATTGACTTTATGCTTGGCGGCGGACAAGCGCTGCGCGACATCCCTGAACGGGTCGGCTACGACCGTGTCCTGCTAGGCATTGAGACTCTTGGGGGCGATACCTTCACGGTTTGGCGCAGCATAGACGGTGGCGGCTTCCGGCTTTATGAGGGTCTGCACGAAGCACCGCCTGCTGACGATGTGCAGCATAAGGTTCTCGGCGAACTGCACAGCGACAAGAGTGACGCGAACCTGTCGTCATTTCTGCTGGGTCTCTGCGGTCTTGCTGGCAAGCGCGTTCGCAGAAATGTACGTGGTGACACCAACAGCCTCAGCTTTCGCAACATCGCACGCCTCATGATCGTCAATGAGACGGAGATCACGCAACAGAGCTCGCCTCTCTTTGATGGCAACCCGACGGCGAATACGCCGAACCTCTCAACATTCAGATTGCTGCTGACTGGAACGGACGATTCGGCACTGGTTGCCAGCAGCAAGCGAGGTCCAGAGGAGCTTTCGCGCGAGGCGCAATTGCAGCTCCTTGACCAGCTTCTGGACGACTACCGCGAACGTCTCAAGGAGTTGACCAAGACCCCAAAGGAACTGACGGAGCAGCTTGAGAAGCTTGACACCTCGCTCCTTCAGCACACGGAACAATTGAACGCAACGGAGGCTGACTTTCAGAAGTCAGCCGGGAAGCGGCGTGAGCTGCGCAAGAAGCTGGAGGAAAGCCGAGACCGTCGGGAAGAGGTCTCGGCGCTTCTAGAACGCTTCACCCTGCTGGATCGACACTACGCCTCGGACGTAGAGAGGCTACGCGCCATTGAAGAATGCGGGACGCTCTTCAATATCCTTGGCTCGGGGCACTGCCCACTTTGTGGTGCCGCACCAGCCCATCATCGTGCCGATGCTGAGTGCGACGGCAATATCGATGCCGTTGTAGCAGCAGCGCGGAAGGAAATTTCCAAGATCGAAATTCTCCGCAGCGAGCTTGCGGAGACTGTGCGCGACCTCCAACGCGAGGGTGCTAGTTTTGACCGCAAGATGCCAGCCTTGGTCCAGGAACTGGACGCAATCTCGGATTCGGTTGACCGGCTAATTTCGCCAAAGTTTTCCCGGCTCCGTGCGTCCTATTCCGATTTTGCCGACAAGCGCAGCGAGGTACGTGAGGCGTTGACGCTCTATGCCACCGTTCAAGACATGGAGCGCCGTCGAGCAGACCTAGAGACGAGCGCCGAAGCTGAGAAAGCAAGCGCGCTCGCCAGCGCCGATATCCCCACGACCGTCGCCGATAACTTCGCGCAGACCGTTGAGACCATCTTGGCAGACTGGCACTTCCCGGAGGCAGGCCGTGTGTTCTTTGACTCAAAGGCGCGTGACCTTGTCATTTCAGGAAAGTCCCGAAGCGCCTTCGGCAAGGGCCTGAGAGCCATCACACATGCAGCCTTTACGCTCGGCTTGCTCGCCTTTTGTCGTGCGCGCGATACGCCACACACCGGGTTCGCGGTTCTCGATTCGCCCTTACTCGCCTACCGTGAGCCCGACGGGAAGGAGGACGACCTGCGCGGCACCGACCTCCAGGAGAAGTTCTACGCTTATCTGCAGGGCTTGCCTGAAGACACGCAGGTCATCGTTGTCGAGAACACCGATCCACCCGATGCCTTCCGGGGCCGTAACCAAGTGGTGATGTTTAGCAAGAACCCGCATCACGGGCGTTACGGCCTGTTTCCCTACGTTGCTCAGAACGCGACGTAGCAGTATGGTCATGGTCTTGTGGTTCGAAACGGTAGCTATCGGGCGCATTGCTGTCAAAATATCCGCATGTAGCGAACGACGGTTGAGGCCGAGCTCTGGCCTGAGACTGTCGGACAGGTTCTCAGCCTCAGCAGACGCTGGAGCCAGTCGCGCGGCCCGTCATCCGAATGTCCACTCCGTGTCGTACCACCAGGTGCAAAATCGCGCCTTTGGGTAAATCGCTACCTCCCTTTCACGATGTCATTCGGCTTGACTTTATGAGGGCTAACGTGGCTTGTAGGGCTAGCGATAGTCGCATGGTATCCTGCACAAATTCAACTCTGGCCGCCGCAAAATCTTGGCCAGCAAATTTCGCTCGCAGTTCAAGCAGAGCAGCTCTTACGCGACTAGCCCAGTCGGCAATTGCCTGCGTGCCAAGAAAGTACACTTCTTCACAATGAGGCTCTGCCGAAGGTTGCACTTTGTCGATCGGCGCGATAATGACGGCGATTATCTGGACATTTCTCTTCCCCTGGCTCTCAAAGAATTTTACCCACTCAACATGACCCTTGGCTTGGAGTAGATCTTTCTTCGCGATGCCCTGTCCGTTTTCCAGCTTTTCTGACTTCGCCTCGAAACAAACCCAGGTACTATCACCAAATCTCCAGATGACGTCGGGATCACCCTGTTGGCCCGGCGCGTTAGCTTGGGCACCCAGGAGCTTTCCGAGGGCAACGAGGCCTTGATGGAACGCCTTGTGGTTTTTTACATCAGCAATGCCTGATTGCATACGATCAGTGAAGTCAAGGAATCGCTTTCCAGACCATCCCAGTTCGTCGAGGGACGTCCATACCCCTTCCAGAACTATTGCGGACAAATCGTCCATTTTTTCTTGCGGCGAAGTTATTGCTGTTCCTCGGGATCTGATGACGTGATCGAGCCAACCGGCATTAACCCCCGTGCCCTTGGCTCTCTTCAGTGCGTCCATCTCTGCAGTCGGGTTCTCGCTAAGCCTTGCGGCGAGGGATGCCAAGTAGAGCCACCAACTTCGATATCCTGCCCAGTCTTTGCCTGACAGCTTATCGGCGATCATACGGCCCAACTCATTCGCTCTCGTGAAGTCGCCGCTCCAGTACGCTTTCGCGTGAGCGACCTCAAGTGCTGCGGTTCCTATAGATGGCGGTGGCACAGTTGCAGGCATTTGTGCGGCATGATCCATAATGGACTGCTCGGCATCACGGCGATAGGCCTTGTCGGCAATAAGTTCGGAAACCATCTCAGCGAAGCCCGCTTGATCCAGTTTGAGTTCTCGGAGTTGCGTTCTTCCCCACATAATTTCTGCTTGCAACGTCGGGGGGAGGAGCTGAAGAAGCGCGCCATTTGTTGAGGCATTTACCAAGGACTCGCCGAACAAGATGATCACCGCGAAGTCGGTTGCGTTACGCGTGCACCGACCCATGCCTTGGACCAAGCGGGTAGCTTCGCGCCAACGCAACGCCGGTCCCAGTTTCCATGCCGAGGATAGATTCGCCTCTAATTCGTTAGTGGCTCGTGGGCTCTCGCTGAGCAGGAGTAATCTACAGTCGTCGTCCGGTAGATCAAGACCGTCATAGCGGTTTGCCAATTCGAGCACCGCGTTGGTAGCACCAGTGAACAGGTCAAGAGAATCTTCAATGTGAGATGCTTCGTACCTGATGTAATTGAATTGGTGGAGGCCGTTTTGTAATTGTTCATCAGCACGATCTAGCGCGGGGAATGAGGGTGCAATAAGGACGGCGCGCTGAGGTTCCAACCGCGGCCAAATAGCGGTCAATGCACCCCAGGCCTGGTCTTCGCCCATGCTGAGTTCTGGCACGAAGACAAACCGGCGACCATCCTGGTTTTGAGCTGCCCGGATCGTCTCAATGTTTTCCACGGCGTAAGCTCTCTTGAGATCTTCGACGTCTCCCAATGTGGCCGACAGGTATATTCGTTGCTCCGCATTTGAAAACGGTGGATGGCCAAACGTCGGAATGATGTAGGGTCGGACTACCACTGCATATTTTGAGAAAAAGATGTGGCAGGCATGGAAGTGCAGTTTTACCTGCGACCATGCGTACCAAAGTGACGTCTGTGGCTTGATTCCGCAATCCAGGACATGCAGAAACTGGTCTCGGGCGGAAGAGGATAGGCCGAGATCAACGATTTCCACATGGTTAGGCCCTGCTGTATCGCTAAGCGAACTTTGCTGTGTCTCAGTCATCAGAGACCAGGCTGTCGCAGCGAGGTCGCCATATAGGCTTGGATCAATCTTCGCCGTTACTCGAAGTGTCCACATGCTAGCCGCGAATTCTCCGCCGCCATGCGCGTCGTCGAGGACGATAACGCCGCAATTTGCAATGATCGGGTTTACATTAAAAAGATTACTGTAAGTCGATATGGCCAATGCTGACCCATCGAGGAATTTGGCCTCCTCAGCCCGTGATCTCCTGTCCTTGTTTCCCCGGAGGTCGGCAACTGAAATGCCAAGAGCGTTCGCTTCCCCAATAACTTGGCCAGCTAGTTGGTTGGTCAGAGTCAGGAATGCGGAGCGGCTCTTGCCCTTCCTGCGATGCCACTCTGCGATCAAGAGTCCAACCGTCGTCTTACCCGATCCCGTCGGTAACTCGAATGCGACATCGGGCGCGTCCCTATACTGGTTGTATTCCCGTAGGACATCCTGTTGCGGACCACGAAGATATGCGTGAGATCTGGCGCGGCCGGCGGATAGCGCATAGAAAAGTTCTTCGGGGCTGTTTGTAGCCCCTGTCGGTGGCGGCTTCTGAAATGTCGGTCGCTGAACCATAGTTACCCTCGTTTCCCCGCGCAATGAACTTTTACGCGAGAAGAGTAACATGCCCGCTGTGGGGTCGGGTCCAGTCGGTCACCGTAATCACAGCAGACGCTCAAGTGCGCCGTACGGGTCAATGTCGGGTGTTGCGTTGCATAGCGGACTGAGCGGTTTAAAACCGCAGTGTCGTCTTTGGCCGATTTGAGACGGTCGTTATCATCGGCTTGGATTTTCGCTCCAAGTCGACTGTGCCCCGCCGCTGATGCAAATCCTGTTATGGGGTCAGCCTACGACCGGCCCGACTTCATGAAGAGCGCCGAAAGAGGATGACTACCTGTGCGCGCTGCGGGCAGGCGCAAAGGTCTTGCAGTTTAATCGGCGTGACCGGGCTACCGGCGCCCGGTCAACGCTTTCTTCGTTCTTCAATACTTACTCCGTGGGGGTGCCTGCTCCATCCTTCGGCTTGCGAAACATCACGGCACCCAGGTAGGAACTGGCCGCTCTCTTGCGCTGATGACCTGCAAGCCTGGCAACAGCCTGGCGCGCCGACGCTTCGACTTCCGGCGGGAGGGCGCTGCCGCCGCGCACCGGTGGCTGTTGCCCTGAACTCGCCACATACTCGTCAATCAGGGCTTCGTGCCGAAGGCCGTGCGCCGTGATACCGAGCCCGCTAGCCGTGATGCCGAACTTCTCCAGCACGTAGTTGAAGTGGCGGATGTTCTTTTTCAGGTCGAAGTTCGGATCACCCAGGTGCGCGTCAGGCCCTGCGGCCACCGATTGCGCGTACTCGACGGCGGCAATGCGCTGCGGTGTGCTCAGCGGCACAAAGCGCTGGCGACCGTTCTTGGCGCCCTGCCTGATCCACACATACCGATCCGCCTGCTTTTCGCTCTCCTCCAGGCCCGTAGCCTCGAAAGGCACGATGCACGCATTCGGCCGCAATCCGGCACTTTCCGCAAAATGACTAATGCTGTGTAATCCATGTCGACTTGTGTGCCCACTCTGGGGGCAGAATTGCAAACTATGGGGGTACGTTTGCGGCCTATGGGGGTAACCCACAACAAGTGGAGCCACCCCTGACACCTCTGGGTCATGCCAGGTCAATTGGCGTCGCTTCGGAAGTCCACGAAAGTGACCGTCGCAAAGGCCCACTCGCCGCGCTGATTTTGGAGTCAAGAACATGAGCAAGAAAATCGCAAAACAGGACACTTCCACCGAACACCTAGTCGTTTTTCAGGAGAAGGCTATCCGCCGCCTCTGGAACAACGAGGAATGGTGGTTTTCCGTGGTCGATGTCTGCGGCGTCCTCACCGACAGCCCCGATGCCGGCGCCTACTGGCGCAAGCTGAAGCAGCGACTGAGTGCCGAGGGCAGTGAAGTCGTGACGTTTTGTCACGGGTTGAAGCTCGAAGCCCCGGATGGCAAGCAGCGGGTGACCGACTGCGCCAATACCGAAGGGCTGTTCCGAATCATCCAGTCGATCCCCTCACCCAAGGCGGAACCCTTCAAACGCTGGCTGGCGCAAGTGGGTTACGAGCGGGTGAAGGAAATCGAAAATCCGGAACTGGCCAGCGCCCGCGCCCGTGACCTGTATCAGGCCAAGGGCTACCCGCAGGCATGGATCGAGAAGCGCCTGCGCTCGATTGCCGTGCGCGGTGAACTGACCGATGAGTGGAAGGAACGCGGCGTGCAGGAGGGCAAGGAATACTCCATCCTCACCGCCGAAATCGCCCGTGCCACCTTCGGCGTAACCCCCGGCGCGCATAGCCGCCTCAAGGGTCTGAACAAGGTCAAGACCGGCAACAAGCTGCGCGACCACATGACCGATCTGGAGCTGATCTTCACCATGCTGGGCGAAGCCGGCACTACGGAAATTGCCCGGCGCAAAGATGCCCAGGGCTTTGCCGACAACCGCACCGCAGCCAAGGAAGGCGGCACCATCGCCGGCAATGCCCGCAAGGAACTGGAAGCCAAGAGCGGCAAGCCGGTGGTGAGCCGGAGCAACTATTTGAATCCGCCAGTTGCAGGTGAGGTACTGGAACATGGCGCTGTCCATGTGCAGCCGATCAAACGTAAGGCGGTTGCCTCCAAGAAGAAACCGAAGGGCGACCAGACCTGACCACTCCGTCACGGCGCTTGCAAACTCAAGCCTGCGAGCCTCGCGCCGTCGCTACCGCACCGCAATTCGGCAAAATGAATGTCAGCAGCAACCCAGACAGCCAACGTTGGAGTGGCCCGACTTCATGACGAGCGCCGAAAAAGGATGACTACCCGGGCGCGCTGCGGGCAGGCGCGAAGGTCTTGCTGTTCAAGACGGCGTGACCGGGCTACCGGTGCCCGGTCAACGCTTTCTTCGTTCTTCAATACTTACTCCGCGGGGGTGCCTGTTCCGCCCTTCGGCTTACGAAACATCACGGCACCCAGGTAAGCACTGGCCGCTCTCTTGCGCTGATGACCTGCGAGCCTGGCAACGGCCTGGCGCGCCGACGCTTCGACTTCCGGCGGTAGGGCGCTGCCGCCGCGCACCGGCGGTTGCTGCCCTGAAGTCGCCACATACTCGTCAATCAGGGCTTCGTGCCGAAGGCCGTGCGCCGTGATGCCGAGCCTAGTAGCCGTGATGCCGAACTTCTCCAGCACATAGTTGAAGTGGCGGATGTTCTTCTTTAGGTCGAAGTTCGGATCGCCCATGTGCGCGTCAGGCCCCGCGGCCACCGATTGCGCGTACTCGATGGCGGCAACGCGCTGCGGCGTGCTCAGCGGCACAAAGCGCTGGCGGCCGTTCTTGGCACCCTGCCTGATCCACACGTACCGATCCGCCTGCTTCTCGCTCTCCTTCAGGCCCGTAGCCTCGAAGGGCACGATGCACGCATTCGGCCGGAGCATCACCGATTCCTTGCGCCGCAATCCGAATGCGCGGATCAGGCGCAGTGACGCGCCGACATAGGGATCGTACGCGCAGATCTTGGCGATCAACGCCTCGATATCCACGCCTTGCGCCGACCAACTCTTGTCCCGCTCGGCTGCCTCGTGGCGTTGGTATTCCTCGATCTCCAGCCCGTAGTGCGCCGGGCTGCGGATAAAGCCGTTCTTGCCCATCCACTTGGCCAGGCCGCGCAAGAAACTG
>DATKVJ010000128.1:0-12893 GCA_035530135.1 Rhodocyclaceae bacterium | reverse complement strand
GCGCGGTCGGCGGCGGCCTGGCGCGAGATGGCTGCCCCGGCGCGGGACAACTCCGCCGAGCGCCCGCTCGCGCCATGCCGCTCCAGGACGATGCGGTTGGAGGAGAAGGTGTTGGTCAGGATGATGCGGGCGCCCGCATCCACGTAGGAACGCGCGACCCGCAGCACCGTGTCCGGCGCGGACGCGTTCCAGAGATCCTTCAACTCGGTGGATGAACCGCCGAGTTTCATGAGCTCGGTGCCCCAGGCGCCGTCGGTGGGCGTGAGCGGCAGTTGCTTGAAATTTTCCCGTGTCAGCTTGTCCACTGCATCTCCATTGCTAGGAATTATCCCCGGGCAGACGCGAGGGTCTAGCCAAGCCTTGTGTCATCCTCGGCAAGCTTCGCCCGCCACGAGCCGGCAGTAGCAGTAGAGGAATTGCTGCTTGTTGCCGGACGGGGTTTCGTGGATCTCGGTCCGGCTCTCGATCAGGCGGAACTCGGCGCCGAACTGGCCGTGCAGCGCGTCGGCGTCGTAGCGGACCACGTCGAGGCCGCTGCATTTTTGCGGCCCTTCGGGGCCGAAGGTGGCGACGATCACGTGGCCGCCGGGCTTCACCGCGCGGGCGACCTGGCGCACGTAGGCGGCCCGCTGCCCGGGCTCGGTCAGGAAGTGGAACACCGCGCGGTCGTGCCAGACGTCGTAGCGCCGGGGCGGCAGGGGGGCGGCGGTGACGTCCGCCGCCCACCAGGCGACGCCCGCCGCCGGCGCGCCCAGGCGGCGCTTGGCGAAATCTATCGCCGCCTGCGAGATGTCGAGCACGCTGACGTCGCCGTAGCCCGCCGACAGCAGGTCGTCGACCAGCGTCGACTCGCCGCCGCCGACGTCGATGATCGCCGCCTTGCGGTCCGGCGCCGCCCGCTCGATCAGCTCGATCGAGCGCTCGAGGTGGGGCCGGTACCAGCTGACGGCCTCCGGCGCCTTCTCCCGATAGACTCTTTCCCAGTGTTCCTGTCTGTCCATGGCGTCCTCACTCCAGTGCCGCATAAACCAGATTCCGGTAGAGCTGCCGGTAACGGGCGCGCTGCTCCGGAGCCTGCATCAGCCAGATGGCGGTGAAGCGCTCCCGCGGGTCCACCCAGAAGTAGGTGCCCGCCAGGCCGCTCCAGTGATAGTCGCCGACGCTGCCCGGGGTCAGCGCCCGGCCGGCGTCGGTGCGCACCGCGAAACCCAGGCCGAAGCCGTAGCCCGGGCCGGGCAGGTAATCCTTCCCGGCGCTTGCCCCGGGGATGCCGCCGAGGTGGTCGCTGGTCATGAAAGCCAGCGTCTTTCTCGCCAGGATGCGCACGCCCGCGAGGCTGCCCTGGTTCAGCAGCATCCGGGCGAAGCGCAGGTAATCGCGCGCGGTCGACACCATGCCGCCGCCGCCCGAGAGAAAGGCCGGCGGCCGGGTGACGTCGATCAGGTGCACCGGCGCGCCGCCCTCGGGATCGACGGCGAAGGGCTCGGCGAGCCGCCGCTGCGCTTCCGGCGCCACCCAGAAGCCGGTGTCGTCCATGCCCAGCGGCGCCAGTATCCGCTGGCGCAGATAGCGGTCGAGCGGCAGGCCGGAGATGCGCTCGATCAGCGCCCCCAGCAGATCGGTCGAGTGCCCGTATTCCCAGACGCTGGCCGGCTGGTGGGCGAGCGGCAGCCGTCCCAGCCGCTGCGCCAGCTCGGCGTTGGCGAGGTCCTTGCCCGCGACGCCGGAGCGCCGGTACTCGCGCTTGACCAGCGAGTCGCCGAAGATGCCGTAGGTCAGCCCGGAGGTGTGGCGCAGCAGATCCTGCACCGTGATCTCGCGCTTGGCGGGCACCCGCATCAGCACCGGCTGGCCGTCCGTCCCCGGCAGCTCGACGCCGACCTCGGGCCGGCCCAGCTCCGGCAGGTATTTCGCCACCGGATCGCTGATCAGCAGCCGGCCCTCCTCGACCAGCATCATCGCGCCGACCGAGACGATGGGCTTGGTCATCGAGTAGATCCGGAAGATCGTATCCATGGCCATCGCGTCGCCGCCCGCCGGGTCGCGCACGCCGCGCGCCCGTTCGAACAGGACGCGCTCGCCGTCGGCGATCAGCATCACCGCGCCGGGGATGCGGCCGACGGCGATCTCGCCCTGGATGGCATCATCCAGGGCGGCGAGGCGGGATTCCGAGAAGCGGCTGGCGGACAAGAGGTCACCCGGGGCGGCGGTTCATCCGCCCATGATACCGCTTCGGCCCGGATCAGAAGAAGGCCTGGATCCCCGTCTGGGCGCGGCCGAGGATCAGCGCGTGGACGTCGTGCGTGCCCTCGTAGGTATTGACCACCTCCAGATTCACCATGTGGCGGATGACGCCGAACTCGTCGGAGATGCCGTTGCCGCCGAGCATGTCGCGCGCCAGGCGCGCCACGTCGAGCGACTTGCCGCAGGAGTTGCGCTTCATGATCGAGGTGATCTCGACCGCCGCGGTGCCCTCGTCCTTCATCCGCCCCAGGCGCAGGCAGCCCTGCAAGGCCAGCGTGATCTCGGTCTGCATGTCGGCCAGCTTCTTCTGGATCAGCTGGTTGGCCGCCAGCGGCCGGCCGAACTGCTTGCGGTCGAGCACGTACTGGCGCGCCCGGTGCCAGCAGTCCTCGGCCGCCCCGAGCGCGCCCCAGGCGATGCCGTAGCGCGCCGAGTTGAGGCAGGTGAACGGGCCCTTGAGTCCGGAGACGCCGGGCATCAGGTTTTCCTCGGGCACGAACACCTCGTCCATGACGATCTCGCCGGTGATCGAGGCGCGCAGTCCGACCTTGCCGTGGATGGCCGGGGCGGACAGGCCCTTCATGCCCTTCTCCAGGATGAAGCCGCGGATCACGTCGTCTTCGGTCTTGGCCCAGACCACGAATACGTCGGCGATCGGCGAGTTGGAGATCCACATCTTGGAACCCGAGAGCGAATAGCCGCCGGCCGCCTTCTTCGCCCGCGTCACCATGCTGCCCGGGTCCGAACCGTGGTTGGGTTCGGTCAGGCCGAAGCAGCCGATCAATTCGCCGGTGGCGAGCTTGGGCAGGTACTTCTTCTTCTGCGCCTCGCTGCCGAATTCGTAGATCGGCACCATCACCAGCGAGGACTGCACGCTCATCATCGAGCGGTAGCCGGAATCGACCCGTTCGACCTCGCGGGCGATCAGACCGTAGCAGACGTAGTTCAGGCCGGAGCCGCCGTATTCGGCCGGGATGGTGGGGCCGAGCAGGCCCAGTTCGCCCATCTCGCGGAAGATCGCCGGGTCGGTGGTCTCGTTCCTGAAGGCGTCCTGGATGCGCGGCGCGAGCTTGCCCTGGCAATACTGCCGGGCGGCATCGCGCACCATGCGCTCGTCTTCGGACAGCTGGTCGTCGAGGAGCAGGGGATCGTCCCACTTGAAGGAGGCGGCCTGCTTGGCGGTCGGTTTGTTCATGTTCGTTCCAGTAAGGTTGAGTGATGGTCCTAGGGTTGAAGCGGTGTCTGCTGCGCTCGCTCGGCCGCGAACCGGGTCAGCGCCATTTCATATTCGGCGAGGTTCTCGGCGCTGACTTCGGCACCGCATTCGTGGCAGGTATTGCCGTCGGTGCGGTCGAACCAGCGACAGCCGCAGTGGTCGCAGGCGAGTTCGGGGGCGCCGTGGGGGTTCAGGAAGATCACCGGCAGGCCCCGAGAAACGCCAGGCCGAGGGATTCGAGGAATTCCTCGTAGCCGGCGTCCTGCAGCTGGTACTTGTTCTTCATCACGTAGAACATGATGCCACCCTTGCGGATCAGCCGCTTGATCATGCTCAAGGCCTCGCCCGACAGCGCCTCGCGCATGCTCGCGAGCGCCTCGTCCTCGACGACGAAGAGCAGATCCACCTTGGCGTCCTGGAAACCCACGTAGCCCTCGACGCTGGTGCGCATGCCGGCCTCCCGCCGCTCCCAAGCCATCATGTCGCCGCTGCCGTTGGCCGCCATCAGGCCGGCCACGTGCTTGCCCGGGCTGATGCCGGCGCCCGCGCGCGCGACAAAGCCCACCCGCGACCCGGCGCTCATCTCCGAGAAGAGTTCGGCGTGGCGATCGAGCATCGCCTGCCAGGCCGAAAGATCGCCGAAAGCGGTTGCCATTCTCGTCAGGTCGCCAGCATGGCGGTCGCCTCGATCTCGATCTTCGCGCCGACCTCGACGAAGCCGGCCACCTGCAGCGCGGTCATCGCCGGGAAGTGCCGGCCGATGACGTCGCGGTAGGCCTCGCCGATCTCCGCCAGGCGGGCGTTGTACTCCTCCTTGTCGGCCAGATACCAGTTCAAGCGCACGATGTCGGCAGGCGCGGCGCCGGCCTGCGCCAGGATGCCGACGATGTTGATGAGCGCCTGGCGCGCCTGGCCGACCAGGTCGTGGGTGCGGAACACCTCCTGCTCGTCCCAGCCGACCTGGCCGGCGACGAAGACCATGCGCCCGACGCCGGCGACGCCGTGCGAGTAGCCCTTGGGCCGGGTCCAGTCCGGCGGCTGCAGAAATTCCATCGCAAGATGCTCCGTCGTGTCCGCGTGCCGGCGCTCAGATGCGCACGCCCATCCGGTAGCCCTCGTGGATGGCGGCGTCGAGCCCGCGGGCGATGACCGCATCGCCGGCGCCGTGCAGTTCGTCGACCATCCACTGGAACTCGTGGAACAGGTCGTGGTTGGCCTTGCGCGGGCTCGACACCAGAACCGTGTCGGCGGCGACGAAGCTCTCCTCGCCCTTGGCGTTTTTCACGGTGGCGCCCGCCGCCGTCACCTTCACCAGCCGCGAGGAAGTCAGCGTGCGTATGCCCAGCTCGTCGACCCAGGCGGTGTGGCGCCACTTGAAGGTGGGCATGACGTCTGACGCGATGCGCTTCTCCTCCTCGACCACCACCACCTCGTGGCCCGCCTTGGTGAGCGACTCGGCGATGGTCAGGCCGATCATGCCGCCGCCGATCATCACCACGCGGCGGCCCGGCTTGATCCTGCCGTGGGCGGCGTCCAGCGCATCGACCAGGAGCTCCGCGCCGTCGAGATAGCGGAAGGCGCCGAGGTCCGTCCGGGCGCCGGCGGCGACCAGGCAGACGTCGTACTGGTGCAGCACGCTCCTCATGAACTTGGCGTTGGCTTCGGTGTTCAGGCGGATCTCGATGCCGAGTTTCTCCGCCATCACCCGGTAGTAGTCGATGACGCTCCGGAGGTCATCCGGGCGGGCGAGATCGTTGGCGGCGTAGGCGGCCAGATTGCCGCCGATGTGCGCCGACTTCTCGAACACGGTGACCTCGTGGCCGCGCTTCCTGGCGGTGATGGCCGCCTCCATGCCGGCCGGGCCGGCGCCGATGACCATGATCCGCTTCTTCTCGGTGGCCGGCGTGATCGCGTACTCGGGCTCGACCTCGTGGCCCAGCACCGGATTCATTGTGCAGGTGTAGGGCAGGTCGCGGAACAGCCGGGACAGGCAGTTGAGCGAACCGATGCAGGGACGCACCTCGTTCAGTCTGTCCTCGGCCGCCTTGTGGATCAGCTCGGGGTCGGCCAGCAGCGGGCGGCAGACCTCCCAGTAGTCGAAGACGCCGTCCTTGATGCACTGGTCGGCCATCACCGGATCGGGCAGGCGGTTGCCGAAGGCGATCGGGGTGTCGGGGAACAGCCGCTTGGCCTTGGCCGAGAGATGGTTCCAGTGCCCCGGCGCCACGTCGCGGCCGAAGGAGGACTGGGGCGCCTCCTGCCAGCCGACGGTGACGGAAATCATGTCCACGCCGCAGTCCACCGCCTGCTGCATCAGCTCGAAGCATTCGTCCTCGCTGTTGCCGCCCCAGCGGTCCATCAGTTCCGCGGCGTTCAGGCGGATCAGCATCGGGCTGTCGGGTGTCGCCTGCTTGACCGCGTCGATCAGCTCGCGCATGAAGCGGCCGCGGTTCTCGACCGAGCCGCCGTATTCGTCGCTGCGCTGGTTGGTGAAGCGCGAGTTGAAGTTGGCCAGCAGGTAGCCCATGAAGCTGGTCACCTCGGTGCCGTCGAAGCCGGCCCGGATGGCGCGCCGGGCGGCGTCGGCGTGCTGGGCGACGATGGCCTTGATCTGCTCCTTGGTCAGTTCGCGCGGCGGGCGGAAGTGGGGCAGGGTCTGCGGCACCACCGAGGGCTGGATGCAGTAGCCCAGATCGATGCCGCCGTAGCGGCCGGCGTGGAGGATCTGCTGGATGGCGACGGCGCCGGCGTCGTGGATGTAGCCGGCGATGGTCTCGAATTGCGGCAGGAACTTGTCGTCGAAGATCGCCACCTGGCGGAAGTAGGCCTTGCCTTCTCCCAGCGGATCGGGATAGGCCCCCTGGTTGGTGATGATGCCGCAGCCGGTGGAAGCGATCACCCGCACCCGCGCCAGTTCGCGCGGGGTGATGAAACCGTCGCGGCTGTTGTAGTTGGAAACGCAGCAGGCGCCGTACTTGACCATGTTCTTGGTCTCGAATCTGCCGATGGTCCCTGGCCGGAACAAGTGCTTGAGTTTCTGCTCTCCGGGTCTATTCACTGGCGCCTTCCTCCGTTGCGATTTGTTCGTATACTGTATACAAGCACCCCCCGGGGTGTCAATCGCCGCTCCTCGCGGAGCGGCGATGTGGCTGGGCTTCTCGCGGCTTATTTGGGTTTGGCCAGCACCTGCTCGGCGAACTTGTCGTCGAAGACCCGGCCCTCGGCGACCAGCTGGCGATACTTGATGAAGTCGATCACGTCTTTGCCGGTGGCCTTCTTGGCGTCGAAGGCGTTGAAGCCCAGGTAGGCCTCGTGGTTCATGTTGGCCGCGAGCCAGTGGCGGTTGGCGAGCTTCATCTGGTCCCAGAAGAATTTCTTCTTGGCGCGGATGCCGTCGATCGACTTGATCAGGCAGCCGGGGAAGAGGTTGGTGAACTTCCAGACCATGGCGTTGACTTCCTTGTCCAGCAGCTCGAAATCGGTGGCGCATTGCGCCATCAGTTCCTTCGCCTTGGCCGCTTGCTCCTTGCCGACCGGCTCGCCATAGACGATCTCGCCGTCATCGACGAAGGTGTCGGTGCGCACCATCGGGTTCCTCACCCACTTGCCGTCCTTCTTCAGCACCGGCACGACCTTGGTGAGCAGGCCCTTGGACTTCATCTTGTAGGCGCTCCACGGCTCGCAGGAGATGCAGTTGTACATCGCGTCTTCCATCGACAGGAACCAGGGCAGGAAGTCGGTCGAGCCGCCGTCCGGCGCCGAGCCGTGCTTGGGGCCGGCCTGGCCGTAGATGGCCAGATCCGAGGAAATGGTGATGTCGGTGGCCATGCCGATCTCCTGGCCGCCGCCGACGCGCATGCCGTTCACCCGGCAGATCACCGGCTTCTTGCAGTTCAGGATGCCATCGACCATGGTGTTGAACAGGTCCATGTATTCGCCGTACTCGTTCGGCCGCTTGGCGTAGTAGGCGGCGTACTCGGCGGTGTTGCCGCCGGTGCAGAAGGCCTTGTCGCCGACCGCCGTGAACACCACGGCGACGATCTTGCGGTCGGAGGACGCCCGCTGGAAGGCCGCGATCACGCCCTTGACCATGTCGGTGTTGTAGGAGTTGTACTGGGCCGGGTTGTTCAGCCAGATCCAGGCGGAATAGAGGCCGGCGGCGGCCTGGCCCTTGTCGTCGACGACCGGGCGCTCCTCGTACATGATGGTCGGCGCTTCCTTGCCGAAGTGACTGTTGTCGAAGAGCTGGTGATCCTTGAGCTCGTTGTCCCTGCGTAACCATTCCAGTGCCATGTCGTTTCTCCTATCTTGAAATCAAAAGTCGGGGGTCAGCACCACGCGCCGAGAGAGCTTGCCGTGGTGGGCTTCATCGAATACCTGTGCGATCTGGCTCATCGGCCGCGTCTCGACGAAGGGTTCGAGCGCGATCTTGCCGGCCACGCACATCTCCAGCACCTGCGGATAGGACAGCGGCGGGCAGCCCCAGGTGCCGATGATCTCGGCGTCGAAGGCCATCAGCTTGGAGAGCATGTAGGAAGTCTCGTCGGTGCCGTAGCCGACCACGATCAGCTTGCCGACGAAGGAGAGCAGGGCCAGCGCCAGCTCCTGGCCGGGCTTGGATCCGGTGACCTCGAAGATCTTCCAGCCGAAGTTCGCGGGCAGGCCCTGTTCCTTGCAGTAGCCCTTGACCAGTTCCTTCACCTCCTTGGCGCTCTTGCCCTTGGGATTGATGGTGAAGTCGGCGCCGTAGCCCTTCATGAACGCCAGCTTTTCCTCGTTGATGTCGATGCCGATGACCGCGCGCGCGCCCATGCCCTTGGCCACCTGGGTCATGAAGCTGCCGACGCCGCCGGCCGCGCCGATCACCATCACCAGGTCGCCGGCCACAAGGTCGGCGCGCTTGGCGGCGTGGTAGGGCGTGGTGACCGCGTCGGCGACCACCGCCAGGTGTTCCAGCGGCAGCTTGCCGCGCTTATTCACCACGCACAGGTCGTGGCCGGGAACCGGAATGTGGCTGGCGAAGCCGCCGTAGATGCCCATCGAGTTGCCCGGCATCTTTTGCTTGAGGCAGCGGTTGGGCCGGCCCATCTTGCAGATCTCGCAGTCGTTGCAGGGGAGCACCGCGGGCACGATGACTTCCTGGCCGACCAGGCGCGGATCGCCGGCCACGACCACGCCGGAAATTTCGTGGCCGAGGGTCAAGGGCGGCTTCTGGATGGTCGGCACACCCATGTAGAAGTAGGACAGGTCGGTGTGGCAGACGCCGCAGCCCTTGATCTCGACCAGTGCCTCGCCGGCTTGGAGCTCCGGCACGGGAATCTCGGTGCGCAGCAACTTGCCCGGCTCGGTCATCTGCCAGGTCTGGATGGTTTTCGGAATCATGTTTTCTCCATTCTTTCCATTTGAATCATTAGTCCGAAGCAACGCCGCTGCTAGTCACCGAACTCGCCACCAACCACGTCTTTGCGAGGCCCGCAGGGCCGCGGCAATCTTGGTATTGCGGAGAAGATTGCTTCACTTCGTTCGCAATGACGACCGAAGGAAGTCCCCGCGGGACGACCGTACCCGTTCGGGTATCCCCATCGAAAGGAAGTCCCCGTGGGACGGAGAGGGGGGGTTCATGGAGAGCGGAATCGTGCTTAGTCAGTATTTCTTTCACTTGTTTTTCCAGACCGGCTTGCGCTTTTCCATGAAGGAATTCAGGCCTTCGACCGCATCGGCGGTGGCCATCAGTTCCTTCAGGTAGATCTGCTCGACGGTGAACAGCGCCTCGAAGAAGGGCTTGCCCGAGGCCTCGCGTATCGCCCGCTTGGTGTACATCAGGGCGACCCGCGACAGCGACAGGAACTGCTCGACGAAGGCGCGCGTGTCCTGGGCGAAGCTCTCGCGCGGGAAGACCTTGTTCAACAGGCCGTAGCCCAGCGCTTCCTTGGCGTCGATCAGGCCGCCGCCCAGCAGCAGTTCCATCACCTTGGGCAGCGGCATGGTCTTGGGCATCAGGATCGCCGCGATCGGCGGGAAGACGCCGAGCTTGATTTCGGGCTGGCCGAGCTTGGCGCCTTCGGCGGCCACCGCCATGTCGCAGGCGATCGCCAGTTCGCAGCCGCCGCCCATCGCCGAGCCGTTCAGGGCCGCGATCGTCGGCAGCGGAAAAACCATCAGGCGCTTCAGGATGCCGTGGAAGACCTCGATCATCTGCACCACCTTGTCGGGGGTGTGGTCAAGCACATCGACACCGGCCGAGAACACCTTTTCGCCCCGGCCGGTGATCATCACCACCTTGGCGCCGCCCTCCTGCGCGGCCAGGTCGAGCGCGTGGTTCAGCTCCTCCATGGTCGCGATATCGAGCACGTTGTAGGGCGGCCGGTTGATGGCGATGGTCACCAGACCCTCGCTGATGCCGTATTCGACAAACTTGAAATCAGTCATGGCTCTCTTTCGCTTTAGAACAAATCGTCCATCTCGTCGGCGCCGACCCCGGGGGGCATGGCGCCGTATTGCTGCATGTAGGCCTGCACCAGCTGGTTCTCCCGCTGGCTGAAGAAGGGGGCGTCCTCGACCACGAAGAATTTGGCGATGTCGGCCTTGTCCAGCATGGCTTCGAGGCCGGCGCGCAGGTTGTCTACGCCCTTGATCGCCAGCACCTTCTTGTCCGCGTCCAGCAATTGATAGACGCCCGCCTCGGTGCTGACCGCGGCGACGCTGGCAGGATTGAACTCCAGCCAGGACTCCGGCGGCAGCACCATGTCCGCTATCCTCGCCGTCAGATTGCACTTCAGGCAGCGCAGCGCCTCGGCTCGGGCGGAGGCCTGATCGAGACCCAGTTCGACCTCGTCCCAGTTGTCGCGCTGCCCCGGCGCGATCATCACCGGATGGAAGCGCCTGACCCGGTTGAAGCCGTCCTCGCGGCCGATGAAGGGATCGGTGTCCCAGTCCTCGGGCAGCAGCCGCTCCTCGATGTTGCCGTCGCCGCCCAGGAAGGCGTCCATCGCGGCGGCGGCGATGCGTCCCTGGGCGACCGATTCGATCAGCGTGGATGGCCCCAGGACGCAGTCGCCGCCGGCGAAGACGCCAGGCCGGCTGGTGAGCATGTTGTCCTCGCGCACCTGCAGCCGGCCGTTCTTGCCGGCTTGAACCAGATAGCCAGGGTGCTGCTCGGGGTGCTGGCCGATGGCGGCGATGACCAAATCGACCTCCTCCTGGAATTCGCTGCCGGCGACCTCGACCGGCCGGCGCCGGCCGGAAGCGTCGGGTTCGCCCAGCTGCATCCTGGCGTAGGTGATCAGGAGCCGGCTGGTACCCGACGGATTCAATTCTATCTTCTTGGGCGCGGTAAGGAAGCGCAGATTGACGCCTTCGTCGATGCAGCCCTGAACCTCGTCCTCGCGCGCCGGCATTTCCTCGTGCGTGCGGCGATAGACCAGGTCCACAAAGCCGGCGCCCAAGCGCCGCGCCGAGCGGCAGTTGTCGGTGGCGACGTTGCCGCCGCCGATCACCGCGACGCGCTCGCCGATCGCGGCGCTGTCGATCTTGCCCTGGGTGGCGGCACGCAGGAAGGTCGGGCTATCGACGACGTTGGGCAGATCGTCGCCCGGTATCCCCAGCCGTTCGCCGCCCTGGGCGCCGATGCCGAGGAACACCGCCTGGTAGCCCTGATCGAACAGCGCGTCGAGCCGGTCGACGCGGGTGTTGTAGGCAAACTCGACGCCGAGCTTCTCCACCTCGGCGACCTCCTGGTCGATCACCGCGAGCGGCACGCGGTAGGAAGGAATGCCGTAGCGCGCCATGCCGCCGGCGGCGGGCAGGGCGTCATAGACGGTGACCGCGTGGCCCTTCTTGGCCAGGTAATAGGCGGCGGTGAGGCCCGCCGGGCCGGCGCCGACCACCGCGGCGCGGCGGCCGCTGGGCGCGAGCTGTAGCGAGCGGCTGCGCCACAGGCCGGTGTCGTGGTCGGCGGCGATGCGCTTCAGGCTCCTGATCGAGAGCGGATCGTCGAGCTGCCCGCGTCGGCACGCCGACTCGCAGGGGGAGAAGCAGGCGCGGCCGAGGATGCCCGGGAAGGGCAGTTTCTCGCGCACCACCGCGACCGCCTCGGCGTACCTGCCCAGGCCGACCAATTGCACGTAGCGGGGTACGTCGATGCCCGCCGGGCAGGCCGCCTTGCACGGCACCTGGCTCGCTTCCAGGCGGGCGACGTCGAGGGTGCGGTCGGTCAGCGCCCCGGTGGGGCAGACGGTGACGCAGGCGCTGCAGAACTTGCAGCCGGATTCGATCAGCGTCGGGGCGATGGTGCCGACCCAGGTCCGGCCGTCGGTGTTCTTGACCTCCAGGCAGCCGACGCCGCGCACCTCGTTGCAGGCGGTGAGGCAGCGGCGGCAGTCGATGCACAGGTTGTAGTCGCGGTCGTAGAAGGGCTCGTCCTTGATCACCGGCAGCGAGACCGACTTGTAGGGCGGGGTGGTGGCCGGGATGCCGATGTAGTCGGCCACCTTGCGCAGTTCGCAGTTGGAAAAGATCGAGCAGCAGCGCGCCTCCACCGGGTTGCCGAAGGAGCAGGTGGTGCGGCTGCAGCCGTCGCGCTGGGGGCAGGTGAGGCAGACGTGCGGATGCTTGCCGAGGATCTCGGCGATGCGCTCGGCGCGCAGCTTGGCGATGGCCGGCGACTGGGTGGTGACCTTCATTCCGGCGGTGACGGCGAGCGAGCAGGCGCTCTTCAGGCCCGCCTGTCCCTCCACCTCGACCACGCACAGATTGCAGCCGCCGTCGGCAACACCGCTGGCCGAGCCCCGCTGGCTAGCCGGCGGCAGGTCGGGGTGCGCGCACAGCGCCGGGATGTAGATGCCGGCGGCGACGGCGGCCGAGAGCAGCGAGGCGCCCTCGGGCGCCTCGAGCTGCGTGCCGTCGACGGTGATCGTGAGCAGCGCTTGCGCCGCTTCCCTGTCCTTCTTCCACCATCTGACCGCTTGAATCGTCATTTCCATGAGCCACCCCTGCCTGACTGTTGAATAATGCAAAATAACGCATTGATAAACAACAACAGGTAATAAAATGCATTGGTGCGATTCTAGAGGAGCCGGGCGGTCCAGTCATTTGATCTAGGTCAAACTAGCCCGCAAAAACGCTCCGGGCGCCGGTGGCATGACCTTCCGGCATTTCCCGTTTTATTGACCTAAATCAAAATGCGTCGCCAAAATGGTTTTTAGAATCGCCGCAAATGCAGTATTTTGCATTTGTCCTTTTAAAGAAGCAACATAATGCATTAACCGGATGAAGGGATCGATGATGAGTGGAATGTTTGACCAGTTCAAGTCGTGGTACGAGAACCGCCACGACTACGCCCGCGCCTGGAAGGCGCGCACCGGCGGCCAGGCGGTGGCGACGATGTGCACCTACACGCCGGAGGAGCTGCTGATCGCCGCCGGCATGCTGCCGG
>DATKVJ010000127.1:0-20809 GCA_035530135.1 Rhodocyclaceae bacterium | reverse complement strand
CCGGTCAGCGCCTTGAGGTCCGAGGTGTCGGCGTAGGTCGCCGGGACGTCGCCGTCCTGCAGCGGCAGATAGTTCTTGATCGCGGTCCTGCCCAGCGCCCGCTCCAGGGTCTCGATGTAGCTCATCAGCTCCACCGGCTGGTTGTTGCCGATGTTGAGCACCCGGTAGGGGGCGTCGCTGGCCGCCGGATCGGGATCCATCGGGTCGAAGGCGGGATCGGGTGCCGCCGGCCGGTCGAGGACGCGGATCACGCCCTCGGCGATGTCGTCGATGTAGGTGAAGTCGCGGCGCATCCTGCCGTGGTTGAAGACGTCGATCGGCCGCCCCTCGAGGATCGCCTTGGTGAACAGGAACAGGGCCATGTCCGGCCGGCCCCACGGGCCATAGACGGTGAAGAAGCGCAGCCCCGTGGTCGGCAGGCGGAAGAGGTGGCTGTAGGTGTGCGCCATCAGCTCGTTGGCCTTCTTGGTGGCGGCGTAGAGGCTGACCGGATGATCGACGTTGTCGTGCTCGGAGAAGGGCATCCGGGTGTTGCCGCCGTAGATGCTCGAACTGCTGGCATAGACCAGGTGCTCGACCCCGGCGTGGCGGCAGCCCTCCAGCACATTGACGAAGCCGACCACGTTGCTGTCGACGTAGGCGTGGGGATTCTGCAGCGAGTAGCGCACCCCGGCCTGGGCGGCGAGGTTGATCGCGCGCTGCGGCCTCTCGCGCTCGAACAGCGCCGTCATGCCCGGCCGGTCGGCGATGTCCAGGCGCGCGAGACGGAAGCCCGGCTGCGGACTCAGGCGCGCCAGGCGCGCTTCCTTCAGCGCGACCTCGTAGTAGTCGTTGAGGTTGTCTATGCCGACGACTTCGTCGCCGCGCGCGAGCAGGCGCTCGCAGACGTGCATGCCGATGAAGCCGGCCGCGCCGGTGACCAGGACTTTCATGGAAGCCTACCGTTTCTGCAGATCGAGCATTTTCGCATACTTGGCGAAGCTGTTGCCGCAGCCGATCAGGATGTGCGTGAGGCCGGGCAGGCCGTCGAGGAAGCCCAAGCGGAAGAAATAGAACTTGACGAAGCGCAGGAGCGGCGAGAGCAGCAGCTGCGCGGCGTGGGCGCGGCGGCCGGAATTGTACGCCTGCTGCGCCGCCAGCGTGGTGTAGCGGTTCTGCTTGGCCAGATACGCGTCCAGGGTCTCGGCCGAGTCGTGCAGCAGGTCGCCGGCGAGCGTGCCGACCACGGCATCGGTGACCACCTTCTCGTGCACGGCATCGTCGGACCAGCGGGCGCGGCGGCGGTCGAACAGGCGCAGGCTCCAGTCGGGGTAGCCCTCGCCGTGGCGCAGGTAGCGGCCGAGAAAGCGGTTGCGGCGGGGAAAGCGGTAGGCGGAGTGACTCGGCGAGGCCAGAGCCGCTTCGATGGCCGAACGCAGCTCGGGGCTCGCGCGCTCGTCGGCGTCCACGCACAGCACCCAGTCGTGCGCCGCCTGCTCGACCGCGTAGCGCTTCTGCGGCCCGAAGCCGCGCCATTCGGCCCGGATCACCCGGGCGCCGCGCGCTTGCGCCAGTGCCACGGTGCCGTCCTGGCTGCCGGAATCGACGACCAGGATCTCGTCGCAGAAGGCGAGGCTCTCCAGGCATTCCGGCAGCTGGGAAGCGGCGTTTTTCGTGATGATCACCGCCGACAGCGGCGGCCTGGCAGCGGTGCTCACCGAGCGGTCACCATAGCGTCTCGATCGGGAAATTCGCGAAAGTCGGATCGAGCGTCACCAGCGCCACCCGTTCGAGTTCCGCCTGGGCGGCCAGCATCCGGTCGAAGGGGTCGCCGTGACGAAGCGGATAGCCGCCCGCACGCAAGCAATGGCGGTAAGAAATGGGGAGATGGACAAAACCGTCGGCGACCACCAGCTCCTCGAACCGGAGATACGCATCGGCGGCGTGCGGCAGTTTCCCGAGACGGTGCTTGGTGGCGATTTCCCAGGCGCTCGCGGCGCTCACCAGGACCTCGTTGGTTTCGTCGGCGATCAAGGCGCGGGCCCTGGCCGACAAGCGCTCATCATCGACGAACCACCACAACAGGGCGTGGGTATCGAGCAGCAACCTCATTTCTGGCGCAGCGGATCGTGCTTGTGACCCTGCTCCCAGGCGCGCAACTCCTGCTCGGGCAAGGGCTCGAAGAAGGCATCGGTGATCGTGCCCTTCAGCCTGCCCGGCTGACGCCGCGGCATTTCGGTCTGTAGCGGCACCAGACGGGCGTAGGGCTTGCCCGCTTTGGCCAGGATGATCTCCTCGCCGGCATGCGCCCGCTCCAGCAGCCTCGACAGATGCGTCTTGGCTTCGTGGACATTGACGATGACGCTCATGATGCCTCCATTCCCTGAACCGAAGATTGCTTCGCCTACCGTCGTTGCGAGGTGCCTGTTTCGGCGCGGCCAAAACTGCACAGGGACCATGAACCCAACGCCGTCATTGCGAGGCCCGCAGGGCCGCGGCAATCTTGGTCATGCGGAGTAGATTGCTTCGCCTCCGGCTCGCAATGACGACTCATTTTGTCGATGACCACCCATTTCGTCGTTGCGAGGCCAGAAGGGCCGCGGCAATCTGCGATGACGTTAGTTTAGTCCAGTGACTTAGTCTATCACATGGGGACGGCAGGTTATAATCCTTGCACTCATGCGCATCCTCCTGGTCAAGACCTCCTCCCTGGGCGACGTCGTGCACAACCTGCCGGTCGCGAGCGACCTCGCCGCCCGCTTCCCCGGCGCCACAATCGACTGGGTGGTGGAGGAGGGCTTCGCGGAAATACCGCGCCTGCACCCCGCCGTCTCGCGCGTGATCGTCGTGGCGCTGCGGCGCTGGCGGCGCAAGCTGGCTTCCGCCGCGACCTGGCGCGAAATCCTGGCCTTCGGGCGCGAGCTGCGGAGCGAGGCCTACGATCTGGTGGTGGACACCCAGGGACTGGTCAAGAGCGCCCTGATCGCGCGGCAGGCGAGGCTCACTGCCGGCGGCCGCCGCGTCGGCTACGCCGCTGAGACGGCGCGCGAGCCGCTGGCGGCGCGGTTCTACGATGCGGGCATGGCCATCCCGAAAAACCTCCACGCAGTGGAGAGGAACCGCTGGCTGGCCGCTGCCGCCTGCGGCCAGCTGCCCGACCTGCCGCTCGCCTACGGCGTCAACGCCGCCCCGCTCGCGGCCGACTGGCTGCCCGAAGGCCCCTACGCGGTACTCTTCACCGTCAGCAGCCGCGCCGACAAGGGCTGGCCCGACGCCGACTGGATGACGCTGGGCGCAGCGCTTTCTGCGCGCGGCCTGTCGCTGGTGCTGCCCGCGGGGTCAAATTCCGAGCGGGAGGCGGTCACGCGCCTGGCCGGACGCATGGGCAAGGCGCGGGTCGCGCCGCAGCTGTCGATCGCGGCGATCGCCGGCCTCGTCGCCGGCGCGCGCCTGGTGGTCGGCGTCGACACCGGCCTCAGCCACCTCGCCGCAGCCTTGGGGCGGCCGACGCTGGCGCTGTTCTCCGCCTCCGATCCGACGCTCACCGGCGTCTATGGCGGCCCTCATGCCGACAATCGGATCAGGAACCTGGGCGCCCGCGGCCGGCCGCCATCGGCGCCCGAGGCGGTCGCCGCAGCCGCGCAACTCCTTGCCTGATGGCGCGCTTGCTCTACACGCTGGCCACCCTCGCCCTGCTGCCCTGGGCATTGATCCACCTGCTCTGGCGCGCGCGCCGGCAGCCGGAATACCTGCGCAATTGGAATGAACGCTTCGGCTTTTTTCGTAGGTCGGGCTTTAGCCCGACAAGTCGGGCTAAAGCCCGACCTACGATCTGGATCCACGCCGTCTCGGTCGGCGAGACGCGCGCCGCCCAGCCGCTGGTCGCGCTGTTGCTCCAGCGCTATCCGCAGTACGCGATCCTGTTCAGCCACATGACCCCGACCGGCCGGGCCACCTCGCTTGAGCTCTACGGCGACGATGTCCGCCGGGTCTATCTGCCCTACGACACGCCCTGGGCGATGCGCCGCTTCCTCGACCACTTCCGTCCGGCGCTGGGCGTGATCATGGAGACCGAGATCTGGCCCAACCTGGTCGCCGTCTGCCGCGCCCGGGGCACCCCGCTGCTGCTGGTCAATGCCCGGCTGTCGGAGCGCTCATCGCGCCGCTACGCGCGCTTTCCGGCGCTGGTGCGCGCGGCGCTAGCCGGACTCGCCGCGGTTTCGGCGCAGAGCGAGGACGACCGCCTGCGGCTGACCGCCCTCGGCGCCGAAAACGTTCTCGTCACCGGCAACCTGAAGTTCGACGTGGCGCCGCCGCCAGCGCAACTGGAACTGGGCCGCGCCTTGCGCGCGGGCATCGGCGCGCGGCCGGTGCTGCTCGCCGCCTCGACGCGCGAGGGCGAGGAGGAGCTGATCCTGGACGCGCTGCGCCGGCGGCCGATCGCGGGACTGCTGCTGATCCTGGTGCCGCGCCATCCGCAGCGCTTTGCCGCGGTGGCGGCGCTGGCGGCGGCCAAGGGTTACACGGTCACGCGGCGCAGCGAAAACCGGCCGGTGCCGGCCGAGACCGAGGTGCTGATCGGCGACAGCATGGGCGAGATGTTCGCCTACTACGCCGCCTGCGACCTCGCCTTCATCGGCGGCAGCCTGCTCGACTACGGCAGCCAGAACCTGATCGAGGCCTGCGCGGTCGGCGCCCCGCTGCTGCTCGGACCCTCGACCTTCAACTTCGCCGAGGCGGCGAGCCACGCACTGGCCTGCGGCGCGGCGCGGCAGGTCGAGGATGCGGGAGAGATGATCGCGCTCGCCGCGCAACTGCTCGCGGACGAGGCGGCGCGGCGGACGATGGCGGCGGCCGGACGGGAATTCGCCGCGCGCCATCGCGGCGCCAGCCTGCGCACGCTGGCGCTGCTGGCGGGCTACCTGCCGCCCTGACCGGTTGCGTGACAAGTCCCGTCCAAGCGCTCAGGTTGCCGCCGAGATTTACCAGGTTACCTATTGACAGGTATAGGTTTTCCTTTCATTATCGCTATAATACTGTAGTGAAAGGAAAAGCCATGTCGTTCCGTGAGTTATCGCCAAACCAAACCCGCATAGCCGTCGATATCAAGCAAACCTATGATGCCTATCGAGACGCTCGGCGGATTGCGCTCCAATACGCCGGCGGGATGACCTGGAAACGCGTTAATGGTGGCGAATACTTGATCAAGGTCATCAACCGGACTGGCGGCAATAAAAGCTTGGGGCCACGCTCGCCAGAAACCGAGCGGATACACCTGGAATTTGTCAGCGGTAAGGCCCGCGCCAATGAACGCGAGGCGGCCCTAAAACAGGCCGTGGCGGAGTTTGCAGGGATGGCCCGGGAGATTGGCATCAACCGCGTGCCCTCTATTGTCACGGCGACCCTGCGCAAACTGGACGGCTATGGCTTGTTGGGCAAAAATCTGATGGTTATTGGCACCAACGCCCTGTACGGCTACGAATCGGTCGCGGGCGTCATGTTTGAAGCGGGCCTCATGGCCACAACGGACGTGGATTTTTTGTGGGATTCCCGAGCCACTCTTAAATTGGCCCTGCTGGACGAGGAAGTCGCCGAGGCGGGCGTGCTTGCCATCCTGCGCAAGCTCGATAAATCGTTTGAGCCGGTAGGCCATAAAGCGTTTCGGGCCGTCAACAAGGATGGTTTCTATGTCGACCTGGTCAAGCAAGCCCCCAATCCAGCCTGGAAACAGAATGAACCTGAACGACTCGCGGCCGGCGACCTGACCCCTTCTTGGCTGCAAAACATCAAATGGCTGCTATCCAGCGAGAAGTTTCATTCTGTCGTCATCGGGCAAGATGGGCAGCCGGCACCTATGGTTGCCCCGGACCCGAGGGCTTTTGCGGTGTACAAGCAGTGGCTGAGCTCCCAACCAGACAGGGAACCTGAAAAGAAGCGGCGCGATCACTTGCAAGCCGTGGCGACCGTCGAGTTGGTTCGCGAAAAACTCCCGCACCTTGCACTGGACGAGAAGTCCGAACGGATGTTCCCGAAGAGGGTGCGAAGCTTGTCGGTGGAGACCGGCTTCCCGCTTTGAAATGAAGGTAGCCGGTCCCGCTTACCGGATATCCGACTTACTCCAGCAGGGAATTGATCGCGGCAACGTCCGCTTCGCCCAGGGTGCCGGCCGCGGCCTTGAGCTTGAGCTCGGCGGTGAGCGTATCCAGGCGCGCCTTGGCTAAGTCGCGGCGGGTCGAATAGACCTGCTGCTGCGCGTTCAGCACGTCGATGTTGATGCGCACCCCGACCTCGTAGCCGAGCTTGTTGGAGTCGAGCGCCGTCTGCGAGGAGACCAGCCCCTGCTCCAGCGCCTTGACCTGCGCCAGTCCCGAGGTGACGCCGAGATAGGCCTGGCGGGCGGCGAGCGCGGCCTGGCGGCGGGCGTTCTCGAGATCGAAGCGGGCCTTCTCGCGCAACGCGACCGCCTCGCGGTCCCGGGAACTGATGGCGCCGCCGGCGAACACCGGGATCGCCAGTTGCAGGCCAACGACGGTCGAGTCGACGTCGCTGCCGTGCATCACCTGGCCCAGCGCCAGGGTGCTGGTTTGCGAGCTGCGGCCCCGGCTGGCGACCAGGTCGAGCGTCGGGTAGTGGCCGGCGCGCTGCTTCTCCACCTCGCGATCGGCGATCTCCAGCGCCGCCCGGGAGGCCTGCACCGCCAGGTTGCCCTGCTCGGCCGAGGCGACCCACTTGGCGATGTCGTCGGGCTGCGGCCGGCCGATCTCGGCGCCGGGCTTCAGGCTCGCGAGCGCCTGCGGCTCCTTGCCGATCAACATTTCCAGGGCGTGGCGCTTGACCTGCAGATCGTTGTCGGCGGCGATCTCCTGCGCCGTGGTCAGGTCGAAGCGCGCCTGCGCCTCGTTGGTGTCGGTGATGGTGGCGGTGCCCACCTCGAAGTTGCGCTTGGCCGCGGCCAGCTGCTCGGAGATCGCCGCCTTCTGCGCCCGGGCGGTGGCCAGCGTCTCCTGCGCCAGCAGCACGTCGAAATAGGCCTGGGCGACGCGCAGGACCAGGTCCTGCCCGGCCAGCGCGTATTGCGTCTCGGCCTGCGCCACGGCCAGTTCCGACTGCTTGTAGCCGGCCCAGTTCTGCCAGCGGAACAAGGGCTGCGACAGGGACAGCGACCAGCCGTTGCTGTTGTAGTTGGCCGGGATGTCGCCGGTAGACGGCCGGCTCTGGTAGTCGAGGTCGTTCCAGAGGGTGTTGGCCGACAGGCCGATGCTCGGCAGCAGGCCGGCCCGGCCCTGGGGCAGCTTTTCGCGGCCGGCGACCAGCGCCGAGCGGGCGGCGGCGTATTGCGCGTCGTAGCCGATCGCGTCGCGATAGACGCCGAGCAGGTCGGCGGCCTGCGCCGTTCCCGCAGACAGCAGCAAAATCAGCAACGTTGTTTTCATGTCGTGCCTCTCCATGCCCGGAAACGAGGGCTCAGTACGTCGGCATGGCGGGATCGACCTGCTGGGCCCAGGCTGCGACGCCGCCGTAGAGGTTGTATAGATTCGAGAAACCTTGCTGCTCCAGGAACATCGCCACCTGGAAGCTGCGCGCGCCGTGATGACAGATCACCACGATCTCCCGTTCCCTGCCTTGTTCGCCGCCCAATTCCATGAAGCGCGCCGGAATGCTCCTCATCGCCATCGGCTGCGCCCCGGGCATGCGGCAGACGTCCAGCTCCCAGGGCTCGCGCACGTCGAGCAGCAGGGGCTTGGGGCGGGTGGGATCGTCTAACCATGCGCTAAGCTGTGGCGCGGTGATTTGCTGCATGGCGCCTCAGAAGACGAAGCGCTGCGCGTGCTGCGCATTGACGAGCTGCGGCGCCTGGGTCTCGAACAGGCTCTCGGTGCGGGTGCCGTCCTCGGTCCGGGTCACCAGTTGCGCGCTCATCACCGGCAGCTCGCCGACGATGGCGAACAGGCGGCCGCCGACCTTGAGCTGCGCCAGCAGTTCGGGCGGCAGCAGCGGCAGGCTGCCCGACACCATGATCACGTCGTAGGGCGCCTGGGCCGGCCAGCCCAGCGCCGCGTCGCCGGTCTCGACGTTGACCTTGGCGATGCCCTGGCGACGCAGATTCGCGCGCGCGATCTCGGCCAGTTCGGGCACGATCTCGACGCTCCACACCCGGTCGGCACGAACCGCCAGCAGCGCCGCCATGTAGCCCGAGCCGGTGCCGATCTCAAGAACCTTGTCGGACTTCTTCACCTGCAGCGCCTGCAGCGCGCGGGCCTCGATCTTCGGCGACAGCATGACCGCACCCGGATATTTGCCGCCCGCCAGCGGCAGCTCGGTGTCGGCGAAGGCCAGCGCGCGATAGGCGGGCGGCGCGAATTCCTCGCGCTTGACCGCGTAGAGCAGGTCCTGGACATCCTGGTCGAGCACCTCCCAGGGCCGGATCTGTTGTTCCACCATGTTGAAGCGCGCTTTTTCTAGATTCATCGTAATTCTCCCGAGCGTGCAATATTAGCACAAACTAATATTCAACCAGCAAAAGGGTATTTTACCCTACCTGGAGCGCCGCCCCGGCGGGCGGCGGCGGCGACTCACGGGGCGAGCGATTCCTTGATCAGCCGGTTGTTGGTCGCCTGCAACGGCCGGGCGTTGTGGGGGTAGAGCCGGGAGAAGATCGCGACCTGCTCGGCGGACACCTGCACCGGCTGCTTCATCACCAGCCAGAGGACTTGCTCGGTGCAAGGCGGCGTCGTCAGTGAGCCCATATAGGCATAGTAGCCGCGTTGCTCGGGCAACAGCTTGGTGAGGTCGATGGCGGTGGAAGGCGCCAGATCCTGGCCGACCTCGAGCGGCAGGTTGTTCCAGAAGGTCTGGATCAGCGGATTCGCGACGCCCCGCTCCAGCAGCACCGCCAGCACCGCCACGTGGCCGTCCTCGTCGCGGTGGGTGAGGTGCACGACCATCGGGTAGCCGCGGCCATTGACGCGCTCCTCGGAGGGGCGGTGAAAATCGATGTGGGTGAGTTCGTAGCGCCGCCCCATGACGTTGATGGTGCTGCCCGGGCCGACGTCCACCTCGATCGTGTGGCCGGTGTCGACGATGCGGAACAGCGAGCTCTTGTAGTCGAACTTGATCGGCTCCTGGTCGACCCGGATGCCGTCCTGGATGTCGATCGGCGACTGCCGCTCGCCGGCGGCGCAGGTGGCGTAATCGGGGCGCAGCTTGCCCCAGTTGGCGGGACCGCCCGCGCCTTCGTAGCCCCAGGGGATGTTCGCGAACGGGGCCGCCGGAGCCGGCGGCAGCGTCGCCGCCTTGACCACCCGTTTCGGCCGGTGGCGCGTGTAGCGCGTCGGCGCCTGGACCGTGGGGCGCCGTTGTGCCGGGGCGGCGTCGGCAGCCGAGCGCAACGCCGGGGGCTGCTCCTTGGCCAAGCTCAGCATGTCGGCGTACATCACCTTGGCCGGCGGCTCGGGCGTCTTGAGCGCATGGGATTGCGCTTCGGCGGCCAGCTTTCCGGCCATCTCCGCCACCTTTCTCATTTCGCCGACGGTGCGCGGCTTGCAGGCCTCTTCGAGCAGTTTTTCGTCGACGCTGCCCGCTGCCGCGTTCATCTCCTTGGGCGATTCGACCGGCTCCTCGCGCACCAATCTGCCCTCGCTCAGATAGACGCGCTTGACCGTGGCGAAGCGGTGCTTCTCGCAATCGTAGCGGTTCAGGGCCTCGACCGTCGAGTAGCCCTCCTTGCCGCCGGCTATCGCCACTTCGCGGCCGAGCACCAGGCGGGTCCAGGCCATGGTCTTGCCGACGCCGACGCGGGCGATGCGCGTCTTGTCGATATCGACGCGCTCGCCGTGGGCGCTCGCCACCGTCTGCCAGGCGGCAGCCGCCTGGCCGCAGGCCAAGGCCGCGAGCAGCGCCATGGCCCTCCAGCGTAAGGGTGAACGTAAATGCGGACACATGCGATGCTTCCCCCTCCAAGGCGTCCCAGACCTAACGGCCGCCGCAGCCTTTACTTTAGCATTCTACCGGGCCTCGACGCTTGACCCTGGGCCCTCCCGGGTTGCATTCGAACTGGCTTTCCAGTAACTTAAACGGTTCCGCTGCGGGGCCCACGGTCCCGTCCCCCTGGAGCCATTCCGATGAACGCCAACGAAAAATTTCTAGCCTCGAACGCCCACGTGGACGAGGCCGTCGTCCAGTCCCTCCCCTGTTCGCGCAAGGTCTATGTCGCGGGCAGCCGCCCGGACATCCGGGTGCCGATGCGCGAAATTTCCCAGTCCGAAACACCGGCCGCGATGGGCGCCGAAGCGAACCCGCCGATCTGCGTCTATGACTGCTCGGGGCCCTACACCGATCCTGCGGCCAAGATCGACATCCGTTCCGGCCTGGCACCCCTGCGCTCGACGTGGATCGCCGAACGCGAAGACAGCGAGGAACTGCCCGCGCTCACCTCGGCTTTCGGGCGCGAACGCGAGAACGACAGCGCCTTGGCGGAAATGCGCTTCAATCTCCAGCGCCGCCCGCGCCGCGCCAAGGCCGGCGCCAATCTCAGTGGCAACGTCACCCAGATGCACTACGCCCGGCGCGGCATCGTCACGCCGGAGATGGAGTTCGTCGCGATCCGCGAGAACCAGAAGCGCGAGGGGCTCTCCGAGCTGCTGCTGCGTCAGCATCCCGGGGAATCCTTCGGCGCTGCCATCCCGAGGCTGATCACGCCGGAGTTCGTGCGCGACGAGATCGCCCGCGGCCGCGCCATCATCCCGGCCAACATCAACCACCCGGAATCGGAGCCGATGATCATCGGCCGCAACTTCCTGGTCAAGATCAACGCCAACATCGGCAACTCCGCGCTCGGTTCCAGCATCCAGGAAGAGGTCGAGAAGATGACCTGGTCGATCCGCTGGGGCGGCGACACGGTGATGGATCTGTCCACCGGCAAGAACATCCACGAGACGCGCGAGTGGATCGTCAGGAACAGCCCGGTGCCGATCGGCACGGTGCCGATCTACCAGGCGCTGGAGAAGGTCGACGGCCGCGCCGAGGACCTGACCTGGGAGATCTTCCGCGACACCCTGATCGAGCAGGCCGAGCAGGGCGTCGATTACTTCACCATCCACGCCGGCGTGCGCCTCGCCTACGTCCCGCTGACCGCCAAGCGCCTGACCGGCATCGTCTCGCGCGGCGGCTCGATCCTGGCCAAGTGGTGCCTGTCGCACCACCGGGAAAACTTCCTGTACACCCACTTCGAGGACATCTGCGAAATCATGAAGGCCTACGACGTGGCCTTCAGCCTCGGCGACGGCCTGCGCCCCGGCTCGATCCAGGACGCCAACGACGAGGCGCAGCTGGGCGAACTGGCGACCCTGGGCGAGCTCACCCAGATCGCCTGGAAGCACGACGTGCAGGTGATGATCGAGGGTCCCGGCCACGTGCCGCTGCACATGATCAAGGAGAACATGGAGCTACAGCTGAAACTCTGCCACGAGGCGCCCTTCTACACGCTGGGCCCGCTCACCACCGACATCGCGCCGGGCTACGACCACATCACCAGCGCCATCGGTGCGGCGATGATCGGCTGGTACGGCACCGCCATGCTCTGCTACGTGACGCCCAAGGAACACCTGGGGCTGCCCGACAAGAACGACGTCAAGGACGGCATCATCGCCTACAAGATCGCCGCCCACGCCGCCGACCTGGGCAAGGGCCACCCCGGCGCGCAGATCCGCGACAACGCGCTGTCCAAGGCGCGCTTCGAGTTCCGCTGGGACGACCAGTTCAACCTCGGCCTCGATCCCGACAAGGCGCGCGAGTTCCACGACGAAACCCTGCCGCAGGAGGGCGCCAAGCTCGCCCACTTCTGTTCGATGTGCGGCCCGCACTTCTGCTCGATGAAGATCACCCAGGACGTGCGCGACTACGCCGCAAGCCAGGGCGTCTCGGAAATCGAGGCCCTGAAGCAGGGCATGGAAACGAAGGCGGTGGAATTCGTCAAGGGCGGGGCGGAGATCTACCGCAGGGCGTGAATCGCATCTGCCGCCCCGGCTGCGGCGCCTGCTGCATCGCTCCGTCGATTTCCTCCGCCATTCCCGGGATGGCCGGCGCCAAGCCCGCGGGCCTCGCCTGCGCGCAGCTGACCGCCGATTTCGCCTGCGCGATCTTCGGGCGGCCGCAGCGCCCGCGCTGCTGCGCCGGACTGTCACCCTCCAGGGAGATGTGCGGAGACAACCGGGAACAGGCGCTCGCCTATCTTGACCGGCTGGAGCGGCTGACTGCCCCGGCGTGAAGCGCCTCCGGCTTTTGGCAGCGAACCGCCCGGCCGACCCGCAGCATCGACGGCGAAGCGGGATCAGGCGTCCCGCATCAGGACCTCCGGGGCGATGGCGACGCGGAACACGCCCCACTGCTTGCCCTTCACGGACAGGGGCACGACCAGCTCCGAGAGCACGTCGCCGGTGTCGCGGATGAACGTCTGCAGGCGGTGGCCCGCGCGCGTCTTCAGCGCCAGCTTGGTCCCTTCGTCGTCGAGTATCCGCTTGCTGCGGCTGTGAACGATGTTGTACTTCAGGTCATCGCCCGGCGGCAGCGAAAACTTCTTGTTGTGCGCGGGCAGGTAGCCGTTGAGGTCGCAGGCCATGCAGGCCACCGTGCCGGCTATCTGCTCCAGAGCCTCGTCGTAGATGCTTTGCAGGCCGGCCTCGACTCCCGCATCGTAGGAGGTCTTGAACTTGGGCGGCTGCGTGTTCGGGACCGGCTGGTAATTTTCGTCGAAGACGTTCGCGCCGCGATCCGCGGCCTGCTCCAGGTGCGCCTGAATCTTGTTGCGGTAGAACGCCATTTGATCGAGCACCCGATCGAGAGCGCTGCCGCCGATGACGAAACGCGAGGACATTTCGTGGATGCTCTCGATCACCTCGTGCAGTTCATGCGCGAGCCGATCGGAATCGCGCATTTGTTCCGACACCGATTCGCTGAACTGGTGAATCCCGCTCGCCTGGGCGTGGGCGTGGGCATTGGCTTCGTGAATGCGCTGGATCGAATCGGTGATGGCCAGCAACTGCTCGCTCATCCGCTGGAAGTCCTGCACCATCGCCGAGTACTTGGCCAGCGAATTGGACACCGCCTCGCTGGCGAGCTTGCTGCTGTCGCCGATGGCGCCCGTTTCGGCGATGGTGTCGCCGACCACCGCGATCATCGCCGCGGTGTTGTCGGCGATGACGCCGGTGGCCGTCTTCACCTTCTCCGCCAGCTTGCGCACTTCGTCGGCGACCACGGCGAAGCCGCGCCCGCTCTCGCCGGCGCGAGCCGCCTCGATGGCGGCATTGAGCGCGAGCAGATTGGTCTGGTTGGAAATCTCGTCGATCAGCACGCCGATGTCGCGAATCTGCAAGGACTTGCTGTTGAGGCCTGCGACCATCTCCTGGAAGGAATCGACGCGTTGCGCGATCTCGACGATCCGCTGGCTGGCGGCGAGCAATTCGACCTGGGTCGTCTGGGCCACCGCCAGATTGGCTATGGTCGCCCCGTTGACCGCCTCGGCGTTCTGCAACACCTGTTCTATGGCGGCGCTGGCCGTGCCGCTGGCCTGAAACACCTCGTTCGCCAACTCGCGCTGCTTGCCGGACATCTCGGTCGTCTGGTGAATGCGCAGCTTCAGTTTGGCCGCCGCCACCGCCACGCTCATCCCCGCTTGCCGGACATCCGTGGCCAGCTGCCGGGTGCGGTCGATCAAGGCGTTGCCGTAGCGCGCCAAGGGGCTGGCATCGCCGTCTCCCGCCGGCAAGCGCTGCGCTAGGTCGGGCCGTTCGCCGACAAATCGGGCAAATGCCTGCTCCAGCGGACGATCATCGGCGGCAGACCGGCGCAGAACGAGCGCGAGGCCGATGGCGAGCAACAAGCCCGCATAGCCGCAAGCGGCGTAGAGCCACAACTTCGCCGTCGCCAGTTGCCCGCCCAAATCGGCGGCAGCCGATCCGAGCGCCGCATTGATCGCGCCGGCGCAGAGCCAGGCCGACACGCCCAGGGGGGCGAGGGCGATCGGAAGCCAGAGCCATTTCTTGAACGCCGAGCTTCCGCCGGGAAGCGAGGTAGCTGTCTTGGTCGGTGCTGCTGGCTTCATCCCATCCTCCCCGGCGATTTCTTTATCTGCCGCCTCAGCGGCGAATGTACCCCATTTTCCCGCTGCCGAAAAAAACCCGGACCCCGGGCTGCAGAATAGCTCGTGCTAAACTCGCGCGCCATCTGATCGAACATCGCCATCCCATGGATCCCACGACCTTGCTGCACGCCCTGATCCTCGGCATCGTCGAGGGACTGACGGAATTCCTTCCGGTCTCCAGCACCGGCCACCTGATCCTGGCCGGCGATCTGCTCCATTTTAACGACGAAAAAGGCAAGGTGTTCGAGATCGTGATCCAGTTCGGCGCCATCCTCGCCGTCGTCTGGGAATACCGCGCCAAGATAGCCAAGGTGGCGATGGGCCTGGCCGGCGACCGCGAAGCGCAGCGCTTCGCGCTCAATCTCGCCATCGCCTTCACCCCGGCGGCGGTGCTCGGATTGCTGTTCCACAAGGTGATCACGGCGCAATTGTTCCGGCCGCTGCCGGTGGCGCTGGCCTTCATCATCGGCGGCCTGGCCATCCTCTGGGCCGAGAAGCGCGAGCACCGGGTCCGCATCGTCACGGTCGAAGAGCTCGGCTTCGTCGATGCCCTGAAGCTCGGCCTGGCGCAGTCCCTGGCGCTGATCCCCGGCACCTCGCGCTCGGGCGCCACGATCATCGGCGGCCTGCTGTTCGGCCTGTCGCGCCGCGCCGCCACCGAGTTCTCCTTCTTCCTGGCCATCCCGACCATGACCGCGGCCACCTTCTACCAGCTCTACAGCGAGCGGACGCTGTTGTCGGCGAGCGACATCGGCATGTTCTCGACCGGCTTCATCGCCGCCTTCGTCTCGGCCTTCCTGTGCGTGCGCTGGCTGTTGCGCTACATCAGCAGCCACGACTTCAGCTCCTTCGCCTGGTACCGCATCGCCTTCGGCTTGGTGGTGATCCTCACCTGGCGGCTCGGCCTGGTCGACTGGTCCAGCCCTTGATCCTCTACCTGCACGGTTTCCGCTCGGCGCCGGCCTCGCACAAGGCGCAGCAGCTGCGCGCCTTCATGGCGGCGCGCGGCATCGAGGACTCGTTTGCCTGTCCGCAGTTGCCGGCCTCGCCGCGGGCGGCGATCGCGCTCGCGGAACGGATCATCGCCGCCCAAGCCACCCCGGCCGTCCCGGTCACGCTGGTCGGCAGTTCGCTCGGCGGCTACTACGCGACGCATCTCGCCGAGCGGCACGGACTGAAGGCGGTGCTGATCAACCCCGCCGTCGTCGCCCATCTCTCCCTGGCCGATCACGTCGGGCGGCAGACCAATCTGTCGACCGGCGAGGGCTTCGAGTTCACCCTCGCGCACATCGCAGAGCTCGAAGCGCTGGAAATCCCCCGTCCGGAAAGGCCCGATCGCTATTGGCTGATGGTCGAGACCGGCGACGAACTGCTCGATTACCGGGAGGCGGTCAAGAAGTACGCGGGCGCCCGCCAGACGGTGCTGGCGGGCGGCGATCACAGCTTCACGCGCTGGCGGGACTACCTCGATGACGTCCTCGACTTCGCCGGACTTTGATCCGCGCCGTTTCAAGCGCATCGAGCGCGACGGCTACAACCTGATCGCCGGGCGCTATCTGGCAGGCGCCGCGCCGCGCGCCGCCCTCACCGAGGCCCTGCTCGACGCCGCGAATCTCTCCGCCGGCCAGACGCTGCTCGATCTAGCCAGCGGCCCGGGGATCCTGGCCCAGGCGGCGCTCGCGCGCCTCGGCGCGGCGGGCACGGTGGTCGCCTGCGACCTGGCCGAGGACATCCTGGCGGCCGGCCGCCGCGCCTGCCCGGGTATCCTGTGCGCCGCGGCAGACGCCGAGGCGCTGCCGTTTCCGGCGGGCGCCTTCGACCGCGTGCTGTGCGGCCTGGGCCTGATGTTCTTCCCCGACGAGCATCTGGCGCTGGCCGAGATGCGCCGCGTCCTGCGCCCCCGGGGACGGCTGGCGCTGTCGGTCTGGGGCGAGGCCGCGCAGGCGCCGCTCGTCGAGTGCGCGCTCGCCTGCATGCGCCGCCTGCTGCCGGCGCCCAAGGTGCCGCGACCCTCGCCCCTGCGCCTGGCTCCGCTGCTGCCGGCGCTGCTCGCCCGCGCGGGCTACGCAGACATCGAGACCACGACCTGCGAGCTGGTCTTCGCCTATACGAGCGCCGCCGACTACTGGCAGGCCTTCCTCGACCTCGCCGGCGGCGCCGCCGGCAGCCTCTCCCGTCTGCCCGCCGAGATCCAGGCGCGCTTCCCGGTCGAGGTGGCGCAGGAACTGGAGGCCTTCCGCGCGGGCGACGGCTACCGCCTGACCAGCCGGGTGCTGATCGCCAGCGCGGCCGGGTAAAGGGGCGCGGGCGGGGCTGCGGTATAATCCGCGCCCCTCATCCGATCTTCCCCCATGAACGTCCTTTTCGAAGAGGACGGCGCCTTCCGGGCAGGCACCGTGCTCGCCGACAACAACACCTCGCTCCAGGTGGAACTGGCCTCCGGCAAGCGCGCCAAGGTCAAGGCGGCGAACGTGCTGCTGCGCTTTACCGAGCCCCCGGCCGCCGAACTGATGACGCGCGCCGAGGCCGAGGCCGAGGGCATGGATACCGATTTCCTCTGGGAGGCCTGCCCCGAGGCCGAATTCGCTTTCGCCGACTTCGCCCGCGACTATTACGGCCGCAGCCCGAGCCCGGTCGAGGCCGCCGCGGCCCTGCTGCGCCTGCACGCGGCGCCGATCTATTTCCACCGCAAGGGCCGCGGCCGCTTCCGCAAGGCGCCCGTGGAGATCCTCCAGGCGGCACTGGCCGGCCTGGAGAAGAAGCGGCAGCAGACGCTGGCGATCGAACGCATGGTCGAAGCGCTGAAGGAAGGGCGGCTGCCGGCGGAGTTCCCGCCGCTGCTCGGCCAACTGCTCTACAAGCCCGACCGCAACCGGATCGAGACCCGCGCGCTGGAGGCCGCCTGCGCCGAGACCGGCCTGTCGGCGCCGCGCCTCCTGGAGCGGTGCGGCGCCCTGGCCGACAGCCACGACTACCACCTCGGCCGCTTCCTGTACGAGTACTTCCCGCAGGGCACCGACTTTTGCGCGACGCCGGCGCCGGCCGAGCCCGCCGATCTGCCGCGGGCCGAGGTCGCCGCCTTCAGCATCGACGACGCCCACACCACCGAGATCGACGACGCCTTCTCGGTGACCCGCCGCGATCAGGGCTGGCTGATCGGCATCCACATCGCGGCGCCCGGCCTGTCGCTGCGGCCCGACGACGCGCTGGGCGCGATCGCCCGCAACCGGCTGTCCACCGTCTATATGCCGGGGAAGAAGATCACCATGCTGCCCGACGAGGTGGTGCAGCGCTTCACGCTGGGCGCCGGCCGCGACTGCCCGGCCGTCTCGCTCTATCTCGATCTGGCCCCCGACTTCTCGATCCGCGGCCACGAGACACGGATCGAACGCGTGCCGGTGGTCGCCAACCTGCGCCACCACGACATCGAGCCGCTGTTCAACGAGGAGACCCTGGCGACGGGGCTGCCCGAATTCCCCTACAGCGCGGAGCTGAAGCTCCTCTGGGAGCTGTCGACGGTGCTCGAGGCCGGGCGCGGCAAGGCCTCCACCCAGCAGAACTTCAGCGACTTCAATTTCGAGGTCGACTGGAACGAGGAGACCGCCGCGGGACCCGGACGCGTCGCGATCAGCGAGCGGCGCCGCGGCTCGCCGCTGGACAAGCTGGTGGCCGAGCTGATGATCGTCGCCAACGCCACCTGGGGCCGCGCGCTGGCCGACGCCGGCATCAGCGCCCTGTACCGGGCGCAGAGCGCCGGCAAGGTGCGCATGACCACGGTCGCGGCGCCGCACGAGGGCCTCGGCGTCGATTGCTACGCTTGGTCCAGTTCGCCGCTGCGCCGCTACGTGGACCTGGTCAACCAGTGGCAGCTGATCGCCTGGCTCACCGGCGCGACGCCGCCCTTCGCCGCCCATTCGGCGGAGCTGATGGCGGCGCTGCGCGACTTCGAGCTGACCTACGCCGCCTACGCCGAGTTCCAGCGCGCCATGGAGCGCTATTGGTGCCTGCGCTGGCTGCTCCAGGAGGGCGTCGGGCAGATGGATGCGAGCGTGCTCAGGGAAAACCTGGTGCGCGTGGACGGCCTGCCGCTGGTGCTGCGCGTGCCCTCCCTGCCGCCGCAGGAGCGGGGCGTGCGGGTGCGGCTGGAGTTCGAGAAGATCGATCTGCTCGAGGCCGAGACCCGGGCGCGCCTGGTCGAAGTCCTGGCGCCAGCGGCCGAAGTGGCGGCGAATGAACCCTCTGTTAGCGCTTTAGAAGAAGACACCCCGGCGGGGTAAAATCTCCGCTCATGCAGAAACCGTCAGTTCTCGCTTGGCCCGGCCCGCTCGCCCGCATGGAGCCCTCGCAACGCCACCTGGTCCTGGCGCTCGCCGCCTCCGTCCTGCTGCACGCGCTGCTGCTGATGCTGCACTTCGGTCTGCCCGGCGCGCACTGGCCGACCAGGGAACGCGCGCTCGACGTCGTCCTGGTCAATAGCAAGAGCGCCGCGCCGCCGTCGCTCGCCCAGGCGCTGGCCCAGGCCAATCTCGACGGCGGCGGCAACAGCGACGAGGACCGCCGCGCCAGCACGCCGCTGCCGGCGTCCTTGGCGGCCCGCGAGGGCAACGCCGTGGTCGAGGCCAGGCGCCGCGTCGCCCGGCTGGAGTCCAGACAGCAGCAGCTGCTGACCGAGGCCAGGAGCACCCGTGCGGTCCGTCCCGAGCCGCGCCGCGGCGCACCGCAGCCGGCGCCCCAGCCCGCCGCCGGCATCGATCTGGCCAGCAACGCGCTGGCCATGATCCGGCTGGAGGCGCAGATCGACAAGCGGCTGGAGGACTACAACAAGCGCCCGCGGGTCAAGAACATCGGCGCCCGCACCCGGGAATACCGCTACGCCCAATACGTCGAGGACTGGCGCCAGAAGGTCGAGCGCGTCGGCAACCTCAACTATCCCGATTCGGCGCGCGGCCGCCTCTACGGCAGCCTGGTGATCACCGTGGTGATCAAGAGCGACGGCACGCTGGAGCGCGTCGAGGTGAATCGCCCCTCCGGGCACAAGCTGCTCGACGATGCTGCCCGGCGCATCGTGCAGCTGGCCGCGCCCTTCGCCCCCTTCCCGCCGGACATCCGGCGCGACACCGACGTGATCGAGATCACCCGGACCTGGACCTTCACCAGCGCCGACAAGCTGCAGGCAGAATGACCGACCGCTACGCCGTCATCGGCAACCCGATCGCCCACAGCCGGTCGCCGCGCATCCACGCGCTGTTCGCGGCGCAGACCGGACAGGACATCGCCTACGGCGCCATCCTCGCACCCCTGGACGGCTTCGCGGCGGCCGTCCGCAAGTTCATCGCCGAGGGCGGGCGCGGCGCCAACGTCACCGTGCCCTTCAAGGAGGAGGCGCACCGCCTGGCGGCGGCGCTCTCGCCCCGCGCCCGCGGCGCCGGCGCGGTGAACACCCTGGACTTCTCGGGCCCGGCGATCTTCGGCGACAACACCGACGGCGCCGGCCTGGTGCGCGATCTCACCGCCAACCTCGACTGCCCGATCTCGGCCCGGCGCGTGCTGCTGCTCGGCGCCGGCGGCGCCGCCCGCGGCGCGCTGCTGCCGCTGTTGCAGGAATCGCCGGCGGCCCTGGTGATCGCCAACCGCAGCGCCGACAAGGCCAGGCGCCTGGCCCGGGAATTCTCCGCCGCGGACGCTGCCGCGCCGCTCGAAGGCTGCGGCTTCGCAGACCTGGCCGGAAGGCAATTCGACCTGGTGATCGACGCCACTTCGGCGGGCCTCTCCGACGCGCCGCTGGAGCTGCCCCCGGGACTGTTCGCCCCGGGCGGCTTCGCCTACGAGATGGTCTATGGCCGGCAGACCGCCTTCCAGCGTCTGGCGCGCGCGGGCGGCGCCGTCCGGGTGGCCGACGGCCTGGGCATGCTGGTGGAGCAGGCGGCCGAGTCCTTCCTGCTGTGGCGCGGCGTGCGGCCGCAGACCGGGCCGGTGCTGGCGCAGCTGCGCCGGGAGCTGGTCCGGCCATGAGGCGGCTGCTCAAGCGGACCTTGCTCGTCCTGCTGCTGCTCGGCCTGCTCTGGCAGGGCTGGTATCTTTGCTGGGTGGTGCTGTGGAAATTCACCAACCCGGACATGACCCACTTCATGGAAATCCGGCTGGCAGAGCTGCGCCAGAAGAATCCCAAGGCCGAGCTGAAACACCGCTGGGTCCCCTACGCCAGGATCTCGACGAACCTGAAGCGCGCGGTGGTCGCCTCCGAGGACGACAGCTTTGTCGACAACGACGGCTTCGACTGGGTCGCCATCCAGAAGGCGCTGGAGAAGGACCAGCGCAAGGGCAAGATAGTGGCGGGCGGCTCGACCATCACCCAGCAGTTGGCCAAGAACCTCTTCCTCTCGCCGGCCAAGACGCCCTGGCGCAAGCTCCAGGAGGCCGCGATCACGCTGATGCTGGAGACGCTGTGGGACAAGCGGCGCATCCTCGAAGTCTATCTGAACGTGGTCGAATGGGGCCAGGGCGTGTTCGGCGCCGAGGCCGCGGCGCGGCGCTACTACGGCGTCCCGGCGGCGCAGCTGTCGGCGGAACAGGCGGCGCGGCTGGCGGTGATGCTGCCGGCGCCGCGCCGCTACGAGAAGAACCCCTACTCGGCCTTCATGAACTTCCATACACAGGTCATCCTCGGCCGGATGAGATATTCGGAAGTGCCTT
>DATKVJ010000126.1:0-8418 GCA_035530135.1 Rhodocyclaceae bacterium | reverse complement strand
CCTCAAGGCGAAGCTCAACGTTGCGCCCAACGGGCTCGGACAGTTGAACGGGGCCTATGGCGCAGCGCTTCTCGGCCTGCGCCGCGTCGAGAAGCTGCTCGCCGAGGGCAAACCTATCCCGCCGACGGCCGCGGAGCAGGTTCCGAGTGACGCCGTGGCGGTGCGGCGGTGGTCCACGAAGGCGCTGACAACGACGCGCGTCGAACCATGCCGCGCAACCGGCGAATGCCCCGTCACCATGAAGCCCGCCCAGGCGCCGCTCGAAGCGGCGGCCTGAGGGCACAGTCGCGAAAAGGAGACAACAATGACCTATGTCGTCACCGAAGCATGTATCAACTGCAAGCATACCGAGTGTGTCGAGGTGTGCCCGGTGGACGCGTTCCACGCCGGGCCGAATTTCCTGGTCATCGACCCGGATCTTTGCATCGACTGTGCGGTCTGCGTCCCGGAGTGCCCCGTGGATGCCATCTTCGCCGACGCCGACGTGCCGGCAGGACAGGAGCAATATGTCGCGCTCAATGCCGAATTGTCCAAGGACTGGCCGGAAATTACGAGAAAGCAGGAGGCGTTACCCGAAGCGACTCACTGGGCGAGCATCAAGGACAAGCTCGGCCTGCTGAAACGCGCCTGAACCCGCGCAACCCAACGTACCCGCCGCGGACCAAGGTATCGACGCGTTCGGAGCGTAACCAGGGCCGCGCGAGGCGCGGTCACCGTCAATACCACCCACCATTCGACAGGAGGCAATATGCAGCTCATCAGCGACTACATGAACAAGGACCACAGGGATTGCGATGCGGCTTTCGCCCGCGCCGGGAATATGGCGGCTGCCGGCGATTACGCCGGCCTGGAGCGCGATGGCGGGGCGTTTCTGCGCGAGATCGAACGTCATATCGAGATCGAGGAAAAGCTGCTGTTTCCGGCGTTCGAGGAAAAAACCGGCATGACCAGCGGACCGACCGAGACGATGTGCATGGAGCACGAACAGATGCACGGAATGTTCGCGCGAATGCGCGCCGCAATCGAAGCGAAAGACGCGAAACAGTACCTGGACACTGCGGAGACCCTGCACATGCTTCTGCAGCAGCACAACATGAAAGAGGAAACCATGATGTACCCCATGCTCGACCAGGCGCTGGGCGAGGACGCCCGCAGCCTGCTAACGCAGCTGGAAAGCATGGCGGCGTAGGCGGCTTTCCATACCACGCCGAAGCGCGCGCTTCGGCGAACAGTTTCGGGAAATTGACATGCTGCATGCTGGGTTGCCGCTCGAACAAGCACCGCTAATTTCGGTAGCGAAACCGGGAGGGCTCTGTCGATGATGATCGGATCGAGCGTTTCGCGCTGGACAATGGTGCATTTTGGATGCGCCATCGCCGCCCTTCTGATGGCCGAGGTGTTGCTCGTCGCGGGCTACGCCGACCCGCTGACCGGGTTACGTGCACCTGCCACGCTGATTGTGGTTCATCTTGTCACGATCGGCTGGCTCAGCCTGCTGATGCTCGGCGCGCTTTATCAATTCGTCCCCGTCATCACCAACACTGGACTGTACAGCCAGCGCCTGCCGCTGTATTCGCTGATCGCGATCGTCGCGGGCCTGGCTGCGATGCTGGTCGGGTTCATGGCATTGGGCGGGGTGGGTTTCCTCACAACCGCTTGCCTACCGATCGGTGGCAGCCTGGTTCTGACGGGCTTCGTGCTCGGGGCCATCAATTTCGCGGCGACACTCTGGCGCGCGCGGCCGCTGGCTCTGCCAGCGGACTTCGTCGGATTCGGTCTCGGCTTCATGTTGCTGACCGGCCTGATCGGCCTCGGCTTTGCACTCACTTTTGCGCTGCCACGGCCGCCTGAGTTTCTGGTGGCACTGACCGGCGGCGGGCTGAGTCTGCACATCGCGGCGGGACTGGGCGGCTGGTTTACGCTGACCGTTATGGGCGTCAGCTACCGGCTGTTGTCGATGTTCATGCTGGCACCCGACGAACCGCGCCGCAGCACCTATGCGGCACTGATCCTGACCGTGACCGGGTTGCTATTGCTGGTTGCGGCAGGGTTGAGCGGGATCTGGGCCGGAGTCGCCTTAGGCTGGGGCAAAGCGATTGGTGCTGCGCTGGCTGGTCTCGGTGCGGTTTTCTATCTCGCCGATATCGCACGGTTTTACCGCACACGCAGCCGGCGGCATCTGGAATTGAACAGCATAACGGCGGCCGCGGCACTCAGTCTGATAACCCTGGCCCTGGTGGCTGGCGCGCTGGCGGCGGCGTGGGGTGCACTCGATCGCTTTGCCGGTGCGATCGGCTATCTGTTTATTTTCGGTGGTCTGACTGGGCTTGGTCTTAGCCAGCTCTACAAAGTAGTCCCGTTCCTGACTTGGCTCGAGGTGTTTGGCCCGAAGCTAGGCAAAGGGCCGGTGCCACGGGTCCAGGATTTGGTCAACGAGCGCCGCGCCATGCCGTGGTTCGTGCTCTATTTCGCGACGGCGCCGCTCGCAGCAGGGGCTCTTGTGCTCGGCCATGCCCTGTTGTGGAGAATCACCGTTGGCCTGCAATTGCTCGCGACGGTGCTAATTGTGGTCGAGCTGTGGCGCTCTCGCCATCCGGATCCAAACGCCAAGCCGACGCCGGTGCGACCGCCAGGCATGTCTGCGCCACTTGCCAAATCGGCACCCTTTGCTTCGCCTTCATCCCACTAAAGGAGTACGACATGACTGTTTCACTCCAGACACTCGATGTGCGCCCGATCCTGAAGGCAGGTGGCGAGCCTTTTCCAGAAATCATGAACGCGATAGCCGCGCTTGAAAGTGGCCAGGGTTTGCGCGTGCTGGCCACTTTCAAACCGGTGCCGCTCTTCTCAATCATGCAAAAGAAAGGCTACGCACATTCAGAGAAAGAGCTGGGCGGCGGCGATTGGGAAATCGTTTTCGAACCGGGCGCGAAGGCACCTGTTGCGGCGCCTTCCACGCAGCCGGTCGCTGCCGCCGCAAAATCGGAGCAGGACGATGCCAGCGGCTGGCCGGCACCGAGCCGCTCGCTCGATAATCGCGGCCTGATGCCGCCCGAACCGATGGTAATCACGCTGGAGGCTATCGAGTCCATGGCGGCGGGTGAGGTGCTGGAAGCCTGGTTCGACCGCGAGCCGCTGCTGCTGTATCCCGAACTTCGAACACGCGGCCACCAGACCGATTGCGAGAAACGCGGCCCCAGCGAATATCGCGTGCTGATCCGTTGTGCCGCCCGACCCGGAAGTGCGTCATGAGCGTGCCTACCCGCGAAGAGGTGCGCGAGGCGTTGAAGGATGTGTTCGATCCGGAGCTCGGCTACAACATCGTCGATCTCGGCCTGGTCTACGAGATCGAGATCGACGATGCCGTGGTGGTGGCAGTCACCATGACGCTGACCACGCCCGGCTGCCCGGCCTCGGACATGATCCAGAGCGGCGTCAGGCAGCGGCTGGAAGACTTAGAAGGGGTGAACGGGGTCAATATCGACCTGGTTTGGGAGCCGCCCTGGAGCCCGCAGGCAATGAGCCCGGCGGCCAAGGAATATTTTGGCGTCGAGGACTGACCGCGCATGAATACACCCGACCCGATTGCCCCTCTCAACCGTCTCTTCGTGCGGGCCCTTTTGCGCATCGGAGACGCAGGAGAAATCGATGCCGCCTGTCGCTTGGCGGCACAAGGCTGGTCGTTGCTGCGGCGCGACCAGCCGAAAGAAGCCGAACGGCTGAACGGCGTCATGCACAACCTTACCAGCCCCAGGCGCAGCAGCAGAAAGGAATCACCCGCTGGCCATAGCGATATCCCGGCTTTATCAACCCACCACGCAACCAGAAAGGAAGTTCAATCATGAGCGATAGCGAAAACCTTGACGTCCGTCAGCTTGTCCCCATGCAACGGCATACCACAATATTCAGCACCTGGCAAAATCTAGTTCCAGGCAATAGCTTCGTTCTGGTCAATGACCATGATCCGAAGCCGCTGTATTACCAATTCGATGCGGAACACCCGGGGGAGTTTACCTGGGACTATCTCGAATCGGGCCCCGAGACCTGGCGCGTGCGGATCGGCAGGACCGCGGCGGCCTGAACTCCAGCTCGCTGCGAAGGGCGGGCGATTGACCATGTCGGGCTTGCATCTGCTCGCGGCCCGAGAAAGATCGATCGCACGCGGAGCCACACCGGCGCCTGTTCATTCGCAATGTCGCAATGCTGTTCGATCGCTACCTGCTGGACACGGAGCCCGGCGCTTCGGTCTTCTCGAGGACCGTGTGAATCGCAGACGCCTGGGAACATATTGCTTGAACAGCTCATTGCCGGTGCCGTCAACTTATATCGTAAGGCATTTGGCCGATTTTTTGAGATCCGGTATAAAAGATGTATGTTAGATAGTGTTTCTGTCAGAGCGCTGTGGTATCTTACCTGCATCCTATGTTGTTCGAGGAGAGGAAATGACCGACGCCGCAAGGGGCAGAATCTATCTGACGGTTATCGTCGTGCTGTTGCTCGTTATCGCCGCGATGGCCTATAAATTCATCGTTGCCGGATCCACGGAAAAAGCCGAGGACGGGCGGGTGGCGATCCTCCTCGATCCGGGCGAACGCGCACTGATGCTGAGGGAAATGCGTGCCTTTGTTGCTGGACTTCAACTTATGACGAACGCGTTATCGCGCGATGACATGCAGGACGTGGCCAAAATCGCACGTGAGATGGGTACCGCAAGGACTCACGACGTGCCGCTCGCAATGATGGGCAAGCTACCGCTGGCGTTCAAGACTCTCGCCTTCAGCGTCCATGGCGGATTCGACACGATCGCGACCGACGCCGAAAAAATCGGCAAGCCCAAGCATACGCTTGCTCAACTTTCCGACGTCCTGCAGAAATGCGTCGCGTGCCACAGCGCTTACCAGGTGAAAACCGCGACAGGCAGTCAACGCTGATTGGTGACGCTGTGGCCGACTCTCTCCGACAAGAAGGACGCATTGCCCGTGGCGAAAGCATTCAAGAACACCAGGAGCAAGCTGAAGCAGCTCCAGCAATGACGCGGACACCATTCAACGGACACCATTCAAATATGATCGAGCTTGCATTTAAGCTGTCGTTCGCCGAGCTTTACTCTCGCGAAGGCCTGCTTCGCGTCGACGCCGCGTTCCTGGACTTCCTGAGCGGGGCTGACGCCGATCTACATGCGCGTCTGACCAGCGGCCGCGCCCATCCCGAAGCGCTGAATGCAAAGGCGGAATCGGCGCTGATCCTGGAGATTGCACCGCATCTGGATCGGTTCATCTCCCAACTGTTCGGTATCACCGACGAGGTGCTGGCACTTGGCCGCCGGCACGACGAACAGGCGCCGCTGTTCTCGATAAAGCGCCAGTTCGTGCAGCGCCGCGCGGCTAGCAGGATCAAGCCGGAGGAAGCACAGCGCGTGGATGGCCCTGCAACTGAACGCGAGCTGAGGCGATTGTTCGGCGGACGCTTCGACGAACTCACTTTCGCGCAAAACGTGACAATCTGGCTGGAGGATGAGCCGGGGCACCAGCGCGAACTCGAGCTCGCCCTGCGCTACGCCGCCTGGGCGCTGCACACGGAAGCCGGCCGCGAATTCACCCAGTCCGGCGTTCTGTTCAAGGCGCCCGCCAAGACCGATCCGAACGATCTGCTCCACCACGCCGAGAAATTCAGTCTGCACGGAGCCGCCGCCTATCGGATCCAGCCTGCCCATCTGAGGCGCCGCGACGGATTCAAGCTCACCGACTCCGGCGCGAGCCTGGTCAGTGCGCTCGACGAAACCAACTATTGCATCTGGTGCCACGCCCAAGGCAAGGACTCCTGCTCCAAAGGCTTGCGCGAGAAATCCTCCGCCGCCGAGCCGCAGAAGATCGCGTTCAAGAAAGGGGCTTTCGGCGTGAAGCTCGCCGGCTGTCCGCTCGAGGAAAAGATCTCGGAATTCCAGACGCTCAAGGCCGCCGGCCAAGCGATCGCTGCGCTGGCGGTCATCTGCATCGACAACCCGATGACCGCCGCGACCGGCCACCGCATCTGCAACGACTGCATGAAGTCGTGCATCTACCAGAAACAGGAGCCGGTCAACATACCGCAGGCCGAGACTCGCACGTTGAAGGACGTGCTCATGCTGCCTTGGGGCTTCGAGATTTACAGCCTGCTCACGCGCTGGAATCCTCTAAATTTGCGCCACCCGCTGCCCAGACCGCCCACCGGCTACCGGGTGCTTGTAGTCGGCATGGGCCCTGCCGGATACAGCCTCGCGCATCATCTCATGAACGACGGCCACGAGGTCGTTGGCATCGACGGGCTGAAGATCGAACCGCTTCCCGAGTCGATCGCGGGCGTCAGGCCGGACGGAAGCCGCGCGCCCTTCGAGCCGATCCGCGACGCGATCGGCATGTACGAATCGCTCGACGAGCGCGTGCTGGCCGGCTTCGGCGGCGTCGCCGAATACGGGATCACCGTTCGCTGGGACAAGAATTTCCTCAAACTGGTGCGATTGCTGGTCGAGCGGCGCCGGGAGTTCGCACTGTTCGGCGGCGTGCGTTTCGGCGGCACGATCACGCTCGAGGATGCTCTTGCCAAGGGCTTCGATCATGTCGCGCTGTGCATGGGCGCGGGCAAGCCGACCACGCTCGACATCCCCAACGGGCTTGCCCGCGGCGTGCGCACCGCATCGGACTTTCTGATGGCGCTGCAACTGACCGGGGCCGCCAAACGCAATTCCATCGCCAACATGCAGGTGCGCCTGCCGGTGCTCGTGATCGGGGGCGGCCTGACGGCAATCGACACCGCGACCGAATCGCTCGCCTACTACGTGGTGCAGGTCGAGAAATTCCTCGCCCGTTTCGAAATTCTGGCCGCCGAACTCGGCGAGGATGCGATCCGTGACCGCTGGAGCGACGAGGAACGTGAGATCGCCGAAGAGTTCCTGTCGCACGCGCGCGCGATCCGCAGCGAGCGGCGCAAGGCGGCGCACGACGGACGCGCGCCGCGCATCACCGAGCTGTTGCGCCACTGGGGCGGCGTGACCGTCGCCTACCGGCGCCGGCTCATCGACAGTCCCTCCTACACCCTCAATCACGAGGAGGTCGAAAAGGCGCTCGAGGAAGGAATCGTGTTCGCCGAAGGGCTCACGCCGCTTGCGGTGGAGGTCGACAACTACGGCGCGGCCTATGGCATGCGCCTCATGCACAAGGTTCCGGACGAGGACGGCAAGTGGCGCGAAGCCGGCGAAGTGCGGCTGGCGGCGAGCACCGTGTTCGTCGCCGCCGGCACCCAGCCGAACACGGTGCTTGCGCGCGAGGACGCGCAGCATTTCGCCGTGGACGGCAAGTACTTCCAAGCGTGCGACGAAAACGGCAACCCGGTCAAGCCCGAGTATGCCCTGTCCAAGACTCCGCGTGCCGACGTGCTGATGTCGCGACTTGCGGACGGCCGGTTCGTGTCGTTCTTCGGCGACCTTCATCCGTCCTATTTCGGCAACGTGGTGAAAGCCTTGGGCTCGACCAAGCAAGGCTATCCGGTGGTCTCGCGGGTGCTCGCGAAGCGCCCGCCAATCGGCACCATCGGCCGCGACGCATTCTTCGCGGCCCTTAACCGGGACCTGCGCGCGACCGTGCACGAAATCAAGCGTCTCACGCCAACCATCGTCGAAGTGATCATCAAGGCCCCAGCCGCGGCACGCTGCTTCCAGCCCGGCCAGTTCTACCGGCTGCAGAACTTCGAGACCCTCGCCCCGCTGGCCGCGGGCACGCGCATGCAGATGGAAGGCCTGGCGCTGACCGGCGCCTGGGTCGACCGCGATAAAGGGCTGGTGTCGACGATCGTGCTGGAGATGGGCGGGTCCTCTAACCTGTGCGCAATGCTCGCTCCCGGCGAACCGGTAGTGCTCATGGGTCCGGCGGGCAGCCCGACGCACATCGAAGCGGACGAAACCGTGCTGCTCGCGGGCGGCGGGCTGGGCAATGCCGTGCTGTTTTCTATCGGCCAGGCGTTCCGTGCACGCGGCTCCAAAGTACTCTACTTCGCTGGCTACAAGACAATTATCGACCGCTACAAAGTTGCCGACATCGAGGCGGCGGCCGACATCATCGTCTGGTGCTGCGACGAGGCCCCGGGGTTCCAGTTGGATGGCGCACGGCCGCAGGATCGCAGCTTCGTCGGCAACATCGTCCAGGCGATGGACGCCTATGCCTCCGGCCGGCTCGGCGCGCCGACGATTCCCCTGTCAGATGTAGACCGCATCATCGCGATCGGTTCCGACCGCATGATGGCCGCGATCGGTCGGGCCCGGCATGCCGTGCTCGCGCCCTACTTGAAGACAAACCACTTCGCCATCGGCTCTATCAACTCGCCGATGCAGTGCATGATGAAAGAGATCTGCGCGCAATGCCTGCAGCCGCAGCGCGATCCGCAAAC
>DATKVJ010000125.1:0-31435 GCA_035530135.1 Rhodocyclaceae bacterium | reverse complement strand
GTGGAACCACCCCTTCCCATCCCGAACAGGACCGTGAAACACCTCCGCGCCAATGATAGTAGGCTTCTCGCCTGTGAAAGTAGGTCAGCGCCAGACTCCCATCAAACCAAAGCCCTCGCAAGAGGGCTTTGGCGCTTCTGCAAGGGCGAAATGCGACGAGCAGCGGTTGGTAGGCGTCGCCATCCTGTAAAATGCCGCCATCTGTGGAAACGCGACAGTCATGAAAACCACCTTTCTCGATTTCGAACAGCCGATCGCCGAATTGGAAGCCAAGATCGAATCCCTGCGTTTCGCTCAGGATGATTCGGCGGTGGACATCTCCGAAGAAATCGACAGGCTCGATAGCAAAAGTCTGAGTCTGACCAAGGACATCTACGCCAAGCTGTCGCCATGGCAGATTGCCCAAGTGGCGCGTCATCCTCAGCGTCCCTATACCCTCGATTACGTCGCGCAGATGTTCACCGACTTCGAGGAGTTGCATGGGGATCGCTGCTACGCCGACGATCGCGCCATCGTCGGCGGCCTGGCCCGATTCAATGGTCAGTCGGTGATGGTGATCGGCCACCAGAAGGGGCGCGACACCAAGGAAAAGATCTTCCGCAACTTTGGTATGCCAAGACCCGAGGGTTATCGCAAGGCATTGCGCCTGATGCGACTGGCGGAGAAGTTCGGTATCCCGGTGATTACCTTCGTCGATACGCCTGGGGCATATCCGGGCATCGACGCCGAAGAGCGCGGCCAGTCCGAGGCGATCGGGCGCAATCTGCTGGTCATGGCGGAACTCAAGGTCCCTTTGATCTGTACCGTGATCGGCGAGGGCGGCTCGGGCGGCGCGTTGGCGATCGCGGTCGGCGACCTTCTGCTGATGCTGCAATACGCGACCTACTCGGTGATCTCACCCGAGGGCTGTGCTTCGATCCTGTGGAAGAGCGCCGAAAACGCCAGCGACGCGGCCGAGTCGATGGCCATCACCGCGGTCCGCCTGAAGACCTTGGGTCTCGTCGATCGCGTCGTCAATGAGCCGCTCGGCGGCGCCCATCGCAATCCCAAAGCCATGGCAATTTCCCTCAAGAAGGCGCTGCAGGATGCGCTGCGGCAGGTTGCCGAACTTTCCTCGGCCGAACTGGTCGAGCGCCGCTTCGAGCGCCTGATGAGCTATGGCAAGTTCAAGGAACAGCGGCTCAGCTGAAGCGCTTCTGGACGCGGTGGCGGCCAGCCTGCAGCGTCACCTCCAGCCGCGTCAGACCCTGGTCGTGGCTTTTTCAGGCGGTCGTGATTCGCTGGCGCTGCTCGATGCCTTGCAGTCGCTCCAGGGATCGCTCTCCTTCGCGCTGTCCGCCAGCCACGTCAATCATCATCTGAGCCCTCAGGCGGGCCAGTGGGAGGCCTTCTGTCAGCGCTACTGCGTCGAAGCAGGCATTCCACTGACGGTGCATCATGTCGAGGTGCCGCGCGGTTCCCCGGAAGGTTTGGAGGCGGCGGCCCGCGAGTGCCGTTACCAGGCGCTGGCGAGTAGCGATCCAGACTGGCTGGCAGTGGGTCATCACAGCGGTGACCAGGCAGAAACGCTGATGTTCAACCTGTTGCGCGGCGCCGGCTTGAGCGGTGCCGCCGGGATGCCCGAGGCGAGGCCGCTGCAGGGCGGTGTCTCCCTGCTTCGTCCGCTGCTGACGGTGCCCAGAGCCGCGATCGAAGCCTATCTTGAGAGCCGGCAGCTCACCTGGGTCGATGACGAGAGCAACCACGACACCGCCTTCTCCCGCAACTTCCTGCGTCATGAAGTCCTGCCGCTGCTGGCGGCACGGTTCCCGGCGGCTGAACAGAAACTCGCTGAGGCGGCGGCGCGCTTTGCCGAGGCAGGCGCCCTGCTCGACGAGCTGGCGTTGAGCGATCTGGCTGGTCAGTCGCCGCGCTTTCCGCTACCGGTTGCCTGTCTGCTCGGATTGTCCGAAGCCCGTGGCCGGAACGTGTTGCGCTTCCTTCTCGCCCAGCACGGCGTTCAGATCCCCAGCGAGCAGCGACTGATAGAGGCGCTGCGGCAATTGAGGCAGGCCGGCCCTGACCGCCACCCCGCCATCGCCTTCGGAGAACATCGCATCACTCGACTTCGCGGCGTGGTGTATCTCGACTGGGCGCCCCCAAAATCGCCGGAGCCCAGTCGGAAATTGCGATAAAATACGCAGTTGCCCAGTATCGCTGAACTTTTTTCGAGTATTCCCTTCTGTATACCTTGTTTGGAGAAACCGGATGGCTGTTGAACGCACGTTTTCCATGATCAAACCCGACGCCGTGGCCAAGAATATCATCGGCAAGATCTACTCCCGTTTCGAGACCAACGGCCTCGAGATCATCGCTGCGCGCATGCTGCATCTGTCGCGCCGGGAAGCCGAAGGTTTTTACGCCGTGCATCGCGAGCGGCCGTTCTTCAAGGATCTGGTGGAGTTTATGATCTCCGGGCCGGTGATGGCGCAAGTGCTCGAAGGCGAGGGTGCGATCGCCAAGAACCGCGACTTGATGGGCGCCACCGATCCGAAGAAGGCCGCACCCGGCACGATCCGGGCCGACTTCGCCGAGAGCATCGATGCTAACGCGGTGCATGGCTCCGACGGACCGGAGACTGCCGCGGTCGAGATCGCCTATTTCTTTCCGGCGCTGAACATCTATTCGCGCTAATTGATGACCGTCAATCTCCTCGATCTCGATGCCGCCGGCCTGACCGGATTCTTCGCCCAGATGGGCGAGAAACCTTTCCGTGCCAGGCAACTGCTGCGCTGGTTGCATCGTTTCGGGGAGGGCGATTTTTCGCGCATGACCGACGTCGCCAAGAGTCTGCGCGAGAAGCTCGCTCAGATCGCCAATGTGACGCCGCCGCCGCTGATCAGTGACCGGCTGTCGGACGATGGCACGCGCAAGTTTCTGTTCGCTGTCGGCCATGGCAACGCGGTCGAGACGGTGTTCATTCCCGAGGTCGAACGCGGTACGCTGTGCATCTCCACCCAGGCCGGCTGCGCGCTCGACTGCGCCTTCTGCTCCACCGGCAAGCAGGGCTTCAACCGCAACCTGACGGTAGCCGAGATCATCGGCCAGCTCTGGCAGGCCAAGCGCCTGCTCGGCGCCGATGCACATGCGCAGGATCGGGTCGTATCCAATGTCGTGCTGATGGGCATGGGTGAGCCGCTCGCCAACCTGGACAACGTCGTCGTCGCGCTGCGTCTGATGCTCGACGACAATGCCTATGGCCTGTCGCGCCGGCGCGTGACGCTGTCGACCTCGGGCATCGTGCCGGCGATGGACAGGCTTGCCGAGCAATGTCCGGTGGCGCTGGCCGTTTCCCTGCATGCGCCCAACGACCAACTGCGTGACCGCCTGGTGCCGATCAATCGCAAGTATCCGCTCGCCGAGCTGATGGCCGCTTGCCGCCGCTACCTGAGCGCGGCACCGCGCGATTTCGTCACCTTCGAATACGTAATGCTCGACGGCGTCAATGATCGCGATGCCGATGCGCGCGAACTGCTGCGGCTCACGCGCGATGTGCCCTGCAAGTTCAACCTGATTCCGTTCAATCCCTTCCCGAATTCCGGCTTCCAGCGCTCCAAGCCCGAGCGCGTCCGCCGTTTCGCCGAAATCCTGATCGCCGCCGGAATCGTCACGACCACGCGCAAGACCCGCGGCGACGACATCGACGCCGCCTGCGGTCAGCTCGCCGGCCAGGTCCAGGACCGCTCGCGCCGCACCCTGAAATCCGTTCCCATAATGGAGCTTGTGCGATGAGACGCATCGCTTTTCTCGCCGCCGCCTCGGCCCTCCTCTTGACGGGCTGCGCCGGCAATCCGAGCCAGCTGCAGCAGCCCGAAGAACCCGTGTCGCAGCAGGCGGCGACGACCGAAGCCAGCCAACGCGCCAAGGTGCATACCGAACTGGGTGGGCTGTACCTGTCGCGCGGCAACCTGGGCGTGGCGCTCGACGAGGCGCGCAAGGCCCTGTCCGCAGATGACCGTTACGCGCCGGCGCACAACCTGATGGGACTGGTGCATATGCAACTCCACGAGGACCGACTCGCCGAGCAGAGTTTCGAGCGCGCCTTGAGCTTGGCCCCGTCGGATCCGGAAATCAACAACAGCTTCGGCTGGTTCCTCTGCCAGACGGGAAGGGAGCGGCGTTCGCTGCAGTACTTCCAGACTGCGGTCAAGAGCCCGCTCTACGCGACGCCGACCATGCCCTACACCAATGCCGGTATCTGCTCGCTCAGGCTGAAGGACGACAAGGCTGCCGAAGACTACTTCCTCAAGGCCCTGCGCGCTGACCACGCCAACGCGCGGGCGATGTTCTTCCTCGCCGACATCGACTACCGTCGGGGCCGGCTGGATGAGGCGAGACACTACCTCGACGAACTGCACCAGCGGGTCGAACCCACCGCCGAAATCCTCTGGCTGGGCGTGAAGATCGAGAGAGGGCTGGGCGACCGCGGCGCCGAGGAGCACTATGCCTTCCAGTTGCGCAGCAAGTTTCCTGGCTCGCCCGAGGCGCGACGCTTGCTGCAGGGTCAATACCAGTGAGCGAACTGTCCGAGCTTCAGCAGTCGGCCGAGCCGGCAGTGCAGGCGGAGCTGCTCGCCCCGCCTGCGGCCGCGGCGGCGCCGACCTCGCCCGGTGCCTGTCTGCGCGAGGCTAGAGAGGCGCGCGGGCTGTCGATCGACGAGGTGACGCAGGCGATCAAGTTCAGCGCGCGCCAGATCGAGGCGATCGAGCGCGACGATTTCGGCAGGCTGCCGGGCAGCACCTTCGTTCGCGGCATCATCAGGAGCTACGCCAAGCTGCTCCAAATCGACGCCGAACCGCTGTTGGCGATGCTAGGCAAGGAGAGGCCGGCGGCCGACAGCGGGGTCCACGCGCCCGAGGACACCGGCGCCCAACTGCCCCTGCCGGGCGAGCGGCGCAGCCTGGTTCCCATGCTGGCATTGTTGCTCACCCTGGCCGCAGTCGCCGTCGCAGTTGCGACCCATTTCAACTGGCCGGCCGGCGGTCGAGGCGCCGGTGAGCCGAAGCCGGCGCCGGCTTCGGTCATTCCCGGACAGCTTGCGCAACCCGCGCTGCAGGTCGAACAGCCGGCCTCGGTTGCCCCTGCCGTCGCCGCGGCGACGCCTGCAGCGGATAGCCGCCAGCTGATCTTCGTGTTTCAGGACAAGTCCTGGGTGGAAGTTAAGGATGCCACCCAGAAGACCATCTTCTCCCAGAACAATCTGGGCGGCACGCGCCAGGTCGTGAGCGGCAAGCCCCCCTTCGACGTGGTCATCGGCAACGCGTCTGCGGTGCAGTTGCAGTACGGCGATCGAACGATCGACCTGCGCCCGTATACCAAGGTCGAAGTGGCCCGGCTCACGCTCCAATGAGCGCCGTGGAGCGCCCGGTCGTGGCCGGCCCGCTCGCCCGGCGGCGCACGCGCCAGGTGAGGGTGGGCGGCGTCGCCATCGGCGGTCTGGCGCCGGTGGTGGTGCAATCGATGACCAATACCGATACCGCCGATGTGATCGGCACGGCGAGGCAGGTGGCGCAACTTGCCCGGGCCGGTTCCGAGATCGTCCGCGTCACGGTGAACACCCGGGAGGCGGCGGCGGCGGTGCCGAAGATCCGCGAGCAGCTGCTGAAGATGAATCTCGAAGTGCCGCTGGTCGGCGATTTCCATTTCAACGGCCATAAGTTGCTCGCGGAAGTGCCGGCGTGCGCCGAGGCGCTGGACAAGCTGCGCATCAATCCGGGTAACGTCGGCAGGGGAAGGAAGCGGGACGAGCAGTTCGCCAGCCTGATCGAGATCGCCTGCCGCTGCAACAAACCGGTGAGGATAGGAGTGAACTGGGGCAGCCTCGACCAGGACCTGCTCGCCCGCATCATGGACGAGAACGCGCGGCGGTCGGTGCCGCGGGACGCGACGGCGCTGATGCGCGAGGCGATGATCGCTTCGGCCCTGGAGAGCGCGGCGAGGGCCGAGGAACTGGGTCTGCCCGGCGACGCCATCGTCCTGTCCTGCAAGGTGTCCGGGGTCCAGGATCTGATCGGCATCTACCGCGACCTGGCCGACCGCAGCGACTATCCGCTGCACTTGGGACTGACCGAGGCGGGCATGGGCTCCAAGGGCATCGTCGCCTCGACCGCGGCGCTGGCGGTGATGCTGCAGGAAGGCATCGGCGACACAATCCGCGTGTCCCTGACCCCGGAACCCGATGGCGAGCGCAGCCGCGAGGTGGTCGTCGCCCAGGAGATCCTGCAGACCATGGGCCTGCGCGCCTTCACGCCGCTGGTCGCCGCCTGCCCGGGCTGCGGCCGTACCACCAGCACCACCTTCCAGGAACTGGCGCAGGACATCCAGTCCTACGTGCGCGAGCGGATGCCGGCCTGGCGTCTCACCCGCGTCGGCGTCGAGAACATGAGCTTGGCGGTGATGGGCTGCGTGGTCAATGGCCCGGGCGAGAGCAAGCACGCCAACATCGGCATCAGCCTGCCGGGTACTGGGGAGACTCCGGTCGCTCCGGTCTACGTCGACGGCGAGCGCAGCGTCACCCTGAAGGGCGACAACATCGCCGGCGAGTTCCGCGCCATCATCGACGACTACGTCGAGCGGAAGTACCCGAAGAGAATATGAGCCAGACGATACAAGCCATCCGTGGCATGAACGACATCCTGCCCGATGAAGCCGAGCAGTTGGAGGAGTTCGACGACCTGGTGCGCGACTGGCTGCGCGCCCACGCCTACCGGCCGATCCGTCTGCCCGTGGTCGAGCCGACGCCGCTGTTCGCGCGCGCCATCGGCGCCGCCACCGACATCGTCGAGAAGGAGATGTACTCCTTCACCGACAGCCTGAACGGCGAACAGCTGACCTTGCGGCCGGAGGGCACGGCGGGCTGCGTTCGCGCCGTGCTGCAGCACAACCTGCTCTACGACGGACCGAAGCGGCTGTGCTACCAGGGACCGATGTTCCGCCACGAGCGGCCGCAGAAGGGGCGCTACCGGCAGTTCCACCAGGTCGGCGTGGAGGCGCTGGGGTTTGCCGGCCCGGACATCGACGCCGAACACATCCTGATGTGCCAGCGCCTTTGGGATGACCTCGGCCTCACCGACATCCGCCTGGAGATCAATTCGCTGGGCCAGGTCGAGGAGCGGAGCCGCCATCGCGCCGACTTGGTCGCCTACCTCGAAGAGCGCGCAGAGACGCTCGACGCCGACGCGAGACGACGGCTGCACAGCAATCCCCTGCGCATCCTCGACACCAAGAATCCGGCGCTGCAGGAGATCGTCGAGGCCGCCCCCAAGCTGATCGAATACCTGGGCGAGGCGTCGCTCGCCCATTTCGCCGGCGTCCAGGCGCTGCTCAAGGATGCCGGCATTCCCTACCGCGTCAATCCCCGGCTGGTGCGCGGGCTCGACTATTACAACCTGACCGTCTTCGAATGGGTCACCGACCGCCTGGGTAGCCAGGGCACGGTCTGCGCCGGCGGCCGTTACGACGGGCTGGTCGCCCAGTTGGGCGGCAAGCCCCAGCCGGCCTGCGGCTTCGCCATCGGCATCGAACGTCTGCTGGCGCTGTGGCGGGAACAGGGCGGCGTCGTCGCCAGCGTCGCGCCGGACGTCTATGTGGTGCACCAGGGCGAACAGGCCCAGCGCTTCGCCTTCAGGGTCGCCGAGGGGCTGCGCGACGCCGGTTTCGCGGTGCAGCTGCATTGCGGCGGCGGCAGTTTCAAGGCGCAGATGAAGCGCGCCGACGCCTCCGGCGCGACGCTGGCGGCGATCATCGGCGACAACGAGGCAGCCGCGAACGAAGTCTCCTTGAAACCGCTACGCGACGGTTTCGGCAACGAGCAGGAACAGCGGCGCGTGGCATTCGACCAACTTGCCGAGGCGATCGGCGAACTACTATTTCACTGGGAAGACGAACATGGCGGTGTATGACCTCGAAGAGCAGGAACAACTCGACGAACTGAAAACCTGGTGGAAGCAGTACGGCAACCTGGTGACCGGGATCGTCGTCGCCGCCGCGCTGGCGATGGTCGCCTGGCAGGGTTGGACCTGGTGGCAGAGGAACCAAGCGGCCCAGGCGGGAGCGGCATACGCCCAGTTGGAGCAGGCGGTCGCGGCCCACGATCCACAGAGGACGAACGAGGCGGCCGGCGAACTGATCGACAAGTTCTCCGGTACCGCCTACGCCGGCCTCGCCGCACTGCTCTCGGCCAAGGTGCAGGCAGATGCCGGCGACCTCAAGACGGCCAAGTTGCAGCTCACCTGGGCCGCCGAGCACGCCAAGGGCCAGGAATTGCGCGACCTGGCGCGGCTGCGCTTGGGCGCAGTGCTGCTCGACGAGAAGGCTTACGGCGACGCCCTGCAGCAGTTGACGGCAGAGCCCGCCGCGCCCTTTGCGCCGCGTTATGCCGAAGAGCGCGGCGACATTCTCGCTGCCCAGGGCAAGACCGCCGATGCGCAAGCAGCCTACGCCGCCGCGCTGGCCAAGCTCGATGCCGAAAAGGGCGGCGCCGATCAGAGCCTGCAGCAATACCGCCAAGTACTGCAGATCAAGCTCGATGCGCTCGGAGGCAAATCGTGAAGCGCCTGGTGCTGATTGCAGCCCTGTCCCTCCTGGCCGGCTGTTCGACCATTGCCAAGCTGAACCCATTTTCGGCTAGCGGGCCCAAGCTCAAGCCGGCCGAGCTGACCCCGTTTACCGCGACGGCGCAGCTCTCGGTGAATTGGCAGGCGAGCATCGGCACCGCCGGCGAATATGTGTTCACCCCCGCGGTGGTCGGCACGAGCGTCTATGCCGCGGCCCGTGACGGCACGCTGGCGCGCTTCGACGACGGCCGCCAGGTGTGGCGTATCGGTGCCGGCCAGGTGATTTCCGGCGGCGTCGGCAGCGACGGCAAGCTGGTCGTGGTCGGTACCCCCAAGGGCGAGGTGTTGGCATTCGACGCGCAAACCGGCCGGCAGGTATGGACAGCGCAGGTCAGTTCCGAAGTGCTGGCGGCACCGGCGGTCGGCGACGGCTTGGTGGTGGTGCGCAGCGGCGATGCCCGCTTGTTCGGCTTCGAGGCCGCCGACGGCAAACGGCGCTGGGTCTATCAGCGCAGCACCCCGGCGCTGTCCTTGCGCAGCAACGTCGGCGTCGTGCTGGCCGGCCCGGTGGTGCTGGCGGGCTTCCCCGGCGGCAAGCTGGTCGCGGTCAGTAGCGCCAACGGCGCGGCGCTTTGGGAAGTTGCGGTGGCCCAGCCCAAGGGTGCTACCGAACTCGAGCGCATCGCCGACATCGCCAGCCTGCCGGTGATCAACGGCCGCGAGGTCTGCGCCGTCGCCTACCAGGGCCGGGTCGCCTGTTACGACACGAGCAACGGCAATCAGCTCTGGGCGCACGAGATGTCCAGCAGCGCCGGTCTCGACATCGACGACCGGGCCGTCTACGTGAGCGACGACCAGGGCGCGATCTACGCGCTCGACCGGGCCAACGGCGCCAGCATCTGGAAACAGGACAAGCTGCTGCGGCGCAGTCTGTCGCGCCCGCTCGCCCTGGGCGCCTACGTCGTCGTGGCCGATTACCAGGGCGTGGTGCATCTGCTGCGCCGCGCAGACGGCGCCTTTGCCGCCCGCATCACCACCGACGGCAGCGCCATCGCCGCAGATCCGCAGCGCTCGGGCGGCGCTGACCGCTTCGTGGTGCAGACCCGCAGCGGTGGCCTGTACGCCATCTCGGCGCGATAATGGAGACTCATTGAAGCCCACCCTGGTCATCGTTGGCCGCCCGAATGTCGGTAAATCGACACTGTTCAACCGCCTCACCAAGACGCGCGACGCGCTGGTCGCCGACATTCCCGGTCTCACCCGCGACCGCCATTACGGTCATGGCCGCCTCGGCGGCAGACCCTATCTGGTCGTCGATACCGGCGGCTTCGAGCCGCAGGCGAAGGACGGCATCATGCACGAAATGGCGCGCCAGGCCGAGGCGGCGATCGCCGAGGCCGACACCCTGCTGTTCGTCGTCGACGGCCGCGCCGGCGTCACGCCGCAGGACAAGGTCATCGCCGACCGCCTGAGGAAGACCGGCCGGCCGCTGCTCTTGGTGGTGAACAAGGGGGAGGGTGCGAACCGCGCGGTGTTCGCCGCCGAATTCCACGAACTGGGCTGCGGCACGCCGCTGGTGATTTCCTCGGCGCACGGCGAAGGCGTGCGCGAACTGGTGGAGGAGGCGCTCTCGCCCTTCCCGGAGGAACCGGACGAAGGGGAGCAGGGCTCGGGCCCGCGCGTCGCGATCGCCGGACGTCCGAACGTCGGCAAGAGCACGCTGATCAATACCCTGCTCGGCGAGGAGCGGGTCATCGCCTTCGACATGCCGGGCACCACCCGCGACGCCATCGAGGTGCCGTTCGAGCGCAACGGCCGCGCCTACACCCTGATCGATACCGCCGGACTGCGCCGGCGCGGCAAGGTGTTCGAGACCGTCGAGAAATTCTCGGTGATCAAGACGCTGCAGGCGGTCGAGCAATCCAACGTGGTGGTGCTGATGGTCGACGCCAGCCAGGAAATCTCCGATCAGGACGCCCACATCGCCGGCTTCGTCATCGAGGCGGGCCGGGCCCTGGTGCTGGCGGTCAATAAGTGGGACGCGGTGGACGACTACCGCCGCGAGCGCGTCAAGCTGGATATCGAGCGCAAGCTGAACTTCCTGGGCTTCGCCCGGGTCCACTACGTTTCGGCGCTCAAGGGCGAGGGCGTGAATGGGCTGATGGCTTCGGTAGACCGCGCCTGGGCCGCCGCCATGGCCAAGCTGCCCACGCCGCAGCTGACGCGCGCGCTGCAGGATGCGCTGGCCAGGCAGGCGCCGCCGCGCCACGGCATCTTCCGGCCCAAGCTGCGCTACGCCCACCAAGGCGGCAGCAACCCGCCGATCATCGTGATCCACGGCAACGCCCTGGAGCACGTGCCGGATTCGTACCGCCGCTACCTGGAGCGGACCTTCATGGAGCAGTTCCAGTTGCAGGGCACGCCGCTACGCGTCGAGTTCAAGACCTCGAAGAACCCGTTTGCCAAGGACTGAGGCGGAATGACCGGAAAATGCCAACGTCAAATCCCGGAAAATTGGTACGGGCAGCGAAAATGTTTTACATTAGCCTTTCAAGAACCAGAATAGAGGATCACCATGAGCAATAAAGGGCAACTCTTACAAGACCCGTTTCTGAATACGCTGCGCAAGGAGCATATTCCGGTCTCGATCTACCTGGTCAATGGCATCAAGCTGCAAGGCCATATCGATTCCTTCGATCAGTACGTGGTGCTGCTCAAGAACACGGTCACCCAGATGGTCTACAAGCACGCCATCTCGACGGTGGTGCCGGCCCGTCCGGTGTCGCTCAGCCAAGACAGCGGCGAGGATTGATGCCCGCGTTGCAGTCCGCCGTTCCCGGCGGCGCCGCGCCCGCCCGCTCCCGGCATGTTTGAGCGTCCCGCCAGCGGCGAGAACGCAATCCTGGTGCAACTGGATTTCGGCGCCGGCGACTACGCCGAGCGCCTGTCCGAATTCGAACTGCTCGCCGCAAGCGCCGGTGCCCGCACCCAGGCCCTGGTGCAGGGCAAGCGCCAGGCGCCGGATGCCGCGACCTACGCCGGCAAGGGCAAGGTGGCGGAAATCGCTGCCGCCGCCCGCGCCCATGACGCACAACTGGTCATCTTCAACCACGAACTCTCCGCCGCGCAGCAGCGCAACCTGGAAAAGGCGCTGGACTGCCGCGTCATCGACCGCCCGGCGCTGATCCTCGACATCTTCGCCCTGCGCGCCAAGAGTCGCGAGGGCAAGCTGCAGGTCGAGCTGGCCCAGTTGCAGCGCCTATCCACCCGCCTGGTGCGCGGTTGGACCCACCTCGAACGGCAGAAGGGCGGTATCGGCCTGCGCGGCCCCGGCGAGACCCAGCTGGAAACCGACCGAAGGCTGCTCGGCAAGCGCGTCGCGATGCTGAAGGAGCGTCTGCAGCAGCTCGGACGCCAGCGCGCCGTGCAGCGCCGGGCGCGGACCAAGCGCGAGCTGTTGACCGTGTCCCTGGTCGGCTACACCAATGCCGGCAAGACGACGCTGTTCAACGCCCTGACCAAGGCCGGCAGCTATGCCGCCGACCAGCTCTTCGCCACGCTCGACACCACCTCGCGCCGGCTGTTCCTGGCCGGCGCCGGGCAGATCGTGATTTCCGACACCGTCGGTTTCATCCGCGACCTGCCCCACGCGCTGGTCGCCGCCTTTCATGCCACGCTGGAGGAGACGGCGGGGGCCGATCTGCTGCTCCACGTGGTCGACTCGGCCAGTGCCGATCGCGATCAGCAGATCGCCGCGGTGAACCAGGTGTTGGCCGAAATCGGCGCCGCCGACGTGCCCCAGATCCTGGTCTGGAACAAGATCGACGCCACCGCCGCTGCTCCCGGAGTCGATCTCGACGAGTATGGTAAAATTTCACGCGTTCGCCTGAGTGCGAAAAGCGGCGCCGGACTCGATCTACTGCGAGACGCCTTGAGCCAAGCGGCGCGCGGGCACGCCGAACAGTCCCAGGCAGATGCTGCCTGATGTCGCCGAAGCTGGCGTAACCCCTTAACTGCTGAAGGCTGATCCGTGATCGCAGGTATCTTGATGTCGCTAAATGACCACGGCTGGGGCAATAAACCCGATCCCGGTGGCAACAAGGGCGGCCCGCCCGATCTCGAAGAGCTGTGGCGCGACGTCAACCGCCGCTTGGCCGGCCTGTTCGGCAAGAAGAGCGGCGGCGGTGGCGGCGGCATCGGCGGCGGCGGGCCGTCGGCACCCTTCAATGTGCGCCAGTTCAGCGGCGGCATCGGCCTGTTGCTCCTGGTGGTGCTGGCGGTCTGGCTGGCCAGCGGCTTCTACATCGTCGAAGCCAGCCAGCGCGGCGTGGTGCTCACCTTCGGACGCTACTCCCAGACCACCGAGCCGGGCCTGCACTGGCGCCTGCCCTATCCGATTCAGAGCAACGAAATCGTGCGCGTCAGCGACGTGCGCGTGGTCGAGGTCGGCTATCGCGGCTCGGCCAAGAATCCGGTGCTGAAGGAAGCGTTGATGCTCACCGACGACGAGAACATCGTCAGCATCGAGTTCGCCGTGCAGTGGTTCGTCAAGGATCCGGAGGCCTACCTGTTCAACAATCGCAGTCCCGACGACGCCGTGCTGCAGTCGGCAGAGACCGCGATGCGCGAGGTGGTGGGCAAGAGCAAGATGGACTTCGTCCTCTACGAGGGGCGCGAACAGGTCGCGGCGCAGGCGAGCAAACTGATGCAGGAAATTCTCGACCGCTACAAGACCGGCATCTACATTTCCCGGCTGACGCTGCAGAACGTGCAACCGCCGGAGCAGGTGCAGGCTGCCTTCGATGACGCGGTGAAGGCCGGACAGGATCGCGACCGGCAGGTGAACGAGGGCCAGGCCTACGCCAACGACGTGGTACCCAGAGCGCGCGGCGCAGCGTCGCGTCTGCTGGAGGAGGCCAGCGGCTACAAGAGCCGGGTGATCGCCAATGCCGAGGGCGATGCCTCGCGCTTCAAGCAGATCCTGGTCGAGTACGACAAGGCGCCGGCGGTCACGCGCAGCCGCATGTATCTGGACACCGTGCAGCAGATTCTCTCCAACACCAGCAAGATCATGATCGATGCCAAGGGCGGCAACAACATGCTCTACCTGCCGTTGGACAAGCTGATGCAGGCGGCCGGCGCCCCGGCAGCCGCAGCCCCCGCCGCGGCGACAACGCCGGCGCCCGCGCCGGCGAGCCCGGTGCAGGCGCTGCCGAGCGAGGTGCCGCCGCAGCTGGATAGATCGGATGCCGCGCTATTGCGCTCGCGCGATGCGCTGCGCTCCCGCGATCGGGGAGACCGTTGATGCGCCGCAATCTGCCTTTTGCCGCGGCCGCGGTACTGCTGATCCTGGCGATCCTGGCGAGTTCGATGTTCACGGTCGACCAGCGCCAGTTCGCCATCGTTTTCCAATTCGGCGAGGTCAAGGAGGTCATCACCAAGCCGGGGCTCAACTTCAAGTGGCCGCTGATCCAGAACGTGCGCTTCTTCGACAACCGCATCCTCACCTACGATGCCCCCGATCCCGAGCGCTTCATCACCTCGGAGAAGAAGCCGATGCTGGTCGACGCCTACATCAAGTGGCGCATCATCGACGTCAAGCAGTACTACATCTCCGTCCAGGGCGACGAGGCGCGCGCCCATATCCGCCTGTCGCAGACGGTCAATGCCCTGCTGCGCGGGGAGTTCGGCAAGCGCACGGTGCAGGAGGTCGTCGCCGGCGAGCGCGAGAAGATCATGGATGAGGTACGGGTCCAGGCCGACGCCGATGCCCGATCCATCGGCGTGCAGATCGTCGATGTGCGCCTGAAGCGGGTCGACTATCCCCAGGAGGTGAGCGAGTCGGTGTACCGGCGCATGGAGACGGAGCGGAAGCGCGTCGCCAACCAGTTGCGCTCGGACGGCGCCGCCCAGGCGGAGAAGATCAAGGCCGACGCCGACCGGCAGCGCGAGGTGATCATCGCCGATGCCTACCGCGACGCCCAGCGCACCAAGGGCGAGGGCGACGCCAAGGCGACCGCGATCTATGCCCAGGCCTTCGGCCGGAATCCGGAGTTCTACGCCTTCTATCGCAGCCTGGAGGCCTATCGCCAGAGCTTCAAGAGCAAGAGCGATGTGATGGTGCTCGATCCCAGCTCCGAGTTCTTCAAGTACCTGAAGGGCACCGGCAAGAGCAGGAAGTGATGCTCTCCACGCTGCTCCTGGCGTTTGCGCTGATGCTCGTTCTCGAAGGCCTGTTGCCCTTTCTCGCGCCGAAGGTATGGCGCGAGGGCTTTCGCCGCCTGACCGAACTGTCCGACGGCCAGTTGCGTTTCATCGGCCTGACCTCGATGCTGGTGGGCTTGATCCTGTTGATGATCTTCAAATGACCATGCGCCGCTGGCTGCTGCCCGAAGCGATCGAGGACATCCTGCCCGCCGAGGCCTGGCAGGTGGAGGCGATGCGCCGCAGCCTGCTCGACCTGTTCCGCGGTCGCGGCTACGAGTACGTCATCCCGCCGCTGCTCGAATACGTCGAGTCGCTGCTCACCGGTACCGGGCGCGATCTCGACCTGCGCACCTTCAAGCTGGTCGATCAACTCTCCGGCCGCACCCTGGGCGTGCGCGCCGACATCACGCCCCAGGTGGCGCGCATCGACGCGCATCTGTTGAACCGCAGGGGGGTGGCCAGACTGTGCTACTGCGGCAGCGTCCTGCACACCCTGCCGGCGGCGCTTAGCGGTTCGCGCCAGCCGCTGCAGATCGGCGTCGAACTCTACGGCCACGCCGGCACCGAGGCCGACGTCGAGATCATCCGCCTGCTGGCCGAGGCGCTGAAGGTCTCCGGCGTCGCCGCCAGTCGTATCGATCTGGGCCACGTCGGGATATTCCGGGCGCTGGTGGACTCGGCCGGCATCGACGTCGAGCTCGAACAGGAGCTGTTCGGCGTGCTGCAGACGAAAGACCTGCCGACCTTGCGCGAACTGCTCAATGGCGCCCGGATCGCCGAACCTCTCCGCTCGGCGCTCCTGGCCCTGCCCGAATGCTACGGCGGCAGCGAAGCGCTCGCCGCCGTCACCCAACGGCTGCCGGCGCTGCCCGAGGTCGCACGCGCGCTCGCTGAACTGGCGACGCTGGCGCGCGCGGTGACCGATCTGCCGGTCAGCTTCGACCTCGCCGACCTGCGCGGCTACCACTACCACAGCGGCGTCGTGTTCGCGGCCTACGGTGCCGACCATCCCGGTCCGATCGCCCTGGGCGGGCGCTACGACGAGGTTGGCCTGTCCTTCGGTCGCGCCCGACCGGCCACCGGCTTCAGCCTCGACCTGCGCGAACTCGTCCGTCTGGCGCCGCAGACCGCGCCGCCGGGCATGATCCTGGCGCCCTGGGCGCCCGGGGACGTGGCCCTGCAGCAGGCGGTGGCCGCCTTGCGTGCCGCCGGCGAGCGCGTCGTCGATGCGCTGCCCGGACACGACGGCGACTGGGCCGAGGCCGGCTGCGAGCGCCGCCTCGTGCTCCGCGATGGGCGCTGGCAAATCAAATTTTTTGAGGCATAAAATATGGCAAAGAACGTCGTAGTCATAGGCACCCAGTGGGGTGATGAGGGCAAGGGCAAGATCGTCGACTGGCTGACCGATCATTCCCAGGGCGTGGTGCGCTTCCAGGGCGGCCACAACGCCGGCCACACGCTGGTGATCGGCGGCAAGAAGACGGTGCTGCGCCTCGTGCCCTCGGGCATCCTGCGCCCCGGCGTGACCTGCTACATCGGCAACGGCGTGGTGCTCTCGCCCGACGCCTTCCTGAAGGAGCTCGACGAACTCCAGGCTGCGGGCGTCGATGCCGAGGCGCGCCTCAAGGTTTCCGAGGCCTGCCCGCTGATCCTGCCCTACCACCAGGCCCTCGACCTGGCGCGCGAAGCCGCCAAGGGGCAGAACAAGATCGGCACCACCGGCCGCGGCATCGGTCCCTGCTACGAGGACAAGGTGGCGCGCCGGGCGCTGCGCCTGCAGGATCTGACCCGGCCCAAGCGCTTCGCCGAGAAGCTCGCGGAGCTGCTCGACTATCACAACTTCATGTTGACCAATTACTACCACGCGCCGGCGGTGGATTTCCAGCGGGTGCTCGAACAGTCGCTGGCGATGGCGCCGCGGCTGGAGAAGATGGTGGCCGACGTGCCGCGCGCGCTCTACGAAGCGCACCAGGCGGGCGCCAACCTGCTGTTCGAGGGCGCCCAGGGCACGCTGCTCGACATCGATCACGGCACCTATCCCTTCGTCACCTCGAGCAATTGCGTCGCCGGCGCGGCATCGGCCGGCGCCGGCGTCGGCCCGGGCATGCTGCACTACGTTCTGGGCATCACCAAGGCTTATACGACCAGGGTGGGTAGCGGCCCCTTCCCGACCGAACTCTACGACGCGCTGGACAAGCTCGATCCGGTCGGCAAGCACCTGGCCGACCGCGGCCACGAGTTCGGTTCGGTCACCGGCCGCGCGCGCCGCTGCGGCTGGTTCGATGCCGCGGCCTTGAAGCGGGCGATCCAGATCAACGGCGTCTCCGGCCTGTGCGTGACCAAGCTCGACGTGCTGGACGGCGTCCAGGAACTCAAGCTGTGCACCGGCTACAAGCTGGACAGCGGCATCACCGACATCCTGCCGGTGGGCGCCGAGGAACTGTCGCGCTGCATGCCGGTGTACGAGACCTGGCCGGGCTGGCGGGAGAGCACCGTCGGCGTCAAGTCGCTGGAGGGCTTGCCGGCTGCGGCTCGCGCCTATCTGAAACGCATCGAGGAAGTCTGTGCCGTGCCGGTGGACATGATTTCCACCGGGCCCGATCGCGAAGAAACCATCGTCCTGCGCCATCCCTTCATGTGACGCCATCGGCGTCGGCGGGGTAGAGCAGGAACGATAAAAAAAGCCTGCGCGGAGCGCAGGCTTTTTCGGATTTTCATTGGTGCCCAGGAGAGGACTCGAACCTCCACAGTGTTGCCACCGCTAGGACCTGAACCTAGTGCGTCTACCAATTCCGCCACCTGGGCAGGTGCGCAGCGAAGAGGCGCGAATTTTATAGGAATCCGACAAATTGTCAAACAAAGCCAAATCTTCGAAACTCAGCAAGGTGCGCCGCGCTGACCCCTTCTTCGCCCGCGAGCTGGAAAACTACGAGCATCCGCTGCCCAGCCGCGAATACATCCTGGCGACGCTGGCGCAGCAAGGCGTGCCGCTGGAGACCGGCCGCATCGCCGAGCTACTCGACGTCGCCGAGGACGAGCGCACCCCCTTCCAGCGCCGCTTGGGCGCGATGGCGCGCGAGGGACAGTTGCTGCAGAACCGGGCCGGCGCCTGGCTGATCCCGGACAAGGCGGACCTGATCCGCGGCCGGGTCGAGGGGCACCCGGACGGCTTCGGCTTCCTGGTCCCCGACGAAGGCGGTCCGGACATCTTCCTCGGGCCGAAGGAGATGGAGAAGGTGCTGCACGGCGACCGCGCCATCGCCAGCGTCGTCGGTCTCGACCGGCGCGGCCGCCCGGAGGGCAAGATCGTCGAGGTGCTGGAGCGCGGCAACACGCGCGTCGTCGGCCGGGTCTTCAGCGAGCACGGCGTCTGGTTCGTGGTGGCGGAAAACCGCCGCATCAGCCAGGACATCCTGCTGGCGCCGCCCGAGAAGGGCGAGAAGGGCCGCGCGCTGAAGCCCGCCGCCGGCCAGGTGGTGATGGTCGAGATCATCGAGCAGCCGAGCCGCCAGTCGCAGCCCATCGGACGCATCGTCGAGGTGCTCGGCAACTATGCCGATCCGGGCATGGAGATCGAGATCGCGCTCAGGAAGCACGAGCTGCCCCACGAGTTTTCCAAGGAGGCGCTGGCCGAGGCGAAGAAGCTGCCCGAGGACGTGAAGAGAGCCGACTGGAAGGGCCGCGAAGACGTCACCGACCTGCCCTTGGTGACCATCGACAGCGAGACGGCGCGGGACTTCGACGATGCCGTCTATTGCGAGCGAGCGGGCAAGGGCTATCGCCTGGTGGTGGCCATCGCCGACGTCTCGCACTACGTCTCCTCCGGGGGCGCGCTCGATACCGAGGCCTACGAGCGCGGCAACTCGGTCTATTTCCCGCGCCGGGTGATCCCGATGCTGCCGGAGAAACTCTCCAACGGCCTGTGCTCGCTCAACTCGGGGGTCGAGCGCCTGTGCATGGTGTGCGACATGAGCATCGCCGCCGGCGGCGACATCAGCGGCTACCGCTTCTATCCGGCGGTGATGTTCTCGCACGCCCGTCTGACCTATAACGGCGTGGCGGCGGCGCTGTACGAGCAGGACGCGGCGGCGCGCGAGCAGCTGGCGCCGCTGCTGCCGCACCTGGAGAACCTCGATGCGCTGTTCCGCGTGCTGGTCAAGGCTCGGGCGACGCGCGGCGCGATCGACTTCGAGACGCTGGAGACGCAGATGGTCTTCGACGACCAGGGCAAGATCGCGCGCATCGAGGCCACCGAGCGCAACGACGCGCACCGGGTGATCGAGGAATGCATGCTCGCCGCCAACGTCTGCGCCTCCGAGTATCTGAAGGCCCACGGCCATCCCGCGCTCTACCGGGTGCACGAGGGGCCGACCTCGGAGCGGCTGGCCAAGCTGCGCGATTTCCTCGGCGGCTTCGGCCTGCAGTTGGGGGGCGGCGACGATCCCACCGCCAAGGATTACGCCAGCTTGCTGGCGCAGTTGCAGGGCCGGCCAGACAAGCAGCTGTTGCAGACGGTGATGCTGCGCTCGCTGCGGCAGGCGGTCTATAGTCCGGAGAACGTCGGCCACTTCGGCCTCGCCTACGAGTCCTACACCCACTTCACCTCGCCCATCCGGCGTTATCCCGACCTGCTGATCCACCGCGCCATCAAGGCGGTGCTCGGGCAGCGGAAATATCTGCCCAAGCCCGGCGAGCACGCCTGGGAGGAGATCGGCATGCACGCCTCGATGACCGAGCGGCGCGCCGACGAGGCGACGCGCGACGTCGAGGCCTGGCTGAAGTGCTACTACATGCAGGATCGCGTCGGCGAGGAATTCGTCGGCAGCATCTCCTCGGTGGTGAATTTCGGCATCTTCGTCGCCCTGGACGAGGTCTTCATCGAGGGGCTGGTCCATGTCTCCGAACTCGGCGCCGACTATTTCCACTTCGACGAGGCCGGGCAGATGATGCTCGGCGAGCGCACCGGCAAGCGCTATCGCCTGGCCGACCGGGTACGCGTGCAGGTGGTGCGCGCCGACCTGGAGACCAACAAGATCGACTTCCGTCTGGTCGATTCGGCTCCGGCGGAGCAGGGCGGCAAGAAGGCGGGTAAGAAGCCCGCTGGCAAGGGCAAGCGCCGTGGCTGAACACCGCTTCATCTACGGCTTCCACGCGGTCATAGCCAAGCTGCGCCACAGCCCGGACGACGTCCGCGAAATCTTCCTCGACCAGGAACGTCACGACGCCCGCGCCCGGGATTTGATCAAGCTCGCCGAGACCCACGGCGTGCATCTGATCCTCTCAGCACCGGCGCGGCTGGATGCGATGGCCGGCGGCATTGCCGGCGGCGGCGGGGCGAGCGCCCGTCACCAGGGCGTGGTCGCCCGCGTTGCGGCTACCCAGCGGGTGCTGAAGTTGGACGACGTGCTCGACACCCTGGCCGAGCCGGCGCTGCTCTTGGTGCTGGACGGCGTCCAGGATCCGCACAATCTCGGCGCCTGCCTGCGCGTGGCCGACGCCGCCGGCGTCCATGCGCTGGTCGCGCCCAAGGATCGCGCCTGCGGCCTGAACGCCACGGCGATCAAGGTGGCCTGCGGCGCCGCCGAGAGCGTGCCCTTCATCACCGTCACCAATCTGGCGCGCACCCTGCGCGAACTGAAGGAGCGCGAGGTGCTGACCCTGGGCGCCGCCGCCGAGGCGGCCGACGATCTCTACCAGGTCGACCAGACCGGCGCCGTGGCCTGGGTGCTCGGCGCCGAGGGCGGCGGCCTGCGCCGCCTGACGCGCGAGACCTGCGACCGGCTGGCCCGCATTCCGATGCAAGGCAGCGTCGATAGCCTCAACGTCTCGGTGGCCAGCGGCATTTGCCTGTTCGAGGCGCGGCGCCAGCGGAACCTGCCGAAATAGACGCTGGGCCGGCCTCAGTCGCGGCCCTGCGTGAGATGGAAGCGGTGCAGAAAGCGGTGGATGACCGGCGCGAAAGCGATGCCCGCTGCGATCAGGACCACGAAGCCGCTGTACAGCGCATAGACGCCGGCAAAGATCTTGCCGGCGCTGGTCTGCGGCGAGGCCAGCGGCCCCATGCCCGAGAGCAGCATCGCCGCATTGACGAAGGCATCGATCCAGGACAGTCCCTCGAAATAGCGGTAGCCCGCCATCCCCATACCCAGCGACAGCAGGATCACGGCGAAACCGGCGGCGAGCGACAGGGCCAGGCGGGAGAGGAACACCTCTCGTGCGGCGAGCGGGGCGGTGTGCCGTTCGAACATCGTCGGGCGCCCGGTCAGGCAAACAGTTACGCAACTGCGGGCTGCGCCCGGCGTGAGGCCAGTGCGGTCTCGTCGATCGCCAGGTTGAGCAGCGCGGCGACCACGCCCAGGGCGATGCAGATGCTCCAGACCAGGTTGTAGTTGCCGTTGCGGTCGAACAGCAGACCACCCAGCCAGACGCCCAGGAAACTGCCGATCTGGTGGCTGAAGAAGACGAAGCCCGAGAGCATGCCGAGGAAGCGCACCCCGAACAACTGGGCGATCACGGCGTTGGTCAGCGGCACGGTCGCGAGCCAGAGGACGCCCATGGCGGCGGCGAAGACATACACCGTCAGCGGCGACAAGGGCAGCAGCAGAAAGGTGCCGATCACCACGCTGCGCGAGAGATAGATGCCGGCCAGCAGATAGCGCTTGGGCAGCCGGCCGCCGAGGAAGCCGGCGAAGTAGGTGCCGAAGACGTTGAACAGGCCGATCAAGGCCAGCGCCGTCATGCCGACGTTGCCCGATAGCCCCTTGTCCAAGAGGTAGGTCGGCAGATGCACGCCGATGAACACCACCTGGAAACCGCAGACGAAATAGCCCAGGGTCAGGAGCACGAAGCCGCGGTCTGAGGATGCCTCGGTCAGCGCCTCGCGCGCGTTCTGGCCGCCAGCGCGGGCGGCGGCGGGGACGAGCCCCGCGGTCAGTGCCGTGCCCAGGGGCACGATCAGCGCGGCACAGGCGGCGAACATCAGCAGCGTGATGAACCAGCCCAGGCCGCCGATCAGACCGGCAGCCACCGGCACCATCAGGAACTGGCCGAAGGAGCCGGCCGCGGCGACCACGCCCCTCGCCCAGCTGCGCCTCTCCGGCGGGATCAACTGCCCCATCGCGGAAAACACCACGCTGTAGGTGGCGCCGCTTTGCGCCAGGCCGATCAGCAGGCCGGCGCTGGCGGCCAGGCCGGTGCCGGAGGCCGACCAGGCCATGCCGATCAGGCCGACGACGTAGAGCAGGCTGCCGATCCAGAGCACGCGCTTCGCCCCGTAGCGGTCGGCGACCAGGCCGGCGAAGGGTTGGGCCGCGCCCCAGACCAGGTTTTGCAGGGCGATGGCGAAGGAGAACAGCTCCCGGCTCCAGCCGTGGTCGGCGCTCATCGGCGCCAGGAACAGGCCGAAGGTATGGCGTATGCCCATGGCCACGCAGACGATCAGCGCGGCGTAGGCGAGGACGGGGGCGAGCGGGCGGCTGGCGGTCATGGTGTGCGGCGGCTCGATCGGGTCCGCAATGTTCTCACGATTCAGGCTTCAGGCAACACCACCAGCTTGCCCTTGACCTGTCGCGACGCGATCCTGGCCATCGCCACCGGCGCATCCTTGAGCGGCACGCGTTCGCTGACGAAGGGCTTGATCTTGCCGGCGGCGAACCATTCGAGCAGCTGCGCGACGTTGCGCCCGTGGCCCTGGGGATCGTGCTTGACCGAATCGCCCCAGTACACGCCGACGATGGCGCGCTCCTTGAGCAGCGCCAGATTGAGCGGGATCTTCGGGATTTCGCCGGCGGCGAAGCCGATCACCAGCAGGCGGCCGCGCCAGGCCAGGGAGCGCAGCGCCGGCTCGGTGTAGGGCCCGCCGACCGGGTCATAGACGACGTCGACGCCGCGCCCCCCGGTCAGTTGATTGACGCGCTCGCGCAGGTTCTCGGTCGAATAGTTGATGGTCTCGTCGGCGCCGAGCTGCCGGCACAGGGCGAGCTTGTCGTCGGAGGATGCCGCAGCGATGACCCGTGCGCCCAATGCCCGGCCGATCTCGATCGCCGCGACGCCGACGCCGCCGGCGGCACCCAGCACCAGCAGCGTCTCGCCCGGCTGGAGCCGGCCGCAATCCTTGAGGCCGTGCAGCGAGGTGCAATAGGTCAGCACCAGCGCGGCGCCGGCCTCGAAGTCCATGCCCGGGGGCAGCGGCATGACGCGCTCGGCATCGGCCAGCGCCTCCTCGGCGAAGCCGCCCAGGCCGAAGCCGATGACGCGGTCGCCGAGCTTGAAGTTCTTGACCTCGCTGCCGAGCTCGCTCACCAGGCCCGCGAATTCCGAGCCCGGCGTGAAGGGCAGGGGCGGCTTGACCTGATAGAGGCCCTGCACCATCAGCGCGTCGGGGAAATTCAGGGCCGCGGCCTTGACGTCTATCCGCACCTGTCTCGGACCGGGCGTCGGCGGCGGCAGCTCCTCGACGCGGAGCTGATCGAGCGGGCCGAAGGTCTTGCACAGCAGCGCTTTCATCGGATTTCCTTCAGGCCAAGGGCGTGGGATTGCGCTGCTGCATGATGTCCTCCATGCGTAGTTCGATCGCGCGATTGATCTTGCGGTGGGGAATGACGTAGAAGCGCTGTTCCACCACCGCCTCGAACACCGCATTGGCCATGTCGTCGGCGGAAAGGCGCCCCGATTTCACCGCCTGGCCCATGCGCTCCTCGTAGGCCCTGGAGATTTCCGAGGCTTCCCCGGGAGTGCCGAAGCGCTCCTGCCGGTTGCGGCCGGATTCGTGGATGCCGGTGGGCACCCAGGCCGGACACAGCACAGAGACGCCGATCTTGGCCCCGAGCGCAGTGAGTTCGCCGTAGAGGGTCTCCGAGAGCGTCACGACCCCGTGCTTGGAAACGTTGTAGGCGGCCATGCCCGGCGTCGACACCAGGCCGGCGACCGACGCGGTGTTGACGATGTGGCAGTCCTGCGCCTGTTTCAGCATGCGCGGCACGAAGTGGCGGATGCCGTGCACCACGCTCCACAGGTTGACGCCCAGCACCCACTGCCAGTCGTCGAGCGAATGCTCCCAGGTGACGCGCGTCAGGCCGACACCGGCGTTGTTGCAGAGCAGGTGCACGGCGCCGAAGCGGCGGTAGGCGGCATCGGCCAGCGCCGCGATGTCCTCGTCGCGGCTGACATCGACGCGGTGCACAGACAGCCGCTCGGGATCGACGCCGAGCGTCGCCGCTTGCGCCGCTAGCTTCTCGCCCTCGATGTCGGCCAGCACCAGGCGCATCCCCTCTTTGGCGCCGCGTCTGGCCAGGGCGAGGCCGATGCCGCTGGCGGCGCCGGTGATGACGGCGGTCTTGTCGCGGAAATCCTGCATGCTCATCCCCTCCTCTGAGGTGCCGGCGGTTTCAAGTTCAGCGCTGAGAAGATATCATGAGGGCGAAAAAAATGAAACGCAGGTTCGCAGAGCGAAACTGACCGGAGATCACGCCATGGATTTCGAATACTCCCCCAAGGTCGAGGAGTTGCGGCGGCGCCTCGCCGACTTCATCGACCGCTACGTGCTGCCCTACAACGCCGGCTGGCACCGTTCGGTGGCCGACGGCATCTATCCGCCGCCCTTCCTCGCGGACATGAAGGCGCTGGCGAAATCGGAGGGGCTGTGGAACCTGTTCCTGCCGGACCTGCGCGAGGACGAGCCGGGCACGCGCCTTTCCAACCTGGAGTACGCGCCGCTGGCCGAGATCATGGGCCGCCTGCCCTGGGCCTCCGAGGTGTTCAACTGCAGCGCGCCCGACACCGGCAACATGGAACTGCTGCATCTGTTCGCCAGCCCCGAGCAGTATCGGCGCTGGCTGGGTCCGCTCTTGGCCGGGGAGATCCGCTCGACCTTCGCGATGTCCGAGCCAGACGTCGCCTCGTCCGACGCCACCAACATCCAGACCTCGATCCGCCGCGAGGGCGACGAGCTGGTGATCAACGGGCGCAAGTGGTTCATCACCGGCGCGCAGCATCCCGACTGCCGGCTGGCGATCGTGCTGGGCAGGAGCGGCGAGGCTGAGGTCGGGGACGATGGCGGCAGGCACGGCGAACACAGCATGGCGCTGGTGCCGATGGACAGCCCCGGCCTGACGCTGGTGCGCAACATCCCGATCATGCAGCACAGCGCCCCGGAGGGGCATTGCGAGCTGCTGTTCCGCGACGTCCGCGTTCCTGCGGCCAACCTGCTGGGCGCGTCGGGCCGGGGCTTCGCGATGGCCCAGGCGCGCCTGGGCCCCGGCCGCATCCATCACGCGATGCGCACCATCGGCCAGTGCGAGCTGGCGCTGGAATTGATGTGCGACCGGGCGCTCGAACGGCACGCCTTCGGCAAGCATCTGGCCGAAATCGCCAACATCCAGGAGTGGATCGCAAAGTCGCGCCTGGAGATCGATCAGGCCCGATTGCTGGTGCTGCGCGCGGCCTGGGCGCTCGACCGCGACGGCAACAAGGCCGGACGGGTGGATGTGGCGGCGATCAAGGTGGTCAGCGCACGCCTGCAAACCCGCGTGGTCGATCGCGCCATCCAGGTGTTCGGCGCCATGGGGCTCGCCCCGGATACACCGCTCGCCTACTTCTGGACCTGGGGGCGGGCGCTGCGCCTGCTGGACGGCCCGGACGAAGTGCATCTGCGCACGGTCGCCCGCCACGAGCTCGACCGCGCCCGGAAAGAGCTCGGCAGGAGCGCGCGCTACTTCACCCTGCCCGAGCAGTTGAAGAACGCCAGACGGTAGCCCCGACGCCGCGGCACAAGTACCGCCACGTAGGCACAAGTGCCTGTAGCCGGGTAACAGCATCCCGGCAACGGGCACTAGCGCAAATTTCCACTCCGGCCCGTCGCGGCGATCGGCGGCTCGCGCCGTTTCGAGCGCAGTCCGTCGCACGGCCCTGGAGCGCCACCGACGCATCTCCTAGAGTGACGGCAACGGTGCGCGTGGCACCGATCGACGGGAGAGCGCAATGAGCGGACATACGGGATTGAGGGGATTGAGCGGACCGACGCGCTGCTTGGCCGGCGTCGCGGCGACGATGATGAGCCTGTTGGTGCTGGGCGGGCAACTGGCGCTGGCCGAGCATTACGCGCGGGCGGCCGAGGGCGGCGGCCGGCTGGCCGCGGCGCCCGGCGCGCAGGCAAATTCCGCCGCTGCGGCTACACTGGCGGGGTGCCGCGTGGTAAAACCGGCGTCCTTGGAACGCCCCGTTTCCTGAAGGCAATCGAGCGATCATGAGCGGCAATGCTATCGACCGGATCTGGACCGGCATCCGCGGCCTGTTGCGGCGCCTGGCCGGGGGCGTGGCGCGGCTGTCCGCCGGACGCTTCATCCTGCTGTGCTTGCTGGGCCTGATCGCCGCGGGAGTTCTCGAGGGCATACTCGATGCCGGTTCCGGAAGCCGCGTCCGGATCCCTGTCTCAGTGGTCGTCGACAAGCCCTCGGGCGCGGACGGCGCCGAACCCGCCCAAGCCAAGGAGCGCGTCGAGGTGAGCATCGGCGGGCACAAGGTCGTGGATGTGAAGGATCTGAAGGATTTAAAAGATCTGAAGGGACTTCGGAGCCTGAAGGGCGGGGAGCAGATCCGGAGTGAGGGCGGGTACCAGCTGCCGCTGGCCCAGATCGTCTTCTTCCTGATCGTCATCCTGTGGGCGGTCAGGATCGCCACCCGCACCCAGATCAAGGCCGAGCAGCGCGTCGTGAGCGCCGAGGACAGCGCCGAGCTGGAATCGCTGCGGCGGCAGGTGGCCGAGGCGCAACTGCAGACCCTGCAGGCGCAGGTCGAGCCGCACTTCCTGTTCAACACCCTGGCCGCGGTGGAGCATCTCACCGAGACCGATCCGCCGCGCGCAGCGGTGATGCTCCGGCACCTGATCGCCTTCCTGCGCGGCTCGCTGCCGAGCATGCGCGAGCAGAGCACCACGCTGGGCCGGGAAGTGGATATCTGCAGCAGTTATCTCGCGATCATGCAGATCCGCATGGAGGACCGGTTGACGGTGGCGATCGACGTGCCCGAGGGACTGCGCGAGCTGCCCTTCCCGCCGATGATGCTGCAGTCGCTGGTCGAGAACGCCGTCAAGCACGGGCTGGAGCCCAAGCCCCGGGGCGGCGCCATCAGTCTGTCCGCGCGCCTGCAGGAGAACCGCCTGCGCGTCACCGTCGCCGACACCGGGCAGGGCTTGGACGAGGGTGCGCCGCAGGGCATCGGCCTGACCAATATCCGCGACCGGCTGCGCCGGCTCTACGGACCGGCGGCGGCGCTGGTTATCGCCCCCAACGCGCCGACCGGCGCCCACCTCACCATCGAGATTCCCCATGCCCCGACCGCGCGCGATCCTGGCCGATGACGAGCGGCTGATGCGCGACCAGCTCCGGGCCCGGCTGCGGGAGGCCTGGCCCGAGCTCGACCTGGTCGGCGAAGCGAAGAACGGCGACGAGGCGCTGTCCCTGGTCGCATCCCTGCGCCCCGATCTGGCCTTCCTCGACATCCGCATGCCCGGCCAGACCGGCCTGGAGGTGGCGCGCACGATCGCCGGCTGCTGCCAGATCGTCTTCGTCACCGCCTTCGATGCCCACGCCGTCGAAGCCTTCGAGCGCGGCGCCATCGACTACCTGCTGAAGCCGGTCGACGGCGCGCGCCTGGCGCTGACCGTGGAGCGCCTGAAGAACCGCCTGACGGCGGCGAACACCCGGGAGGATGCGCTGGCGCGGATCGAGGCGATGATATCGGGGCTGGCCGAGGGCGGCCCGGCCAGGAGGGACGCGCCGCATCTGCGCTGGATCCAGGCCGGGGTCGGCAACCGGCTGCAGCTCTATCCGGTCGAGGAGGTGATCTACCTGCAGGCGCAGGACAAGTACACGGTGGTGGTCACCGCCGACGGCGACAGCCTGGTGCGCAAGCCGATCCGCGAATTCGCCGAGGCGCTCGACCCGGAGGTGTTCTGGCAGATCCACCGTTCGACCATCGTCAATAGCCGCGCCATCGCCGCCTTCAGGCGCGAGGGCGAGCGCGCCGAGGTGCTGCTGCGCGGCCGCAATGAAACCCTGGAGGTGAGCCGCAGCTACGCCGGCCGCTTCCGGCAGATGTGATCAGTCGAAGACGATCACGCCGCGGGCGTTTTTCCCGGCGGCCAGATCGGCGAAGGCGGCCGGCGCTTCGTCGATGCGGTAGCGCCGGGTGATGAGCTCGTCGAGCTTGAGCCGCTTCGCCCGATACAGGCCGATCAGGCGCGGGAAGTCCTGGCGCGGCCGGGCTGAGCCGAAGTAGCTGCCGGTCAGGGTCTTCTCCTCGAAGGTCAGGCTGGCGGTGCGGATCGAGGTCATGTCCTTGGGGGGCGCCACCCCGACCACCACGGCCGTGCCGCCCTTCCTCAGCGCGCCGTAGGCCTGGGCCACGACCTGGCCCGAGCCGATGCACTCGAAGCTGTAGTCGGCGCCGCCCTCGGTGAGCTTCTTCAGCGTCTTGACCAGGTTCTCTTCCGTCGCGGCATTGACCGTATGCGTGGCCCCGAAGGCGCGCGCCATCTCCAGCTTGGCATCCGAGGTGTCGACCGCGACGATGATGCCGGCGCCACCGATGGCGCAGCCCTGGATGGCGTTCAGGCCGACGCCGCCGCAGCCGAACACCACGGCGCTCGATCCCGGTTCCAGCCTCGCGGTGTTGGCGACCGCGCCGAAGCCGGTCATCACGCCGCAGCTGATCAGCGCCGCCTTGTCCAGGGGCATGTCCTGCGGAATCTTGACGATGTTGTCGACGTGCAGCGTCGCGTATTCGGCCATGACGCCGCAGCCGGAAAAGACGTTGAGCGGCGCTCCGGCGAGATCGCTGGTGCGCACCGTGCCGTCGGGCAGCGTGTAGCCCGCCTTGGCCGCCTGGTCGCAAAGCTGCGGCCGGCCGGTCTGGCAGTAGCGGCACTTGCCGCACATGCTGACGAAGGAGCTGACGACGTGATCGCCGACGGCGACATCGACGACGCCCTCGCCGACTTCCACGACCACGCCGGCGCCCTCGTGGCCCAGCACCACCGGCGTCGGGAAGGCGATGGTGCCGTTGGTGGCGGACAGGTCGCTGTGGCAGACGCCGCAGGCGGCGAGCTTGATCATCACCTCGCTGCGCCGGGGCGATTCGACCGCTATCTCCTCGACCACAACGCCCTGGTTCACCTCGCGGCAGAGCACCGCCTTGGCGCGTTTTCCCATGATCATCCCTCTCCGGTGATTGCGATGAAACGTTGCAGGTGGGTATCGGTATCGCCCATGTCCAGTTCGATCGCGGTCAGCCGCTTGAACCAGTGGCTGACCGCGAGTTCGTCGCTCATGCCCATGCCGCCGTGGAGCTGCACGGCGTTCTGGCCGATGAAGCGGCAGGCGCGGCCGATCACCACCTTCGCGGCGGCGAGCGCGCGCCGCCGCTCCCGCTCGTCCTCTGCGGTGCAGCGCAGCGTCGCGAGATAGCTGATCGACCGGGCCTGCTCCAGATGCAGCAGCATCTCGGCAGCCCGGTGCTGCAGCGCCTGGAAGCGGGCGAGCGGCTGGCCGAACTGCTGGCGCGTCTTCAGGTAGTCGACGGTGGCGTCCTGCAGCGCGCTCATGGCGCCGACCGCCTCGGCGCACAGCGCCGCCAGGCCCACGTCCAGCGCGCGCGCGATGGCCGGCATGGCGTCCTGCCCGAGGCGCACGGTGGCGGGCGCATAGACGTTGGCGAGCCGGACCTCGGCGGCGCGGCGGCCGTCGACCGTCGGGTAGTCGCGCAGGGACAGGCCGGGCGTGTCGCGGCCGAGCAGGAACAGGGCGATGTGATCCCTCGTGCGCGCCGAGACCAGCAGGAAGTCAGAGGCAGCAGCGCCCTCGACCACCGCCTTGTGGCCGGACAGCAGGTAGCCGTCGCCGCCGGCGCTGGCCGTGGCGGCGATGCGTCCGGCATCGAAGCGCGACTCCGGCTCGAAGTGCGCCAGCGCGGCGATCGCCTCGCCCGAGGCGAGCTGCGGCAGCAGCTCGTCCTTGATCGACTCGTCGGCGAGTTCGGCGAGCAGCGTCGTGGCGATCACGGCGCTGGCGAGGTAGGGCTCGACCACCAGGCCGGCACCGATGGCGTTCATCACCAGCATCGTCTCCACCGGACCGTAACCCAGGCCGCCGTGAGCCTCGGGCACGTTGATCGCGAGCACGCCGAGCTCGGCCAGCGCGCTCCACGCGGCCCGGCTCCAGCCCGCCGGAGAGGCCAGGATGGCTCGCCTCTGCTCGAAGCCGTAGTCGCGCCTGAGGAAGCGCTGCAGGGTGTCGGTGAGTTGCCTTTGCTCTTCGCTGAAGCCGAAGTCCATGTTCCGTCCTCACAGGCCCAGAATCTTCTGGGCGATGATGTTCTTCTGGATCTCGTTGGCGCCGCCGAAAATCGAGAGCTTGCGCAGATTGAGGTAGCCGGCGGCGAGGGCCGCGCTGTGGGCGGGACCGACCGGCGGCAGGTCGCCCTCCAGCGCGTCGCCGATGAAGGGCCGGGCGTAGGGGCCGGCCGCCTGCAGCAGCAGCTCGGAGAGGGTCTGCTGGATCTCGCTGCCCTTGATCTTGAGGATAGAGGCCTCGGCGCCGCCCCCTTGTTCCGGATCTGCCGAGAGCACGCGCAGGTTGGTGATTGCTAGCGCCATCAGGTCGATCTCGACCTCGGCCAGCCTCGCCGCGAACAGCGGGTCAGCACTCAGCGGCCGGCCGTTCTTCAGCTCGGCGGCGGCGACGCGCTTGACGCGCGCGAGTTCGCGCTTGGCGATGCCGATGCCGGCGATGTTGTTGCGCTCGTGCCCGAGCAGGAACTTGGCGTAGGTCCAGCCCCGGTTTTCCTCGCCGACGCGGTTGCCGACCGGGACCTCGACGTCCTCGAACCAGACCTCGTTGACCTCGTGGGCGCCGTCCAGGGTGATGATCGGCCGCACGATGACGCCGGGCGACTTCATGTCGATCAGCAGCATCGAGATGCCGCGCTGGGGCTTCACATCAGGGTCGGTGCGCACCAGGCAGAAGATCCAGTCGGCGTATTGCGCCAGGGTGGTCCAGATCTTCTGGCCGTTGACGATGTATTTGTCGCCCTTGCGTTCCGCCCGCGTGCGCAGCGAGGCGAGATCGGAGCCCGAGCCGGGCTCGGAAAATCCCTGGCACCAGAAATCGTCGGCGTTCGCCGCCCGCGGTAGGAAGCGGCGTTTCTGCTCGTCGTTGCCGAACTGGGCGATGACGGGGCCGACCATGGAGGTGTTGAAGGCGATCGGCGAGGGCACGTAGGCCTGCTGCATCTCGTCCTGGTACAGATAGACCTGCACCGGAGACCAGTCCTGCCCGCCCCATTCCACCGGCCAGTTCGGCGTCGCCCAGCCGCGCGCGTTCAGGATGCGCTGGGAGGCGACCATGTCCTCCTTGCCGAGGTTCTCGCCGTCGCGCAGTTTCGCGCGGATCCGCTCGGGGATTTCGGTGCGGAAGAAGCGGCGGGCCTCGTCGCGGAAGGCGAGCTCGGCTGCGGTGAACGCGAGGTCCATGGACGGCCTCCTTGCGGGCGGTTGCGCCGGGCCGCGCGGCCCGGTGAGGGGACGGTCGGCGGGCGGGCTACTCCGCCGCGGCGCGCTTCAGCCGGTCGGCGAAGGTCTT